>CAVRMY010000018.1:0-36253 GCA_963721935.1 uncultured Alphaproteobacteria bacterium
GACTCTTGTCGGCGGTCGCGCGAGTGCGTATATTATCGTTCATGTTCACTGTGTCCTTTCACACTTGTGAGCTGTGGGTGGTCGGACTGCGAATCTGAACGAATAAGCGAACCCCCCGGTCGACCGCCGGGGGTTTTGCTTTTAAGGAGCTCCCTTTTTAAGGGGACGCGGGTAAACGTCATTTTCATTTTCCGTATCGAGTTCGTCGTGGACGCGGCCGGCGTCGATCACTCGACGACACCGCGAGTGCGACAGCCAGCACGAAGACACACACGGCGCCGGCCGCAACGCCGACGATGGCGATGATGTCGAGGGCGTCGCGGATCGTGCCTGCACATCCCCGATGTGGCTTAGACAAATCCTACTTCGTTCCATTGTTTTTCATGATACGTGGCCAATTGTTTAGACAAAATTCGTGATCAGGGACGGGGAGCTGAGGAATTTCTCAGGGCTCTCCCTCGGTTGTTCTTGCTGAGATTTTCCGAATTTGGGATTTAAGCCCGGCCGGCCCCGGGCCCGGCCAGCGCATTCAGGTTGGGTGCGCCCACTGCGATCGCCGAGTAAGGTTCGATAAGTGTCCGAGGAGGGGCGGCGATCGGCCGCCTGGACGTCCTCGCGATGCGGCGGGCCAAGGGAACCGGAGGATGGATCATGTTCGGAATGGAGCCATGGGGCTACGGCGGATACGGACAATTTCACCTGATCGTCTGGATCATTCTCGCCGTTGCCGTCGTGGCCGGGATAGTCTGGCGCCTGAGATCAGGTTCTTTGTGACGCGCGCTCACAAACAGAAAACGGCGCCGTTACCAGCACCGTTCTGGTGCGCCGTGTTCGCTGAGCCTTCATCTCGTCGGTTGAACGATGGCGTTCGGGATCGCATGCCTTTGGTCTGGGGCCTGTGCGAAGTGCCTTCCACTGCGGCTGGAAACGCTTTAATGGGGCCGGATCGCTCGCAAGAGCCTCCTTGAGGTTGGCATCCTTGGAATCCCAGTCCGAAATCCCGCCGGAAGAGCCGCTTTCGTCCCCGCGCGAGCCGCTTTTGACGCTTCCGGCCGCCCTGACCGCCTACGTAGCCCTCTTGGCGGTCATCCATTTGCGCGTGCTGCTGCCCCCCGATCTCGATAACTGGATGATCGATGTCTTTGGCTTCATCCCGAAGCGCTACGACTCCACCTTGCTGGCGATTGATTTCCCGGGCGGCGAGGGCGCCAAGGTCTGGACCTTCGTGACCTATTCGCTGTTGCACGCCAATCTGAGCCACATCGCCTTCAATGTATTGTGGCTGCTGCCGTTCGGCAGCGCACTGGCGCGCCGCTTTGGCGCAGTCCGGTTCTTCGTATTCATGGCGGTGACAGCGGCTGCGGGCGCGCTGGCGCATCTGATCACCCACGAGCACGCGGTGGCGCCGATGATCGGCGCCTCCGCGTCGGTTTCGGGCACGATGGCGGCGGCAATTCGATTTGCCTTCGTTAGAGGTAGTTTCCTGTCGTTCAACCGCGGCGACGCGCAGGCCGCCGCAGAGGTGCCGGCGCTGCCCCTGACGCGGGCGTTGCGTGACAGGCGCGTGCTCGGCTTCCTTGTCGTGTGGTTTGGAATCAACATCATCTTCGGCGTCGCATCAATTGCGATCGGCACGGATGGCGGCAGCGTGGCCTGGCAGGCACATATTGGCGGCTTTCTTGCCGGCCTGTTGCTGTTTTCGTTGTTTGATCCGATCCCGCGCGCGGCGTCTCGTGCTGCAGATGCGTCCTCGCAGGATCATCGATCGACCAACTGATCATCGTTGCTTGCGGGTCGGCACGTTTTCATTCATCATCTTGCCAACATGCGGCACGGGCGAAGCCCGTGGACGGGGCTTCAAAGCCGCGACCGCCAAACGCGCCCGAGAACGAAACCGGCGCTCAACTGTTGTTTGAAGACTTAAAGAGCAAGGAAGACCGCGCCCGGTTTGTGAGCGCGCGATTGGCTTGAAGGAGACGACAATGACGGTACGTGCAATTCTCGACACCAAGGGTCACAATGTTCAGAGCGTGGAGCCGGAGGCGAAGCTTTCCTCCGCCATCAAAATGCTCGGAGAACGGAAGATCGGCGCCGTATTGGTCATGCGCGAGGGCCGCATCGAAGGCATCCTGTCGGAGCGCGATATCGTGCGCGTGCTGGGCGAACGCGGTGCCGGCGTGCTCGACGAATCCGTCAGCGCGGTGATGACGCGCAAGGTAATCAGCTGCAAGCCGTCAGATACCGTTGCAGCGATCATGGAGATGATGACGCTCGGAAAATTCCGGCACTTGCCGGTGCTCGACGGCGACAGGGTGGTCGGCCTGATCTCGATCGGCGACGTTGTTAAGTGGCGGGTGCGGGAATACGAGCACGAACAGGAAGCGCTGCGCGATTACATCAAGACCGCCTGAAGCGTTGCCGCCGATTGGCGATCAGGGCACCTTGTTGACGGAAACATCCACGTCGGAACCCGGTGCGAGCACGTGGATGGCCTCCTGGATGGAGACGATGGCGCGCTCGGCGGCGCGCGCCCCATGCGCGATCAGGTCATCGGCGCGGTGAAAGTCGAACCAGCCGATCTGGCCGACCCGTGGCGATATCAAAAGATCGGGCGGATCGCCCGCCAATCGCGCGCGGGTGATGCGGTCCTGCATGATGTTGAACGCATCGACCATGATGGACGAGATGCCGGGTCGGCCTCCGCCGCCGAAGAATTCCCGCTTCACGGCACGCTCGGCGGAAAAGAATTTGCCAAAGCCCCGCCTGGCCGGCGCAGGTTCGGCCGCGGCTTTCGCCGCTGCCGATGCGCCATGGGAATAGATCGTCGTCGAATGGGTGAATATGTCGCTGGAGAGGTTGGCGGCGATTACGATTTCTGCGCCCAGCGCCCGCGCCGCCGATACCGGCACCGGATTGACCAGCGCACCGTCAACCAGCCAGCGGTCTCCGGCAAGTACGGGCGAGAAGATTCCAGGGAGCGCATAGGAGGCGCGCAGCGCATCAACCATGCGGCCGTGGGTAAGCCAGATTTCGTGGCCGGTACGGACTTCCGTGGCCACGGAAGCAAATTTGAGCGGCAGATCCTCGATCAGGGTCTGCCCCATCGCCGCCTCCAACTGCGCGGCGAGCTTGTCGCCCCCGATCAGGCCCGAGCCGTTCAAGCGGATATCGAGATAACCCAGGACGCTTCTCGGTTGCAGGCCGCGTGCCCATTCCTCCAGCTTATCGAGATGGCCCGCGGCATAGGCTCCGCCGACCACGGCTCCGATCGAGGTGCCGACCACGACGTTGGGGACGATGCCGTGGGCAATCAACGTTCTGACGATTCCGATATGGGCGAATCCGCGCGCCGCACCGCCGCCAAGCGCAAGCCCGATAATGGGCCGGCGGATGCTGCCGAGCCCTATTTTATCCCGGCCTTCGGAGCCGTTTTGGCCCCTTCCGATCAAATTCTCCAGCACGTCCGGCAATCTCCTGTAGGCAGGAGGCTACAAGCTGCGACCGAATCCCGCCAGACCTCACGACAAGCATGGTTTATGCCGCGGTTGCGGCGATGATTTTAACCCGACCGCGGCGCCCTGCGCAGTAACATCAAGAGGTCGCCCCCGGTTCCTGGCGAGCCGTCTGCCATCTGCAGGCTTGAATTTGCCGCGTTTTCGGTGAAAAGCATGCGCCATGACCACGCTAGGGCAGGGGAAGAGCGAATCCAGGCGCCGGGGGCATCCGCGCTTGGCGGTTGCGCTTGCCGTGGCGTTGCTGGCTGCGCTTCCGGCCACCGTTTCGGCCCAGCTATTTAGCGATCGTCCGCCGCCGGTACCGCCTGTACCGGTGCCCGAACCGCCGGCGGGGCCGGCGATGAATTTGGCGCCGCCCTCGGGCCCGGCATCGATCCCTAATCTCCCTGCACCGTTGACGCAGCCACCCGTTGCAGCCTTGCCCCCCGTCGTCCCGCCAGCCGGCGCAGCGACACCTAATCAGGCCGTATTGGCGCTGACTGCGCGCTTCGGCAAGGACCTGCCCGCGATCACCGGCGGCCTTGTGTGGCGAGTGTTCTCCGACCGTCCCGACGAGACCGGCAATTTCAAATTGATTCGCGAAGATCGCGGAGCGACGCCGAATCTCGTGCTGGCGCCTGGCAATTACGTCATCCACGTCGCTCTCGGACTGGTCAGCGCCGTACGTCCCGTGACACTGAAAGCCGAGACTGCCCGTGAATCCTTCCTGCTTCCGGCCGGCGGCCTTCGCATCGAAGGTCGCGTCGGGACATCCAGGATTCCGCAGAACCAGATTTCGTTTTCGATCTACAAGGGCAGCCAGTTCGAAATCGGCGAACGCGCCTCGCTGCTGCCGAACGTTGCCGCTGGCGATGTCGTTTTGCTGCCGGAAGGCGTCTATTACATCATTTCCAACTACGGCGACGCCAATTCCGTGGTCCGTTCGGACATTCGAGTGCAGGCCGGCAAGCTTACCGACGTGATCGTTACCCACCGCGCGGCGGTGATCACACTGAAGCTGGTGAGCGATCGCGGCGGCGAGGCGCTGGCGAACACGGCGTGGTCCGTGATCACGCCGGGCGGCGACGTTATCAAGGAATTGATTGGTGCATTTCCCCGTGTCGTTCTGTCCGAGGGCGAGTATCGCGCCATCGCCAAGAACGAAGGCAAGGTGTATGAGCGCGCATTCAATGTCGTCAACGGCGTTGACGGCGAGGTCGAGGTCGTCGCGCGATAGTGTATGCAAGCTCTCGGGGATCAGGGTCTCTTCTAAAATCGCGTGACGATATCCGACAACGCCGGGCGCGGACGATCTTCGCTCGGTTTCGATGGCGTCCCGATATGGATGAAGCCGGCGAGTTTTTCGTCCGCCTTCAGGCCAAGGCCTTCGAGCACGTCGCGATCGAATGCAAACCAGCCCGTCAGCCAGCATGCGCCAAAGCCCAGCGCCGTCGCAGCGGTAACGATGTTCATCGCGCTGGCGCCTGCCGACAATTCCTGTTCCCACGACGGCACCTTGGGATGCGGTCTTGTGAAGCTGACGACGCCGATCACCAGGGGCGCGTCGGTAAGGCGACGTCTCTCGAGATCGATCTCGGCAGGCGAGGCGTTGGGATTCTTCCGTGCGAATACTCCGGCAATTATTTCTCCCGCGCGCTCGCGAGCGTCACCTTCGAAAATGATAAAGCGCCATGGCGCCAGCTTGCCGTGATCGGGTACACGTGCGCCGATCGTCAAAATGGTCTCAAGCTCGGCAGGCGAGGGGCCGGGAGCAGTCATCTCGCGCGGTTTGACCGAGCGGCGGGTTTTCAAAAGTTCGAGGGCATCGGGCACGAGCAAATCCTAATTTGGAGATTTCTCCACCACAAAGTAGATAAGCTGCACAATGAGAGGAAGCAAATTTGAACAGTATGAGTAACGCCCCGAGAGTGAGAAAATTTCTGCTGGATATAGCTCCGATCAAGTCACGTCGTGACTATCGCCGTGTTCTCAGGGAGATCGAGGGACTAATGAATGCCCGACGCAATTCGCCAGAGGGCGATCGGCTCGATGTGCTGGTGACGCTGGTGGAGGCCTGGGAACGAAAGCACTATCCCCTCGATCTGCCGGACGCGGTTGAAGCAATAAGGTACCACATGGAGCAGGGCGGCCTGCAACCCCGCGATCTCATACCCTATATAGGCAGCCGGAATTGCGTGCACGAAGTGCTGAATTGGCGGCGCGAGCTCACGCTCAATATGATCAGGCGATTACACGAGGGACTTGGCATTCCCGCCGAATCCCTGATCAAGCTCGGGCGACAAAAGGCTGCCTAATCCGCAGCTCTCGCCCGCTTGATGTCCGGCGGCGTGGCCTCCTCGACGAGCGCTGCGATCGCCTCACCGGTTGGCGATACCTTTTGTCCGTCGCTGCCGAGCCGGCGGATCGAGACCGTGTGCGTCTCGGCTTCCTTCTTGCCGACCACGAGCAGTGCCGGGATTTTCGCCAGCGAATGCTCGCGGACCTTGTAGTTGATCTTCTCGTTGCGCAGGTCGATTTCGACGCGAAGGCCTGCGTGCCGCGCTGCGGCTGCGACCACCTTGGCGTACTCATCGCCTTCCGAGGTAATGGTGGTGACCACGGCCTGGATTGGCGCCAGCCAAAGCGGGAAATTGCCGGCGTAGTGCTCGATCAGAATTCCGAGGAAACGCTCCATCGAGCCGCAGATCGCACGATGCACCATGACCGGCACTCTCTTCGAACCGTCGGCATCGATGTAGAACGCGCCGAACCGCTCCGGCAGATTGAAGTCGACCTGCGTCGTGCCGCATTGCCAGTCGCGGCCGATGGCGTCGCGCAGCACGTATTCGAATTTCGGACCGTAGAAAGCGCCTTCGCCGGGATTGATCGCGGTCTTGATGCGCTGATTGTGGCTTTTTGCTTCGATCTCGCTGAGTACCGTCGCCATCACGCGCTCGGCGTGATCCCACATCTCGTCGGTGCCGACGCGCTTTTCGGGACGGGTCGAGAGTTTGACGGTGAGCTCGCCCTCGAAACCGAAATCGGCATAGGTGGTCAGGATCAGATCGTTGATCTTCAGGCACTCCTCGGCCAGCTGCGCTTCCGTGCAAAATACGTGCGCGTCGTCCTGGGTAAAGCCGCGCACCCGCATCAGCCCATGCATCGCGCCCGAAGGCTCGTAGCGGTGCACCACGCCGAATTCCGCAAGGCGTAGAGGAAGATCGCGATAGCTCTTCAGGCCGTGTTTGAAGATTTGCACATGGCCGGGACAGTTCATCGGCTTCAGCACGAACCAGCGCTTGTCCTCGGCTTCGTCGCCCGCGGATTGGGCCGCGAACATGTTCTCGCGGTACCAGTCCCAGTGGCCGGAAGTTTCCCACAAGACCTTGTCGAGGATCTGCGGCGCGTTGACCTCGCTATAGTCGCCGGTCAGGCGGCGGCGCATATAGGCGATCAGCGCCTGGAAGATGGTCCAGCCTTTCGGATGCCAGAACACCACGCCGGGGCCTTCCTCCTGGAAGTGGAACAGATCGAGTTCGCGTCCCAACCTGCGGTGGTCGCGCTTTTCGGCTTCCTCGATCTGCTTGAGGTAGGCGTCGAGCTCTTCCTGTTTGGCGAAAGCCGTACCGTAGATGCGCGTCAGCATCGGATTGTTCGATTCGCCGCGCCAGTATGCTCCCGCCACCTTCATCAGTTTGAACGCATTGCCGACCTTGCCAGTCGAGGTCATGTGCGGGCCGCGGCACAGGTCGAACCAGTCGCCCTGGAAATAGATCTTGATCGGCTCGTCGCCGGGAATGGCGTCGACCAGCTCGACCTTGAAGTTCTCGCCCTTGTCGCGGAACACCTGCTTGGTCTTTTCGCGATCCCAAACCTGTTTCGTGAAGGGTTTGTCGCGCGCGATGATCTCGCGCATCTTTTTCTCGATTCCCGCAAAATCCTCCGGCGTGAACGGCTCGTTGCGGAAGAAATCGTAATAGAAGCCGTTCTCGATTACCGGGCCGATCGTGACCTGCGTTCCCGGCCACAGCGACTGCACGGCTTCGGCCAGCACATGGGCGGCGTCATGCCTGATCAATTGCAGCGCGCGCGGCTCCTCGCGCGAGATGAATTCGATCTTTACGTCATGATCGATTGCGTCGGTGAGATCGGTCACCTCGCCGTCGAGCACCATCGCGACCGTGCGCTTGGCAAGCGAGGGTGAGATACCCCTGGCGATATCGAGCCCGGTTACGTCTTTCGGATACTCGCGCCTGGCGCCGTCGGGAAAGGTGAGGGTAATCTTGTGGAGGGGTTCGGCCGGCTTCAAGTTCGTAAGGCTGTACTGAAATCCCGACGCAGGCGGATTCTTGTCTGGCATGCTCGTCTCCTGTGGCTCACTCCTGCGAACGAGCGCAGGTAAGCGGGAAAAAGCGATATAGCAGGCGATTCGGGTCGTGCAATCGCGATCGAAAAGAAAATCCTGCCGTTCCAGGCGAGTTCGGTGGCGACGGGAAAATCATTCGTGGCTGACCCTTTCAAAGCGCGGCTTTTCAGCCTAGATGCATTTGCATGAAAAATCCGCCCCCTGACATTCCCGTCCACCGCCGCTTTGCGCCGACCGCACTGATGTTTGGGAACCTGGTCACGGGCTGTTCGGTACTGGCACCGGCGGGAATGTTGATCGAACTGTCGTCTGATCTCGGCGTGACGGTCCACACCGCGGGGCTGCTCATCACTTTTGGCGCGGTCATGCTTTGCGTCGGTTCACCACTGACAGCATGGCTGACGAGTTCGATCGACCGCCGACGCCTGCTCGCGGTGACGCTGGCGGTGTTTGCGCTTGGCAATGCCGCTTCGGCATTGGCGCCCGGTTACACGACGCTGATGATCATCCGCCTGATCATGCTCGCCGTGGGTGCCCTCTACACGCCGCAGGCTGCGGGCACCGCGGCTCTGATCGTCTCGCCGGAAAAGCGTGGTGGCACGATTGCCTATGTGTTTGTCGGCTGGTCGCTTGCGGCAGCGGTCGGCCTGCCGCTGATCACATTCATGACCAGCCGCTACGGTTGGCGCGCCGCCTACGGCAGCATCGGCCTGATCGCCGCGTTGGGCCTTGTCTTGCTGGTCTGGCGGCTGCCGACCGGTTTGCTGGGATCGCGGGTGGATTTGCGTACCTGGACTGACGTCGCACGCAACCGTGCGATCGTCGTGTTGCTGGCGATTACGACCCTTCTGATGTCCGGGCAGTTCGCCGTGTTCACCTATATGGGGCCGTTGCTGGCGAAGTTGACCCATGTTGGTCCGGATGCGGTGGGACTGGTATTTGCGATCTACGGCGTCTGCGGTTTCATCGGGATCGCCATTGCCAGCCGTATCGTCAATTCCTGGGGAAGCTACCGCACCTCGGTGCTTTGCATTTTGCTGGTGCTGAGCGGGATCGCCGGATGGGCGCTGAGCGCAGGCGTCTATCCGATGATGGCCGGTTCAGTTGCGGTGTGGGGATTGGGATTCGCCTCAAGCAATTCGATGCAGCAGGTACGGCTGGTCAGCGCGGCGCCGGCGCTGGCATCGGCATCGGTGTCGCTCAATACCTCGGTGCTCTATATCGGACAGGCCATCGGCTCTGCGATCGGTGGGCTTCTCTATGCGCGTGAACTTCTCCACGGCATCGGCTATGCAGGAATGGCCTTTGTTGTGCTCGCGCTGGCGACGGCGATTTCGACGCAGCGGCTCGCCAGAGCTCCGGCGTGATGTGCGATTGATCTTACCGGCTTGAAGATGGTTCCGTGCCGGTCGAGGCAATCCGCGTGAGCGCCGGCGTCGACGCCATTTTGACCAGCACTTCCTTCAGTGGCCTGTCAGTCCAGGCATGGGTGACGTAATCGCGATGGGTGACCCCATCGGGGGTCCTGACGAATACGACGCTGCCGGGACGCAAGGGTCGATCCATATCCTCCGAGATGCCGATGCCCTTGTCGCGTAGAATCCGCATCAAATCCTGATCGTGCCGCTGGGTGTAGCGAGTATACGAACTCACGAAAACGCCGGAGCGGTTACTGGCGATCCAGGAAGCGAACTTGTCGAGTTCGCCGTAGACCGCATCGAGCAGGACCACGCCGCGCACGCGATTGCCGAGACCGCCCACTTCCAGGCTCCACGCGGTCGGCAGGAAGCCGCCGCTGTAGCCGACCAGGATGACCGGCATGTTCGCGAAAGTCTTGGCAGCGCTCGGGTCGCCATAGAGCTTGGCCAGATGATTGGCCGATTCATCCACGAAGCGCTTGAGCCCGCCCGGCTGCCAGAACTTGCCGGCGCTTGAATTGGCGGCGTCGACCGCAAGCTGGGGCGCCAGCAGGACGGCGTTGATCCCGGACTCGGAGACCTGTCGCGGAACGAGCTGCCGGTCGCGCACGTCGCGCTCGAGCGTTGCGCCGTTGCCATGGAAGAACACGACGATGACGCCGGGTTTTCGGATGTCGAAAGTTTCGGGCACGTGCATCAGCACGCGGTTGTCGTTGTAGGTCTCGTCCTGCCAGTAGACCCGCCCCGAGTAGCTGCGGTGGCCGCGGCGCTCGCCCTTGATGATGTTCAGGAATGGTTCGTCGGAGCGCGGGTTATTGCCGAAATAGGGGAAGGCCGACGATTTCAGCCCCACCAGGGCGGTCTGCTCCTCGTGAAGGCTGCGCTGGTACGGCACTGTCGGTGCGAGGGAAGCAACGCGATAAGGTGGCGCCTGCACGGCGGTGCGCGACTTCTGCGCGTCGGCCGTCGCGGCCAGCCGCTGCGGCAGGCTTTCGGCGGGCGTCGGAAAGCGATCCCGAAACTGCGGTTTCCAGAAACGATCGTCGAAGCTGTCGCCAGCCGTTTGCTGCGCATTAGCCGCAAGCGCGCCGGCGCTCGGCGCCTGTCCGCTCTCGACGAGGACAAACGACAGCGGAATCAACGCTGCCAGGGCGACGATCCAAAACAGAGGGTGCGATGCGAACCGAAGCTGAGATGAGCGCGAAAGCACGCAGCGCATGGCGCCCGGCAATTTTGCCAGGCCCACGCGCTCAGGCATCGTAGATCTCGGTTTTGCCCCGACCATCCACCCCTTGCCCCAGCCACCGACGACCGGCCTATGTCAGCCAGCATGAGTTGCGGTGACGTTAATATTCCGGGAATTTTTCCCCATTCCCGAAGAGCCTTGGACAGCACGAAATCGTGTCCTGATTGTGGGTTGGGCCGTCTTTGTCGGGTATAAGGTCAATAAAAGGTATTTTGACACCAAAGCGCGCGGCCCTTCAGTGTTCGTTAACCGTTCTTGAATTGGCTGGAATCGGCCGGCACGATGAAAACAGTTTCACATGCGGGTCGAAAAGCGGACGGAAATGGTGGCAACGGAAACGACAGGTGCGGCTTGGCCCCCCCGGCTTCCCGGTAAATCCACCGTTTCGGTGGTCGTAGCTACCGCCATCGTCGTGGCCGACATGATCGGTGTCGGCGTTTTCACCAGCCTCGGTTTCCAGGTCAAGGACATCCCTTCGGGCTTTGCAATCCTGTTGCTGTGGAGCGTCGGCGGCATCGTCGCGTTATGCGGCGTGTTCTCCTACAGCGAACTCGGCGCGATGTTTCCCCGCTCGAGCGGGGAGTACAATTTTCTCAGCCGCGCCTGGCATCCGGCTTTCGGATTCGTGGCGGGCTGGGTGTCGGCAACTGTCGGCTTTGCCGCACCGGTGGCGCTCGCGGCCATGGCCTTGGGGGAGTATGCCAAGAATGTCCTGCCCGGCGTTCCGCCGCTCGCGCTTGCGCTTGCCGCCGTGTGGCTCGTCTCGCTCGTGCAACTTACCGGGATCAGGCATTCCGGCACTTTTCAGCTGATCTCGACCATCCTGAAGGTCGCGCTGATCGTTGCGTTCCTGATCGCGGGAACGGCGATCGGCACGCCGCAGCCGGTCTCGTTTGTGCCGCGCATGGCTGATCTCGGTTATGTCACCAGCGCTCCGTTTGCGATCGGCCTCGTCTTCGTGATGTACTCGTTCTCGGGGTGGAACGCTGCGACCTATATCATCGGTGAAATGCGAAACGCCGAGCAGAATCTGCCGCGTGCGCTATTGGGTGGAACCTCCATCGTGCTCGTGCTCTATGTTGCGCTGAACGCGGTGTTTCTCCACACCGCGCCGATCGAGGCTCTTGCCGGGCAAATCGATGTCGCGCGGATTGCCGGCAGCTATATCTTCGGCGAGACCGGCGGCCGTATCGTCAGCGCGATGATCTGCATCGGGCTCGTGTCATCGATCAGTGCGATGATGTGGATCGGCCCGCGTGTGATGATGACGATGGGCGAGGACATTCCAGCGCTTGCGATATTCGCCCGCAGGACTGGCGAGGGCGCGCCGCGCTATGCGATCCTGTTTCAGCTCGCAGTCGCCACCCTGATGCTTTTTACCCGCAGCTTCGAGCAGGTGCTGGATTTCATCCAGTTTGCGCTGTTGTTCTGCTCGCTCTTCACCGTGCTCGGCCTCATCAAGCTGCGCATCACGCGGCCCGACCTGCCGCGGCCATATCGCGCGTGGGGCTATCCGGTGACCCCTGCGCTCTTCGTGCTGGTGACCCTTTTCATGATGTATCATCTGGCAGTTGAACGGCCGCTGCAGTCTTTACTTGGCGCACTTACCATGGTTTCCGGTCTTCTGATCCACGCGGTGTTCCGCAAACGAGATGATGCGGGCAGGATGACCCCTTTGACAGCCCATACCTCGGGTCAGGAATAGAGATGTTCCGTGCGCTGAAGTTCGCGACGGTAGCCGTTGCAATGTTGCTTGCAACTGCGCTGGCGCCCGCGCGCGCAGCCGACGGCGTCAGCGCCGACGATACCGCGCGTTTTCTCGCCGGAATGCTGCCGTCGGCGGATTCACCGCTGATGCCGCTGACGAAGGATCCTTCATGGCAGCACCACGCCAGATTTTTCGACCAGGCATTCGCGCAGCTCGAAGCGCACCAGCTTTCAAGGATACGGGCGTGGTCGGAGGCTAACCTCGCCGCGCCGAAGCCGACCATGTTCTACATGTTTTCGGGTCCGGACTTCCTCTACGCCGACGCCTTTTACGCGAAGGCCTCGACCTATGTGCTCAGTGCGCTCGAGCCTCCGGGATCGGTGCCCGATCTCACCAGATTGCCGCGCGGCGGCATTTACGCCGCGCTCTACAACGTCGAGCATTCGCTGAGCTCGATCCTGAGCTTTTCATTCTTCATCACCAAAAAGATGAAGGTGGACCTGCATGAAGGCCAGGTTTCCGGCACGCTGCCCCTTCTTTACGTGTTCCTGGCGCGTTCGGGGAAAACCATACGAAACGTCAGCGCGGTCGCGCTCGATGACAAGGGAGCGGCGTATTTCGCGGGCGAGAATCCAGGCGCGAACGCTGTTCGGGGGCTACGGATCGTGTTTGCCGGCGGCGATGGCGTGGAGAAGACACTGTATTACTTCTCGACCGACCTCTCGAATTCCGGCGCGCGGGCAAGCGGCTTTTTGAAATTCTGCGCAACCCTTGCGCCGGGCAACAGCCTGGTCAAGAGCGCATCCTACCTCATGCACTCCGGCAACTTCACCGTGGTGCGCGACTTCATTCTCAACAACAGCGCAACCGTCATCCAGGACGATTCCGGAATTCCGCTGGCGTATTACAATCCGAAGAAGTGGCGCCTCTTCCCGTTCGGACGCTATGCCGGCCCGATCGCGGAATTCACGGGGCGGTATCAGGAATCCTATGCCGAGCTGTTCCGCCGCGCCCAGCCGATGGATTTCGGCATCGGCTATCGCTGGCGCGCCCACGAATCCAATCTGCTGCTATCGGTGCGATTGCCCGACGATGGTCCGGCCGTCCCGGAGACGGTTTCTTCGACCGACACGCCGCCGTCCAAGCCACGGCGGGTGCGCGCGCCTCGCCCACCGGCAGCGATCGAGCCGCAGCAATCGCAGCAGCAGCGGGGCTTCGGCTTCTTCTGGTTCCGCTGAGCGCTCTGCCTGCCATTGCGAGCGTCAACGAGGCAATCCAGCATTCACCGAAGATGCAGGGTGGGCAAAGGCGCTGGTGCGCCGTGCCCACCACGATTGGGTAAAGTCGTCGGTGGGCACGCTTTCGCTTTGCCCACCCCACATCTGGATTTCCTCGTCGCCCTTGGCGCGAGAGACTGATGCTCCGATCACCAGCGCACGGATTGGCTCGGCACGACGAAGGAACTCGTCTGTTGCGGCTTTGGACGTGCGATCATGTAGTGACCGACCGCGACCACTGCGATGACGATGGCGAGCGCGGCCAACAGATCGATCTGCCGGGGATCGTGGCCGCTCGGACGAAATTTCCAGCGCATCGTTGATGTCCTCCCGATGGAGGAAATGTGACATTCGCTGCCGACAAGCGGCGAAGTCATTGAACCAACACGACAAGGGTGCGCCGGTTCCACCGGAATTGCAACGCCTTTCGGTTGAATGCGGTGCAGCGAAGCCGTCTGCCGGACGCGGCTCAGACGCAATTAAACCGACTCGCGCGGATCCATCGAAGCTTTCATCCGCAACCATGCCGCCGGCGAGCGTGTTGTTTATGACACGGTCCCTGCAAACCACAGCTCCAACCCAGTCGAGATATTTCTTTCACTTGACTCCGCAGAGCCGATCAACTTTAGGCTGTGAACTACTTTAGGTTGATGACGCGTGACGCCCGCGCGTCGGCAGCGATTTACGAAGTTGGGGTGCTGCATCAGGAAGATGCGGCATGAAAAATGGGAAGCTTCATGAAATTGCGTTTCTTTGAACCGCGCGTCGCGCGTCGCGCTGCTTTGCTGTGCGCCACGGCGCTCACCGGCGCGCTGATCTTCGCGGCGCTTGCTCCGATGCCGGCGTGGGCGGACGGCGGCGCGGGGGGAGCCAACGGAAGCCCCGGCGGCGCTGGCGGCACCGGTTTCACCGGTAACGGGGGTGGTTCGGTGATCAATACAAGCGGCGCTGGTGGGGGAGCCGCCGGGGGTGGACCCGGAGGACAGAGCAGCGTCGCCGGCGGTATTGGCGGCACTGCGATGAACCCCAACGGAGGGGATGGCGTGACTTCGAACGGCGGCGGCAGGGCGGCGGCGGCTTTAACGGTAACGGCGCGGGCGCGGCCACGATTGCGAACGTCACCGGTCTGACCGGCGGCAAAGGCGGCGGTGGAGGTGCCTCCACGGGTGACTTCGGTGGCGGCGGTGGCGGCGGCGGTGGCGGCGGATATGGCGCCATCGTCACCGGCAACGGCATGAGCACCAATGGCGGGCTCGGGACCATTTCGGGCGGCAACGGCGGCGCTGGCGGAGCAGCAAGTCCCAATGGTGGTTCTGGCGGCAATGGTGGCGACGGCGGTGTCGGCGTTCAGTTCACCATGAGCGGCGCGACCATGACAAATAGCAGCCTCATCGCCGGGGGCAATGGGGGCGCGGCTGGAGTTCTGCATCGGCTTTACGGCCGCAACTGCCGGCGCGGGCGGCGCCGGCATTGTCGGCGCCATGGGTGGCGGGTTATCTGTGATCAACAGCGGCACCATCACCGGCGGCATGTCGGGCAATGGCATGACGCAGGCCAATGCGATCACGTTTACCTCCGGGGCGCTCAACACGCTTCAGCTACAATCCGGATCGACCATCAACGGCAAGGTGATCGGCACCGGGAGCGACTTGCTTCAGCTTGGCGGCAGCAGCGCACGGGGACCAACTTCGACGTGTCGCAGATCGGCGCGACGGCGCAATATCAGGGTTTCGGCGCGTTTCAGAAGGTCGGCACCAGCACCTGGACGTTGACCAACACCAATGCCGCAGCAAATCCGTGGTCGGTCAACGCCGGCAATCTCGCGGTCAACGGTTCGATCGTCAACTCGACGATGACCGTCAATAATGGCGGCATGCTGTCGGGCACCGGCACCGTCGGCGCCACCACCGTGATGAGTGGCGGCATCTTCGCTCCGGGCTCGGGCACCGCCAGCAGCATGATGAATGTCAGTGGCAGCCTGACGCTGGCGTCGGGCTCGACCTACATGGTGCAGATCAGCCCCACGACCGCTTCGATGGCCATGGTCAGTGGCACCGCGACGCTCGGAAGCGCGACCGTGCAGGCGGTGTTCGCGGCTGGCACTTACATGACCAACAGCTACACTATCCTGCAGGCGGGCACCGTCAGCGGTGCGTTTGCGGCGAACGTCAGCAACACCAACCTGCCGGCCGGCTTCACCGACACGGTAACGACCTCTGGCAACAAAGTGACGCTCAACCTCACCGCGGCGCTTGGCAATGGTGGTAACGGCGGAAACGGAGGCAACGGAGGCAACGGAGGCAGCGGCGGCAGTAGCGGTGGCTCGGTCTCCGGCAACGGCCTCAATGCCAACCAGCAGAACGTCGCCAACCTGCTGAACACCTTCTTCAATAGTGGCGGCGCGCTGCCGCCGGCCTTTGTCAACGTGTTCGGGCTGACCGGAACCAATCTCACCAACGCGCTGTTGCAACTGTCGGGCGAGAGCGCGACCGGCGCGCAGCGAGGCGCGAACGAGGAGATGACCGGATTCCTCAATCTCGTGCTTGATCCCTTCGTTTATGGCGGCGGCGCGGCTGGCAGCGGCGGAACGCTCGGCTTTGCGCCGGAGCGCGCGGCGTTGCCGGACGACCTGGCGTTGGCCTATGCGAAGGCGCTCGGCCCGGCCGCCGCCAAGGCGCCGCCGTTCGAGCAGCGCTGGAACGTGTGGGCGAGCGGCTTTGGCGGGCAGAACACCACGCGGGGCGATGCGACGGTGGGGAGCCACGATGTTTCGGCCAACATCGGCGGTGCTGCTGCGGGCGCGGACTATCATTTGACGCGCGATTCGGTGATCGGCTTTGCGCTGGCCGGTGCCGGCACCAACTGGTCGGTGGCGCAAGGGCTTGGCGGCGGCCGCAGCGATGCGTTCCAGGCCGGCGTCTATGGCGCGACGCGCTCGGGGCCGGCCTATCTGGCGGGCACGCTGGCCTTTGCCAATCACTGGGTGTCGACCGACCGCACCGCGCTCGGCGACCAGCTCACCGCAAAATTCGACGCGCAGAGTTTTGGCGGGCGCGTCGAGGGCGGTTATCGTCTTGTGGTGCCGTTCGGCGGCATTGCGCCCTACGCGGCGCTGCAGGCGCAAAGCTTCCGCACGCCGACCTACAGCGAGACGGATATCACCGGCGGCGGCTTCGGCCTGACCTTCCAGGGGCGCAGCGCGTCGGATACGCGCGCAGAACTTGGCGCGCGGTTCGATCGCGCGGAAGTGGTCTCGCCGGATTCGATCCTCACACTGCGCGGCCGGCTCGCCTGGGCGCATGACTGGGACAGCAACCCTTCGCTGGCGGCTGCCTTCCAGGCGCTGCCGGGGCAGAGCTTCATCGTCAATGGCGCGACACCTGCCAGCGACCTTGCGCTGGTCACCGCCGGCGCCGAGCTTGCCTTCAGGAACGGCATCGCGCTGTCGGGCAAGTTCGACGGCGAGTTCGCGTCTCGCGTGCAGACCTACGCCGGCACGGTAACCCTGCGATACCGGTGGTGAGGGCGGGCGGCGTCATTGCGGGCGCAAGCGAAGCGATCCAGAGCTGCAAGTAAAGACTGGATCGCTTCGTCGCTGCCGCTCCTCGCGATGACGAAGCGGCAGCAACTCGGTGCTGCAACACGCGCCACACCCAATGATCGTCATGGTGCGTTGACGCCACGCCAGCGTCCGTAGCGCCAGGGCAGATACCACCGCGCGCCCGAGGGCTTCGCCTGCGGAACATTGTCGATGCCTGACGTGCCCCACGGCTGACAGCGCAACACCCGCGCCAGCGTCATCCATCCGCCGCCCCATAATCCGAAGCGCTCGATCGCTTCGTCGCCATAAACCGAACAGGTCGGCAGATGGCGACAGTTGTAACCGACCAAAGGCGAGAGCGTGTGCCGGTAAACCCAGATCATCGCGCGCCCGGTATTGCGCGGCAGCCGCGACAGCGCCGTGGAACAGTCAACACAATGCTGTGAAAGTGCATGTTTCATGGGCAGCATTTGAGCAAATCGGCGGCCCTCGCGCGGATTTGCAGGGTTCCCGGGCACGGAACCCGTGCCCGTAAATAATTGTGCCACAGTTTGCGAAATATCAATGGCGTGCGCGGCGGTGCAGCAAAGGAGCTATGGACGATTCGGTACGTCCCGTTTACCTTTCATAACGCCGCGATGACAGAATCATTTGCTGGCGGCTTGTGCCGATTCATCGGGCGTTTTTGGGGCTTGCGGGGAAGGAACCAAATTGAAGCTCGTAAGATCTCTTGGCTTCTGCGGTTTGGCGCTGTTCGGCGCGGCCGCGCTGTCTATCTCCGTGTCCGGGATCATCGTCGCTCTCGGCGGCTCGGCGCACGCGGACGGCTCTCTCGAAGAGCGCAAATTGCCGATGCGGTTCAGCTGGGTGGCATGCGAGCCCAATTGCCGCGGCTGGGTCAGCGCGGTCGGTATCGTCACGGCCGAAAGCCCCAGGGATTTCGACGATTTCGCCAGCGGCCGCGAGCTTCGTGGCTCCACCGTTGTGCTGGATTCCAGCGGGGGTTCGGTGAATGATTCCATCGCGCTGGGGAGGCGTTTTCGCAATCTCGGTCTGATGACCATGGTCGGCACCAGCGTTCAGACCCACAATGCGCAAGGCGATCGTGCCCGCGTCGCGCCCGAGGCCTATTGCGAGTCGATGTGCGTGTTCCTTTTATTGTCCGGCAAGACACGTTACGTGCCCGATGCCGCGCATGTGAGAGTGCACCAAATCTGGATGGGCGACCGCGCGGAGGATGCGAGGGCCGCGAGCTACACCGCGGATGATTTGATGATTGTGGAACGCGATATCGGGCGCCTCGCCAAGTACACGTTCGACATGGGAGGCGCCGGCGATCTGTTGTCGCTGTCGTTGAACGTGCCGCCCTGGGAGGATCTGCACGAATTGTCGCGCGAAGAATTGCGGCTGACCAATCTGGTGACGACGGATGCGGTAGCCGAAGTGCTGCCGCAAGCGGGCGGCTCGGTGCTGCCTGCGATGGTGCTCAACACAAAACCGATGCAGGATCGTTTCGTGAGCAAGGCCGAGGATGAAGCGGTCGCGCCGGCGGCGAAGACCAAGACCGCCGAAGCGCTTTCGCCATCTGCTCGCGTTGGGACGGTGCCGGGGCAGTAGCGCCGCCAATTTGCCAAGAGATTAATTTGCCGAGAGATTCCGACTTCGCGCTCCGCATGCCCCGGAAATGACGACCGCTTTCAGGCCGACGCCGGCTGGGCTGCTTTCGCCTCGATCTGTCCGATTGCATCCACCACGGCATCGAAGGTCAGCATCGTCGACGCATGGCGCGCCTTGTAGTCGCGCACCGGCTCCAGATAGGCGATCTCGGCCCATTTGCCCTGCGGTGGGCCGCCGTTCTCCTTCAGCATCTTGCGGACCGTCTCGCGCAGCTCGCGCAATTCGCTCGCCGTGGAACCCACGACGTGGCTTGCCATGATCGAGGACGATGCCTGTCCAAGGGCGCAGGCCTTCACCTCATGGGCAAAGTCCGTGACCACCGGGCCGTCCATCTTGAGGTCTACCTTTACGGTGGAGCCGCACAGCCTGGAATGCGCGGTGGCGGTGGCGTCGGGTGAGGAAAGCCGGCCAAGGCGGGGGATATTGCCGGCCAATTCGATGATGCGCCTGTTGTAGATATCGTTCAGCATAGATTCCAAATCTCGCGTCTTCCGGGGCTTTCGGCCCGGTAGTCCCTTCAGGCATGCTCGGCCGCCCTTGGCGGCTGCAGTGCATAGCCTTATATATGGTGGGTAATCGCGGAGATACAGCCGGCCCCGTCCGGCTAGAAGCCGATCTGCCCGCGAGGGTACCGATATTCTACAGGCGTCCGGCGGCAGGCCGCCCGTCTGCCGGTGACACTCCGGTCCCATTGAAGACCGGTCGAACGGAGTTGACATGGACGCATTGATCAAATCCCTCCGCCCCGCCAAACCCTCGGAGGGCAAATCTTCAGATACCAGGCCTCCCGAAACGAAGCTGCCCGAAGCGCGCCCCGGCGAACTGGACCCCGCCGAATTCCTGGCTGCCGCGGTTCGCCCCGACCAGCTCCGTCCGTCGCGCGCGGAAGCCGAGGCGGCGGTGCAGATCCTGCTGAGCTATATCGGGGAAAACCCCGACCGCGAGGGCCTTCTGGATACGCCGCGCCGGGTGGTCGAGGCCTTCGATGAGCTGTACCAGGGTTATCATCAATGTCCGGCCGAGGTGCTCAACCGAACTTTTGGCGAAACCGCCGGCTATGACGACTTCGTGCTGGTCCGCGATATCGAGTTCACCTCGCAATGCGAGCATCACATGATGCCGTTCTACGGCAAGGCGCACATCGCCTATACGCCGGTAGAGCGGGTCGTCGGGTTGTCGAAGCTTGCGCGCCTGACTGACATTTTTGCCCGCCGCCTGCAGACGCAGGAGCATTTGACTGCGCAGATCGCGGCTGCCATCGACGAGATTCTCAAGCCGCGCGGCGTTGCGGTCATGCTCGAGGCGGAGCATACCTGCATGTCCGTGCGCGGCGTCTCCAAGCACGGCGCGCTGACCTTCACAAGCCGCTTCACCGGCATGTTCCGCGACAACCCGGCCGAGCAGGCGCGGTTCCTTTCCATGGCGCGAGGGCCACAGCGCCTTTAGTCCTCGCCTTTATTTTTCGAGGACCTGCCGTGTCCACATCATCCGATATCAAGGACGTCGAAGAAGGGCTTGCGTTCAAGCCCAAATTCGACGCCGCGGGCCTGCTCACCTGCGTGACGACCGACGCCGCCACGGGTGACGTGCTGATGGTCGCGCATATGAACGATGAGGCGCTGCGCAAGACGATCGCAAGCGGGGAAGCCTGGTACTACAGCCGTTCCCGCAATTCGCTGTGGCGCAAGGGCGAAACCTCAGGTCATGTCCAGCGCGTCGTCGAGATGCGCACCGATTGCGATCAGGACGCAATCTGGATCCGGGTCGAACAGTCGGGCGCCGCCTGTCACACCGGCCGGCATTCCTGCTTCTACCGCGCGATCGAGAAAGCCGAGGGCGGCGGGGCGCGATTGACCTTTGTGGATGCGGAGCGGCAATTCGATCCGAAGGCCGTTTACGGCAAGTGAAACGTCCGGATGATCTTGCCGTCGTTAACCCGGCTTTAACCATGATCATTCCACGGTGACGTTGGCCTGGGTGCTGGTGGGAGCCTTCGAACAGGCGAGTGAAACGGGGCGGACTTTTTCGCTGCCGAAACCGGTCGTTTCGCGGGGAGCGGAGACCAAACATGTCGGTCGAGACATCGAACGCCACCGCAGCGGCAGGTGTCGACCCTTCGCGTGTGCGGATTGCCGGCGCGATCAAGCAGGCGGCGAGCTCGAGCGGCACCAGTTTCGAATATCTGCTGGCGACCGCGAAAATGGAATCGGATTTCAATCCGACGGCGGGAGCTACCACTTCTTCGGCGCACGGGCTGTTTCAATTCATCGATCAAACCTGGCTCGGCACCGTCAAGGAAGCCGGGGCTCAATTAGGCTACGGCAACTACGCCGACGCCATCACAAGGTCATCTGACGGCTATTACTCGGTCGGCGATCCCACCGCCCGCCAGGCCATCATGAGGCTGCGGGACGATCCGGCGGCAGCTTCCGCCATGGCCGCCGTTCTGACCCAGTCGAACAGTTTCAAGCTCACTGGCATCATCGGGCGGCGACCGACCGACGGCGAATTATATATGGCCCATTTCATGGGCATCGGCGGCGCCGCAAAACTGATCACGAATGCCGAAGACAACCCGCAGGCCTCGGGCGCGCGGCTGTTTCCGAACGCCGCGGCGGCGAACCGGTCGATCTTCTTCGACCGCAACGGGCGGGCGCGCAGCGTCTCGGAGGTCTATTCGGTACTGACGCAGCGCTTCGCTGCAGCGGTAGCCTCGCCAGCCACAAGAAGTGCCATCGCCTCGGTCGGTGATATCAAGCCGAGCGCGACCGCGGCGGACGCCGCGCCAGGCATCGACACCGCGACGTATCTTTCCGGCTTCCCTGACCTGCGGGCTGCGGCGCCAGTGTCGGTCGCCGCGGCATCGTCGCCGACCAATTCTGCGCCGACCGAGGTGATGTTCCGTTCGCTGTTTCAGGTCGGCGATCGCACCCAGCCGATCTCCCAGACGGTGCGGGAATTATGGGGCAACAACGCCTCGCTGACGTCCGATCCGCCGGCAAGTTCAGCCAATGCGACCTCGGTTTCATCGGTGCTCCCGGCAAAGCCCGTCACTAGCGGCAGGCTCGATCTCTTCAGCGATCCCAATGGAACGTTCAGCGGCTGAGGCGACGGATTAAATCCCGGCCGGAATTTGAGGGAGTTAATCCTGCTTTCAGCGCCGCGGCTCAATAGGCCTCGCCACAGGGCTTAATGAAAGGTCAATAAAACCAGCGATTTATGGTGAACGGTTTGTTAAGCGTCGTGGTTTATTTTGTCTTTTAGTGGCGTCGCTTCACGATGCCTGGGGGTTGCGTAAGCCGGCAGGATTATGATCGTTCGGCAGTTCATCAACTGGATCAAGACGGCGCCCGCCGGCGAGCGGGCCGAGGCGACGCGCGCTTTGGCGCGGGCCTGGCTGATTTCCGATTTGACCGCAGAAGACCGTGCCGCCGCCGAAGGGGCGCTGCTGATGCAGCTCGACGACGCATCGCCGCTGGTGCGCCAGGCGATGGCGGAGGTTTTTGCACGCAGCCTTCAGGCGCCGGCCGCCATCGTGCAGGCGCTGTCGCTCGACCAGCCTTCCGTGGCGCTTCCCATCCTGGAGCATTCGCCGCTCCTGATCGACGCCGATCTTGTCGACATCGTCGCCACGGGCAGCAGCGAAACCCAGTGCGCGATCGCCCGCCGCATCAAGTTGCAGGCGTCAGTTTGCGCTGCGATCGCCGAGGTCGGCACCGCGGAGGCGGCGCTGGAGCTGATCGAGAATCCCTACGCGGAGCTCGCACCGTTCTCGTGGGACCGCATCGTCGAGCGTCACGGTCATCTTGCCGCGATCCGGGAATCGATGCTGGCGCTGGAAGACTTGCCTGCCGCGACGCGGCTGGCCCTGGTTGCCAAATTATCCGATACCCTGGCCCAATTCGTGGTCGCCCGCAAATGGCTGAGCGCCGACCGCGCGCAACGCCTCGCAAGCGAGGCACGCGACCGCTCGACCGTCAATATCGCGGCGGCATCGCGCGGTGAGGACATGAGCGGCCTGGCGGGGCACTTGCGCGTCAGCGGCCAGCTCACCGCCGGATTGATCCTGCGCGCATTGTTATCGGGCAACCTGAATTTATTCGAAGCGGCGCTGGTCGAACTGTCCGAACTGCCGCGCAGCCGCGTCGCGGCGCTGCTGCTTGACCGCGGTCCCGCCGGACTCTACGCGCTGCTCAAGCGTTCCGGCCTGCCGGAATCGACGTTCGCGGCATTCCAGGCCGCAATCGAAGTCGGCCAGGAGACCGGATTTGCCGACTCGCCCAGCGGGGCGGCGAGGTTGCGCCGCCGGATGGTCGAACGCGTGCTGACGCACTGCCAGACCGATCATCACGCGGCTGAGCCGCTTCTGATCCTGCTGCGCCGCTTTGCCACCGAATCGGCACGCGAAGAGGCCCGCATGTTCTGCGAGGAATTGGCGGCGGAGGCGGCCATCGCGCCGCTGCAGCACGACCTTATCGCGGCTTGAGGGTTTCATTGGCTTGTTAAATGGGCCAGGGCGAAACCTGGCTTCAGGCGAGGGGCGTCGGCCCCCGACGGTCAAGCCTCAATCGGTCGGCGCGATGCTGGGCGCCATGATGGCTTCGAGGTGCTCGGGCCTGTCGTGATTGACGCGCGCCAGATACTCATCGGCGACCCGGCGCAGCCGGCGGCTGAGTTCGCTTGCCATGCTGATAGTATCGAGCTTGGTGCGTTCAAGCACGATCGCCTGGATAGCGTTGATGTGATGGGCGATCAGTTCGCTCGGCACTTTGGCAAGGTCGGGTGCGTGCTCGATGATTCGGCAGAGGCTTTCGGCCGCAGCTCCTGCGGAGGGAAAACCGAACGTGGCGGCATCGCCCTTGATGTCGTGAGCGGCGCGGAAAAGTTCGTCGCGCCGAGTGTCGCTAAAACCATCCTTCAGGATGGCGGCGTGGGCGGCCGCGAGGCGGTCGGATTCGATGACCATCCACTGCTTGAATTCCCCTGACAGGTCGGCAAGCGCCTTCTCGGCGCGCGCGACGGGATCATCCAGCTCTTCTTCGGCGACGCGGCGCAATACCTTGCGCAACGGATTGGGTTGCGTGATGACGTGATGATCGGCGAATTTCTGAACGTCGATCAAGTCTGACTTGTTTTTCGCCATTGTTTCTCCGGCGCTAAATGGTGGAGCGGGCCTTGTCGAGCAGCGACGGTTGGTGCAGGACCTCCACCTGGCCGCCGACGCGGCGCTCGGGGCCGATATAGGCGGCGTTGGTATTGCGCCGGCGGTCCGGGCCGAAATAGGTCTTGGTCTTGATGAACGGTCGCGGATTGGCAACGACGTTCAGGATCCTCTGATAGAGTCCCTTGGCGGAGATCGGCTTGGCGAGGAATTCGGTGACGCCGGCATCGCGCGCCACCGTCACGCGCCGTTTCTCGGAATGGCCGGTCAGCATGATGATCGGGGCATAGGGATTGCCCTTCGATTCGGGCTGGCGGATCATCTGCGCCAGTTCAAGCCCGTCGAAGATCGGCATTGCCCAATCGGTGATGACGATATCCGGGACGTAGTGGGTGTACATCTCGAGCGCGGTCGCGCCGTCCTCGGATTCATAGACCTCACGTGCGCCGAACGAATGCAACAACGTTCGCAGGATGCGGCGCATGTGCGGATTGTCGTCGCAGACAAGAAATCTCAGCTTGTTGAAATCGATACGAAACATGGCCGGGTCCTTGAGGCCATACCAGCGGAAAGGGTATACCCACCGTTAACCATATCCGGCCCCCGTTAATGAATGGTTGCCGTCGCTGGCGCCGATCCGGCACACGCTTTGAATGTGAGGGATGCTTGAGGGACGTGCGCCAAGCGCCGGCGTCAGTGGCCGAATTGCTCCCTCAGGATGCGCTCTTCCAGGCTGTGACCAGGGTCGAACAGCATCCGCATCGAGATGGTCTTGTCGGACAACACCTCAACTCTTTTGACATCGCGCGCCTCGTCGTGATCGGCCACCGCCGCGACCGGGCGTTTCTCGCCCTCGAGAACCTCGATGACGACGAAGGCGGTGTTGGGAAGCAATGCGCCGCGCCAGCGCCGTGGCCGGAAAGGACTGATCGGGGTGAGCGCGAGCAGGGCCGCATTGATCGGCAGGATCGGCCCCTGCGCCGAGAGATTGTAGGCGGTCGAGCCCGCGGGCGTCGCCACCAGAATGCCGTCCGCGATCAGTTCCGGCATGCGCTCATGCTCGTCGACCAGTATCCGCAGGCGCGCGGCCTGATGGGTTTGGCGAAACAGCGCGACTTCATTGATGGCGTGGTAAATATGGACAGCGCCCTGCATGTCGGTGGCGCGCATCAGGAGCGGATGGATCAGCGTCTCGCGCGCCGCTGCGAGACGGGTTAGCAGATCGTGAGTCGAGAATTCATTCATCAGAAAGCCGACGGTGCCGCGATGCATGCCGTAGATCGGCTTTCCCGAACGCATGTGCTTGTGCAGCGTCTGCAGCATCAAGCCATCGCCGCCAAGCGCAACCACCACATCGGCGTCTGCCGGCTCGCGATTGCCGTAAAGCGCGACCAGCTGGGCGAGTGCTGCCTGGGCCTCTGCGCCTGCGCTCGCGACGAAGGCGATCTTCTCATATCGCTTGGCGGTGGTCATGGGATCGCGGGGCTCACGGGGCACCGATTTGGGCGCTGACAGGGTTCCGGTGGGCTCGTCTATACGACCTGGCCGGTACTTGTCGAGATGATGTCATGCGGCGTTGAGGTCGATCTCTCGTTGTTTTTGGCTAAAATCCGCCGCTTACGCAGAATAATCGCGTTCGGACAGTTAACGGGTGGTCCAGGGGCGGCTGCAGGTGAGACAGGGAGAGTAAAATGGCCGTCCGACCAGCCGTTCGTTTGTTCGCGGTTGCCGTCCTTGCGCTTGCGCTTTTCTCGCCACTGACAGGGGCAAGGGCGGAGGATGCAGCGCAGCCGGCCACCCCGGGCGGTGCACCCTCGGGTTCGAGGCCACCCACGCCTGGTGGACGCGGCAATGTTGCCAACGCGCCGCCGGCCGCCGATCAGCGCAAGCTGCCCGAGGATTCCACCACCAAACATTCGATCTCGCTGCCCGGGCGAACGCTTTCCTTCGACGCCACCGCAGGCTCGATCCGCCTGTTCAACGACAAGGGCGAGCCGCAGGCCGATATCGCCTATACCTATTATCAACTGGAAAGTGCCGATGCGCGCGGCCGTCCTGTCGCCTTCTTCTTCAATGGCGGTCCGGGCGCGTCCTCGGCCTATTTGCAGCTCGGCAATGCCGGCCCGTGGCGGCTTCCGATCGATGCGGACGCGCTGCATTCATCCGCTTCCGCGGAACTGAGGCCCAATGCCGAGACCTGGCTCGACTTCGCCGATCTTGTCTTCATCGATCCGGTCGGCACCGGCTACAGCCGTTTTGTTGCTACCGACGAGGATGTACGCAAGCGTTTCTTCTCTATCGACGGCGACGTCAACGCGCTTGCGGTGGTAATTCGCCGTTGGCTTGAGAAGTCCGACCGTCTTTTGTCGCCGAAGTTCATCGTCGGCGAAAGCTACGGCGGCATTCGCGCCCCCAGGATCGTTCGCGAGCTGCAGAGCGAGCAGGGGGTCGGCGTCAACGGCCTGATCCTGGTCTCACCCGTTCTCGACTTCCGCGAGTATGGCGGCTCCAGCCTTCTGCAATACGTCGCGAGCCTGCCCTCGATGGCGGCCGTCGCACGCCAGGGCAAAGGGCCGGTGACCCGTGCCGACATGGCCGATGTCGAAGCCTATGCGGGCGGCGAATTCCTCAGCGATCTCGTCAAGGGTGAGGCTGACGCCGATGCGACAACGCGTCTTGCGGATCGTTTCGCAACCCTGACGGGGATAGACCAGGCCGTGAGCCGCCGGCTTGCCGGACGCTTTGGCGTGTCCGAGTTTCGCCGCGAGTACGACCGGCGCGAAGGCAAGGTGACGGGACGCTACGATGCATCGGTGCTGGGCATCGATCCCGACCCGGATTCAAGCTCCTCGCGTTTCGGCGATCCCTCGGGCGATCCGCTGATTGCGCCTTTGACCACCGCTGTCGTCGAACTCACGAGGTCGACGCTCAATTGGCGGCCGGACGGACAGTATCATCTTCTCAACGGTTCGGTTGAGAGAGCCTGGGATTTCGGCCGCGGCCTAAACCCACCGCAGTCGCTCTCGCAGTTGAGGCAAATCCTTGCGTCCGATCCGAAACTGAAATTGCTGGTCGGACACGGCCTGTTCGATCTCGCCACGCCCTATTTCGGTTCGAAGATGTGGCTCGATCAGTTACCAGCCTTTGCTTCGGCTCCGCGGGTGAAGCTTGTGATCTATCCCGGCGGACACATGTTCTATTCACGCGACGCCTCGCGCCAGGCGTTCCGGACCGAGGCCGAAGCGATGATGAAATAGCGCCGAAAAACTGCGAAAAGAAAGACCGGCGCGAGGCAAAGTTCGCGCCGGCCTGTCTCGGAGCCTTCTCGGTTCTGATTAAATCAGAACCGAGGCTCCAATCTCAATTTTTGACGCGTTTTCTTCACGCGAACCGCATACACTTCGCTCGAAAACGCTACGGCTATCGCAATGATCAGTAGACGAGACCGGTTCCGGTCGGCTGGTCGAGCGCCATCGCAAGCGATTTGTATTCGGCGCAATCGGTGCCGCAGATCTGGCGGATGCGGCTTAAGTGATACTGGGCCTGATCGCGGTTACCCTGTTCGAGTTGCCACAGTCCATAATACTGCCAGGTCCTGACATGGTTCGGGTCGGCGTTGAGCGCGCGCTCATACCAGAGCTGTGAAACCTTGTAGTCGCCAAGCTTGCGGTAGGAATAGCCGATCAAATTGGCGACATCTGCACGGTCGTCCTGGCCGAGCGCCTTCAGCTGCGCAATTGCCGATGTGTAGTCATGGCGATCGTAGATCGTGGCATATGCCGCGCGATAGCCTTCAAGAAATTTCGGATTGTCGATGCCCGAACTCTTGTCGTGCTTCTTTTTCTTCTCCTTGGTGGTGGAGGAGGAATCAGTCGATGGTGCCGGGAACTCGCCGCCTGCCGCTTTGGCTGCATTGATCATTGGCATTGCCGCCGTCGCCGTCGCAAACATTGCCAGCGTCAAAAGCCGGATCGCAATTTTGTTCATGCGTCTCTCCTGATGTCCGTTAGGGCATCCTATACCGAAGCCCGTCGATCTGAACACCCGTTCCAATCGATCATTCCCGCGACATTTTTTTCGGCTTTTCGGGAATTTTTTGCGGCCCGCATGGGACGGTGTTGAGGCTCGCACCTGGCGGCCCCCATCAGAAATATGACCAGGCTTTCATCCAGATGAACAAAGCCCATTGCCGCGCTTCAGGTCGGGTTCAGCGCGGAACTCGTAAGGTCGACGCATGATCGAAGAGCCCGGCCACTCGACCGGTACCTCCGTGATCCCTTTCGAAGGAGGAGAGAGCCATGTTGAAGACCGTTTCCGCCGCACTGCTGGCAGTTTCCGTTCTCGCCGCGCCTGCGTTTGCGGCAACCACCCAGAAGAGTGCGCCGGCGCCCGCTGCGAAGTCCGCTTCCGTCAGCAAGCCAGCGCAAGTCAAGAACAGTGCGCTGAATGCCAACGCCAAAATGGGCCGCCATCATGTCAGGCATTCGACCCATCACCGCTCCCACAAGAAGATGGCCACGCACAAGCTGCACAAATCCTCGAAGGTCGCAGCCAAGCACGTGACACACCCCGCCAAGCGTGGCTGACGACGATCCGCAAGGTCCCGCAAAGCGGCGGATGACCCCACATCGCCCTTTCGGTGCCTTTCGGATATGCGGGACCGGCCCACGCCATATATCGCCCCCCCAATGGCGTTGGGCCGGGACCGCCTTGGTTGTCCCATCGGCGCCAACTCAAATGCAGTTTCACTTTCATCAGCGGAAGGTCTAGAACGTCCGCAAGCGCACCGAATTTTCGAACGGACGGATTGCAATTGGGGATATTGGCAAAGCGTGTCGCGATCCTGATGCTGCCGATCGCACTCGTAGCCTGTGCGGGCAGTGACGAAAGCCGACCGATCAGTTTCATGGGCAGTGGCGGAGGTGGCAACCAGCCGTTCCCGAGCAATTACCGCTCCGAAGAACTCGCCTTCATGCGAACCTACCTCAACAACCCGGTCGGCGTTCGCGACGCCGCCATGGCCGAGCCGACGTTGCACGACGTCAACGGCCGTAGCCGTTATGTCGGCTGCCTGCATTATACCGCGCGCGACGCCGACGGCAGTTATCGTGAGCCGCGCGACCGTGCCATACTTTTCGTCAATGGCCGACTCGACCGGGTGGTCGAAAACGCCGGCGAACTGTGTGCCGGGGCGGTCTTTGCGCCGTTTCCCGAACTGGAAAAGATGACGCGCTGAGCGGGCCGGACGCGGGGTATCGCGCGCTCGTTTCACGGGCGTTAACCAGTCGGGAACCTGGATCACATTTCAGAGAGATTTGAACCGGGAACCCGGTTCGGTAGACCTATCAACTGCGCGGGAAGCGCCTATCTTGAAGAATAATGTCATCGCGCGGAACCAAATGGCGTTGTTGCCGGGTGGTTACATCGGCAGACAAACGAACGCCGGCGCTGCCACGAAGCAACCAAACTGACGCCAACTTGGTTGGGTTGTTGTCGTTCACGTCAACAACGGGGAATTAAGATGAGAAGGCTTTTGCTTGGCGCGGCCGCAGGTATCGTTTTCGCTGCGCCTGCATTCGCAGCCGACATTCCGGCGCGCACCTACACCAAGGCTCCTGTCTATACCGCGCCGCAAGTGATCTACAACTGGACCGGTTTCTACATCGGCGGCCACGTCGGCGGCGCGTTTCCGGGCGGCAACGGCCTGGAAAGCAGCGATGCCCGTTTCCTCGGCGGTGTGCAGGGCGGTTTCGACTACCAGTTCGCGAACAATTGGGTGCTGGGCGCCGAAGCTCAATACAGCTGGCTCACCGGCAATAGCGGCGCCGGCGTAGTGTTTCCCGGCGGCACGGTGGTGACTTCGAACACCGACCAGCTCGGGTCCGTTACCGGGCGTCTTGGATATGCCTTTGGTCCCGCGCTGCTTTACGCCAAGGGCGGCTACGCCTGGCGCGGCAACAACAATCTGGGCGTCAGTGTCGCCGGAGCGCCGGTCGCCTTTACGACCGATGCCAATCATCGCGACGGTTACACCGTAGGCGCGGGCCTCGAGTACCTGTTCGCGCCCAACTGGTCCATCAAGGGCGAATACCAGTACTACAATTTCGGCAGCACCTCATTCACCTCAGGACCCGCGCCGATCGTCGGCAGCCGGTTCCGGGACGATGAGCACACCGTCAAGCTCGGCATCAACTATCGTTTCGGCTGGGGCGGCCCGGCGGCCACCCACTACTGACGAGACTAAATCAGCAAGCAAAAGGGCCGGCCATTTCGCCGGCCTCTTTTTTTGCTAGACCCCAAAGTCAGGTTCGCGAGGGGGAGCCGGGGGGCTTCTGTAACGCTCAAAACTGGTGCAAAGCAGCGAGTCTTGAGGCTGCAGGGCGGCCGAAAACGGTCGGGGTCGATGCTGGAACGAAGCCAGACGCTGGGTGTCCGAGGGGGAGATCAGTCTCCACGCAAGGCCGAGACGCGCTATCGCGCCGACATCGATGGCTTGCGCGCGGTCTCGATTCTTCTGGTGGTCGCCTATCACGCACAGCCTTGGCTGCTACGGGGCGGCTTTATCGGGGTGGATATCTTCTTTGTCATTTCGGGCTTCCTTATTACCCGGATCATCCTCAGTGAGGCCAAAGCCGGTACCTTCTCGTCGCTGGCGTTTTACGCTCGCCGGGTGAGGCGGATATTTCCGGCGCTTATCGTGGTGCTGGCCACGACCTACCTGATCGGCTGGATTGTATTGTTGCCCGACGGTTTCGCGTTGCTCGGAGAGAGCACCGCCGCCGGCGTGGCCTTCGTCTCAAATTTGTTTCAGCTCCATCAGACCGGTTACTTCGCACCTGACGCTGCGGAAAATCCGCTTCTTCACCTCTGGTCGCTGGGCATCGAGGAGCAGTTCTATATCTTTTGGCCGCTGCTGCTTGTGCTGCTGGTCGGATCGAAATACCGGCGCCTGCGGATTGCCGCCATTGCGGCGGCGTCGTTCGGCCTCAGCCTGTTGATCTTTCTTGGTCTCAAGGAATGGTCGTTCTACTCGCCCTTGCCGCGCGCCTGGGAATTATTGGCCGGCGGTCTCCTCGCCAGCAGCCAGGTCGAGGGCGCGGCTCGCCATTCGTCTCCACTGCGTGAGAATCTCCTGTCGGCGGCCGGTCTCGCCGCCATCATCGGCGCAGCGGCCGCGCTCAACAAGGAAAGCCTGTTTCCCGGGGCCTGGGCACTGCTGCCGGTGCTCGGCGCCGTGCTCATCATCATCGCGCCGAACTCAACGGTGAACCGGGTCTTGCTGTCCAGTCGGGCGATGGTCGCAATCGGATTGATCAGCTATCCGCTCTATCTCTGGCACTGGCCGCTGTTGTCCTACCTCGGGATCATCAGGAACGGCGTGCCGAACGCGATAGAGATTTGGGCGGTCGTCATTGTCGCATTCATCCTGGCGTGGCTGACCTACCGTTTCGTCGAAATCCCCCTGCGCCGGCAGCCGAAAGCCGTACCCGGACTTTCCTTAGCTCTCCTTGCGGTCGGGCTCGCGGGCATTGCGACGGCGGCAAATTCAGGCTTTGCGTTGCGATTTCCTGCCGAAATTCGTGCGATCGCGATGCTCGCGCCGCAAAGCAACGACGGGTTCGGCGACAAATGCTTCCTCGAGGCGCCGGGAGCCCGACTTGACGCGAACTGCATAGAGCAGGGCGACAAACCGCTTTTGTTCCTGTGGGGGGATTCGACGGCAGCGGCACTATACCCCGGATTGAAAAGAGCCGAGGAAACCGTCCCGTTCCGGCTCGCCCGCTTTGCGGTACCCGGCTGCGCGCCCATTCTGGCCGCCAGCGTCAGTTGCGACGGCAACAACGACCTCGTCTTCGGCTTCGTGAAGTCATCGCGTCCCGATATCGTCCTTCTGCATGCGATGTGGGACCGCACTCACGATCTGGACAGGCTCGCTGCGACCATCGAGCAGTTGAAGGCCCTCAAGATCGCGCGGATCGTCATACTGGGGCCGGTACCTCTGTGGAAGCGAACGCTGCCGCTGGCGCTGGTCAATGCCTACCGGCTTACACATGTGATCGCCGACAGGATTTCCGGGGGGGTAACCGGGGCGGGGAGCGACGAACAGATGCGGTCATTCAGCCAGGCCCATGGCGTCGAATATATTTCGGCCTGGCGCGTACTTTGCGACGGTAACGGTTGCCTGACGCGGGTCGGCCCCACGGCGGAGGAAGTCGTGACCACCGACATCGTCCATCTGTCGAATGCCGGTTCGAAGTATCTGGTCGAAAAAATCGAGGGGGATCTTTTCTCGCCGAAGCGTTAAGCCGGTTTGCGGACAGATTTTCCAGCGACAAAAAAAATTTTTAACGGGCATGAAACTTTTTTCCGCGATCGGCTATGATGTATTTGCCGGCCGCTGGACAGCCAAACATGCGTGTTCTCATCCTAGCGTTGATCTCCTGCGCGATCGCCTCGTCGTGCCCGGCCCAAACCGTGCTGAAATCCGAACCGCTCATGTTGGCACCCTATGAGGTCGCCTTCGTACAGGATGCCGCGTGCGGAATCGGAAGGGTCCTTAAAGTGACCGGAGCGATAAGGGGGCTGCATCGCCGGAAAACTTGCGTGGCTTTCACCGCCGAGCAGGCTTCCCTCGCCGTGGCGACGCCATAACCGCTATTGCTGCCTCGTTTCCAGTAGCTCCGCGGAACTCATCTGCAAATCAAGGTCGGATTCCCGTTCGGCGTCCGCCTGATTCCTGGCTGGATCCTCCTGCGGGTCGGCCGCGCAAGCCCTGATTTCATAGTCGTTATCCAGAACCGGGCGCGGGGCCGGCTTGTCGGTCTCGGATTCCACGTCGATAACGAGCCCGCTCAGGCGGGCAAGCTTCCAGACGTCCGCCTCCGTCGGGTAGGCGCGGCTCAGCTTCGCGTCATTGCTGAAAAGTGCGTAGGGCATGTTTGGCTCCACAGACAGACCCCAACGCAAAAGGGCCAAGCCGGGTTGCAGTCGATCCGGCGGGATCGGCCTTGCGATCCGAAAAAATGGCCTGCGGCGCTGCTGCGGAGCCCTGAGTCGTAAACGAGTCCTGAATCCGGCGAAAAATATCCCGCGAGACTCCCCGGCTAGAATCGCCCGATGTTCCGCCAGCCATGGGAACGATCCAACAGACCTCTTGCAAGCGCATCCATATGACGCTGTCGGTTGCGTTGTTGGCTGCCAGCCTCGCCAACCTGGTGCTGGTATGCGCCTGGCTCTAGCCAAGGCCATCCAGATCATCCAGAATTTACAATGGCTTGGCATGGGAACCGGATACGCCGATCCGGCAACCGATTGACGGCGCACCCGTGAGCCTGATCATACAGCCCGACAGCAAGGACCTGGTTTTAAGTCGGTCTTGGTCGGGTGCCGTCGCAGGAGGGAAGGAAATGATCGAGACGCTGATGGCCGGGGTCAATGGCGATGAAGCATTGGTGCGGCGTGGACGCTTTCTCACCACCACCTTCCTGCTCGAAATCGGCCATTCGGCCTGGCTCATTTCGATTTTCGAGGGGCGGGTCATGTCGGTGAAGCCGGGCCCCTTTGTCATGCCGTCGTGTTGTTTTGCACTCCGCGCGCCCGAGGAAGAGTGGAGGAAATTCTGCAGCGAGCGTCCGCCGCCGGGCTCGAACGACCTGATGGCGCTGATCAAGCGGCGGGTGTTGCAGACCGAAGGCGATCTGCGGGTCTTCATGGCCAATCTTCGTTACTTCAAGGAAGCTCTCGCCAAACTCCGCCGAACGGAGACGCAGTCATGACCGCGCGGTTCGAGCCGATCGTCGGCCGCTACATGCACCTTGATCTGTTCGGGCGAAAACACCGCCTTTATTATGAGGAAGCCGGCGGCGGCGCGCCGCTCCTGTGCCTGCACACCGCCGGCGCCGATGGCCGCCAGTACCGGGCGTTGATGAATGACGAGCGCGTGACGCGGAGCCATCGCGTCATCGCCTTCGACATGCCCTGGCACGGCAAGTCCTCGCCGCCCTCCGGCTGGCATAACGAGGAATATCAACTCACCTCGGTCCAATACACCACCATGGTCCTGGAGGTCATGGCTGCGCTCGAGCTGGAGCGTCCGATCCTGATCGGCTGCTCGATCGGCGGGCGGATCGCGCTGCATCTGGCGCTCGAACATCCGGCGCGATTCCGTGCCATCATCGCCTTGCAGGCCGGCGCCCATGTCGATCCGTATTACGACCTGAACTTCCTGCACCGTCCGGACGTTCATGGCGGCGAGGTCTGTGCCGCGATCGTCTCCGGGCTGGTGGGCCCGGATGCTCCGGAGGAGGGGCGGTGGGAAACGCTTTGGCACTACATGCAGGGCGGTCCCGGGGTCTTCAAGGGCGATCTGTATTTCTACAAAATCGACGGCGATATCAGGGGCCGCGTCGCGCAGATCGATGCGCGCCGTTGTCCGCTGTTCCTGCTTTCCGGCGAGTACGACTATTCCTGCACGCCGGAGGAAACGCTGGCAGTTGCCCGAAGCATTCCGGGCTGCGAAGCGACCATCATGCCGGGGCTCGGCCATTTCCCGATGAGCGAGAATCCGGAAGCTTTCCTGAAATATTTGTTGCCGGTGCTGGAGAAGATTTCGGCCCGTTCGCCCTGACGCTGGCGCGAGGGCTCGGACGTGCCTTGAACCTGTCTCATTCGTTTCGATATCTTTGTTGTGGTGACATCCAGCGATCGCGCGCGACTCGACGAAAGGACGGTCTGAATGCCGAGAAAGGGAATCACAGGCCACGACGATTGGGTCATCACTGAAGCATTGGCCACGGCGCTTATCGCGCTCGAGCAGCTTCCCGCCAAACATCAACCGTCCACCCACATGGAAGACCTGAGAAAGCTGCTCGCCGCCGGCTGCCAGTCCGGCACCTTCAACCTGCATCTGGCTCAGGCCAAGTGCAGGCTGTTTCCAAACGTCGACCGCGAGGCGATTTATCGAGAATACGGACTGGATGATGGCCAGGCCTGAGAGGATGGTCGCCCGCCGTGCCTCCCTCTCATCAACATGCAATGATAGCCGTTGCACGAATCAGGGAGGCGACAATGAGCGCTGACAGCAACAGCAAGATCGCCTGGCATCGGGTTCAACTCAGGAAAAACCGCGAGACCCTGAAGGTTTTGGAAACGGCGCGCTTTACGGTCGGCGACATCGCAAGCAGCGGCCGAACGCACCGCGCGATAGCCGAATTGAAGCGGAAGATCGCAGAGTCGGAGCGCTGCATCGCGGCCCATGAACGGCAAACCAGGCGGCCGCTGGCAACCGATTTCCGAAGTCTCTTAAGCGTAAGCTGGAGCAGTTGGAACGCTCACGCCAACGACGGCCGGTGAGGTTACGTTGTCGCCGGGACGCAACTGCTGTCACAAGATGGTGCCTGCTACCGACGAATTGCCGGCTGCAGCCAGTCTGCATCAGTCATCTTTTATGTGATTGCAGACGACCAACTATCGATGCGCCGGTAAATTGCGCCGACGGATGCGACGCCGAGTTCGCTCGCGCGTCTTGATGAGTGTCCGCACCGCGATGCGCAACTTCGATCTACAGCTCGCCATTGCCGCCCTCCGATTGCCTGTCCCGGCTTTATGCCGAGATTGAAACGATTCCGGTAGTGTATGGCGGCAACAGGGCTGGCCTTTGTTCTGGCCCTCGTGGGGTAGAGGTCGGTTCCGCTGCCGCCCGGGATGCCCCGCAGGACATTATGGCTACACGGCACCAGCGGAACACGACGCGAGAGATAATTCGACAGTGTTGCCGTCGCGCCTATTCTCAAAAGGCCCCATGCTTGGCATCGTTGATTCCAGCCAGAATCACACGCGACCAGCGCGATCACTGGCTAGGCTCGGCACACTTTCGGCGGGGGCAGTGTGCCGAGCCGCCGAAATCCGATTCCGTGTTTGCTGTCGTAACAAAATCTGGGCCGTCATCGGTCCCGCGCTACACCGCCTTAGCGGTGGCGCAGGGGTAAGCGCGGCGCAAACTCAGTCACTGCAAAGCGCCGGCCCACCACAACACCCAGCCGAAATGAAGGATCGGCGCCACGGCAAGCATGCCCAGCGCAATCCAGATTGCGATTTTCAGATTTACCCCCTCCGTCTCCCACACCTTGATACCAGTCAAGATCGAGGGTCGCAAGGGAACGTGAGAGCGAATTGCGGGCCCTCGGTCTGGGCGGTTTTCCGAGCACAAGGCTGTTCTTCCAGCGCGTCATCATCGCGCAGATGAGGCGGCCGAAGATTTTCGATTTTGAACTGGTCCCTAGTCGTCGTCCGAATTCGGCCTATGCCAAGGAGTGGACTGTGTGGTGCCGGTTGAGAGGATTGAACTCCCGACCTTCGGTTTACAA
>CAVRMY010000019.1:0-33778 GCA_963721935.1 uncultured Alphaproteobacteria bacterium
TAAGTATGTATTTGCGGGTGCGAAAGGCGCAGCCTAGCGTGCGTTAAGGGGGCGCGGGTGACCAACGAAATTGGTGCGTGCCATGGCGTATAGAAAGTATGGGGCGCTGATCGCCTCTGTCGGCGCAGCAGCGCTTGTATTTGCAGCGAACGGGGCGTCCGCCCGGTCAGGAGCGGCAGGCCATGGCGCGGTTGCCGCCAAGCATTCGCTCGCCCGTCACCACGCGCTGTTGCACCGGCATTTCCTGCGCAACAACAATAACAACAACAACGGCTTCTTTGCCGCGTGGCCGGACGATTACCCCAACGGACCGACGCCCGGCGTACCGCCGGTCGATCTCACCCAGCCACTGCCCAGCGATATCCGCAACTCGCAGGCTTACGATATTCCCTGGGATTGGGCGCATCGATATCCGCCATTCGTTACTCCCGGCGAAAAACCCTATGTGCCGAACTGTCCCTCGGAGACCGTCAAGGTTCCGGGTCACAACGGAAACGAGCAGACCGTCAATATCATGCGGTGCTATTGATCAAGCCTTTTCGAGACGCGATTTCGAACCGGGTGACTTCCGCGTCCGCCAAGGCGGGCACTTCGGCAGCGGCCGAGAGACGATCGCTTGTGACTGGCGGCTCCTGCGGGCTATGATGCCCGCAGCAATGTAGAGCCTCTCATGCTTGCCTCGCAGCGCGGCTTGTTCGATATGCCGCGCGACATCTGTTATCTGAATTCGGCGTCTTACAGCCCCTTGCCGCTTCGAACCCAGCAAGCCGCCCGCGCGGCCGTGGGGCGCAAGGCGAGGCCCTGGACGCTCGACGCCTCCTTCGCCAACCGCCAGCACGAGCGCGCGCGCATCGCTGCCGCTCGCCTGATCAATGCCGAAGCGAGCGATGTCGCGCTGATCCCTTCGATCAGCTATGGCGTCGCGGCCGCGGCGAAGCTCCTGACCATTCCGCCTGGCGCACGCGTCCTCGTTCTCGAAAACGATCATTCCTCGCCGGTGCTGGAGTGGCAGACGCGCTCTGCGGCGCAAGGCTTTGCGGTGGAGGCCGTGCGCCAGAGCGGCGACGGCGACTGGACCTCGGCCGTGCTCGCGGCGATCGAACGGCAAGGCGCGCCGCCGGTTGCGCTGGCCTCGATTTCGTCCGTGCATTGGTCGGACGGTGGGCTGCTCGATGTCGAAAGCGTAGCCGCCGCGCTTCGGCGGCAAGGTGCCGTCTTCCTGATCGACGCGACCCAGGGCGCCGGCGTGCTTGCGATGAACGTCAAAATCCTCGACCCGGATTTCGTGCTGTTCCCGACCTATAAATGGCTGCTCGGGCCCTATGGCAGGGCCTTCATCTACATCGCCAGGCGCCATCAGGATGGCATTCCGCTCGAACAGACCGCCTTCGGCCGCCGCGACGTGCGCTCCGATGGCACGATCTATTTTTCGGATTTGAACTATGTTGCGGATGCGCGGCGCTTCGACATGGGCGAGCGCGACCATTTCATTTCGATGGAGATGGCCGCGATCGGCATGGAAATGATGGCGGAATGGGGTACGGATGCCGTTTGCGAACGGCTCGCGATGCTGACCTGCCGTATCGAGGAAGGCCTGCGCGGTTTGCGCGTTCGCATCCCGGACCGTCGCCTGCGCGCGCCGCACGTTTTGAGCCTCGGCTTTGAAGGAGGCCTTCCGGACGACCTGGTCGAGGGGCTGGCAGCCGAAGGCATCTATGTGGCTCCGCGCCTCGGCCGGATGCGGATCTCGCCGCATGTTTTCAATGACGAAGAAGATGCCGACCGCCTGGTGAGCGCGCTCGCCCGGCGGCTGGAGCCCGTCCGGTTTTGATTGAATCAAAACCGGGCTCTACTCCTTTGTTTTGACGCGTTTTCTTAAACCGCGAACCGGTTTCCACTTCGCTCGAAAACGCACAGAGCAGCAGCCGTCATGCTCGGCCCTTCCTCAACAACACTTTGCACCATGGCTTCTCGATCTTACAGGCGTCAAAGGAGCGTTCTTGTGCGTGTCCATTCGGTTCTCCGTGAATCGCTAAAGCTCAACAACTTCAGCTTCCTCGCTCAGGTCGAATGGACAACCTCCTGAAAGCTCACATCCAGGGTTGCATGACGGAGATCGACAGATTAATCATTCGCGTTGCGGGTATCTGGTACGGTTTCTAAAACCGGAAGTAGTGTGAAAAAGCTCAAAACGCTTTTACTTGGAACGGTGGCGGCCGTCGCGATCGCGGGCGTGCATGACGCAAGAGCAGGTGATCTGCCAGTCAAGGCGGCGCCTCCGGCCACCCCGGCGGCTTACGCCTGGAGCGGATGGTATGTCGGCGTCACCGCCGGGTTCGCTCATGGGCAATATGACACCGCGTCGTCCTTCGTCTCCGGCGTCAGCACTCCCACGGTCGCCGACGCTGCAACGCTTAACGTGGCGGGTCGTCAGGCCCTCAAGCAGACCGGTTTCGCGACCGGCATCGAAGGCGGCTATAATTGGCAGGCCGGCAATTGGGTCTTGGGGCTGGAGGGCGATCTTCAGGCGATCCATCTGCAAAAAGCCAGTACCAGCAACAGCGTCGCGGTGCCCTTTACAACGGTGTTCGGTCCCGCCGCGTTTACCCTCGCATCCTATGGCAATGCCGATTGGCTGCTCACGGCACGGCCGCGCATCGGCTACGTGACGCCCAATCACTGGCTGGTTTACGCGACTGGCGGTCTTGCGGTGACGCAGCTGCAAAGCGATTTTTCGTTCTTCAACGACTTGCTCGCCATTAACTTCCCCAGCTTTGAATCGGGAAGGGTCAACACGCTCAAGGCGGGTTATGTCGCCGGCGCGGGCATCGAGGCGCCGCTCACGCGCAGTTTGAGCCTCAAGGCCGAATACCTCCACGTCGGTCTTGGCAATACGGCTGGACAGATGACGGGGAATAGCGGTCTCGAGAGCTTCCCTCCCGCACCGGTCTTCTCTCATTCCAGCGATCTCAAGGCCGACATCGTCCGTGCCGGACTGAATTATCGCTTTGGCGATGCGGGAGCGGCCTCTCTCGACACACCGATCACGGCGCTCAAGTCGCCCGCATGGCACGGCCCGCGCTCGATCCTGTCGGATTGGGACGCGGAGACAGGAGCGCGCGTCTGGTTCAGCAGCGGCCGCGAGCAAGAAGGACCGCTGTTAGGGCCTCCGGTGCTCTTGTCTTTCCTCACCTGGGGTTCGCTGGGGGCGGTCAGCGAGGAGACTTTTGCCCGCGCCGACCATGCAAACGGGTTTTTTGTCAAAGGAAATTTGGGAGCGGGCGGAATTAATGGCGGCCGTATGAACGATGAGGATTTCCCCGCGCTTCTCACCTATTCCAACACCTTGGCGAGCGTCGCGGGACATCTCGGCTATGCGACGATCGATGCGGGGTACAATTTCCTCAAGACAGCGGATGCGAGGCTCGGCGCATTCGTTGGCTACAACTATTACGCTCAGGGCCTCAATGCCTTCGGCGGCCGCCAGCTCGCCGGCGACCTCACCGCCACCGGCGCCACCGGCGACCCCAACATTTTGGGTATTACAGAGTACACCCATTTAAACTCGCTGCGGGTCGGCTTATCCAGCCAGTTCATGTTGAACGACCGGCTGAGATTCACCGGCGATTTCGCCTATTTACCGTCGGTCAATTTCTCCGCATTGGACGACCATCTCATCCGGCAACTCGTTTTACCCAGTGCCACAAACACCGGCAACGGTGTGATGCTTGAGGCGGTCCTGGACTATTACATCACACATAATTGGAGCGTCGGTGCTGGCCTGCGTTATTGGGCCTGGAACGCGGGCTTTGGCGTTGAACGCTTTGGATTTGTAGCCGTGCCATCATCTGACGTCTTCGAACTACTCGGACATCGTGTCGAGCGGTACGGCGTTTTCCTGCAATCGAGCTATCGCTGGGGCGATCCCACGCCCTCAGAAAGCACCCTTGCGGCCAAGGCGCCGACACCGGCATCAGCTCCGATGAACTGGAGCGGAGCCTATATCGGCGGACATTTCGGCGGTGGCTTTAGCAACGATCGCTGGTCCGATCCGTTTGGAACGACGGTCGGCCCGTCTGTGCCGGGGCTGTTCACCGGTACAAATGTCGCCGGATTTGGCGACGCCATTCGTGCGACCGGTGCGCTCGGCGGTGGCCAGATCGGCGCCAATTGGCAGACCGGCGCATGGGTATTGGGCGTTCAGGCCGATTTGAGCGCAACCAATATAACAGGCGAGAATTCCTGCTTCACCGGACTTGGCGGTGTCCTTTGCGGCCGCTCGATCAATGCCCTCGGCAGCCTCACCGGCAGGGTCGGCTATGCCTGGGACCGTTCGCTGGCTTATGTGAAAGGCGGCACCGCGTGGGCCAGCACGACTTACAGCGTGTTGGGAAACACAGGCGCGCTTGGGCTCGGTTTCGGCAGCACCAGCCTGATCGCGTTGGGGTGGACCGCCGGCGTCGGCATCGAATATGCGCTGACCAACCACTGGACCACGTTTGCCGAATACGACCATATCGGCCTGCCCGCGACCAACGTCCCGTTCCCGACCGTCGCGGTCATCGGCGCAGCGCCGATCGCCGTCACGCAGTCGGTCGATCTCTTCAAGCTGGGCATGAACTACAACTTCACTGGCACGGCAACAGATTTGGCGGTGAAGGCACCGTCCCTGCCACCCGCTCCGGTTTCCGGCTGGACCGGCTTTTACGCCGGCGCCGAGTTTGGCGCAAAATGGGCAGCCAGCACCTGGACCACGACTTCGATCATATCGGCATCGATACAGAATACCCCGTTCGCCCTCGATGAGACATCGCCGCAAAACTTTGACTTCTCGGGCATCCGCAGCGGCGTATATCTGGGTCATGTTTGGCAATTCGCGCCGCGATGGGTCGGCGGTATCGAATTGGATTGGGCCTATGCCGACACGGGCACGGCGGCGGTAGGAATTCCCGGGTGTGCAGATGCTGCAGGTGTATGCGTCGCAGGCTTTTCTATTGCAAATGACATAGCTACGGTGAAACTGGGGTGGGATGCGAGTGCGCGGGCTCGGATGGGATACCTGCTGTCGCCGGCGCTCTTGATCTATGGCACGGGCGGGGTCGCCTGGCAGCGGATAGAAACGTCGGCTGGCTGTCAGTTCAGCCCGATTGATGCCGTCTGCTTTGGCCCGGGGACGGCGTCTGCAATGGTGTCGAACAGCGCGATACGAACAGGCTGGACGGTCGGCGGCGGCGTCGAAACGAAAATTTCCGAAAACCTGATTGCGCGCGCCGAATACCGGTATTCCGATTTCGGCACATTGAACGCCATTCAGGCAAACCTGAACACCGCGGATGCGTTTTCACCGACCAATATCGCTTATCAATTGAAGCTCCATACGCAAATCGCGACGGCGGGAATTGCATACAAGTTTGGGCTCTGATGGCTCCGCCACCTAAAGCGCGATGAGATCTGGTTGAATCGTCATCGCGCTTTGGCTCCTTGATTGAGCATGATCTCCGCGCAGACGCGGTTCGCGTTTGTCGCGAGGGAAAACCGCTGCACACTTTTCCGGATCATGCCTTAGAGCCGGATGATTTGAGATTGAATCGATCTTTTCCCGCAGCGCAATTCACCTCTCCCCGGCCGGCAGAACCGGAACACTGCCGGCTGAAGGCTGCTTCATTGCAGCGCGGGATAGGTCTTTGACCCGCCGGACGGAACCGCCGGGCCCCGCCGCAATTAACAGAATCAGTTGAACCTTGAGCCCTTGGCCGCGACCTAATGACCAGAGGCGACCTCGAGGAGGGTCCGATGACCGACTGGCGCGATTCAATGGTGGACCGGCCTGAGACTGATGGCGCGGTATATGCCGCCGGATGGACGCTGTCGGGTCTCGCCGTTCTCGGCGCCATTGTCGCGGTCTGGATACTCGGGATCTAGCTCCCGCTCAGTTCAAAGTTCAATTCAAGACGCTGCGCGTGCGCCAAGCAATCTCTTGAGGATTCCCGCCGAATGACACGCCAGGGCCTCTGATCCACTCCCGCCCGATGAGCGCTTGCCGCCAATAGGGAGTGATCGCTCCCCTGTCACTCCTGGAACCGCTTCCGTCACCTCTGGACGCGGCGGTGATCCCTGGCTTATCTATAAGCTTAGGCAACTGAGGATCTCCGGCGGCAGCGGATGTGGCGACCGCCGGGTGCTGCCGTTGCCTTGCGAGGAATGGGAGCATGCTGACGGCTGCGGAAAACGAGCTGTTGTGCCGGGTCGAGGGCGACGCGGCGATGGGGCGCCTGATGCGCCGCCACTGGGTGCCTGCGCTGTTGTCGGAACAGGTTGCGAGTGCGGATGGCGCGCCGGTGCGCCTGCAGCTTTTCGGCGAGAAGCTCGTGGCGTTTCGCGACAGTGACGGAAAGCTCGGCCTGCTCGGCGAGTTCTGTCCGCACCGCAAGGCCTCGCTCGCCTTCGGCCGCAACGAAGAGTGCGGGCTGCGTTGCCTCTATCACGGTTGGAAATTCGATACCGAGGGTAACGTCATCGACATGCCGTCCGAGCCGAAGGCAAGCGCGCTGCCCGAAAAGACAAGGCATCTCTCCTATCCCACACGCGAGGCCGGCGGCTTCGTCTGGACCTATATGGGGCCGCCGGACACGATGCCGGAATTCGAGGCGCCGCCATGGGCGCCGCACGATCAGGCAAGGGTCGCGATCGCCAAGGTCGAACTTCCCTGCAACTGGGCGCAGATCATGGAGGGCCAGATCGAACTCGGCGCACTCCTCGAGCTTGCATTCCTCGGACATGCGCCCGGCCAGGGGCGAGGCCACAGCCAGGGGCGATCACTGGGTTCGTCCCTCGACCGACAAGAATCCGCGCATCCAGGTCCAGCTCACCAATTACGGCATGCGCTACGCCGCGATCCGGCGTCCGATCGTGAACGCGAACACGCATGACTACGTCCGCATCACCACCTTCGTCGCACCGTTCACGGCGCTGATCCCGCCCAACAGCACCTACAACGTGGCAAGCGTGATCGTGCCGCGCGGCGACACTTCGAGCTATTTCCACTTCATCGCCTGGGCGGAGGGCGAGCAGGCCGGCATCGATACGCACACCTGGCGCAAGTTCTGCGTGCTGGTCGTAGGTGAGGACGTCGATGCGCAGTTTCGGCCCATCAAGCGCCACGCCCACAACGACTATCTTCAGGATCGCGCGGCGATGGAACAGGGCAGCTTCACCGGCATTCTCGGCATCCCGAACCAGGACATTGCGATGTGGGAATCGATGGGACCGATCGCGGACCGGACGCAGGAGCGTCTTGGTGCAAGCGACATCGCCATCGTGCAGTTCCGCCGCCTGATGATCGATGCAGCCTTGGCCTTCGAGCAGGGCGGCCGCGTGATCGGCCACCTCACACCGCGGCTTGCGCAGGCCAAACTCCGCTCTTACCAGGGCGTGGTGGAAAAGTCCGTTCCGTGGCGGACGCTGGGGGCCAGCGACGAGGAGGCGAGGGTCCTGCAAGGCCTGGAAGAGGACGAGACGGACAAGGAAATGGCTGGTGCTGCGGCGTAGCGCGCGCTCGCATAAAACACTGGAGCCTCTTCGGTTCTGATTGAACCAGAACCGAGGCTCTAATCTTTTGTTTTAACGCGTTTTCTTCACGCGAACCGGTATCCACTTCGCTCGAAAACGCTATAAAGAGAGGAAAAGCCGTTCAGGCGAACCGATCTCTACGAGCGTGCAAATCTCTTGAACGCACAAATCTCTTGAGCGCACAAACCCTGGGGAGGATTGATGGGCGTTCGCACCATTCTCGTTGCCGCCGCGTTGTTTTCTTGCGTCACTGCCGCGCGGGCCGCCGCCGACACCGACGACATCAACGTCATTCTGCCGCTGACCGGTAGCGGTGCGTTCCTCGGCAAGGCCGAGCAGCAGGCGCTCGTGCAATACGAGAAGACGGTGAATTCGACCGGCGGCATTCACGGCAAGCCGGTCAAGTTTGTCTTCCACGACGACCAGAGCAGTCCGCAAGTCGCAGTCCAGCTCGCCAACCGGGTCAAGGCCGCCAATCCGCCGGTCATTCTCGGCTCGGCGCTGGTCGCGCTATGCAACGCGATGGCGCCGCTGATGAAGGAAGGGCCGCTGCTTTATTGCTTTTCGCCCGGCATCCAGCCCCTTGGCGGAAGCTTCATCTACAGTTCGAGCACCTCGACCAAGGAACTTGCCGGCGCGCTGCTTCGCTATTTCGGCCGCAAGGGCTGGAAGAAGGTGGCGTTGATCACGACAACCGACGCAACCGGGCAGGACGCCAACCGCAATTTCAAGACGCTGGTCGGAAGCGAGGGCCACAAGGACGTGGAGCTTGTCGCCGAAGCCCAGTTAAACCCCAGCGATGTCAGCGCCGCCGCGCAGATTCAAAGACTCAAAGGCGCAAACCCGGACGTGCTGGTGGCATGGTCCACCGGCGGCCCCGTCGGCACCATCTTCAAGGCGATCCACGATGCCGGCGTGGAGGTGCCGGTTGCAACCACCAACGGCAACATGACCTATGCCCAGATGGCGCAATACGCGGCGTTCCTGCCGAAGGAACTTTACATACCCTCGGCAGACTGGCTGAAGCCGTCGCATCCTGTTTCCGAAAGCGAGGTGACCAGGGCCAAGGACGCCTTCTTCGCCGCGTTCGAGGGCACGCAGGTCAAGCCGGATGGGCCTTCGACCTATGCCTGGGACCCGGCGCTTCTGATTGTCGAGGGCTTGCGCAAGCTCAAGGCGGATGCCACGGCCGAGGACCTGCGCGGCTATCTGCGCGAACTGAAGGGCGTTGCCGGCGTCAACGGCAATTACGATTTCAAGGCTGTGCCAAATCGCGGACTTGATGAGTCAAATGTCGTTGTGACGCGCTGGGACCCTGCCGCTCAAACCTGGCTTGTGGTAAGCGATCCGCTCGGCATCCCGCGCGCTGAGTGAATCGGACCACTGGATAGTGCTAGAGTTCCTGCAGATCTGCATCGGCGGTCTGGTGGTCGGCAGCATCTACGCCGCGATTGCGCTCGGCTTTTCGCTGGTCTATCGGGTGACCGGGGCGATCAACCTCTCGCAAGGCGGCTTTGCCCTTTTCGCGGCGATGATCGGCTACACGCTCTCCGTCACTTGCGGTTTTCCGCTGTGGCTCGCGATCCCCTTGGCGGTCGCCGCAACGGTTGCGGTCGGGATCGCGATCGGCGCGTTCACCTTCGCGCCAGCGCTCGACCGGCTGTCGAACGCCAATGTCCTGATGCTCACCGCCGGGCTGTTGACCGCGATTGAAGGCTTTTCGCTCATCGCATGGGGCAGCCAGCCCTACGCGACGCCGACGTTCTCGGGTGAGGAGCCGTTGGCGTTCGGGGCGATCCGCGTGCCGACGCAGGCGTTCTGGGTGTTCGGCGCGACCGCTCTCTGCATCGGCGCGCTCTGGTTGCTGATCGCGCGGACGAGGCTCGGCAAGGCCTTGCGCGCCTGCGCGGAAAATCCGCACGCTGCCGCCTTGATGGGAATCAACGTCCCGCGCATGACGCTGTTGAGCTTTGGTCTTGCGACCCTGATCGCCGCGATTGCCGGGGTGATCGTTGCGCCCACCACTTCGCTGCAATTCGATACCGGCCGCCTGTTCACGATTTCCGGCTTCGTGGCGGCTGCGATCGGCGGCATCGCCTCCTTCCCGGGCGCGATCGCCGGCGGGCTGTTTCTCGGGCTCGCGACGCAGCTTTCGACCGCCTACATTTCCTCGCTGTTCTCGACCGCTATTGCCCTTCTCGTTCTGCTGGCGGTTTTGATCTTCCGCCCCTCAGGCCTCATTCAGGGGAGCGCAAGCAGGCGCCAGGACACCCGCGACGAAGTGAAGATGACCGCACACGCCGCCAGGCTGCCGGCGCGGCTTGCTTTTCCGCTTGCGGCGCTCGGACTGCTCATGGCGGTGCTGGTCCCCCTGGTGGTGACCGACAATGGCATCCTGAGCGGTCTTGTCATTGCGGGCATTTTGTTCATGACGCTGATGGGACTCGACGTGCTGATGGGTTACGCCGGACAGGTCAGCCTCGGCCAGGCCGGCTTCATGGCGATCGGCGGCTACACGTCGGGCTATCTCTCGATCAACTACGAGGTTTCGCCGGCACTCTCGATCTTCGCCGGAATCGGCGTCTCGCTTCTGTGTGCGCTCGTCCTCTCGGTCGTGACGCTGCGCCTGAGGGGGCTTTATCTCGCGCTGGCGACGCTGGCGTTCGGGCTGTTGGTCGATTCCTGCGCGGTCGGCTTTCTGGATGTCACGGGCGGTCCGTCGGGCCTTGTCGGAATCCCGTCGTTCTCTGTCGGAGGATTCGAGTTCGGAACGCCGCGGGCGATGTACTATGTCGTGCTGGTGCTCGACGTCGTCATTCTGACCGGTCTCGTCGGTGCGATGCGCTCCGGGTTCGGACGCGCGCTGAAGGCGATCCGGTCCGACCAGATGGCGGCGGCGGCGCTTGGCATCAATATTGTCCGCTACAAGCTCGCCGCCTTCATGATAAGCGTGACGCTGGCATCGGTTGCCGGCAGCCTGTACGCGTTCTTCTTCAATTTTCTTTCACCCGAAATGGTCGGCACCGGCCGCTCGCTCGAACTGGTGGCGATGCTGATCGTCGGCGGCGAAAGCACGCTGGTCGGTGGATTGTTCGGCGCACTTTTGCTGACGCTGTTGCCGACCGTGTTTCAGCCGCTCGCGATCTACAAGACGTTCGCCTCGGGCGTGCTCCTGGTCGCAAGCTTCCTTTATCTGCCGCAGGGCATCTTTGGTGCGATCGTTCAAATGGCGCTCCGGATGGTGCGGCCGCCTGGGGTGGCGTCCGGCGAAAGTCCACCTGAAACTTCAGCGAGGGCACCGTGATGACGGTGCCGGCTGCGATGGCCGAACCAACTTCCGTTTTGAGCGTGCGCCATCTCGCCAAGAGTTTTGGCGGCTTGCGGGCCATCCATGATGTGTCCTTCGATGTCGCACCCGACAAGATCACCGCCATGATCGGCCCCAACGGGGCCGGCAAAACCACCGTGTTCAATCTCGTCACCAACATCCTTTCGAAGGATGCGGGGCAGGTGCTGTTCTTCGGACGCGACCTCGCCCGTATGTCGGCGGTCAAGATCGCCAGTTCGGGATTGATCCGCACCTTCCAGTCGGCGCGGGTGTTTCCCGGCATGACCGCGATCGAAAACGTGATGGTCGGCGGGCACCGGCTGGCCACCCATTCGCTCGCCAGCCAGGCGCTTTGGCGCAAGCGGGCGAGGGACGAAGAAAGCCGCCTTCTCCGCCGCGCGGAAGATATGCTGGAGCTGGTCGGGCTCGCGACCTTCCGGGACACACACGCCACCGAATTGCCGATGGGCGCGCAGAAACTGCTCGAAGTTATCAGAGCCCTGATGGCGCAACCAAAACTGCTCTGCCTGGACGAGCCGGCAGCCGGATTGAACGACAGCGAAACGCGCGAACTGGCGAAGCTGCTGCGCGCGATCCGCGCGCTCGGCATTCCCATTCTCCTTGTCGAGCACAACATGTCGCTGGTGATGAACGTGGCCGATGCCGTCGTCGTCATCGAGTCCGGTGCCATGATCGCCAGGGGTACGCCGGCTGAGATCCAGAACGATGTCCGCGTGATCGAAGCCTATTTGGGACGCGACGACCATGCCGTTTCTTGAACTGAAATCCGTATCTGTCGGTTATGGACATAACTGCGTACTGCAGGATGTCGACCTGACGCTGGAGCACGGGGAGATCGTGACGCTGTTGGGCGCCAACGGCGCCGGCAAATCGACGCTCGCAAAGTCGATCGCCGGCCTCCTGCGAATACAGGCCGGCCGGATTCTCCTGGAGGGCGAGCCGATCGAAACGATGCCCCCCGCCGAGCGCCTGCGCCGCGGGATCGCGCACGTGCCGGAGGGCCGGCAGATCTTCGCCGGCATGACCGTTGCGGAGAATCTCGAACTTGGCGCCTATGCGTCGGCGAAAGCGGATCATGCCGCAAGACTCAAATCGGTATGGACGCTGTTTCCCCTGCTGCGCGATCGCATGAAGGATATCGCGGGTAACTTTTCCGGCGGCCAGCAGCAGATGCTGGCGATTGCCCGCGCCCTGATGTCGAAGCCCAGGCTTCTTCTGCTCGACGAGCCCTCGCTTGGCGTAGCGCCATTGCTGGTGGCCGAAATCTTCCGCTTGATCGTGGCCTTGCGGGCGCAAGGCATCGCCATCCTTCTCGCCGAGCAGAATGCGCGGCAGGCCTTGTCGATTGCCGATCGCGGCTACGTGTTCGAGAACGGCAGGATCGCGTTGTCCGGTTCGTCGAAGGCTTTGCTGAACTCGGCCGACATCGCGGAACGCTACCTCGGAATGGGAGGCGCTGCCGAAATATCCGAAACGGCGAGCGAGGAGCTGGCTTCCCGTTTGCGCAATGTGTTGTTTCCGGTTTCGGCCGCGGCGCCATTACAAGGGGCATCAGCTCCGGAGCAATCCGGAAACCGTTAGTCCTGGATTGCTTCGCTTGCGCTCGCAATGACGGGGAAATCGATTAACCGTATGGTGCGCTACGATGTTTCGCGCCCCGGTCGTCATTGCGAGAAGCGAATGCGACGAAGCAATCCAGCTTTTCCTACCACTGGATTGCTTCGCTTGCGCTCGCAATGACGGGGAAATCGATTAACCGTATGGTGCGCTACGATGTTTCGCGCCCCGGTCGTCATTGCGAGGAGCGAATGCGACGAAGCAATCCAACTTTTCCTACCACTGGATTGCTTCGCTATCGCTCGCAATGACGGGTGCGAAAACTGACAAGATGAAGGGAGCAGGTCATGGCGCTGATCCGTATCGAGCCGAAAAAGGATTTTTCGACCGATCTCTATTATGTCGAGATCTTCTACCCCGCCGATGCCGAGCAGCCGTTCGTGACGACCGAGCCGCGCTACAAGACGGCGGCGGCCGCCGAGAACGACGTTATCGCCATCATTGCGAGCCGCGCCAACAATCCGCCGTCGGGATGATGCAGCCTGTTTCGTCATTGCGAAGAGCGGGAGCGACGAAGCAATCCAGCTCTTTTTGATCACAGGATCGCTTCGCCAGCCGCAGGTGGATTGCTTCGCTTGCGCTCGCAATGACGCGGTGAGGCCACTATGTCTGCGACGGGCATTTGTGGCTATGGGTCCCCGCTTTCGCGGGGGACGACGATAGGGGTGGAATGATGGATCTCCGCGTCTTCGGCGCGGCTTGCAATGAGGCACCATGACGAGGCGCTAGATCTGATATCGCAGCTCGATCTCGCGCCCGCTTTCGGCTGAAGAGACAATGGCAAGACAAATTTCGAGCGTTGCAAGCCCCCATTCGCCGGAATGCAGCGGCGGCTTGCCGCGAACCGCCGCGTCGTAGAGTTCGTCGACGACCTCCGCGCGCGGAATCGTCGGTGCCGGCAGTTCTTCGACATGGCGCGTCTCGTTGCCATAGACCACGACTGCTTGCGGCGTGGGGCGAAGGTCGGCGCGCTCGCAGCTTGCGATCAAAAGCCCGAAATGGTTGTGCGCCGGATCGCCACCGATCGGGAAGGCGTCGCGGCCCAGGGAACCGTAGGCGCGGCGGTTTTTCATTTCGGTTTCTTCGGCCGGCGACCTTGCATTGCGCAGCGCCAGTCTGGAGCGCCCATAGGATGCATCGCCGTCGCGCCTCTGGCCGAGCTCGCCCCGCCATCCCATGAATTCGTCGCTGTCGAAATGCGCATACCCGCTATAGGTCAGCGACGCGAAAGAACCGTCCTCGAATTTGATCTGCGCGCTGTAGGCGCCCTCGGTGCGGCGCGAGGGGTCCCAATTGCCGGTGATGGCGTGGACGGAAGTTGCTTTTGCGCCCGCAAGCAGCCGCACGATGTCCACCTGATGGGCAGCCTGGCTGAACACCACGCCGCCGCCGGCGCCGGTTTCCAGCTCCTCAGGCCGGCGCGGCCGGTAGAGGAAATCGGTGAAGTTGAGCGCGCTGATCATGCGGATGCGCCCGTAGGCACCGCTTTGGATCATGTCGCGGGTGCGCAAATAGGGCAGGTCGTAGCTGTGGCTGTGGCCGACGAGGAGTTTCGTTTCGGCCTTTGCTGCCGCCGCAATCATTTCGCGGCAATCGTCAAGCGAAAGCGCCATCGGCTTTTCGACCAGGACATGCTTGCGGTGTTTCGCCGCCAGCTTGACGTGGTCGACATGAAACCGGTGCGGAGAGGCCACGTAAACGGCCTGAACGCCGGGATCGGCGCAAAGCGCCTCGGCGTCTTCAAAACCCCTGGCGCCGAATTCGTCGGCAAAGCGCTCACGCGCATCGGCCCGCGGATCGGTTGCCGCAACCATTTTTATCAGCGGATGCGAAGCAAAGCCCGGCAGCATCAGCATGAACGCGCGGCCCAGACCGATCACGCCGAGTTTTAGCGGTTCGTTCATCGCGGGTCTCCCGTCATGGATCGAATATCCAGAGTCAGGGACGGTGATTTCGACCGCGACACGCAGATCATGATCTCGCTTCTCTTTTCCTTCTCGGACAGTACGAGGTCGCGATGGTCGGCCTCGCCCTCGGTGAAGCGGGTGCGGCAGGTGCCGCAGGTGCCGCTTTCGCAGGAGCTTGCGAGCGCATGGCCGTGCTCGCGCAGCGTATCCAGGATGGAAACGCCCGCCGGCACCTCGTAGCTTTTTCCGCTTCCGGCGAGCTTGACCTCGAATGGCGTGTCGTCGGTGCGGGGAGCGGAAGCGCCGACGAAATCCTCGAAATGCACCGCCGAATCCGGCCAGTGCCCGGTCATGTCACGCACCGCATCCATCAGGCCGCGCGGCCCGCAACAATAGAGGTGCGCGCCGCGCTGTTGTTCCAGCACCGGCCACAGGTCGTAGGCCTGGGCCGGATCGGCATTGTCGTGATGCAGAATGACCTTTCCGGCGAATTCGGCTGCGGAAAATTCCTCGCGGAAGGCCATCGCCTCCGGCGTCCGGGTGAAATAGTACAGCGTGAAGTTCTGCTTTCCGTGCCGCACGCAATGCAAAATCATCGCCCGGATCGGCGTGATGCCGATGCCACCTGCAATGAAGATGAAGCGCTTCGGCTCTGATTTCGACATCTCGAATTCGTTGGCGGGCGGTTCGATGGTAACCGCATCGCCCTCGCCGATATCGCTGGTGAAACTCAAGGAACCGCCGCGGCCCGAGGTCTCCTGCTTCACCGCGATCAAATAGCGGTCGCGCTCGGCCGGGTCGTTGCAAAGCGAGTAGCGGCGTTTCTGTCCCGAAGGCGCGGTCACGGTAATGTGGGAACCGGGCGTGAAGGGTGGCAATTCCGCCGTAGCCGTCGAGCGAAGCTCGAACAGGAAGACGCCTTCGGCGATTTGCGATTTGCGCCGCACCGTCAGGACCAGCTCTCGCGCCTCGGGATCGAGACTCATGGCGCCCTCATGACAAGCCGAGGGCTGATACTTAGCTTGCCAAGCGAATAGCGCAACCCTTGTGGCTGCGCGACGGGCCCTCCGGTTCGAGACGCCGCGCAAGGCGCGCGGCTCCTCACCATGAGGAATTGCGATCGCGCCTGAGGGCGGATTAGCGTCAGCGTAATCCGCCGCTAAAGCCGCCGAGATGGCGGATTACGCCTTCGGCTAATCCGCAACTATCCGCGTCATTGCGAGGAGCGAATGCGACGAAGCAATCCACTCTTTGCTCGTTGCTCCGACCATGGATTGCTTCGCTGGCGCTCGCAATGACGATGGAGGCCGCGGCGTACCCGGCAGGGCGGTCAGCGTAATCCGCCGCTAAAGCCGCCGAGATGGCGGATTACGCCTTCGGCTAATCCGCAACTATCCGCGTCATTGCGAGGAGCGAATGCGACGAAGCAATCCACTCTTTGCTCGTTGCTCCGACCATGGATTGCTTCGCTGGCGCTCGCAATGACGATGGAGGCCGCGGCGTACCCGGCAGGGCGGTCAGCGTAATCCGCCGCTAAAGCCGCCGAGATGGCGGATTACGCCTTCGGCTAATCCGCCCTTGTAATAGCGCAATCAGATATGGTCTGGATGTTCCGAGAGGAATGGCCTGCCGCGGCGTGCATTCCGCGGCAGGCCGCTGGCGATCGGATCGAACCCGCCCTGAGCCGCTTTTGGCTGCCCCGTAGCGAGATCGCGCCAGCACCTTCATCGGACCCGGATGGTTGCCGGAACAACTTGGTTCGCTTCACAAGGCAGGGGTCGAGGAAGATGACACAGACTAACATAACGACGGCCGGGATCGATACGTCCAAAGCTAAGCTCGATATCGCGGTTCACGATCGGCCTGAACGCTGGCAGGTTGCCAACGCCCCGGCCGGATGGCGCGCCCTGGCGGCCAATCTGGCCAGGACTGGCGTCACCCGGGTCGGCATCGAGGCGACCGGCGGCTACGAGCGCGGCGTGGTGGAGCATTTGCGAGCCGCGGGCTTAACCGTGCTGGTATTGCAGCCGATCCAGGTCAAGGCGTTTGGCCGGGTGCATTTGCGCCGGGCCAAGAACGATGCGCTCGATGCCGTTCTGATTGCGGCCTGTGCGGCTACGATGAACGAGCCACGGATCGCGCCAGATCAGCGTCTGACTGAGCTTGCAGACCTGCTGACCTTCATCGAACAGATCGAGGAGGACATTGCGCGCCTCAAGATCCGGCTCGAACATATCGGTGAGCCTCGGCTGCGACGCATGGTTGTCACCGACATCGCCAGGCTGAAGGCACGACGGCTGGCGATGTTACGCTTCATTGCCAAGCAATTGCGCGCCCACCACGACCTCGCTGCTCGACTTGAGCTCGTGCTGAGCGTTCCCGGCATTGGTGAGCGCACCGCGCTTGCGCTGATCATCCGTATGCCCGAACTCGGCTATATCAGCCGCGAAGAGGCATCAGCGCTCGCGGGGCTTGCTCCCTTTGACGACGACAGCGGAAAACACAAAGGTCAGCGCCACATCTCCGGTGGCCGCGGACGCCTCCGGCGCTCCCTATATGCCGCCGCGCTCCCCGCCGCCTTCAGGTGGAACAAAGCCTTGATCAGCCTCTATGGTCGGCTTATCGCACGAGGAAAGGCCCATAACGCTGCTCTCATCGCTTGCGCCAGAAAGTTGCTGATCTACGCCAACACCGTCGTCGCGCGGGGCACCCCCTGGGTGGATAGCGCTCCCGCCACTTAATGGTTGCTACGATTGGCGGCACTGATTTGCCGGTCGTGTCCAGCCTCTCCGCAAAAAATTTTTTGCTTTTTCGTTTGGTAGAAACAGCGATAGAGCCAATCCATACCGCGCTCATCAGGAGGGGCGTTGCGCGTCGTCACGAACGTGGAGTGCGGGATGCGATGGACGCTTTGGGTGCGCAAGACGGGCGCCTTGCGAAGCGGACGGCGAAGTCGTGTGGTCCTGATATCCCGACGCTGATATCAAGCCTGCAGATTGATGATCTTGCAAGCGACGGGGGCAAGAAAGCCCGGTCCCCGGGGAGAGTACGAAGGAAACCGTAAAACCGTCGCGCGGGGAATGCCGGAATGTTTCGGCCTACCTGTGGTGACTATGCTTGTGTGCTTTCACTTTTCGCACACAGGGCCGCGGGTGCGGCCAAGCACCCGGCATTCCCTGCGCCCTCTGTATTTTCGAGGGTGATGTTTGACAAAGCTCGGGCAGATCGTGCCGCGGGGACGCGCAGGCGCGTCTCGTGAGCAATGAAACGGACCGTTCACCCTCGTCATGCCCGCGACAAGCGCGGGCATGACGGCTGAAAGTTCGTTGCGGGAAGAGCCTGCCGAGATTATGTGCAGCATCATAGTTCCAGGCGAAGCTATCCAATGCCGCTCTGCTCAAACCTCCTGCCAATGGGTGCCGCATCGCAAACCGTTAAGCCGACCAAGCCCCGGGCTCTCAGGCCTGATCTGCGCGCAAAGGGTATAGGCAACGGTTTGACCCGCCGCTATGCTTTGCGCGATGGAGGAAAGCATATGGCAAAACTCAATATCAACGGTACGGTGAAGGACGTATCGGCGGAGGCCGACACGCCACTTCTCTGGGTCATTCGAGAGCATGTCGGCCTGACCGGCACGAAATATGGATGCGGCGTCGCCCAGTGCGGCGCCTGTTCGGTACACGTCAACGGTGAGGTGCAGCGCTCCTGTCAAATCCCGCTCGGCGACGTCAAGGAAAGCGACGTGATCGTGACCATCGAGGGATTGTCGGTCGGCGCCTCGCACCCGGTGCAGAAGGCCTGGGCTGCAGTCGACGTTCCCCAATGCGGCTATTGCCAGTCCGGCCAGATCATGGCCGCGGCTGCGCTGCTGAAGAAAAATCCCAAGCCGAGCGACAAGGACATCGATGCAGCGATGACCAACATCTGTCGTTGCGGCACCTATCAGCGCGTCCGCGAGGCCGTCCACCTGGCGGCCGGCGTCGGCACCACCGGGCGCGGAGGTTAGCCATGCGCGATACGATTCTTGAAAACAACACGACGCTGTCGCGCCGCAGCTTCATCGTAGGCTCCGCGGCGATTGCAGGCGGGGGTCTCGCGCTTGGGATGAACGTGCCTTTCCCCGGCGAGGTTTTGGCGCAAGGCGCGCCAGGGGCAACCGAAGTCAATGTCTGGGTCGCGATCAAGCCCGACGACACCTGCGTGATCCGCATCGCGCGCTCGGAAATGGGGCAGGGGACGCTGACCGGTTTGGCCCAGCTTGTCGCCGAAGAGCTCGAATGCGACTGGAACAAGGTGACAACCGAAGGCGTCACGCCCGCGCGGAATCTTGCCTCGAAGCGTGCGTGGGGCGAAATGGGCACCGGCGGCAGCCGCGGCATCCGCACCTCGCAGGACTATGTTCGCCGTGGCGGCGCGGCGGCGCGCATCATGCTGCTGCAGGCTGCGGCCGACCAGTGGAATGTCCCCTTGAGCGAATTGACCGTCTCCAGCGGCGTCATCGCCCATGGACCGAGCAAGCGAACGATCCGCTACGGCGAGGTCGCAGCCGCCGCCGCCAAGGTGACGCCGCCCGATGCGAAGTCGATCAAGCTGAAGGATCCGAAGGACTGGAAGATCGCCGGCAAACCGCTGAAGCGGCTGGATACTGCGGACAAGCTCGACGGCAGCAAGGTCTTTGCCATCGATCTCAAACTGCCGGGCATGCTCTGCGCGGCAGTCAAGGATTGCCCGGTGTTCGGCGGCAAGCTTGCAAGCTATGACGAGAGCAAGATCGCCGGCATGCCCGGCGTGAAGAAGGTGGTCAGGGTCAAGGACACCGCCGTCGCGGTCGTCGCCGATACCTGGTGGCGCGCCAAGAGGGCGCTCGACGCTCTTCCGATCGTCTGGGACGAGGGCGAGAACGCTTCGAAGTCGAGCGCGACAATCGCCGACCTGCTCAAGGACGGCCTCAACGCGACCGCCACCAATGGCGATCGCAAGAACGGCGACGCGTTGAAGGCGATCGGCGAAGCGCCGAAGAAGGTCGAGGCGGTCTATTCGACGCCGTTCCTCGCCCACGCCACGATGGAGGTGATGAACTGCACGGTGAAGCTGTCCGCCGATCGCGCGGACGCCTGGGTGCCGACGCAAAATCTCGAAGCGTCGCTCGCGGCCTTGTCGGAAGCGTCGGGCATTCCGCTCGACAAATGCGAAATCCACCGGCATGACCTCGGCGGCGGCTTCGGCCGGCGCGGCGGCACACAGGACTATGTCCACCAGGCGGTCGAGATTGCCAAGGCATTTCCCGACACGCCGATAAAACTGATCTGGACCCGCGAAGAGGACCAGGCGCACGATTTCTACCGGCCGATCTCGCAATGCAAATTGTCGGCCGGCCTCGACGATTCGGGCAACCTCGTCGGCTTGCACGTCCGCGTCTGCGGTCAATCGATCAACGCGATGCTCAATCCCAAGGGCATCGTCGAAGGCAAGGACATGCGGCAACTGCAGGGCTATTACGACACGCCCGGCGACGCGCAACTCGGCTACGACGTGCCCAACCTGCTGATCGAATATGTCATGCGCAACACGCATGTTCCGGTCGGCCCATGGCGGGGCGTCAACACCAACCAGAACGCCGTCTACATGGAATGCTTCATGGAGGAAGTGGCGCGGGCGGCCGGCAAGGACTCGCTCGAGTTCCGCCGCGCGCTCATGAAGGAGCATCCCAAGCATCTCGCTGTGCTCAACGCTGCGGCCGAGAAAGCCGAATGGGGCAAGCCCCTGCCAGCCGGAATCCATCGCGGTCTTGCGCAGTTCATGGGTTACGGCAGCTACTCGGCAGCGGTGGCCGAAGTTTCGGTTAGTCCGCAAGGCAAACTCAGGGTTCATCGCATGGTGCTGGCGGTCAATTCCGGCCATGCGGTCAACCCCGGCCAGATCGAGGCGCAGGTCCAGGGATCGGTCGCCTATGGTCTGACCGCCACGCTCTACGGCGAAATGCCGATCGACAAGGGGCGGATGACCAGTCTCAACTTCGATACCTACGAGATCATGCGTCTTGCCGAGATGCCGAAGGTCGAGGTGGCGATCGTGCCGACCTACGATTTCTGGGGCGGCATCGGCGAGCCCACCATCTGCGTGGTGGCGCCATCGGTACTCAACGCCATCTATGCGGCGACCGGCAAGCCGGTTCGCAGCCTGCCGCTGAAGAACGTCAAGCTGGTCTAGAGGAGGACGCACAAGGTTTCAGACGCGCGAAAAGTTTCAATCGCCCGCGCATTCCCTGGAAAGGGAACGCGCGGGCGAATTGCTACTCAACGCTACCAACTAATCAGTAATCCTTGTGAATGACGGTCTTGCTTTCGACGCCGTCGCCGCGTTCCTTCTTGATTACGGTGGTCCGATCAGTGGGCTCACGCTCCTTGACCACGGTCTTCTCCCGGACCCGGTCGCGATCGTAATCGCGGTGGCTCTCGCCAACCGTCACGCCGGCGCCGACCGGACCGACCTGAACGCCGACATCCTCGGCCAGGGCCGGCGCCGCAAGGCTGCCGACAGTCGCGGCAATCAGCAAAATCTTCCTCATCTCACTCTCCTCCGATTTGAATGGGGTGTAAACGTCCTGGGCGGCCCGCCGTTCCCGCGCCTTTCCGCACAAACAAGCCGAAGAACGACGTTCCACGGTCTGTCTGTGGCCGCGCCGCCACGCTTTGATGCGAACGCGAGCTTCACGCGGGCGGTTCCTTCGTATCGCCACACTTGAATCCACCTTTCGGAACCGCCTGCCGGTGCGGCGGTTCATCCGCATTGCTGCAGGATCGGACCACCCGGCGCGTTGCCGTTTACACCCGCGTAAAAGTCGGAAGCGTTGAATGTCGGGCAGCGTTGATCGTGTTCTGGAGCAGATTGGCCAGTCCTTGCGCCCGCTGAGCGAAGCCCCGAGGGATGGGCGCTGGATTTTGGCGAAGTCGCCTGCAGGTTTCATCATTTGTCACTGGGATGCCGAACCTGCCGGCCTCGCCGGACCAAGCTGGACGGAAGCCGACAGTGCGGAACGCGGCTATCTCGACGAATTCTTCAGCGGCTGGATCGACCCGGCTCGTCTGAAACTATGGGACTACGCGACGTTGGCGGATCTTTTGATCGCCCTCATCGATGACGCCCACGCCACGGGCGATGTGAAAACGCTGGCGATACTGGAGCGCCGCAGCAAATCGGATTGAATTTGTGCAAGCCCGCGCGCAAGCGAGGATGCACAGTGGGGCGGGCCGCCGGCACGGAACGGCGGTGGGGCATCCTTGGGGGCTTGGATGCCGACCGAGCCGCAGCCCGCCCCGACAACAAACCCGGCCCGACCCTGGACGTTCCTTGAAGACAACGAACGGGGCGATGCGGTATTGGTTGATCCAGCGCAAGCCTGCAAAGTTCCGTCTCCGCTAAGAGAGGAGCATTCGTCGCAGGTTCCAAGACGTGTTGCCTCTGCAGGCTCTCACCCCGATCTGGACGGGAGTTTCGTCATGGGTTGGCGGGCGTCGAAAGACAATCGTTTCAATAAAGACGATGCGTTTGCCTCGATGCGGGCAAGGATGGTCGAGCATCAAATCGCTGCGCGCGGCGTGCAGGACGCACTCGTCCTTGCGGCGATGCGCAAGGTGCCGCGCGAATTGTTCCTGCCGAAAAACCTTCGCGAATTCGCCTACGAGGATTCGCCGCTACCGATTGCCGGCGAACAGACGATTTCCCAGCCCTATATCGTCGCCTTCATGGCGGAGGCCTTGATGCTCAAGGGCGGCGAGAAGGTGCTCGAGATCGGCGCGGGTTCCGGCTATGCCGCCGCGGTGCTGTCGCAGATCGCAGCCCAAGTCTACACCGTCGAACGCCTCGGCCAGCTCGCCGAACAGGCCGCAGCGACGCTCGCCCACCTCGGCTACGTCAATGTTCACGTCCGGCGCGGTGACGGCACGAAGGGTTGGGCCGAGCACGCCCCTTATGACGCGATCGTCGTTGCGGCCGGCGGGCCGCAGGTTCCGCAATCGTTGAAGGAGCAACTGAAAACCGGCGGCCGGCTGGTGATGCCGGTTGGCGCGGAGCAGCGCACGCAGGAATTGGTCCGCCTCACCAGGGTTTCAGCCGGCGAATATCGCAGCGAAAACATCGCCGACGTGCGCTTCGTTCCCTTGATCGGCGACGAGGGGTGGTTGGCCGATGGATGATGGCCGCTCGCGCGCCGGACGGCGGATATATCCGGTTTTGCGATGCAACCGCGGTAACCCGGATACTGCAGAAGTGAAGGGGTCTGCCGACACTTATGCTTTTGGCGCCAGAGCCGTTCGGCTATTGTGGTCCAATGCTTGAGACAAACGAGCAAGGACCAGCTCCCGAGCAGCCGGCATCGGCACTCGAGACTTTTTTTGCGTGGCCGTTGGTGGCAGCCGCGCAGATCGCGGAAGCGAACGTCCGGTTGTTTGAAAGCCTGTTGCCGCCGGCCAAGCAGGCCGCCCGGCGCGAATCCACATTCCCATGGTCGTCGCCGAATACGATTGCGCTCGAACTCGGCTCGATGCGCCTGCGAGATTTCTCGAACGGCGCGGGCTCGCCTGCCACGCTGATCTGCGCGCCCTACGCGCTGCATGGCGCAACCGTCGCCGATTTCGCGCCCGGTCACAGCGTCGTCGAGCGGCTTTGGCAAAACGGCGTATCGCGCGTCTTCGTCACGGATTGGCGCTCGGCTACGCCGGAGACCCGCTATTTCACGATCGACAACTATCTTGCCGATCTCAACGTCGCGGTGGACGAGCTTGGACCACCCGTTGATCTGATCGGACTATGCCAGGGTGGCTGGCTCGCGCTGGTTTATGCGGCACGGTTCCCGAAAAAGGTGCGCCGGCTGGTCCTGGTTGGCGCGCCGATCGATATTGCCGCGGCCAGATCGTCCCTTTCTCATTTTGCCGCCGACGTGCCGCTGAAGATGTTCGACGAACTGGTGCGTCTCGGCGATGGGATCGTGCACGGCCAGCAGATGCTGGGCTTGTGGGGAATCTCGCACGGCCCAAACGAGGCCGACGCCACGCTGCAAACCAGCGGCAATATCGACCCCACGCAGCGCGAAGCGCTCAACGAGCGGTTTCGCCAGTGGCATGCCGAGACGGTCGACTTGCCCGGCAGCTTCTTTCTTCAGGTCGTCAAATGGCTGTTCAAGCAGAACCAAATCGCGGAAGGGCGCTTCGTTGCGCTTGGACAAAACATCGATCTGTCGAAGCTGACAACGCCGATCTGCTTGCTCGCGGGCACCGACGACGAAGTCGTTTGTGTCGATCAGTTGTTTGCGGTGGCACGACTGGTCGGCACCCGGGACGAATATTTGCTGAAGATGACGGAGCCTTGCGGGCATCTTAGCCTTTACCTCGGTGCCGACGTGCTCGGCCACGCATGGCCCGATATCGCACGCTGGCTCACTCGCGATCTGAACGAGCCGTTGGTCGGCCGCGGAAGAATCGATACACGAATGGACGCTCCCGAAGTGGGCGTCAGAAACATCCAGAAGTCAGTCGGATGAATTTGGGTGCATCCGAAGGCGGCGATCCCCGGGGTATTTTCGGCAAGTCTTGGCCGGCAATATTTACGGCGGCACCGACAACGCGACTTGTCCCGGTGTGGCCGAACCTTGAGACGATTGTCCCGATTTTTTGTCACAGCGGCGCGACAGGAAGACGGGTTGGTGAATCAAATGCCGGATCCTCTTGGCAGAGCGAGAGGCGGCATGAACTGCCGATATGAACGACGGTCAGCTCGAACTTCTTTCCTTGTGCCGCTTCGCCTCGTCGGCGCTTTCGAAGATGTGCGGGGCAAGCCCGCGTTTTTCCAGCGCCTCGCCGAGCTTGATGCGAAGGAAGCCCGATGTGGTGTAGCGCGAAACGCCCGAGTAGAAACGGTCGGTGAGGGATCGCACCATCGCCGAATATTCGTCGAGCAGCTCGGGTAGAATTGAGAAATTGTCGTAATTGACGATGGCGTAGACGCGACGGCCCAGCGAGGTTAGCCGGCTTTCCACGGCCTTTTCGATCGCCTTGATGTCGGCGCTTGTGCGCAGCGCCAGGCGCTCGAAGTTGATGAAGAACAGGTTCTGCTGCTCGTCATAGGTAAAGCGCCGGGGAAGCGGAATGTCCACCAGATCGTTGCGCAGGTCCATCACGCCTTCACGGAAAATGCGTGCATCCATCAATGCCGGATCGCGCGGTATGGACGGCTTGAAATCCATCAGGGCGAGAATGTCGCGCTCGATATCGATACCGGGCGCGACCTCGATCAGCTCGAGCCCGTTGTCAGCGAGCACGAAGACGCAACGCTCCGTGACATAGAGTACGGACTGCCCGCGTGCGGTCGCGTGGGCGCCGCTGAACGTCACATGTTCCACCGCCTCAACGAATTTGCGAGCCGTGGCTTCGTTGAGGATCGCAAGCTTGCCGTCCGCAATCGCGATCCGCAGCTTGCCCGCGCCGAAGGTGCCGACGAAGATCACCTTCTTGGCGTTCTGGCTGATATTGATGAAGCCGCCCGCACCGGCAAGCTTGGGCCCGAACTTGCTGACGTTCAGATTGCCGAGGCGGTCGACCTGGGCAAGGCCCAGAAACGCGGCGTCGAGTCCGCCGCCATCGTAGAAATCAAACTGATAGGGCTGGTCGATCACCGCCTGGGTGTTGATCGCGGCACCAAAATCGATACCGCTTGCCGGAATGCCGCCGATCACGCCGGGTTCCGCCGTCAGCGTGATCAGGTCGATGATCTTTTCCTCGTTGGCGACGGCGGCAATGCCTTCGGGCATGCCGATGCCGAGATTGACGACGCTGTTGGCCTTCAGCTCGAACGCCGCGCGGCGCGAGATGATCTTGCGTTCGTTCATCTGCAGGGGCGGCAGCGAGGTGGCGCGTACCCGGATTTCACTGGCGAAGGCGGGGTTGTATTGCGTGCCGAAAGTCTGCCAATGGTTTTCGGGCCTGGATACCACCACGCAATCGACCAGGATTCCCGGAATCTTGACCTGGCGCGGGTTGAGCGTTCCGCTTTCGGCAACACGTTCGACCTGCGCAATGACAAGGCCGCCGGAATTGTGCGCGGCCATTGCGATTGCCAGTGCCTCCAACGTCAGCGCTTCCTTCTCCATGGTGAGATTGCCGTCAGGATCGCCAGTCGTGGCGCGGATGATGCCGATGTTGATGGGAAACGTCTTGTAGAGCAGGCACTCCTGTCCGCCGAGCGTGATCAGCTCAACCAGATCCTCCGTCGTCCGCGCATTCAGCTTGCCACCGCCATTGCGGGGATCGACAAATGTTCCGATTCCGACCTGCGTGATATGGGCGGGGCGGCGGGCGGCGATGTCGCGGAACAGGTGCGTGATCACGCCTTGCGGAAGGTTGTAGGCCTCGACCTGATCGGCAATGGCCATCTGTTGCAGTTTCGGCGCAAGGCCCCAATGGCCACCGATCACGCGCTTGACCAATCCGTCATGGGCAAAATGATTGAGGCCGCGGTCCTTGCCGTCGCCTTGGCCCGCGGCGTAGACGAGCGTCAGGTTCTTCGGTTTGCCCTGCGTATAGGGCGCATCACCCTCGCTCTCGAGATAGAGCGCCTCGAGCGCGATTGCGATCTCCTCGGCAAAACCGATTCCGACAAAGCCGCCGGTGGCCACCGTGTCGCCGTCGCGAACGAGACGCACGGCTTCGGCCGCGGTGACCACCTTGCCTTTTTCCGACAACCGCAGATACGGCAGTGCAGGGTGCTGGCTCAACTCGAATACTCCTCACGTCGCAGCTCTCAGACCTCGGATTTCCTGCCGCGTTTCGGTGGCATAATAGACCGAGACGATGGTGATGAGCGCGAGCACGATCATATACAGCGAAATCGGCCAGGTCTCGGGCTTGTAGGCGGTCATGAGTCCGGTGGCGATCAACGGCGATAGCGCGCCAGCGAAGATGGAGGCGAGATTATAGCCGAGCGAAACCCCGCTATAGCGCACTTTGGTGCCGAACAATTCGGAGAGGAAGCTTGCCTGCGGGCCGTACATCGCGGCGTGGCCGACGGCAAGACCGAGAACGATGGCGATCCAGCCAAGTTGCGGGTTTTTCGTTCCCAGCAGCATGAACAACGGGAACGACATCAGGGCCGAAAAAATCGCCCCGAAAATATAGACCGGCCGGCGTCCCACGCGATCGGACAGGGCGCCGAAGGCCGGGATCGTGAAGGTCTCGATGGCGGCTGCGATCAAGACGCCGTTCAATATGTCCTGCCGGTTCATGCCGAGCGCCTGTGTGGCATAGGCGAGAACAAAGGTCGCGTAGATGTAGAAGAAGCCGTTCTCGGCAAAACGCGCGCCCATCGCGAGCAGGATGTTCTTCGGATAAAGCCGTATCGCGTCGACGATTGGCATCTTCACCTCTTCCTTGTTGTCCTTGACCTTTTGGAACTCCGGCGATTCGGCCAGCGTGAAGCGAATCCACAAGCCCACGATCACGAGGAAGATGCTGAACAGGAACGGAAGACGCCAGCCCCACGCGTAAAGCTGGTCGTCGGTAAGAAACGCAGACACGACCGAGAACACCAGCGTGCCGAGTACGAGGCCCAGCGGCGCACCGAGCTGCGGCCAGCTTCCGTAAAATCCCTTCTTGTCTTCGGGCGCGTGCTCGACGGCCATCAGCACGGCCCCACCCCATTCTCCGCCGAGGCCAAAGCCCTGGATCAGGCGGCAGGCGATCAACAGGATCGGCGCCCACACGCCGACCGCGTCGTAGGTCGGCAGCAGGCCGATCGCGGCCGTCGCGACACCCATGATCAGCAAGGTCAGATAGAGCATGGTTTTGCGGCCGATCTTGTCGCCGTAATGCCCGAAGATCACTCCGCCGAGGGGCCGCGCCACGAAGCCGAGCGCGTAGGTGCCAAAGGCAAGCAGCGTGCCGACCATCGGGTCGAAGGTCGGAAAGAACAGCTTGTTGAAGATGAGTGCTGCCGCGGTGCCGTAAAGGAAGAAATCGTACCACTCGATCGCGGTGCCGATCAGGCTGGCGGTGGCTACCTTGACGTGAGATTGCTCCTGGCTTCCGGCGGCGCTTGTCATTGCCATCCCCTTATTTTTTTACCGATTGAATAACGAAGCGGAGGCTCAGCGCGGGTCAGCGTCCCGCTCTATCCCCTCCGGTTTGCTCGCGCATGTCCCATGCGTCGCCCAGCCATGAAGCAAGGTTCACGGCGACGCCTTGCGTTATCGCAAAAACGGTTGAAAAATCAGGGCGGGTCAGAACTCGCCCGGCTCGCCGGCCGTACTAGAGCGTTTTCGAGCGAAGTGGAAACCGGTTCGCGTGAAGAAAACGCGTCCAAACAAAAGAGTAGAGCCCGGTTTTGATTCAATCAAAACTGAAATGGCTCTAGTCTTACTGCCTCCTAACCGACTTATCTCCTCATCCCGAGGAGCTTGCGCGAGCAAGCGTCTCGAAGGACGAGGCCCGGAAATAGGCAACATGGCCTTCATGTTTCGAGACGGCGCAAGGGCGCCTCCTCACCATGAGGGTCTTGTAAGAGTAAGACTAAAGCATGATCCGGAAAAGTGGAAACCGGTTTCCCTCGCGACAAACGCGAAACGCGTTTGCGCGGAGATCATGCTCAAACGAAGGGATGAGATCATGATGCAATTCCACTCAATCGCATCATGATCTGGTCCGCCGCACGGCGGCGAGCAGGAGCCGGACGCCGGAAAGCTTCAGGCGTTGAACCTTGGCAACAGCTTCAGCGCATTGCCGCGCTCGATATCGGCGATCTGTGCCTCGGTAAAGACGCCTGAATTCCTCAGGCCGTTCACATGGTCGATGCCGATGCGATAGGGAAAGTCGGTGCCGAACACGATCTGCGACGTCGGGATGATCGCTGCCAGCGCCGACATAGCCGCTTTGTTGGAGGTCTGCGCGGTGTCGTACCAGAAGCGTGTCAGTTCGGCGAGCGTTCCGTCCGGTACGGTTGGTTTCGCCTTCGGGTCGAGCTGCGGATGGCGGGCAAGGCGCTCGATCAGGAACGGCATGGTGCCGCCGGCATGCGAGAAGATCCAGCGGATGTCGCGGAACTTCTGCGCGTTGCCGCTGAAGATGATGTCGGCGATGGTGCGGGTGGTGTCGGTGCCGTATTCGATCATCGCCTGCGGTTCGGTGCGTACCAGATTGACGCAGCAATCGGCGGCAGTCGGATGGGTGTAGACAACAACCTTGCGCCTGTTGAGTTCTTCCATGACTGGAAGGAAGGCAGGGTCGCCAAGCCACTTGTCATGATAGCTTGTCAACAGGCCGATACCGTCGAGCTTGAGCGTATCGAGCGCGTAGGCGATCTCATTCAGGCTGCCCTCGATGTCCGTGAGCGGAAGCATGGCAAAGCCGCCGAAGCGGCCGGGATGGTCGGCGATCAGCTTGGCGGCATAATCGTTGCACTCGCGCACCAGCTTGCGCGCCGCTCCTCCGGAAGTGAAATTGACGCCGGGTGTCGTCACCGAGAGCATCGCGACTGCGATGCCGGCCTTGTCCATATCGGCGAGCGAGCTTTCGGGGGTCCATTTCCGCATTGGACCGTCACCGAAACCGGCCCCCACCGAGGCCGCGATATAGCTTGGCGGCGACAAATGATGGTGGACGTCGATGCGGTAGGGCTTTGGGCCAGTGCTTTGGGCCAGTGCATTCTTCGCGCCGCTCAAACCGGCCGCTGCAAATGCCGCGGCTCCCGCCACTGCGGCCACGAATTGGCGCCGGCTCAGGGTCGAGCCTGTGAGCGAGACTGTCGCTTCGCATCCGCACATACAACCTTTGAGCGACCGGCGTGGTTTGCCAACCTGGTTCTTCATTAAATCTCTCCCTGCCGGACGTTCCCGGACTTCTTTTCTTGATCGGACTGCCGAAATTCGTGATTTAGCGAAGACGGCATCGCCGACAATAGACTCTGATTGAAGTCGGCGTAAGCGGCGAGTGCATTATGTATTCCAGATGTCTGGCCAAACGCCTCTGACATGTTGCACTGCGATGTCCACAGGAACAGAAGGATAACCTCTTGCCTCACGACAAAAGGCCACGGACTCGCAGTTGGCGCTCTGCTATGTTGACCGCGTGAATTGGCTTCACAAAGGAGTGGAGTTCATGAACAAGCAGCTCGTTGAAATTCGCCGCCAGGAATATTTTTGCCGTGAGCGTGCGTTACATGATTCCGAGCGTAGAGTGTTCTGGCTCGCGGAAGCCGAAGAGTGGGAGCAGCGTGCGCTCGACGAAATCGCGTACCACTTCAGGGAGTGTAACCTGATTGCTCCGGATCCATCCCGAACCACTCACTAGGTACGGGGCGTTTCCAACCTGACGTTGCGTTAGCTAGCTTTGGCCGCGGGCAGCCTTGTTGCTGCCCGCGCTCGGGCAACATGCGATCGTGCCGTTTTCAGTGATGCCGCTCCGGCTTGGTCACGGTCTGCCGGACTTCGGCACCGCAGTCTGAGCATTCATAGATGAAGTCGATCGTCGCAAGGCTCCAATGCGGCTCGACGTCTCTGACGAACATCGGAAGCAGTCCAACGCAGCCGGGGCAGACGACCGGGGGCGTCTCAACGATCGCGTGATGCTGGACGTAGGCTGGCATGTCGCTCTCCCTCGCACACCGAAGTGAACTCAACCCCGGCGCCGAGTCTACGCCTGCGAATCAAAGGCCCATCATGAACTCTGCCGAACGTTTGCAGAACAAGCACACAATGCCGGAGGCCTGTGGCATTCCTGTAACATTTCGCAAGCTGCGACGGTATCGTGCTATAGGCCGAAGCCGATCTGGCGACGACAGAAGCGCTTGGCGGGAAAGGAAACAGGGATGGCACTCGCACAGCAGGGCGTCCCCGGCGATCTCGATATTTCGAAGCAGGCCGGGGCGGAAGCGCTGCTGCAAACCGCCGTTCACAAGGCCGCCCTCAGATTCGTGCCGCTGCTGACGATTGCTTATCTTTTCAATTATCTCGACCGCACGAGCCTGGGCTTTGCCGCGCTGACCATGAACCAGCAGCTGGGTCTGACGGCGAGCCAGTTCGGGTTCGCCGCCGGCGTTTTCTTTCTCGGCTATTCCGTATTCGAGATACCAAGCAATCTTCTGCTCTATCGTTTTGGCGCGCGGCGCTGGATCGCGCGCATCATGATCAGCTGGGGCCTCGTGTCGGCGGCGACCGCCTTCGTCGTCGGGCCGAACAGTTTTTATACTCTGCGCCTTTTGCTCGGGATCACTGAGGCAGGGTTCTTTCCTGGCGTGACATTCTTCCTCGCTGCCTGGTTTCCGGCGCAATACCGCACGCGGATGCTGGCATGGTTTCTGATCGGCATTCCCCTGTCTTCGCTGGTCGGGGCGCCGGTTTGCGGGATGTTGCTGCAGATGGACGGCATCTGGGGCCTCGCCGGTTGGCAATGGCTGTTCCTCCTGGTGAGCCTTCCCTGCATTCCCTTGGGGCTACTGACGCTGAAATTGCTCGCCGATCGTCCGCAAGTGGCGGAATGGCTCACGGCCGCGGAGTGCGATGCGCTGGTCGATGTGCTGGCTTCGGAGGTGCGAGAGCGGCCGCACTCATCGCTGCTGGCTGCGCTGAAGGACTCGCGGGTCTTGATCTGCACCGCGATCCAGTTCGGTTTCACGCTCGGGTCGTACGGGATCGGCATCTGGCTGCCGCTGATGCTGAAGGAATATCATCTTTCGAATCTCGCCATCGGCTGGATCGCGGCGATCCCTTATCTGTTTGCTTCGCTCGGCATGATCCTGTGGGCGCACCACGTCGACCGCAAGGGGAGCCGCATCGTCAATCTTGCGCTCGCATGCCTGCTTGGCGGCATCGGGCTGCTCGCGCCGATCGCTTCCGGCTCTGTTGCGGTCGCCGTCATCGGGTTCAGCGTCGCCCTCGTCGGAGTAACCGCGGCACGCGCGATCTTCTGGACCATCCCGACGCGATTCCTCACCGGCATCGCCGCGGCGGGAGGGCTCGCCTTCATCAACTCAATCGCCACCGTCGGCGGCTTTGTCGGCCCTTCGATGATGGGTTGGCTGAAGGAATTTTCAGGCTCCTACGTCGCAGGACTACTCGCGGTGGCCGCCATCATGCTCGCAGCGACAGCGGCCTCGATGTCGCTGAAATTATTCATTACGAGGGAGTGAATCCGGGAAGGGTGAGGCGCGACGCCAAGGAGGACCCTCAGAGGAATCCTAAATTCCATCCATGATAGCCAGATTTCCGGTCGAGCTCTTGCGTCTTAGCCCTATTATTTTTTTGGTAGTCGACCGACTTGTACCAGCCTTCGGCAGCTTCTCGCGTCGGGAACTCGATGATCACGGTGCGGGGTGCTGCCAGTGACCTTCAAGCTCGGTCAGCTTGCCACCGCGAGCGATGAATTGACCACCGAACGGCGCGAGTGTGCCAGCGACTTGCTTTCGATATTCCGCGAACATCGCTTCATCATGAGCCCTCTCTATAGCTATAACGTAGGCTTTCATCCGACACTCCCGCGAATTCACCACATCGTCATGCAACGCCTGTGGGACTTCTCCGGCGATAGGCTGAGCCAACACCTTGCGTTCACACTGCAAACGGCCATGTCGAACGTCACGAATTCGCGCCGCTCGCCGCGACCGCTACCTCATGCCGGCGGAAAGAGGGAGACAGGACGAACGCTTGGCAACGCGCCAACTCAACATCCCCCTCACGCCACTTCGTGCTTGCGCGGATCGCGAAGGTGGTCGAAGCGGTCGGCCTGAAGGTCGGCGCCGGAACTGCCGACTCGGGAATTCCGCGGCCTCGGCGAGGATTTCCTCAGTGACATCCTCCACGCTTAAATCGGCGATCTCGTGAATGAAGCTGATATTGGCGTACTCGCCGGAGGCCACGCGGGAAACGACCTCGCGCCTTGTTACTTCCGGATCGACGACGGCCTCGCGCCCGCGGCGGCCGTAATCGATCATCACTACGAAATACTGCATGTCTTCGATCAATTCTCCTGCTGATCGGTTCGATGCTCACAAACGGTCGAGCCGATCAGTACGGCTTATTTCTGAAAATCAGAAATACGTCAAATCACAATTTCGGAATAACCAAATCATGATGTTCGGTCGTCAAGAGTTGCGACGAGCTACGCAATTCCTGCGGTTGAGCGAAACGCCGGCCTGTTTCGACTACCTGGCCGGCGCTTTGCCGTCCTTCCCGCCAGAATGACTCCGCATCCCATTGCGCGACCGTGACGTTGCCCTTGCCCGCAGCCGTTCGATCTGGCCCCTGGGCAGCGTCACGCCGGTTCTTACCCCCCGATCCATTCCAGCTTCACCGCCATGATCGGCTTGGCGTTGAAGCTCGTGAGATTGACCACGTTGGCGGCATTGCCGCGCTCGATGGTTTTCAGATAGCGCTCACCGGTTTTAGGCGAACCGCGGCTTCCTCGCCGAAGAAGCTCGAAAGCGGGTGCCGCTGATCGCGGTATACCACAATAATATCGCCGCTTTCGTATTTCGGCAGCATCGAAATCGCCAACCACCTCGAAGGCGATGGTTCCTTCCGCGATCGGAAATGGCAGTTCAACTTCGCCGAGCCCCTCGGGCGGCACCTGCTCGAGCTCAGGCCCGATGGAAGCGCCGGCGCCGACCCGGCCCATGATCGGAACGGCATTCAATTCGAGGTAGTCGATGATGGGCTGGATTTCGGACGCCTTGATCAGGCGGGCACCCGAGAGAATTTCCGAAACCGCGCCGGGGCGAACGCCCATCGCCGCCGCGAGACCGCCCTTGGTCCTTCCGGGTTTCTGGAGGCCTCGCTCGATCATCCTGAACGTCCAGCATGGCGATTCTCTCTCTGAATGTTGAAAACATCAGCTTCGAATGTTGAAAGCATAGCAGTTCCGAAATCCGAAATCAAGCTTGACTTTGATTTCGGAATATCAGAAATAGTCGATACAACCTAAGAATGTCAGGAAGAAAGAATGCAATCAAGCTGGGCGGAGGAACATTCACAGGCATTGCGCGAATATTTCGAAAAGGGCCTGTCCTTCTCCGAGATCGCGAAAGCAATCAACGAACGGTTCAATACCGCCTATACCCGCAACGCCGCGATCGGCCGTGCCAGGCGCATGGGACTATCCACTCCGCGGCCGCCCGTCTCCCCGGCGCGGGCGAAAACTCCGCCCAAGCTCAGCCTCGCGCGGCTGAACAAGCTGCGCGCCAGGCTGTTCGGCGACTTTCGGCCGCGGCGGGAGGTTTTCAAGCGAGCGGCGGAGCTCAGACTTCGCTGCGTTGCCATCGTTCCGCGCCATCTGTCGCTGATCGAGCTCGAGGACGGCGA
>CAVRMY010000020.1:0-48730 GCA_963721935.1 uncultured Alphaproteobacteria bacterium
GGTGGGCACGACAGGGATCGAACCTGTGACCCCTACCATGTCAAGGTAGTGCTCTCCCGCTGAGCTACGTGCCCAAAAAGTGAAAGATCGGGTGGGGTCCGTATATCGGCTCAATGATGGGCAGGCAAGGTTGCCAAGGGCTGTTTTGGCTGGATGTTTGGCGGGGCTTTTGGCGCCCCACCCCGACCTTCAGCACGATCTTCAGGCCGCCAGCATCTTGTTCACTTCGTTGACCAATTCACGAAGATGGACCGGCTTGGACAATACCTTCGCATTTTTCGGCGCCTCGGAGTCCGAGTTCAGCGCGACCGCAGCAAAACCGGTGATGAACATGATCTTGATGTCGGGATCGAGCTCGGAGGCCCGGCGCGCGAGCTCGATACCATCCATCTCGGGCATGACGATATCGGTCAGCAGCATCTCGAACGGCTCCTCGCGCAGCCGCTGATAGGCGGACATGCCGTTATCATGCGGAGATACCTGAAACCCGGCATTTTCCAGCGCCTTGACCAGAAAACGGCGCATGTCGTTGTCGTCTTCGGCGAGGAGGATCTTATGCATGGTGATTTGCTCGTCGAATCCCGAGTGGAGGATCAATCCGTTCACTTAGCCCGACAGAGGGTAAATTTCGGGTGAAAGGGAACAGCATATGGCTCTGATAATGGCGCTATTTCTGGACCTTAATCCGCCGCGAATCAATCAATCCCGGCAATTTGCGCCGGCAAGAGCAGTTCCAAACGCAAATACGGTTTTTTTGCTTGGCAGAACGGCCGCGATTACCGACAATGAGTTTTCTTAAAAACTGTGAAATTTCGGCGGAATGTTGCGCCGATATCGCGGATTCGAGGGATGACACCCGACAATGAGCCCCTTTGACGGAGAACTGTCACTGCCCTTCGAAATCGTCGAGCCGGAAGTCTGGCGCGCGCCGATCATCTTCAACTCCCCGCATTCGGGTTCGGTCTATCCGGCCGCATTCCTAAACGCGTCGCGGATCGATCTTGCCTCACTTCGCCGCTCCGAGGATTCGTTCATGGACGAACTGATCGGGGGTTTGAGCGATCACGGTTTTCCGACCGTGAGGGTCAACTTTCCCCGCTCGTATGTGGACGTCAATCGGGAGCCCTATGAGCTCGATCCGCGGATGTTTTCGGGGCGCCTGCCGAGCTTTGCCAACACGCGATCGATGCGGGTCGCCGGCGGGCTCGGAACCATCCCGCGCGTGGTCGGAGACGGCCAGGAAATCTATCGCGAGCGCATCTCCGTCGACGATGCGCTGGGGCGGATCGAGTCGCTTTACAAGCCCTATCACCGCGCGCTGCGGCGGCTGATCAACAGGGCGCACCAGACCTTCGGAACGGTGGTCGTGGTAGATTGCCATTCGATGCCCTCGGTCGGGGTATCGCGGGACGAGCCGCGGCGGCCGGACGTCGTCATTGGCGATCGCTACGGCACCAGTTGCGCGCCCCTGTTGGCCGACACGGTCGAGGGGACCATGAGCCGGCTGGGCTATTCGGTCGGACGCAACAAACCCTACGCCGGCGGCTTCATCACCGAACATTACGGCAATCCTGCATCCGGGCTGCATACCATTCAGCTTGAACTCAATCGTGCCATTTACATGGATGAGCGTCGGCGCGCGCGCGGCGCGAGGTTCACGCAAGTCACAAGCGATTTTGCCGTCCTCGCCGAGGCGCTGGCATCCGTTTCGCTGGACGATCTCGGGCCGTTCCAGACGGCGGCCGAATGATCCAGGTCATCTGAAACGTCATCCGAGACGAGGTCATCGCACCTCGATAACTGATGACAGTTTCAAGAAAAAAGGGCCGCTTGAGTAAACAAGCGGCCCAAGTCTAGGGAGGAAACGCCCAAGGAGGGCAGCGATAGCGCAGCTGCGCTACCGCACCGCAACAATATGCGACCGCGCTGCACAAAGTGCAAGGGCTTTGGACAGATTTCCGGTGCATAAGGTTTGCGTGCCGCGCGCCTTGTTCCGCAAATTGAGCCAAACAGGAATATCTAAGATAAATCAGTCGTTTATATGATGATATCGCCGATCGGCATGATCTTCCAAAGGGCATTATCCCTTCGTTTTCCCAGTGCTCTCGATTTCGTGATCAGGCTCGTCAGCAGGATTCTAACCCTTTGCTTCATCCCGTCGAACGCCTGCGAATCGCGAGCAAAGGCGGTTGGAAACGCACGGTTGGCGGTGCGGAAGTTGCGAGATTGCGCTAGGCAAGGGGGTTCAACACTTTCCGCCGCAAGCGCTAGTGTGGTTTTGGTTCGCGCCTTAGCGCTGCCGCTTGCCCGTCATGCGGTTTTCCGGACCCAACCCAGACTGGAACTAGGATGCCGGTGTCCTGATCGATTGCAAAGTTCGCAAACGGGGATGCTGCACAATGATGCAAACTTCGGAATCAGGACTTGAGGAAGCGCCGTGACGGTCATTGATTTCACTGCCTTCATCGGCCGCCTTGCGACTGCCTCCGGCGAGACCATCCTGCCCTTCTTCAGGACGTCCCTCTCCATCGACAACAAAAGTACCGCCCACGATTTCGATCCGGTGACCGAGGCGGACCGTGCGGCCGAAGCGGTCATGCGCCGCATGATCAAGGCCAGCTTTCCCCAGCACGGCATTGTCGGCGAGGAGTTCGGGAGCGAACGCGAAGATGCCGAATATGTCTGGGTTCTGGATCCGATCGACGGCACCAAATCCTTCATTTCAGGCTTTCCGATCTGGGGCACGCTGATAGCTCTGCTGCACAAGGGAATGCCGGTATTCGGCATGATGCACCAGCCTTTCATTGGCGAGCGCTTTTCCGGCGATAACGGCTCGGCGCACTATTCCGGATCGGCCGGGGAAAGGCGGCTCGCGGTGCGGCGGTGCGCATCCTTGCAGGAAGCCACCATGTTCACCACGAGCCCGCTGTTGATGAACGAGGACGACCGCGCCATCTTCGGCCGTGTCGAAAAGGCGACGCGGCTGACACGCTATGGTGGCGACTGCTATTCCTATTGCATGCTTGCGGCCGGCCATCTCGATCTCGTCATCGAGACCGAACTGAAACCCTACGACATCGCAGCCCTGATCCCGATCGTCACCGGTGCCGGGGGCGTCGTCACGACCTGGGAAGGCAAGCCTGCCCAGAGCGGCGGGCGCATCGTTGCGGCGGGCGATCCGCGCGTGCATGAAGCGGCCATCAAGCTGCTCGACAGTCAGGCTGCATAGTCATGAGACTGCTTGGCATTGTTGTCGGTGCATTGTTGCTGTCGCTTTTCAAGGCGCCGGCTGGGGCGGAGGGTTTTCCGGAGCGGTCGATACGGCTGATCGTGCCGTTTCCGGCCGGCGGTCCGAACGACATCATTGCGCGCGTGATCGGTCAGCGCATGTCCGAATTATGCAAGCAGCCGGTCGTGATCGACAACCGCGGCGGCCAAGGCGGGGTGCTCGGAACAGACGCGGTGGCGAAGGCAAAGCCGGACGGCTACACCATCGCGATTTCCAGCGCCGGCGCGCTCGCCATCAGTCCCACGATGGAAAAGATCGCCTACAATCCGCTGAAGGACCTGCAGGCCGTTACCCTGGTGGCAAAGGTGCCGGAAATGCTGGTGGTTGCGGGTAACGTTCCCGCTCATGACATGAAGGAACTGGTCGAGCTTGCCAATTCGCAGCCGGGAAAACTCAATTTCGCATCATCCGGACCCGGCAGCCTGCCGCATCTGGCAGGCGAATTGCTCAAGCTGACGGCGAAGATCGATATCGTGCACGTGCCCTATCGAGGCGCTGCTCCCGCGGTCAACGATCTGCTCGGACAGCAGGTGCAGATGGTATTTCTCGATCTCCCGATCATCCTGCCGCATATCCGCTCCGGCGCGCTTCGAGCGATTGCGATCGGCGCGCCGGAACGGGCGCCCACGGCCATCGATGTGCCCACCACGGCGGAAGTCGGCATGCCGGGTCTCGTCACCGAAAACTGGTACGGCATGGTCGCCCCTGCAGGCACGCCGGCGGCGACCGTCGCTGCGCTGAACCGGATCGCGACCGAAGCGATGCGCGATCCCGTCGTCAAAGAGAAACTCGCCATCCAGGGCGCCACGCTGATCGGCGACAGCCCCGAGCATTTTCACGATTTCATCGGATCAGAGATCGCCCGATGGGCGAAGGTGATCAGGGACGCCGGCGTCGCGACCGAGAAGTGATGAGTTGCGGGCAGAGATCTTTGCGTCGTTATGGCCGGGCTTGACCCGGCCATCCGTCGAACGGATTCATTGCAACGAGGATGGATACGCGGGTCAAGCTCGCGTATGACGTCGAGGTTGTCACCGCGCCGCTTTACGCAAGTGCTCGACCAGCTGCTTTGCCGGTCTTGGCAGCGCCTTGAAGCTGCGGGCGCAGATCGCGAGCTGCCGGTTTGCCCATGCGTCGCGGATAGCGATCAACGCGATCGGCATGGTTTGCGCGCAACGCCTGGCGGCGGCCTCGGGCACGACCGCAACGCCGACGCCGGCACCGACCATCTGGCAGATTGCATCGAAATCCCTCAGACGGGCGCGCACGTGCAGCCGCACGCCGAGCCGCGCGGCATGTTTGGCGATGTGGACCTGGAGCGCGGTCGAATTCGTCAGGGCGACGAAGTCGTGATCAGCTACTTCCAGAAAATCGATACCGCGGCGATTGGCGAATTCGCCGCGCCGCGACGCCACCAGCATCAGCCGGTCTTCGCCGAATTGAAACCGCTCGAAATTTTCCGGCAGCGCATGCTCGGCGGCAAAGCCGAGATCCGCCGCGCCGCCGGCAATCGCCGCGGCGATGTCGGCACTTTCGCGTTCCTCGACATCGAGGCTGATGTCGGGGTGTTCGCGCAGGAAAGCCGCCAGCGCCTTCGGCAGATGCACCGACAGTCCGGAGGTGTTGGCGAGCAGATGCACACCGACCCTGACACCGGTCGAGTGGGCGGCAAGGTCGCCACGCATCATCTCGACATTGTGCATGATGAGGCGCGCATGATCGCGCAGGCTTTCGCCAGCTGCGGTCAGTTCGATTCCCCGCCGGCGGCGCTTGAGCAGCGCGACACCGAGGTCGGCTTCCAGGCCCTTGATCCGGGCACTTGCGGAAGCGAGAGCAAGATTTGAGCGCAATGCGCCGTTCGTGATGCTGCCACTGTCGGCCACCGCAACGAAAAGCTGAAGGTCTACCAGATCGAAGCGCATGGCGGATCTCCGGAGCGGACTGCCTTCGTTAAAACCGAAGGCTTATTCAATAAGCTCCAGATTGTGCCGATCCCGCGCATCGGTCAATGTGGGGCCATGGTGGAACCTCTGCTGATGTTCGTCGCTGCGGCATTCCTGTTGGCCGGATTCGTCAAGGGCGTGATCGGGCTTGGCCTGCCGACGGTATCGATGGGCCTGCTTGCGGTCGCAATGCCGCCCTCGCACGCGCTTGCCATCGTCATCGTGCCGGCGATCATCACCAATATCTGGCAGACCTTCGCCGGCCACTATTTGCGCGACATCATCCGCAGGCTCTGGCCGCTGATGGCGGGAACAGCACTCGGCATCCGGCTCAACGCAGGCATGCTGACCGGTTCCTATGCGCGCTATGGCACCGTCTTTCTCGGCATTCTGCTTGTGATCTACGCTGCGATTGGCTTGCGAAAATTCGTCTTCAGCGTCGCGCCTCGCGACGAGAAATGGATAGGCGGAATCGTCGGGTTGATCACGGGAGCGATCTCGGCCGCCACCGGCGTGCAGGTAATCCCCTCCATGCCGTTCATGCAGGCGATCGGCATGGAGAAGGATGAACTGGTGCAGGCCCTTGGGGTTTACTTCACGGTCGCAACCATTGCCCTCGCCTTCAATCTGACCAGCGAGGGCCTGATCAGTGCCGCAACCGCATTGCCTGGCTCCATCGCGATGGCAACCTCCTTCGCCGGCATGTTCATCGGACAGGCGCTGCGTTCGCGGATGCAACCCGACACCTTCCGGCGCTGGTTCCTGATCGCGATGATCTTTCTCGGAATCTATCTGGCGGCGGCCGCCATCTATAATCTTGCACGCTAGAAATTTACTTGAACAGCGGCGTGCCCGGCACGAATGCGTCGAAGGCTGCCCAGAATTGCGCCCGGTAGCGGTCCTGCTCCTGCAGGATTTCGTGTTTTGCCCCGGCAATGACCAGATGCGAACCGGCGCGCAAATGATAGGCGAATTCCTCGATTGCCGGCGTCGACACGATCGTGTCGTTGCTTGCGGCAAGCATCAGGATCGGCTGGCGAATCTGAAGCGGGTATTTTGCGGCCCGGAAGCCGTGCATGGCACGGAACGCGGTGTCAGCCCACGCTACCGTCGGAGAGCCGAGGCCCAGCGTCGGATCTTCCTCGAGAATCGCCGCATTGCGCGCATAACGCACCGGGTCGCTGGTCAGCGGATTATTGACGAAGGGTTCGGTGCCGGTCAGCGTGCCTCCGCCACCGGGAACATAGTTGCCACCAAGCCCCGCATAACGCAGGACACGCAGCAGCGCGCGCGCGGGAAACGAAGTCCGTCGTCCCGGCAAATCGATCATCGGCGCCGACAACACCATGCGGTCGAACCAGCGCTTGCCGGAATGCGCGATCCGCAGCATGACCGCGCCGCCCATCGAGTGCGCCAGCGCAAAGAACGGCGGCGGACAATCCGGCAGCACCACTTGCTGCACGAAGGTTTCGACATCGACTTCGTAATCGGAAAAATTGCGCACATAACCCTTGCGCGGATCGCGCAGGCGACGCGATGAATGGCCCTGGCCGCGCCAGTCGACCATGGCCACCGCAAAGCCGCGATCGCGCAGGTCGCGCACGGTCTCGAAATATTTCTCGATCTGCTCGCTGCGGCCCGTGAAGACGCAGACCGTGCCTTTGCGGTTGGCCGGCGGTGCCCAGCGCGCAAATCGCAGTTCCGCGCCGTCGGGCGTCTTGATCGTGCCCGAAATGCAGTCCTCGGGCGCAGGATTGGCAGGGATGGAGACGAGCGTCATGGCAAGGGAACCGGCTAGGCGAAAGGCGCGGAAAATCAAGGGGCGAACGCTCAAAAAGGGCGGTTTTCCGCTCTCTTGAACGCATTTTACGCCCTTCCCATATCATTTGCGTGCAGGCCGATACCAGTGTTTCGAAAACACCGAAACGAAAGGCTGCACAAGACAAAACCCGGCCCATGGCGGGCGGGTTCGTTCAACAGTCGCTCAATGGAGGACTACACATGCGTAGTTATGATCTCACCCCGTTTTATCGTTCCACCGTCGGCTTCGACCGCCTGTTTTCCCTGCTCGACCAGGCCGCCGCTGACGGCAGCCCCGGTTATCCCCCCTACAATATCGAGCGCACCGGAGAAAATGCCTTCCGCATCTCTGTCGCGGTATCAGGCTTTTCGCAGGGCGAGCTTTCGATCGTGGCGAAGGAAAACACGCTGACCATCAAAGGCGAGAAGACAGCCAACGAAAACAGCCCGGAGAAATCCGAGGTGCTCTATCGCGGCATCGCGGCCCGCGCCTTCACGCGCATATTCCAGCTTGCCGATTTCGTGGTCGTGAAAAACGCCTCGCTTGAGAACGGTCTGCTTCACGTCGATCTCGTTCGCGAGATCCCCGAGGCCAAGAAGCCCCGCAACATTCCGATCTCCAATGGCGCGCAAACCGCCTCGGTGATCGAGGGTTCGCCCGACAAGGCCGCCGCGTAACGCGCGTCCTCGACGGGACCTGGAGTTTTGCGAAAACGCCCCGGGAAACCGGGGCGTTTTTTTGCGTGGCGCTCTACTCCAGCCCCTGCACCTGCGGCATCGGCTGGGTTGGCTGAATTTGCGGCATGGCGGGCTTGACCTCGGCGGCAGGCGGAGGGGCTGCGTGCGGCGGCTGCGGCGTGTCGAGCGGTTTCACCTGCACGGCAGCAGATTGCTGGGAAGGTTGGGGTGTCGGCTTCTCGGCCAGCGGCGCGTCTTCGACCGGGCGAGGCGGAGCCGCCTTCGGAATGGGCACCGCTGGCGAGCGGCTGGCCATCTTTGGCACCGGGGCGGGCGGCCGCGGCACCTCGCCGAATTCGCTGACCGGGGGCGCCCGCCCGGCCGACGGGTAGGGTATCGGCGCGGGTCCATAGAAATAGTTGCCCATCCGGTATGTCGGCACGAAGCGAACGATTTGGCCATTGCGGGCATCGATCGCCAAACGGCCATCCTCACCGTGGCGATCGGTGACAGCGATGAAGTAGAACGCACCTCTCTGGTGCGGAGGTCCGAGCGGCCGAAAGCCATTCTCGCGAAGGACCAGATAGACCTCGCCCGGCGGCAGCAATGCCGGACCATAGCCGGGCCCAGGACCATAGGCGCTCCCAGGACCTGAGGCCGGGCCGCGAGAACCATAGGCCGGGCCTGGACCCGGATCGGCGCCATATGCTGGTCCTCGACCATAGGTTGAATCGCCGGCCTCCGGCGGCAGGTCGCCGTAAGGTCCGTTGAAGTCGGATGCCCCAACATATCCAGGGCGGCCCGCATCCCGAGGCGCCGTACCTTGCGCATTGGCAGCCGCGGCCGTGAAAATCAGCGCAGCCGAAATCACCGATCCTGTGAACAACTTCATGTCGTTCGCTCCTGTGCCGACCGAGCATCGAGAGGGCGTTCTGCCCTCCGAGGCCGAAATTTCTCCGCTGAATTCGGCGGTCCTTGGGCTGGATCACGGCGCGTTTGCTTCAAATCCGGGGCGGGTTGACCATCGAGATGAACGGGGCCGTCCGGACGGGCGCGCCCGGCGACTTTCACGCGCTTGTGTGATAAAGAAAAATTTGGCATGGTCGGGGTTAGGACAGTATTACTGCCTCAATTTCGGCGGCCGCAAACCCGGCACGGGGATTGCAGCGCAAGGTCGGGCGTCGGGACGCCCAGGATTAAAGGCAAGGCCGTTCGCGGGGACGCTGAACGCCCGGGCCTGAATTTAAGACATTGCGGCTCGCGGAGGACGAGCGGTGGCCCGTGGGTGCCGCAAACGCCCAAGGTGCGCCGACGACGACGATGAGGGCCTTTAGCCTTATTGAGAGGACGTGAGATGAGCGGGTCGGAGTTCGAGCGCGAAACCATCGGGATCGATGCGCTGTCGGCGGCCGCGGCCTTCAAACCGACCGAGCACGGCGTTCGGCCGGCCGCCGAAGGTCTCTACGATCTCAGCCTCGAGAAGGATTCCTGCGGCGTCGGCTTCATCGCCAATATCAAAGGCAGGAAGTCGCATCAGGTCATCGCCGACGCGATCAACATTCTTTGCAATCTCGAGCATCGCGGCGCGGTCGGCGCCGATCCGCGCGCCGGCGACGGCGCCGGCATTCTGGTGCAGATCCCGCACGAATTCTTCGCGCGCAAGACAAAGGCGCTCGGTTTCACATTGCCCGCGCCCGGCTATTATGCGGTCGGCGCGCTGTTCATGCCGAAGGAAAAGGCCTGGCGCAAAGTCATCCAGAGCATCATCGCCGACCAGATCAAGGCCGAGCAGCTGACCCTGCTCGGCTGGCGCGATGTGCCGACCGACAACTCCTCGCTCGGCGAGACCGTCAAGCCGACCGAGCCCGCCAACATGCAGGTCTTCATCGGCCGCGGCGCGCACATCAAGGACGAGGTCGAGTTCGAGCGCCGTCTCTACATTCTTCGCAAGTCGATCTCGCAGGCGATCTATCAGCGCCGCGACCGCGGGCTTGCCGGCTACTATCCATGCTCGCTGTCGTGCCGCACCGTGATTTACAAGGGCATGTTCCTCGCCGACCAGCTCGGCAAGTATTATCCCGACCTGCACGAGCCGGACTTCCAGAGCGCGCTGGCGCTGGTGCATCAGCGTTTCTCCACCAACACCTTCCCGACCTGGTCGCTGGCGCATCCCTATCGGATGATCGCGCATAATGGCGAGATCAACACGCTGCGCGGCAACACCAACTGGATGGCAGCGCGGCAGGCTTCCGTCTCGTCGGAATTGTACGGCAAGGATATCAGCCGGCTGTGGCCGATCTCCTATGAGGGCCAGTCCGACACGGCCTGTTTCGACAACGCGCTCGAATTCCTGGTGCAGGGCGGCTACTCGCTGCCACACGCCGTCATGATGATGATTCCGGAAGCCTGGGCGGGCAATCCGCTGATGGATGAACAGCGCCGCGCCTTCTACGAATATCATGCCGCGATGATGGAGCCGTGGGACGGCCCTGCCGCGATCGCCTTCACCGACGGTCGCCAGATCGGCGCGACGCTCGACCGCAACGGCCTGCGTCCGGCGCGCTATCTCGTCACCAGCGACGACCGCATCGTGATGGCGTCCGAAATGGGCGTGTTGAAGATTCCCGAAGATGAGATCGTCACCAAGTGGCGGCTGCAGCCGGGCAAGATGCTGCTCGTCGATCTCGAACAGGGCCGCCTCATTCCCGACGACGAAATCAAGGCGCAGTTGGCCAAGAGTCACCCCTACCGCGAGTGGCTCGATCGCACCCAGATCGTGCTGGAGGAATTGCCGGAAGCCCCCACCAAGGGCATGCGCTCGAACCTGCCGCTGCTCGACCGGCAGCAGGCGTTCGGCTACAGCCAGGAAGACATCAACATCCTGATGGCGCCGATGGCATCCACCGGCGAGGAAGCCAACGGCTCGATGGGCAATGACACGCCGATCTCGGCGCTGTCGGATCGGCCAAAGCCGCTGTTCACCTATTTCAAGCAGAATTTTGCACAGGTCACCAATCCGCCGATCGATCCGATTCGCGAGGAACTGGTGATGAGCCTGGTCTCGATCATCGGACCGCGGCCGAACCTTTTCGATCTGGAGGGAGTGGCCAGCACCCAGCGCCTCGAAGTGCGCCAGCCGATCCTGACCGATGCCGACCTCGAGAAGATCAGGTCGATCTCGGAGATCGCCGACACCCATTTCAAGTCGCGCACGCTCGATACCACCTTCGATGCCGGCCTGGGCGCGGCGGGACTCGAGCAGGTGCTCGACGAATTGTGCGCGCGCGCGGAAGCCGCCGTCCGCGAGGGCATCAACATCGTGATTCTCTCCGACCGCATGGCCGGTGCAGACCGGATTCCGATCCCCTCGCTGCTCGCTTGTGCGGCCGTGCATCATCACTTGATCCGCACGGGATTGCGTACCTCGGTCGGTCTCGTCGTCGAATCCGGCGAGCCGCGCGAGGTACATCACTTCGCCTGTCTCGCCGGCTACGGCGCAGAGGCCATCAATCCCTATCTCGCGTTCGAAACCATCATCGCGATGAAGGACCAGTTGCCGGGATCGCTGGACGATCATGAAATCGTCAAGCGCTACATCAAGTCGATCGGCAAGGGTCTTTTGAAGGTGATGTCCAAGATGGGCATCTCGACCTACCAGTCCTATTGCGGCGCGCAGATTTTCGACGCGGTTGGCCTGAAGGCCGATTTCGTCTCGAAATATTTCGCCGGCACCCATACCCGCATCGAGGGCGTCGGCCTTGCCGAGATTGCCGAGGAGACCGCGCGCCGGCATGCCGACGCATTCGGCGACAAGCTCGTCTACAGGAATGCGCTCGACGTTGGCGGTGAGTATGCCTACCGGACTCGCGGCGAGGATCACGCCTGGACCGCCGAGTCCGTCTCGACGCTGCAACATGCCGTGCGCGGCAATTCGCTGGAGCGTTACCGGGCGTTCGCGAAAATCCTCAACGAGCAGTCCGAGCGGTTGCTGACGCTGCGCGGCCTGTTCAAGCTCAAGACCGCCGAAGACGAGAAGCGCAAGGCTGTCGACCTCGACCAGGTCGAGCCGGCCAGCGAAATCGTCAAGCGCTTTGCTACCGGTGCGATGTCGTTCGGCTCGATCTCGCGCGAGGCGCACACTACGCTTGCGATCGCGATGAACCGGATCGGCGGCAAGTCCAACACCGGCGAGGGCGGCGAGGAGAGCGACCGCTTCAAGCCGTTGCCGAACGGCGATTCGATGCGCTCGGCGATCAAGCAGGTCGCATCGGGCCGCTTTGGCGTCACCACGGAATATCTCGTCAATTCCGACATGATGCAGATCAAGATGGCGCAGGGCGCAAAGCCCGGCGAAGGCGGACAGCTGCCCGGCCACAAGGTCGACGCGATCATCGCCAAGGTCCGGCATTCGACGCCCGGCGTCGGCCTGATCTCGCCACCGCCGCACCACGACATCTATTCGATCGAGGATCTGGCGCAACTGATCTACGACCTGAAGAACGTCAACCCCGACGGACAGGTCTCGGTGAAACTCGTCTCCGAAATCGGCGTCGGCACCGTTGCCGCGGGCGTTGCCAAGGCACGTTCGGACCATGTCACCATCGCCGGCTTCGAAGGCGGCACCGGCGCTTCCCCGCTGACCTCGATCAAGCACGCCGGCAGTCCCTGGGAAATCGGTCTTGCCGAAACCCACCAGACGCTGGTGCGCGAGCGGCTGCGCAGCCGCATCGTGGTGCAGGTCGACGGCGGCTTCCGCACCGGCCGCGATGTGGTGATCGGCGCGCTTTTGGGCGCGGATGAATTCGGCTTTGCGACCGCACCCCTGATCGCGGCTGGTTGCATCATGATGCGCAAGTGCCACCTCAACACTTGCCCGGTTGGCGTTGCCACGCAGGATCCTGTGCTGCGCAAGCGCTTCACCGGACAACCCGAGCACGTCATCAACTACTTCTTCTTCGTCGCCGAGGAAGTGCGCGAGATCATGGCGACGCTCGGCTACCGCACCTTCAACGAGATGGTCGGCCAGACCCAGATGCTCGACCAGACCCGGCTCGTTGCGCACTGGAAGGCCAAGGGGCTCGATTTCTCGAAACTGTTCGTGCGGCAGAAGGAAGAGAAGGGCCAGAAGATCTATCACGCGGAGCCGCAGAACCATCATCTGGAAGCCGTGCTCGACCGCAGGCTGATCGAGAGGTCGCAGGCAGCGCTTGACCGCGGCGCGCCGGTCAAGATCGACATGGAAATCAACAACACCGACCGCAGCGCGGGAGCGATGCTGTCCGGTGCAGTGGCCAAGATCTACGGTCATGCCGGCTTGCCGCACGACACCATCCAGGTGAACTTCAAGGGCACTGCAGGGCAGGCGTTTGGCGCCTGGCTTGCCACCGGCGTCACGTTCGACCTCGAAGGCGAAGCCAACGACTATGTCGGCAAGGGCCTGTCGGGCGGCCGCATCATCGTCAAGCCGCCGCGCAATTCGGGCATCGTGCCGGAAGAGTCCATCATCGTCGGCAACACGGTGATGTATGGCGCGATCGAGGGCGAATGCTATTTCCGCGGCATTGCCGGCGAACGCTTCGCGGTACGAAATTCCGGGGCGGTCGCCGTGGTCGAAGGCGCCGGCGATCACTGCTGCGAATATATGACCGGCGGCATCGTGGTGGTGCTCGGCAGGACGGGCCGCAACTTCGCGGCAGGCATGTCGGGCGGCATCGCTTACGTGCTCGACGAAGCCGGCGATTTTCCGAAACTCTGCAACATGGCGATGGTCGAACTTGAACCGGTGCTGTCGGAAGAGATGATCAACGAGAACGAATATCACCAGGTGGGAGATCTCGAAGCGCACGGCCGGGTCGACGTGTTTGCCGATCTTCTGGATTCCGACGTCGAGCGGCTGCACGTCCTGATCACCCGCCATGCCAGGCTGACAGGGTCGAAACGCGCCGCCGAAATTCTCGAAGGATTGGAAAGTCTGGCTGCCGAAATTCCGCAAGGTAATTCCGGTGGAATACCGCCGCGCGCTGAAGGAGCTGAAGGCGAACGCCGACGCCGAGCCCAAGATCGCGATCGGGGCGTAGTCGCTGGCAACGGTGCCGTCATTGCGAGCGCAGCGAAGCAATCCAGACCTACTCGGTATGCAGATGGATTGCCTCGTCGCTTACGCTCCTCGCAATGACGCTGAATGAAGACGAACAGAGATGCAGGGGCTTTAAGGTTCTAAATGGGCAAGGTCACGGGTTTTCTGGAAATCGAACGGTACGACCGCAAGTACAGGCCGGTGGTCGAACGCGTGAAGCACTTTCACGAATTCGTCGTCCCGCTGACCGAGAAGGAAACGCGCGACCAGGCGGCGCGGTGCATGAATTGCGGCATTCCCTATTGCCACGGCACCGGCTCGGTGGCGCCGGGCACGCCGGGCTGCCCGGTCAACAACCAGATTCCCGATTTCAACGATCTGGTTTATCAGGGCAATTGGGAAGAAGCCTCGCGCAACCTGCACTCGACCAACAATTTTCCGGAATTCACCGGCCGCATCTGCCCGGCTCCCTGCGAAGCCTCCTGCACGCTCAACATCGACGACAATCCCGTCACGATCAAAACCATCGAATGCGCGATCGTCGATCGGGCCTGGGAAAATGGCTGGATCAAGCCGGAAATCCCCGCGACCAGGACAGGCAAGAAGGTCGCGGTCATCGGTTCGGGGCCGGCCGGCATGGCGTGCGCGCAGCAGCTTGCGCGCGCCGGGCACGACGTGCATTTGTTCGAGAAATACGCCAAGGCCGGCGGGCTTTTGCGCTACGGAATTCCCGATTTCAAGATGGAAAAGGGCGTCGTCGACCGCCGCGTCGCGCAGATGGAAGCCGAAGGCGTCACCTTCCACTATGGCGTCCATGTCGGCGGCAGCTCGCCGGGCGCGATCGATCCGCGAGAGATGCTCAACCAATACGACGCGTTGGCCCTGACCGGCGGCGCCGAGGCGCCGCGCGACCTGCCCATTCCCGGTCGCGACTTGGCCGGCATTCACTTCGCGATGGATTTCTTGCCGCAGCAGAACCGCCGTGTCGGCAACGAGCCGCTGGGCGATGCACCCGACATTCTCGCCGGCGGCAAGCATGTCGTCGTGATCGGCGGTGGCGACACCGGATCGGACTGCATCGGCACCTCGTTCCGGCAGGGCGCGCTTTCGGTAACCCAGCTCGAGATCCTGCCGGAGCCGCCGGAGCGCGAGAACAAGGGCCTGACATGGCCGAACTGGCCGCTGAAGATGCGGACCTCCTCGAGCCAGGCCGAAGGCGCGCGGCGCGAATACGCGGTGCTGACGCAGCATTTTTCCGGCATCGACGGCAAGGTGGCAAAACTGCACTGCGTGCAGGTCGACGACAAGTTCAAGCCGGTGGCGGGAAGCGAGTTCGAACTCGATGCGCAACTGGTTTTGCTGGCGATGGGTTTCGTGCATCCCGTGCACGAGGGCCTGTTGAAGACGCTTGGCGTCGAGCTCGACCCGCGCGGCAATGTGCGCGCCAACACCGCCGACTACCAGACCTCGCTCTCGAAGGTGTTTTCGGCCGGCGACATGCGCCGCGGCCAATCGCTCGTCGTGTGGGCGATCCGCGAGGGCCGTCTCTGCGCGCGATCGATCGACACCTTCCTGATGGGGACGACGAGTTTGCCGCGGTAGGTCATGACTGACCTGGTAATCGCCGCCGTTCTATCGGGTGCCAGTATCCAGCATGTCGAGGACCGGGCAATCCGGTGACGGATGATCGCTGCATTTGGCAATCGTCTCGCTCAGGATGGCTTCCAATTTCGCCAAATCCGCCAGTTTGGTTCGAACGTTGACGAGGTGCGCGCTTGCGACATCTCTCACCTCGGCACATGAGTTGCGACCGGGCGCCGCCAAAGTCAGCAATGCGCGAACGTCGCAGATGCTGAAGCCCAGATCGCGCGCCCGACGCACGAACGCCAGGTGCCGTATCGCCTCTTTATCGTAGGTTCGATGTCCACCCTCGGTGCGCGGGGGCGTGGCAATCAAGCCGATGCGTTCGTAGTAGCGCACGGTTTCCAGATTGACCGCAGCCGACTTGGCCAATTGCCCGATCGTGAGGCCTCTCATTGTTGTGATCCTTTGCGGCTTGAACCCGTAGCGACTACAGGTGGCAAAGTGCCTGATGTCCAACGGAGGAGCCAATCCCATGACCGTGACCAATGCCGAGGATGGAGCCTCGCGCGCACCCATCGCAGCACCCAAGGTGTCAACGGGATGGGTGGCGGGATTAGGCGCGACGTTCGGGCTTGGCGCGCTTATCTCGTCGTCTTGCTGCGCCGTTCCGCTTGCTCTGGCCGGGCTTGGCGCCGGAGGAGCAGTCTTCAGCGGAATGGAATTTCTCGCGCAATGGCGGCTTTATCTTCTTGGCGCCGCCTCCCTGGCGTTACTCACATCCTGGGTCGCGTTCTTTCGCCATCGGGTAGTTGCTTGCAACACGGGTGGCAGTTGCGCGCGCCCGGCGCCGACAAAGCGAACGCTCGCCGCCTTGAGCATTGGGACGGCATTTGTCGTACTGGCTCTCGTTTGGGACGCGCTGATCGAGCCCATCGTTTTCAAGTTGGTACGATAGAGCCATTGGTACGATAGAGCCATGGAACTTCAATCAACGATAACCTGTCCAAAATGCAGCCATCAGTCGCTCGAAACAATGCCGACCGATGCCTGCCAATTCTTCTATGACTGCAAAGGTTGCGGTTCACGGCTAAAGCCGTTGGCAGGCGACTGCTGCGTGTTTTGCTCTTACGGTTCGCTGCCCTGCCCGCCGGTGCAGGCCGGTCGCTGCTGCTGAGGCTGCCCGACCCTTGGGAGCGGTGGGCAATCCATCCCAAAATTTCTTTCGAAGCTTGATGGACACGCGGGTCAAGCCCGCGTGTGACGATCCTTGCAAATGCTAATTCTGCACCCGCACGCCCAGCATCACTACGGTCGAGACCGAACTCGCTCCGGCCACGTTGGAGTCGAGAAGATTCCGCTGCAGCGTGCCCTTGATCCAGAAATTGCGGGTCAGCTTGTAGATGAGATCGCCCTCGAGCGAATAGGTCCGGTCGAAGCGGCCGTCGCCCTGGTAGTCGTAAGTGCCGTAGGTGAATTTGCCGATTGCGGAGAGCCAGCGGCGGAAATCGTGATCGACCTCGAAGGTGTAGGTGTGGGTCAGCACGCCGGAGACACCCGGCACGACGGTCTCGTCGATCGAGGTGGTGGAGTAGAATTTCGCCGTGGTCAGTGGCGTTGCGGTCCAGGTCAGCGAGGATGCGCTCAAAAGGCCCGAGAGCGGTTCGAGGCGAGGATCGACATAGTTGCGCGCCGCATAGCCGATCGAGATTTCCCCGATCAGAAGCCGCGAGAATTCGAACGAGGTGCCGGCCCTGGCGTAACCGCCGTTGGAATTGCGGGCATAACCGGAATTGTCGATGTACTGGTCGTGAAAGCGGCTGTCGCCCTCGACCTCGACAAAGGGTTTGACCGCCGGCGTCAGCTCGTAGCTGACCCTTCCCACCCCGCCGTACTGGTTGAAGGCACGATCGGCGTTGCTCGAAATGGTGCCATCGGTGAGAAGCGAGTTCTGATAGACGGTGCGGTCGAAGGTGGCGCCGCCGGCAATATCGAGCCGGTTGAACCTCTGATCGACGCCGACCGTGCTGCCGAACGTCGCATAATCGGGATAGCGGGCAAGGCCGGCCTCGACGTTTGGGCTGCCCGGGTTGTCGGTGGCGACCCGCAGGCGCAATTGCGATGTGAGGCGGGTATCCTCGGTCACGTCGAGCCGGCCGTCGATGTGACCGAGGAAATCCGGACGGTTGATATCGGTAGGCGCCGGCGAGATCGCGCCGTCGACGATAGGTGGAAGGCTATGGCCGTAGCCGGTGAAGGAGCCGCGCAGGTCCGCCACCAGCGCATGCCGCTCCCAGTCGGAGACCGCGAGAAATTCCGGCGCGATGACCCACAACGGATCGCCTATCGACACCGCCAGGCGGCCGGGATTGGTGTCGTAGCCGCCGCGCAGCTCCACCGCCGATTTGATGAGAAAGCTGCCGGCGTAATCGCCGGTCGCGCCGAACGGATCGTCGTCGATCTTCAGGCGCCTGCGCGGTGGCTGACCATCGATGCTGCCCGCCATCGCCGGCGCAATCGGCGGCTTGTGCGCAGTCTCGGACGGCGGAGGCGACAAACGCGCGCGCCCGTCGGAAATCGGCGGTTCGCTGCCTGCGGCAGCCCGTGTGCCGGCCGCGGGGGGCCGCGGCCCGGCCCGGCCCGGCCAGGCTTTCTGCTTGCGGCGTTTGCGATTGAGCGAGTCGAACCCTGTCTGGGAAGCGCCGCTGGCGGGGGGAACATCATAGGTCGGGATCGCCCCGATCCGTGACGGCGCCCGCCTGTCCTTGTCGCGAGCTTGCTCGCTGCCGGCGGAGTCGCTGCCTTTGTCGCCGACGTTTTCGCTCGTCCTGCGCAGCGGCAAATCCTGGGGCGCCAGAAAGCCGTCGCGAACAGGACGGAGCATGTCGGAGGTCAGGGTCTGTGCTGGCGTTTCAGCTGCGCCAAGGACGATCAGCACAGGACACGCCAAAAAAGCGCGCAAAGCGAGTGCGCGCTTGCGGCGGCCCGTTGCTGGACCCGACTTCACGATAAGAATACCCCAACGAATTCATACGCTTGACGTCCCGGTTCCAGAGCCCGCGCTGGTCGGCTGGAAAACGTCGTTAACGGAGTTAAAACAATTATGGTTAATGAGCCGTTGAGACGCAGACCGCGCGTCGCCTCCTGATCTCCGACATGTTAAGAAGGCGCCAATGCCGCCGGATTTGGCACCTGAATTGGCCCTTCGGGCCAGACCCCTCGGAAAACTCGCATGCCCAATTCGAAACCGCTGACGGCCAACTCATCCGGGACTGAGCCTGTGAACGCCGCCGTTCAATCCGCCTTGCGGACGCTCGATGCAGAAGGCAGCGGTGTCGTTGCGATATCGGCGGCGCTCAAATCCGAGCTCGGTGAGGCCTTCGCGCGCGCGGCCGACCTTGTCCGCAATGCCAGGGGACGGCTGATCGTCACGGGACTTGGCAAGTCGGGCCATATCGGGCGCAAAATTGCCGCCACCTTTGCCTCCACAGGAACGCCTGCGTTCTTCGTCCACGCGGCGGAAGCAGGCCACGGCGACCTCGGCATGATCACGCCCGACGACGTGATCCTGGCCCTGTCGTGGTCCGGAGAGCAGGCGGAGATGAAAGCCCTGATCACCTACGCCAAGCGCTTTCGCATCGCCCTGATCGCCATGACGGCGGAGCGCGACTCCACTCTCAGCAAGGCCGCCGAAATTGCCCTGATCCTGCCCAAGGCCCGCGAGGCCTGTCCGCACAATCTCGCGCCGACCACCTCCTCGCTGATGCTGCTGGCCCTGGGCGATGCGCTGGCGATCGCCCTGCTCGAGGGCCGCGGATTCACGCCCGTCGATTTCAGCGTGCTGCATCCCGGCGGCAAGCTCGGTGCGATGCTGAAATACACCCGCGACATCATGCACACCGGCGACAGTGTTCCGTTAAAACCGCTCGGCACCCGGATGTCCGACGCCCTGGTCGAGATGACGTCGAAGGGCTTTGGCTGCGTCGGCATCGTCGACCAGCGCGGTGCCATCGCCGGCATCGTCACTGACGGCGATTTGCGCCGCCACATGGGAGCGGACCTGATGACCGCGCTTGTGGACGATGTGATGACCAAAAATCCAAAAACCATTCGCGGCGACACGCTCGCCAGCGAAGCGCTGGAAATCCTCAACTCCTCGAAGATCACGGCGCTGATCGTCACCGACGCCAGCAAGCCGGTCGGCATCGTGCATCTGCACGATATCCTGCGCGCCGGCGTGGTGTAGGGGGTGGACCAGCCCTCGCCGTCATTGCGAGAGAAGCGAAGCAATCCACAGCCGCAAGCGTGGTTGTGGATTGCTTCGTCGCTTTCGCTCCTCGCAATGACGGTTAGGCCTTCGGAAACCTCGGCGCATTTTCCTCCAGCGGCAGGTCGAGCCCGTTGGCCAGATAAGACACCGTCCGATAGAAGCCGCAAAGCAGGATGATTTCGAAAATCTTCGCATCGTCGTAATGCGTCGACAGCGCCTTGAATTCCTCCTCGCTGAGCGTGGCACGCTCATGCAGGGCATCGACCGCCGCGATCAGCGTCTGTTCGACTGGCGACCAGCACGGCGCATTGGCACCCTCGCGCACGGTTGCGCGTACCTGCGCTTCCGTCAGGCCTGCCGCCTGCGCGAAAGTTGCGACATGCACGCCCCATTCGTATTCGCATTGTGTCAGCGCGCAGGTGCGGTCGATGACGATTTCGCGCTCTCGCAACGTGAGCGGGCCGCGGTCGAGCAGGCTGCCGGCACGGAATTTCTCCCAGGCACGCGCGTTGGAGGCCATGACGCGAAACAGCATCAGCGGCGGCGCGCCGCGCATGATGCGGTCGAACTGTCCCTGGATTTCCGGCGCGTAAGGCGGCTCAAGCGGGGCGATGCGGGACATCAAGGTCTCCGGTGCAAGCGATGATCAAATCCAGCCCTGAAGCTCGCGCAGCACGAGCTGGCGGATGACGTCCATGCCGGGCTCGCTGTCGTTGAGGCAGGGAACATAGGCGAATTGCTCGCCGCCATTGTGCTTGAAGATCTCCGCATTCTCCTGCGCGATCTCTTCCAGCGTTTCCAGGCAGTCGGCCGAAAATCCGGGCGTGACGACAGCAATGCGCTTGACGCCATCCTTTGCGAGTTTCTCCATGGTCCTGTCGGTGTAGGGCTTGAGCCACTCGTCGGAACCGAAACGCGACTGGAAGGTCATCATCAGTCTTGATGCGTCGAGGCTCAGGCGCTTGCGCAAACTTTCGGTCGTCGCGATGCACTGGCTCTCATAGGGGTCGCCCTGGTCGACATATTTCTGCGGCATGCCGTGGAAGGAAGCCACGATGATCTCGGGCTTGAACGACAGGCTGGAGAGATGCGTATCGATCGAGACCGCTAGCGCCTCGATGTAATCCGGATCGTCATAATAAGGCGGCGCGACCCGCAGTGTCGGTTGCGATCGCATCCTGCCGAGCACGCGAAAAACCTCGTCGCACACGGTCGCCGAGGTTGCCGCGGAATATTGCGGGTAGAGCGGCACGACCAGCAGGCGATCGCAGCCCTGCGCCACCAGGGCATCAATCCTCGATGCGATCGAGGGATTGCCGTAACGCATCGCCCAATCGACCGCGACATGGTCGTGGTCCGAAATTGCCGCGGCAAGCTTGTCGGATTGGGCGCGGGTGACCGTCTTGAGTGGAGACTCGTTGTTTTCCGCATTCCAGATTTTCCGGTAATCGCGCGCCTTGCGCGCCGGCCGCGTGCGCAGGATGATACCGTTGAGCACCAGCTTCCACAAAAGGCCCTGATCTTCGATCACGCGCGGGTCGGAGAGGAACTCCTTGAGATAGACACGCACCCCGCGCGCATCCGCGGTATCGGGCGTGCCGAGATTGACCAAAAGAACCCCGACGCGCTGCGGCCTGACGCCGGCTGAAGATTTTGCGCTCACAATGGGAACGACCGCTGTCATGGCGGATGGCTTCGCGCGTCGGACCATTCTTGTCAAGATAACGGCGGTTTCGGTACTGTCATTGATCGGGGCAAGGGCTGCTCCGCTGACCGCCGCATGCCGGGGGAACCATGACCGTCGCCGAATGGTGCATTTTCGCTACCTTGATGCTCTATCTGCTAAGCATCGCGTCGATAAAGTGGATCAGGTTTCGCCGTTTCGATAATTCCAGGCCGCGCGATCCCGCCTTCTATGACGATCCGATTGCCGCGCGCGCGCTGGGCGCGCATCAGAACGGCATCGAAGCCTTTCCCTTTTTCGCGGTGGCGGTTTTGCTTGCGGAATTTCGTGCCGGCCCGCAACGCCTGATCGACGAACTGGCCGTGCTGTTCCTGATCGTGCGGATTGCCTACGTATTCACCTATCTCGGCAATCGACCGACGCTTCGCTCGATCCTGTGGAGCATCGGTTTCGCCATCAACATCGCGATCTTCTTCATGCCGGCGATCCGGAGATTCCTGCCGCTTTAGGGTGAGTGGAAGTGAAGCATTGAGACGGAAGCTATCCCAGGGACGTCATTGCTGTGCAAGTTCACTAATTCGGTGATTGAATTCTCCTGCAGGAGGATTCGATGCGAGACAATAGCTACGACCGGACGATTGAGCGGAATTACCTTCAGAAATGGCGATTTTTGATACCGGAATACGAGGCTGTGAAGGCGGGGCGGTCGGCCACGTTCCGCCGGGTGGGAGACTTCTACCGGCATCACGGGACCTGTTCCCAGACGTTTCGGAAATACTACAACCGCTATCTGCAGAGCGGCGAGGAGGCCGATCTTTTGCCGCGGCGGCGCGGGCCGAAGTGGAAGGAACGGCGCGAACCGCAAGGTATCGAGGCCGATATTGTTGCGTGTCGGAAGCGGGGGATGAACCGCTACGAGATCCATGCCACCTTGCGCGAGCGGCGCGACACGCTACCCTCACCTTCGACGATCTACCGGGTGCTGAAACGCTATCAACTGAACCGCCGCACGCCGGCGATGCGCGAGGAGAAACGTCGTATTATCAAGGACAAACTCGGCGAGCTCGGCCATGTCGATCTGCACCAATTACCGCGCGACATGTTCCTGGCGCCACCCCCCGTCACGGCCTATGTCGTCAGCCTGATCGACAGCTGTTCGCGCTTGGCCTGGGCCGAGGTGACGACTTCCAAAAAGGCGCTGCCCGTCATGTTCAAAACGCTGAAGATAATCAACACCCTCAACGTCACCTACGGGCTCGAGTTTGCCGAGATCCTGTCCGACAACGGCGCCGAGTTCGCCTCCCGCAACAATCCAGAGGACCATCCCTTCGAGACCATGTTGCGCGAGCTCGGCATCAAGCATCGCTACACCAGGCCCTATCGGCCGCAAACCAACGGCAAGATCGAGCGCTTCTGGCGTACCCTCGACGAGGACGTCATCGAGGGTGCGACCTTCGACAACCTCGATCACTTCGCCAACGAACTGTTCGATTACCTCGTCTACTACAACAACCACAGGCCCCATCAGGCCCTCGCCGGAAACACACCAAAGGACTTCGCTGCCGCCAAAACCAACCCTGTTCAATCACCGAATTAGTGAACTTGCACAATTGCGAGCCAACGGGTCGCGCAAGCGCGCGCCCGATGACAGGCTCCGCGAAGCAATCCATCGCGCTGCAAAAGCAAGAGTGGATTGCTTCGCCGCTTTGCTCCTCGCAAGGACATTAAGTCATAATTCTACGTTCCCGCAGCGCCATACGCCCGAGTTATTCCCAAAAAACCCTTCGTCTCCAAGACAGAGGGCGTGGGGAATGCCGGGTGCCCGCCGCACCCGTAGCCTCGCGTGCGAAAATAGAAAGCACACGAGTTAGTCACCACGGTCACAGCCAGAATCACCCGGCATTCCCGCACGCGAATGGTTTTAACGGCTTACTTCGTACTCTCCCCGGTGATCGGGCTTTTTTGTCACCGTCGTCGGCGGAGCTACCTCCACCGCCTTGACGCCAGCGTCGAGGCGTCAGGACCACACGACTTCGCCGTCCGCGTTGCGCGCCTTTCGTCCGAAAGCGCGCCCGCGTCCACCGCATCCCGCCCCGCGTCCGTGACGATCGCGAGCCGCCCCTGTGTGAGACGGGACGGGGCGAGGGTGTAGAGATGATTTGCCCGACGAGGAAAGCGGAATATTTTTGCAAACGAGGCTAGACAGAAGATCAACAGACTTACTGATTTGCCCGTCGGGCAAATCAGTAAGTCTGCGCTCGGATAGGCTGTCGCTACATCCGGGTGACAAGACGGCTCACAAGCAACCTGCCTCTTCTCTAGAAACACGTCACCCGTTCGGCGGCGAGATAGCCGAACAGCAGGCCGACCCCGAACAGCAGCACGAGTCCGGCGGCAGCGAATTCCACGCCTCGCATGAACAGCGCGCCGCCGCCCTCGCGTGCCCCGCTCAGGCGACGCGCCAGGTCCTTCGCCGACACCGCCATCACGGCAATGGCCGCGACCGTGATCGCGGTGCCGAGACCCATCACGAAAGTCGCGGCGATGCCGGCCCAGAACAGGCCTTGCGCCAGCGCGAACACCAGAACCAGGATCGCGCCCGAACACGGCCGCAGACCCACCGCGAAAATCGTTCCAAAGCCACGGCGCCAGCCGCCGGGGCCGGCCAGTTCACCCGGCAGTGGGCCGTGGGAGTGGCCACAATGTTCGTCGTGGACATGATCATGATCGACGTGGGAGTGCGCGTGCCCGTGGCCATGATGGCCGCGGTCATGGCGGTGGCGATGGCCGCCTCCATGGCCGGCATGATCGTGGGTTGCGGCTCCGGCGAGCGCGAGCGGGGATGCTGACGGCTGGGCCTGCAATGCGCCGATGAAGCTTGCGCCCTTGGTCCAGACCAGACGGGCGCCGAATGCCGCAATCAAAGCGTAGCTTGCGATCTCGATGGTTTTTTCCGCCCCGCACATGGTTTTCGCGGTGGCGTTGAGCAGCCACGCTCCGATGGCGACGATTACCACCGCAACCAGCGACTGCAACAGCGCCGACGCAAAGGACAACACGACGCCGCGCCGCGCCGTCTCCTGGTTTGCGACCAGATAGGATGAAATCACTGCCTTGCCGTGGCCGGGGCCGGCGGCGTGAAAAATGCCGTAGGCGAAGGAAATCGCAAGCAGCGTCCAGACCGCATGCCCGTCGGTTTTCGCGGCGCGGATCGCAGACGAGATCTCGCGATAGAATTCGGATTGTTTGGCAAGCAGCCATCCAACGATGCCGCCGACTTGTGAGGCCGCCTGGGGCTCGGCGCCCGGCCGCGGGCCGCCAAACGGCGACTGTGCCAGCATGACGTGGGTCGCCCCATCGACCGCCAGGATGGCCGCCATCGCCAGCACACAGACCGCCAGCGCGCGTGTCAGGTCCGGCGACGCTTTTTGGCGGAACGCCCACCTCATGGACAGGCCACCGCGATCTTGTTGGCGAACATCGCGCCAAAATTGGAATTTTCGCCGTTCATGAAGTTTTGCTCGCCGAGCGTCTGGGCGCGGGCCGAGCCGTCGTTCGGCCGATGGAAGCTTATCTGGCAGGCGGCCGGGGCTCCGACCAGCCTCACCGGCTCCTTGTCGGCAAATTTGAAGTCGACGAAGAAGGTCGGGTCGAAAACCTCCAGCGCCAGCTCTTTCGATTTCACCGGCGTCTTCAGCGGCAGCGTGAAGTGCAGCGTCAACAGGCCGTCCCTGAACTCCAGGAAGTAATCGACCGGCTCCTCGAATTTCTGCTTCTTGCCGTCGGCTTTGGCAAAGGTGAAGTAACCGAATTCCTTCAGCGCTTCGACATTGGTTTGCGCCAGTGGCGCCAGTTCCTCGTGGGTGTAGACGCCCCTGGTTTTGCTCTCCATCCCCTGCAGCGCGTAGGTCGAGAACATATCGTCGAAGGTCCAGGCGTGACGTACCCCCGTGACCGAGCCGTCAGCGGCATAGAGCAATTCGCTCGTTGCCGTGATCCAGACATGCGGATGCGCCTGTGCCACACGTGGACCAATCGCCATCGCGAGCGCCAAGGCAACCGTCGACAGCACAAGGCTCGAAAGCCGGCGCAACATCTTGCCCATCTCAGGCAGCCTCAGGCGTTTCCAACAGGCCCCGGCGACGCAGCAAGGCGTCCGCCTCCGGCTCCCGTCCGCGGAATGCGATATAGGCCTCCTCCGGATCGCGCGAACCGCCCGACGAATAGATGTCGTCGTGCAGGCGTCTGGCGACGGCGGGATCGAAAATGTCGCCAGTCTCCTCGAAGGCGCCGAACGCGTCGGCGTCCATCACCTCGGACCACATGTAGCTGTAGTAGCCTGACGCGTAATGGTCGCCGGAGAAAATGTGGCCGAATTGCTGGGGTCGGTGGCGCATCGAAATTTCTGCGGGCATCCCGATCTTGGCAAGCTCGTCGCGCTCGAATGCCCGCACGTCCCGGCTGGCGGCGGCCGGCTGGGTGTGGAATTCAAGGTCCATCAGCGCCGAGGCAACGAATTCCACTGTGGCAAAACCCTGGTTGAATTTGCGCGCGTCGAGGAAGCGCTTCAAAAGGTCGTCCGGCAGCGGTTCCCCGGTCTGACAATGCCGGGCAAACTGGCGCAGCACCTGCGGCTGTTCCTGCCAGTGCTCGTAAAGCTGCGAGGGCAGTTCGACGAAATCGGTGAACACGCTGGTACCCGACAGCGAGGGATAGGTCACGTTCGACAGCATCCCGTGCAGGCCGTGGCCGAATTCGTGGAACAGGGTGCGCGCCTCGTCCGGCGACAGCAGGCAGGGCTCGCCATCGGCGCCTTTCGAAAAATTGCAGACGTTGACGATCAGGGGTGTGATCTCCCCGTCGAGCTTCTGCTGATCGCGCAACGACGTCATCCAGGCGCCGGAGCGCTTCGAAGGCCGCGCAAAGTAGTCGCCGTAGAACAGCGCCTTGTGCATGCCGGCGCTGTCCTTGACCTCCCAGACCCGCACGTCCGGATGCCAGACCGCGACGTCCTTCCGCCTCGAGAAGCTGAGACCGAAAAGACGGCTGGCGCAGTCGAAGGCCGCCTCGATCATGTTGTCGAGCGCCAGATAGGGCTTGATCACGCCATCATCGAAATTGGCACGGCGCTGGCGAAGCTTTTCCGCGTAATAGCGCCAATCCCACGGCGCCAGCGCGAAATTGCCCCCCTCCTCCGCCACCAGTTCCTGCAACTCGTCACGATCCCTGAGCGCCCTCTCGCGCGCCGGCTTCCAGACCCGCTCCAGAAGATCGCGCACGGCCTGCGGCGTCTTGGCCATCGAATCTTCCAGCCGATAGGCGGCGAAGGTCGGATAGCCCAACAGTTTCGCGCTCTCCTCGCGCAGCTTGAGGATCTCGACGATGGCTTCATTGTTGTCGTTGGCGTTGGCATTGTCACCCCGCGCAACGAAGGCCTTGTAGGCCTTCTCGCGCAGGTCGCGCCGCCTCGAGGTTTTCAGGAACGGCTCGACCGAGGAACGCGACAGTGTCACGATTGCCTTGCCGGCCATGTCGCGCTCCTCCGCGGCGGACTTTGCCTCCGCCATGAAGCTTTCCGAAAGGCCGTCGCGATCGGCCTCGCCAAGTTCCATGAACCAGTCCTGCTCGTCCCCCAGCAGATGATGGCTGAAGGTTGTCCCCAGATGGGCCAGCCGCTCGTTGATCTCCGCCATTCGCGCCTTGGCCGCCTCGTCGAGGCCGGCACCTGAGCGGTGGAAGCGGGTATAGGTGCGTTCAAGCAGCCGCACCTGCTCGGGAGTGAGCTCGAGCGAGGCGCGATTGTTGTGCAGCAGGGCAATCCGGCCAAACAGCACCGCGTTCATCATGATCGGGTTCCAGTGCCGCGCCATCCGCAGCGCGACCTCCTCGTCGATCTTCAGCAGCGCCGGGCTGGAGTGAGCCGACACCAGATCGTGGAAGACGGCCGAAACCTTGGCGAGCAGCTTGCCCGAACGCTCCAGCGCAGTGATTGTGTTTGCCAGGTCCGGCTCGGAGGGGTCATGGGTGATGGCGGCGATCTCGGCGGCATGGTCGGCGAACGCCTGCTCAAAGGCGGGGAGGAAATCCTCCGCCGCGATCTCGGCGAAGGGCGGGGTCTCAAACGGCGTCTGCCACGCCTTGAGCAGCGGATTGCCCCGCGTCGTGGCGGTCGTTTCCTGGGTTTCCGACATGAAAATTCCCGTTCGTCTCCCGAAAGTCTGCGACAGACGCTATATCACGTGATGGGGCTTTTTTGCGCCTTTTGCGCTTGATGGCGCCGCCCATTTCATGGACATTGCGGCTATCAAACAGGATTTTTCGCCCATGGCTATGCAGCCCTCTCCGACCTCGGCGCGCCAGATCGCCTGGCCCAGCGTCATCACCGTGATCAGCGCGGCGATCCTGATCGGCGCCGAAGTGTTCGGTGCGGCGTTTGCCGGCGGATGGGCGCTTGCGATCCTGCTCGGCCTCGACGACACCGGCGCGCACATCCTGCAAGCCGTGCTGTTTGCGATCGGCGTCCTGATCATGGCCGCCTTCATCCGCGCGGCTCAGCGCGTCGAACCCTTCACGCGCCGCGCCTAGACGAATCCGTGAGCAGCACGAACTCCAATTCCGCCTCGAATGCTTACGCCCCGTTAAGCTAACTTAACGCCTGTTCATTTTCGACGCGCTTTGCAGCGTGAAGCGCGCGATGACGTAAGCACGTGTTAGGGAAATTTCTCCGCAGCCTAAAAAAATTGTTGCTAAGCAAACTCAAAACGCTTATGTGCGGAATTGCCCAATTTCGCACGTGCCTGTGGTCGTGTGTCAGTCGGTAGGTATCCGGACAAGAGGCCGGACAGCCGCCAAGGGATGAAGAACCGAGGGTCGCTCAAGCCCGGGACTTAAGTAAGTCCGAAGCCTGAAGGCCAGCACCTCTCTCAAGAGGTGCCGTTGAAGGTCTCTCCACTCCTTGCAACCGTGACTGGCAGCCGGAGGCGAACCGGCGCACCTCGTTCTCAACGGGGGACGCGACTTAAAGCAACGACGGATCGGGCTTTTTTGGTCTCTGCCGGCTTTCCACCAGCCGGCGCGAATACCGAAGAGGCTTGTCCTTCATTGCCAGGTGAGCGGGCGGGATGCGTCCCAACCAATCCACGGCAGCACTATTCGGTTTGAGTTTTTTTGGCCTCGTCGCGCCTCCATCGCGCGAAGTGGCCGAAGCGCTCTTATCCGAGAACTTTTTGGAACGAGTTCCCGTCGCTGGGCCGTTTGGGAGGGTGCTATGACCGAGCGCATTCAGGAATTCCTGCGCAACCGCCGCCAGGAGGGTCTGGACGTCGAGCCTTGCCTCGTCGTCGACCTCGAAGTGGTGCGCGACAACTATCAGAACTTCGCCAAGGCGCTGCCGGACAGCCGCGTATTCTACGCGGTGAAGGCCAACCCGGCCCCGGAAGTGCTGGCGCTGCTTTGCTCGATGGGATCGTGCTTCGACTGCGCGTCGCTGGCCGAAATCGAGATGGTGCTGGCGGCGGGCGCGTCGGCCGAGCGCATTTCCTATGGCAACACCATCAAGAAGGAGCGCGACATCGCGCGTGCTTTCGCGCTCGGCATTCGCCTGTTTGCCGCCGACTGCACGGCAGAGGTCGAAAAGCTCGCCCGCGCTGCTCCGGGAGCCAAGGTGTTCTGCCGCATCCTCTACGATTGCGCCGGCGCCGAGTGGCCGCTGTCGCGCAAGTTCGGCTGCGACCCGGAGATGGCCGTCGACGTCCTCGACCTCGCCAAGCGCTCAGGCCTGGAGGCTTACGGAATCTCGTTCCATGTCGGCTCCCAGCAGCGCAAGGTGAAGGCTTGGGACCGCGCGCTGGCGATGGCCTCGACGGTGTTCCGCGACTGTGCCGAGCGGGGAATCAACCTGTCCATGGTCAACATGGGCGGCGGCTTCCCGACCAAATACCTCAAGGACGTTCCTCCGGTCGTGCAATACGGGCGGTCGATCTTCCGTGCCCTGCGCAAGCATTTCGGCAACCAGATCCCGGAGACCATCATCGAGCCGGGCCGCGGCATGGTCGGCAACGCGGGCATCATCGAGACCGAAGTCGTTCTGATCTCCAGGAAGAGCGACGAAGACGACGTGCGCTGGGTTTATCTGGACATCGGCAAGTTCGGCGGTCTCGCCGAGACCATGGACGAGTCGATCCGCTACTCGATCCGCACGCCGCATGATGGCGCGGAAATGACGCCGTGCGTACTTGCAGGCCCGACCTGCAATTCCGCCGACGTGCTGTACGAGAAGATGCCGTATCCGCTCCCCGTTACGCTCGAGATCGGCGACAAGGTGCTGATCGAGGGCACTGGCGCCTATACGTCGACTTACTCGTCGGTGGCCTTCAACGGCATCCCGCCGCTGAAGACCTACCACATCTGATCCGGCCTCTCTGAGGCTCGATAAAGTCGGGAGCCGGTCCGCGGGCTGGCTCCCTCCCCTCGCCTGACAAACTCGCTGACAACGCGTCCCTCGGCTTCGCCGCCATCGGACGCGAGGACTGACGTGCCATGATTGCTTTGAAGACCGTTGTTGCCCCCTCGACCGATGCGGCTGCGTTCGCGATCCGCGGCGAGCGAGCCTCGGACGCGATTGCGCGCGAAGTGCTGCTTGATGCCTGCTTTGGTGCAAATCGGGCTTTGCGCACTTGCGAACGGTTGCGCGATGGCCGCGCGCCCGCTGAGGGCCTCGCGTTTTCCGCCGTGCGCCGGGGCACCGCGGGCCTGGTCGGGACATTGCGGTTGTGGCACGTCAGCGCCGGCGGGGCCCCGGCGCTCCTTCTCGGCCCGCTGGCGGTAGACGACGCCTGCCGAAAGCTGGGGGTCGGGGCCGCGCTGATGGCGCACGCGCTGGCGGCGGCTGATGCGCGTGGCCATCGCGCGGTGATCCTGCTTGGCGATGCGCCCTACTATGCCCGGTTCGGCTTTTCCGCGCAGAAGGCGAGCCGGCTGTCGTTGCCGGGTCCCTTCGAGCGCGACCGCCTGCTTGGCCTCGAGCTTTACGAGGGAGCGCTCGATGGTGCAGCCGGCTTGATCGCACCCACCGGGGCCTCGTTGCCCAAAATGAAAGCAGCCCAGGGCAGGAACGCGCGGCGCGCCTCGCTTCGCGCGGCGTAGCGGCTTGACCACCGTGCCGGAAAGCCTGCCGACAAAACGCAATCAGGCACGCCGTGATATAGCGAAGCATTGCGCGTAGTGACCAAAAGCCCGTAAACCCGCGCAAGATCATGATGCGATTCAGTGGAATCGCATCATGATCTCATCTCTTTGTTTGAGCATGATCTTTTCGGAAAACCGGTTTCCACTTTTCCGGATCATGCTCTGGATGCCATAATCGAGGTTCCGATGTCCCGCCGTCTCATATCGACCGGTTCGCCTTTTGAAAAAACCGCCGGCTACAGCCGTGCCGTTATCGACGGCGACTTTGCCTTCGTCGCGGGCACGACCGGCTATGACTATGCGACCATGGCGATGCCGGCCAACGTCACAAGCCAGACACGAAACTGCTTCAAGACCATCGAAGCTGCCCTCGAGGAAGCGGGTTTCGCCTTGGCCGATATCGTCCGCGCCACGTACTACGTCGTCGATGCGGCCGATGCCGATGCGGTACTGGCGGTTTGCGGCGAGAGGCTTGGCGATATCCGGCCGGCCGCAACGCTGCTGGTGGTCGCCGCGCTCCTAAAGCCCGAAATGAGGATCGAGATCGAAGTCACCGCAAAGCGACGGACCTCCTGATCCCTCTTCCGATTTCCCATCACATCGCATTTGCTTTTCCGGAGACCCCCACCATGAGCCCGTCCGATCGTCAAATTCATGCAAAGATTTCCGGCCCCATCGTCATGATCGGTTTCGGCTCGATCGGCAAAGGCACGCTGCCTTTGATCGAACGGCATTTCGAATACGACAGATCGCGCTTTGTCATCATCGATCCGCACGAGGAAGGCGAACTGGCCACAAGCCACGGCGTGCGCTTCATCAAACAAGCCGTCAGGCGCGACAATTATCGCGACCTGCTGGTGCCGCTCCTGACCGCCGGCGGCGGCCAGGGTTTTTGCGTCAACCTTTCCGTCGACACGTCCTCGGTCGACATCATGACCATGTGTCGCGAGATCGGCGCGCTTTATATCGACACCGTCGTGGAACCGTGGCTCGGCTTCTATTTCGACAAGAATATCGGCTCCGAGAAGCGCTCCAATTACGCATTGCGCGAGACCCTGCTGGCGGCCAAGCACAAGAGCCCCGGCGGCCCGACCGCCGTTTCGACCTGTGGCGCCAATCCCGGCATGGTGTCGTGGTTCGTCAAGCAGGCGTTGATCGACATCGCGCGTGACACCAGCACGCCCTTCAACGAGCCGAAAAGCCGGGAGGGCTGGGGCCGGCTTGCGAAAAAGCTCGGCGTCAAGGGCATTCATATCGCCGAGCGCGACACGCAGCGCTCAAAGCGGCCAAAGCCGATGAACGTGTTCGTCAACACCTGGTCGGTCGAGGGATTTGTTTCGGAAGGCATGCAGCCGGCCGAACTCGGCTGGGGCACGCATGAATCATGGATGCCGCACAATGGCCGCACCCATAATTACGGCTGCGGCGCCGCGATCTATCTCGAGCAGGCGGGCGCCAATACCCGCGTGCGCTCATGGTGCCCGACGCCCGGCGCGCAATACGGCTTTCTCGTCACCCACAACGAGTCGATCTCGATCGCCGATTACTTCACCGTTCGCGACGGCGGCACGGTGATCTATCGACCGACCTGCCACTATGCCTACCACCCCGCCAACGACGCCGTGCTGTCGCTGCACGAGATGTTCGGTGCCACCGGCAAGATGCAGCCGAAATGGCATATCCTTGACGAGAACGAAATCGAGGACGGGATCGACGAACTCGGCGTGCTGCTCTATGGCCACGCCAGGAACGCCTATTGGTACGGATCGCAATTGTCGATCGAGGAAACCCGCCAGATTGCGCCATACCAGAACGCCACCGGCTTGCAGGTGTCATCGGCCGTGCTGGCCGGCATGGTCTGGGCGCTGGAAAACCCGATGGCCGGTATCGTCGAGGCCGATGAAATGGATTTTCGCCGTTGCCTCGAAATCCAGCTTCCCTATCTCGGCCCGGTGAAGGGTTTTTACACGGACTGGACGCCGCTCACGGATCGGCCCGGACTGTTTCCCGAGGATATCGACACCGCCGATCCCTGGCAGTTCAGAAACGTGCTGGTGCGGTAGGGCAAGGACGCTGGTGCCCGGCATTCCGCTGCCATCGCCCGCGTGCGTCAGCCTATTTCTGCTGAATCGGCGGCGCGATTTTCTCGGCGGGGGCGGGAGGAAGAGCGGGTTTCGCGCCCTCCTTTTGCGCCTGTTCGGCGGGACGGGCCGGCTCGGGCGCAGGTGTGGTCGGACGAGCACCGCCTGGCTTCGACTCCGCAGGCTTGTTCGCGTCTGACGCATCCGGGGTCGCGGGCTGCACGGGCTGCGTGGCCTGTGCGAGGTGGACGCTCGCCCTTGAAATCTCGATCAATGAGACGCCGCAGATGACAAGGCCCGTCGTCAGCAGCAAGGACGCCAGGAAAAGATCCCAGCCTTTTGCGCGTTTCCCGTGACCTGGAGGCATCTTGCTCTACCTGCGAATACCCGGATAAACGGTTGCCGGCTGGCGATTGTTCCCCAAAGCGGGAGATTAAACCCGTTACAGCGCAAGCAGGCCTGACTCGCCATCCTCTGCCGCGAATGCAAGCCACGAGCCCGCGCCATTCCAGCCCAGCGCCTTGACCGGCGCGCCGCCGTTGCGGCGGACCAGGATCTCCGCGCCATCCGTCATCCGCACCATCAAAATCGTGCCATCGTCATAGCCAGCCGCAAGGATGTCTTGCCTCGGATGGCAGGCGACCGCGCTGACGCGCGCTTTCAGCGGCGCCAGCATCGCAGGCTGCTTGCCCATCGGGCCGTCCTTGCCGGCGAACGGCCACACGATGACCGCGTCCGCGCCAGAGGTCGCCAGCGCCTTGCCGCCGACGCTCCAGGACATCGACCGCACCCGGGAAGGATAGCCGGTCATGCGCATGTGCCGGCTGTCTGCGAGCCGCCAGCCATGCAGCGCCGGCTCATGCATCGCCGTCACCAGAAACTTGTTGTCCGGACTGAGGGTGACCGAGAGGTGCGAGCCCGCCCATCCCAAAAATTCCGGCTCAGCCGCCATGTTGGGAAACCACATCGTCACGCCGTTATAATGCGCAATCGCCAGGCGCAACCCCTTCGGGGCGAACGCGAGGCCGCCGACGGTCGAAGGCACGTCGAGCGACTTCTGTGGGTTTTTGCCGGCGCGGAGAAAAGCCGTCTTGCCGGCCGACCACGCAATTGCGCCGTCAGCATGCAGCGCGACGTTGTCGATCCAGCGCCGCTTCGGATCGCTCGCAAGCACCGCGGTCGCCCCCCTGTCGTCGAGCGCAACGACCTTGCCGTCATCGCCGCCGGTGACGATGCGCGCCCCGTCGGATGCGGCGCAAAGGATGCCACCGGCGTGAAGCGGGAGCGCCGAAATTTCCGCCTCTGCGCTTGCGACGAAAACATTTTCCTCATCGCCGACGAAGACAGCCTTGTCGCCGAGAAAATGCAGGGACGCGACAGGCGCGGGAATTGCGAGCGCCCGCACCTGATCGGTTACGGAAACAATGGAGGCGGCCTCGCCTGTGCCGAATTCTGTCATCAGGTGGTGATACAGCTCTCAAAACCCTCGCGGATGGTCTGCTCGGGCAATTCGCGGCCGATGAAGACAAGGCGGCTCTGACGCGGCTCGCCTTCCTTCCACGGCCGCTGGTGGTCGCCTTCCAGCATCATGTGTACACCCTGGAACACGTAACGGTCGTCGTCGTCGCTGAAAGCAAGAATTCCTTTCGAGCGCAAAATCTTCTGGCCTTCGCTGGCAACCAGGTTTTGCAGCCAGGGCATGAATTTGCTGGGATCAAGCGGCCTGTCCGATTGCAGCGACAGCGATTGCATTTCCTCGTCATGATAGTGTTTCAACCCGCCGTGGCTGTGGTCATGATCGCGATGATGATCGTGACCGTGATGGTGGTGGTCGTGATGGTCATGGCCGTCGTCGGCTTCGAGGAATTCAGGCTCGATCTCCAGAATACGATCGAGATCGAACGCGCCCCGTTCCAGCACATCAGACAGCGCCAGCTTGCAGCGCTCGGTGCGGTGTAATTTGGCGTAAGGGTTGATTGCCCTGATCCGCGCCTCTACCTCGGCAAGTTCGCCCCTTGAGACCAGATCGGTCTTGTTGAGCACGATGACGTCGGCAAAGGCGATCTGATTCTTGGCCTCCGGCGCATCCTTCAGGCGATCGCTCAGCCATTTTGCATCGGCGACCGTCACCACGGCATCGAGCCGGGCGTTCTTCTGCACATCCTCGTCGACAAAAAATGTCTGCGCCACCGGCGCCGGATCGGCAAGCCCCGTGGTCTCGACAATGATGGCGTCGAACTTGCCCTTGCGCTTCATGAGGCCGTCGAGGATGCGCACCAGATCGCCGCGGACGGTGCAGCAGACGCAGCCGTTGTTCATCTCGAAGACTTCTTCGTCCGCACCGATGATCAGGTCATTGTCGATGCCGATTTCGCCGAATTCGTTGACGATGACGGCGTATTTCTTGCCGTGGTTCTCGGAAAGGATGCGGTTGAGAAGCGTGGTCTTGCCGGCGCCGAGATAGCCTGTCAGGACGGTCACGGGAATCTTCTGAGACGTCAGTTCGGACATGTTTACTCCGGAAACGGTAGTTGGGGCGCCGGCGCCGGGCGTATTCAGGATCTAGCTTGCCAGCGCGCTCGTCAGCGCCTTTATATTGTGCCTTACCATGTCAATGTAAGTGGGGGCGTCGCCCTTTTCGTCCGTCAGACTGTCGGAATAGAGCGTTCCACCGACCTTGGCGCCGGTTTCAGCCGACAGGCGGCGCATCAGGCGGGGATCGCTGATTCTCTCAAAGAATACGGCCGGGATTTTTTCGGCCCTGATCTGCTCGATAATCCCTGCGATGTCGCGGGCGCTGGCTTCCGATTCGGTGGAAACGCCAAGCGGCGCAATGAACTTGATGCCGTAGGCCGCCGCAAAATAGCCGAATGCATCATGGGTCGAAATCACCTTGCGGCGGTTTTCGGGAATTCGCATGATCGCCTGGCGCACCTCGGCATCCAGCACGTCGAGTTTTGCGAGATACTCCTGCGCGTGTCTGCGAAAATAGTCGGCATCCGCGGGGTCGGTGGCGGCGAGCGCATCGCGAATATTGGCGACATAGATCCTGGCGTTGGCGACCGATTGCCAGGCATGGGGGTCGGCATCGGAGCCAAGCCTGAGCGGCGCGATGCCCCTGGTCGCCGTGATCATGAGCGCTTTGCCGCCAGCTGCCTGCAGCAGTCGTGGCAACCAGCCCTCCAGCCCCAGCCCGTTGATGATGAGGAGCCTTGCATTGGCGATTTTACGGGCGTCGTCGGGTGCCGGTGCGTAGACATGCACGTCGCTGTCCGGACCAACAAGCGTCGTCACATCGACGCGTTCGCCGCCGACATTTTTCACGAAATCGCCGAGAATCGAGAAGCTTGCGACAACCTTGAGGGATTCCTGCGCGCAAACCGGAGTAACCGAGAGGGCAAGCGCGAAATAAATCAGCGGCGACAGAATGCGACTTCGCATTGCTACGCCTCGAGATGTCGGCCGGGAAACATCTGGCGGATCACGCCGCGGACATTGCCGAACAGAACCGAGCCTGCATAGAGCACGCTTGCCACCAGGATGATCGCGGGTCCCGACGGCACCCTCGTCTGGAACGACAACACCAATCCGAGGTAACCGGCAGCGATCGCGCTTGCCACCGCGATGCAGATCATGCCGGTGATATCGCGCGACCAGAACCGGGCGATGCCCGCGGGCAAAATCATCAAGCCCACCGCCAGCAGGGTCCCGAGCGCCTGGAAGCCATTGACCAGGTTGACAACCACGAGGGCGAGGAAGGCGAGATGCGCCGGCGCACCGGCGCGGCTCACGGTGCGCAGGAAAAGCGGGTCGACACTCTCGATCACCAGGGGACGGAAGATCACCGCCAGCACGAGCACAGTGATGGTGGCGTTCAGTGCGACGACCAGAAGGGTCGGGTCATCCATTGCCAGGATATTGCCGAACAGCACGTGCAACAGATCGACATTGGTCCCCTTGAGCGAGACGATGGTCACGCCAAGCGCAAGCGAGGCCAGATAGAACGTGGCCAGCGAGGCATCCTCCTTCAGATCGGTGGTACGCGAGACGACACCCGCCAAAATCGCCACCGCAAATCCGGCGATCAGCCCACCCGCGGTCATGGCGAAGAGATTGAGCCCTGAGAGCAGGAAGCCGACCGCAGCGCCCGGAAGGATGGCATGCGCCATGGCGTCGCCGACAAGGCTCATCCGCCGCAACATCAGGAAAACGCCGATCGGCGCGCCGCCGAGCGAAAGCGCGATCACGGCCGCGAGCGCCCGGCGCATGAATTCGAATTCGGTGAATGGCGCGATCAGCGCGTCGTAGATCATGGCGCGTTCAACTCATGGCGATCGTCAGGCCGCTTGCGAAGGCACATCATCGACAGCGCAGGCGGCCGCGCTGTCATCGAAGGCTTCACACATCCGGCGCGCCTCCAGCAGATTGTCGGCGGTCAGTACCTCGGCGGTGGCGCCCCAGGCCACCTTGCCCCGCGCCAGCAGCAGCGTTTCAGGGAAATTGGCGCGAACGAGGTCCATGTCGTGCAGGGCTGCCAGCACGGTGCGCCGTTCCGCATGCCAGCGTTTGACCAGCGCAAGCAGATCGGCGGAGGTCTTGGCATCGACAGCGTTGAAGGGCTCGTCCAGCACGATCAGGCGCGCATCCTGCAACAGTACCCGCGCAAACAGCATGCGCTGCATCTGTCCACCGGACAGCGTTCCGATGGCGCGATTCTCGAAACCGGAGAGGCCGACAGCCATCAGCGCCCGCTCGATCTTCTGCCGCGCCTCCCTGCCGATGCCGCCCAAGACGCCGACTTTGCGCCACAGGCCTGTGCCGACAAAGTCAAATACCGAGATCGGGAAACTGCGATCGATATCCACCGTCTGCGGCAGATAGGCGATATCCCTGACATCGAGATCGCCGGTCAGGATCGTACCGGCCAACGGTTTGAGGATTCCCACGATGCCGCGAAACAGCGTCGACTTGCCCGCACCATTGGGACCCACGATTGCGAGCAGGGCTCCGGCAATGACCTCGCCGCTGAGATGATGCACCGCCGGGTGGCGGTCGTAGCCAAGCGTGACGTCGCGGAATTGCAATTGGGCGGCCATGCTCACCTCATCGCGAGCCAAACGATGACCCACAGCGTGGCGCCGACCGCAATTGCGGCCGCGAGGCGGGACATCACCGTCATGCGCAGGATCGACCACGGTATCGGCTGCGCAGGGTGCGGCGATGCGGGCCCGTGGGCATGTGCATGATCGTGGGCGTGTCCAGGACCGTGAGCGTGCACGTGATCGTGGGCGCGTCCGTGGTCGTGGCCCTGAAGGTCGGGTTTTGAAGCAAGCGCCATGCGGTGATGTTACATTATAACATTACCGAAGTCCAACTATGCCCAACTCACAATGCCCGAGCCAAATGAAAAGGCCGCAGCCACACGCTGCCGCCTCTTCGCGACCTAACATCGTCAGATCAAGCCCGGCAGACCACGCCTTTTTTCGGATCGGGTTTTCCGAATCAAGCCTTGGAAAACAGCTCGTCGACATAGTCCCAGTTCACCAGATGATCGACAAACGCCTTCAAGTAGTCCGGACGGCGATTGCGATAATCGATGTAATAGGAGTGTTCCCAGAACGTCGACGCCGAGAATGGGGGTTGCGCCATGCACCAGCGGGTTTTCGCCGTTTGGCGTCTTGGAAATCTCCAGCTTGCCGTTCTTTACGGAAAGCCAGGCCCAACCCGAACCGAACTGGCCGACGCCAGCGGCGGCGAAATCGGTCTTGAATTTCTCGAGCCCGCCGAGGTCCTCGTTGATCTTCTTCTCGAGACGGCCCGGCAGTTTATTGCCGCCGCCATTGGGCTTCATCCATTTCCAGAAATGGATGTGGTTATAGTGCTGGCCCGCATTGTTGAAGAGAGGCGCGTTCTTGCCGAACGAGCCCTTGACGATCTCCTCCAGGGACTTGCCCTCGAATTCGGTCCCCTTCAGCAGATTGTTACCGTTGGTCACATAGGCCTGGTGATGCTTGTCGTGATGATATTCCAGCGTTTCCTTCGACATATGGGGCGCAAGCGCGTCATAAGCATAAGGAAGGTTGGGAAGGGTGAAGGTCATGGGGTGATGTCCGAAAATGGTGGGAGACGATACTTAACGGCAACCCTTATAGAAGGTTCCATCCCGGTTAAACACTGCAATCTGGCCTGATCAACTCGGTCCGCCGGCCAGTGCACCGAGTCCGCCTTCCCGGAGGATGATTCCTTCGCTACCCGGTAACTACCGCGCGTGCCGGACGTATGAAGAACGCGGGCGATGCGAGGTGGGTGTAATGAGTATCGAAATCGAGGTTCGAAACGGCGACAAATCCTGGTCGCTGGCCAAATCAATATTCCAGATCGTCTGGCCCCCCGAAGTACTCGAAAAACTATCCTGGGGCCATGTCCAGTGGGCGGATGCGGACCTGCGCGCGCTGATCGAAGCGCCCGACGGCGGGCTCGCATGCCATGTCGGCATTTACTTCAGGACGGCGACGTGGAACGGCCGGAAAATTCACATCGGCGGCATCGGCGGAGTTGCGACACGACCGGATTGCCGCCGTCAGGGATATGCCAGTGTCGCGCTTAACGCGGCAGTGCAGACCATGCGCGACCACGACGCCGCGCAGTTTGCGCTTCTGTTCTGCGAGCCTTATAATTATGATTTCTATCAATCGCGCGGCTGGCAGCGCTTCACCGGCGAAATCCATGCCGAGCAGCCGGGTGGAAGAATCCGCTTCGAGGTGATGGCGCCCTTTGTCCTGGATCTCAAGCGGCGCGCGCCGCTAAATGGTACTCTGGACCTATGCGGATTGCCCTGGTGACCCCTGCGCCGGTTGGCGGGATTTCGGATCAAACGGACAAATCATACGTCACTTATAATTCAATAGCCCGCCGCTTCCGACGCTATTGCCTCATCCTTTGGGGCGACTATTCCGATTCACCTTACGTTTGAGGGAGGCACAAGAGGGCCCGGCGAACTGCGGATACAGCCGTTGCACGTATACGATTAGTTACTATTGAAAGCGCGGCATTTGGGGAGAATTCGATGGCTGGCAGGTTCGGCGTGGTTTTTGCGATTTTGGCTGCGCTCCATGGGGTTACTCCAGCAAGAGCCCAAGCCGCCGGCGGCGCGGATGGCGTCTGGCTCACACAGGCCGGCGATGCAAAAATTCGCATCTCAAGATGCGGTGGAGGGATTTGTGGCGCCGTGGTCTGGCTCAGGGAGCCGATCGATCCCGCGACAGGAAAGCCTGAGATCGACGACAAGAACCCCGACCCTGCCCTGGCAAAACGGCCCATCATCGGACTCAGGCTTTTCTCCGGCATGCGCCCCGCAGGCCCCAACAAATGGTCCGGCAAGATCTATAACGCCGACGACGGCAAAACCTATGCGAGCTCGATCTCGGTTACCGGCCCCCTCACCCTGAGGGTCGAAGGCTGTGTTGGCGCATTCTGCGGCGGCGAAGACTGGACTCGAAGCTCACGCTAACCGCCATCAGGCGAATGCCGCTTTCAATGCCGTCGCCGCGGAGGCATAGCCGCCGCGCGCGCCGTCGACGAAGTGGACATGGTCGCTGCGAAGCACCGATGGCGTGAAGCAGGTCATCATCGCGGCGTCCTGCCGGTGCATCCCATACCTTGCGACGCTGCTCGAGGCGGCCCTCGCAAGCCGCTCGGCAAGTCGGCGCTCGAGTTCAGGAGTGCAATCCAGGACCATCCGCAATCCGTCGTCAAATTTGCGGAAGTCGGAATTCTCGACGACCTGCTGCGTATAGGCTTTCGGCTCGAAGCCGCCGACCTTGATGCCAGACCGCATGATCAAATAGGCAAACAGCGTGTGCGCGAGCACGCCGGCGCGTCGCCTGAAGAGCGATCCACCACGCTGCGCGCGAGCCTCGAACTCGACCCCGGCCGGCGGCCAGCGCAGCGGCGGACCCCCCGCTGGCACCGGTCGTCCCAAATCCGGGCTGCGTTCGACCAGGGCTACGATATCCTCGATCAGTCGGCGAAAGGCGGCAGGATCACCGCCAAGCACTGGAAGCACGAGTACGGAAAGGATGACGCCGCGCGTCGCAGGAATTTCCTCGAACCGGCACGATAGCCCGGAAAGGTCCGGCTGTGTGCCGGGCGGCGCCGCGCTCACCGCGAACTCGCCGCGCTTCATCGCGGCCTCGGCCCAGGCAAGACCGCCGCCGGCGAACATCGCATAGGAAAGATTGGACGAGGGGCCGAAACGCGCGACCCGAACGTCGAGCCCCTGCGCCCGTATAGCTGCGAGGGGAACGAGCGCGACCCGCATCAGGAGGTCGAGGTCTTCCTTGACCCATGCAGCGGTTGCCGCCAGCGCCTCGCGGGCGAGTTCGGCGTCATCCGGCGCCACCGCGAAACTTGCACCATCTCCGCCGAACACGAATGGAAATTCACGCCCCTCGAGCGCATTGGTGACGGCCGCGATGACGGAGGCGCCCGCCATATTGACGGCCTTGTAACGGGCCTGCGCGATCGCCTTGGTCAATTCGACGATATCGGCTACGCCAATGCTCCAGTCGTCCGGCAGCGGCGCGTAGAGTGCCGGGTCCATCAGGCTCGCAAAGGCGCGAAACACGGGAATGGTGCCGTAGAACTTCTCGCTGCCGTTGAGCGTCGTCATCGGTGTTTCGAAAACCGCCGGGATAATGGCATCGCCAGAAGATACGGGAAAGCCTGAAGCAGGGGTTCACGCGCCAGCGTGAAAAAGTGCTGGCCGCCTGATCGGGATCGAGTCGAAATCGATATCAAGAAAGTGCGATAGGCTATCCCGTCATTTCGCGGATTTGAAGATGTTCGAGGCTCCCCCGGCTCCCCCAATGGAGGTTTCAATGGCGCAGCCGCAAGCGCTTGAGGGAAATCAGGTATTTGGTGGCCTACGCCGTGTTGCCCGCGTCGATGGTCAACACGGTACCGGTGACGTTGCGGCCCCCGTCTCCCAACAGATATTCGACCATCCGCGCAACGTCTTCGCTCTCCGGCAGGCGGCGCAGGGCGCTGCGCCCCGCAATGCGCCGGCGCTGATCGTCCGACAGGCCTCGCGTCAATTCCGTATCGACAAAGCCGGGTGAAATCGCGTTGACCGTGATGCCGAGTTTTCCGACCTCGCGCGCCAGCGATCGCGTGAATCCCGTGGCTGCCGCCTTGGTCGCGCCATAGACCGACAGGCCGTTATATCCGGTCGATGCGATGATCGAAGAAATGTTGACAATGCGCCCGGCCCCGTCGGCCATCATGTGCCGCACCACATATTTGGTGAGTATCACCGGCGACAGCACGTTGAGGCGCACCAGCGCCTCGATTTCGCTGTTGTGCATCGTCGCGAGCAGCCCCTCGGTGCCGATGCCGGCATTGTTGACGAGGCCGTAGATCGCACCGAACTCCTCGCGCAGGCGCTTGACGAAGGCCGGGATGCCGTCGATCTCGCTGAGATCGAAACCTCTGAAGCGAAGACCGCCCTTGTCTTGCTGCACGATGGCGCGTGTCGCTTCACGCAGCTCCTCGCTCTCGCGCCGCGCTACCGCGACGACGTTGTAGCCGGCGACCGCCAGTCTTCGCGCAATCGAAAGCCCGATGCCCCGGCTGCCTCCGGTTACCAGAACATTATGCATCGGTCCGCGCCAGCTTTCCGGCTGCAGTCAGGTCGAGCGGCGGCGGCGTGACTTTCCGCCGGGCGGCGACCCGCTGGATCGCGGCGACGATTTTTAACCTTACCGACATGGATCGCCCCGCCTTCTCATAAAATTTTGAGAGTCCATGTTAGAGCGCAAATGTAAAATAACACCTTGCCGCTCCGTCTTTCACGCCCGTTGGTAAACACCATGCTCGCCGTCAAGCCGCGTTTTCGCGAGATCGAGGAAGGCGATCTCGAAGCTGTCGGCGACCTGCTGACGCGAGGCTTCGCCCGTCGCAGCCGACGATACTGGATGCGCGGTCTTCACCATCAACGCACCCGATCGCTGCCGCCGAACGTTCCGCGCTACGGCTATCTCCTGGAGCAGGAGGGTGTGCCAGTCGGTTGCCTGCTCCTGATCCATTCGACGAGGACCAGCGATGGCGAAAGCATCATCTGCTGCAATGTCGCGAGCTGGTATGTCGATCCCCCCTTCCGCAACTACGCAGCCCTGTTTGCGTCGATGACGCAAAGGCGCAAGGACGTTACGTATTTCAACGTCACGCCGGCAGGTCCGACATGGCCCATTCTCGACGCGCAGGGCTTCGTTGCCTACTGCCACGGGCTCTATTTCTCGCTTCCCGCTCTTTCTCGCGGCCAACGGGATGTGACCGTCGACGCGGTCAGGCAGGACACGATTTCCGTCGACGGCTTGCCGGAAGAGGAATTGGTCCTGCTCAGGCGCCACGCCGGATATGGCTGCATCAGCCTGGTTTGCAGCACGGCCGAAGGCACCTATCCCTTCATCTTTTTCCCGATGCGCAAACGCGGCGGATTCATTCCGATGCCGCTCTTGCATCTCGGCTATTGCCGTTGCATCGGCGACTTCATCAGATGCGCGGGCGCGATCGGGCGATATCTGCTGTTGAGGGGCAAGCCGTTGGTGATTCTCGACGCCAACGCTGCGCTGAAGGGGCTCGCCGGATTTTATACGGAGGCGCGGGGTCGCAAATACTTCAAAGGGCCCCATCGGCCGCGGCTTGGCGACCTCACCGACACTGAACTTGCCATCTACGGCATGTGAGGAAGGGCGCTTGGCTGCAGGGGTTCACAGCCGAATGAGACCCGTCCGCAGGGTTTGCGGACGGGTTCATTCGATATTTCCGCTGAGAACGGAGAACAACGACCGCCAAGTGTCTTGAGCCAGGTGTCTTGAGCCAAGCGTCTTGAAGTAATTTCCAGAAGCCGCCGAACTATTTCAGCGACGTATTGATGGAATTGAACTTCGTGTTGAGATTGGACCCAATACCGTTGACCACAGCGATGATGGCGAGGCTGATGCCGGCGGCAATCAGGCCATATTCGATCGCGGTGGCGCCGGATTCATCGGCCCAGAATTTTGAAAGAATATTCTTCACAGTACCTCCTGATAAAAAAGCAGCCCGATCCATTGGGCTCCATGCGGCAACTGTGAGGTTAACTGATTAAAATCGAGCGAATTGGCGTAATGAATGATTAATTAAACGCGCCTTGCTTGCCCCCGAACAAGCGTCCATTCGCTTCAGGGCAAAACATCGCTTAGCCGCGCACTTTCGATTTGCGAAGTTCGCAGACGGGGGTGCTGCACAACGATGCGAACTTCGCAATCAGGACGCTAATTGGCGTGGACGACCAGTTTTTCTTCCGCGAAGAACTGGAGCGCGCCATAACCCTCCATATCGACCGCATACCGGAAATTACCCTCAGCGGTCGGAAAAATGGCTATGACGACCCCCTCTTGGTGATCGTCGGCCGCCTTCTCTACTCTCTCGCCTATCGCAAATTTGGCCATCGCGAGCCCCTTTCGGAATCGAGTGGCGCCATTATCCGCCCAAATTGGTTAACGCATCTTAAGCAAACGGGGCCGTGCCGCCCCCTCCGACCGTGGCACCCCGGTTCCCAAACGCTGGGTCAAAAAGAAAAACGAGGCTGGGATGGCCTGCAGGGGCGGGCGGCGCTATCCTGCTTGATCCTCGTCAACGATCCGCCGGTTTGACTTGATATCGAGATCAAATGATCAGGCGCAGAGATCCCTGGAACGCCCCATCCGCGCTGAGCAGGCCGGCGCACATTCTTGAGCGTACGGGACTGGCGTTCACCGGGGCATCGTGCGGGCTGTTCGTTGCCGCCCATGTCGGGCGCGCCGACATCGACCTGATCGGGTCGGGAGCCATGGTTCTCGCCATGATGCTCTACGGGGCTGCCGGATTTTATCTCGGCATCGACCTGCCTCAGGTCCCTGCCGATCACCGTATGCACCTGCCGCTGCGGCATGGGCTTGGCACCCGAGCGGACGCGGTGGTGCTGCTCAGCGCCGCCGGTACGTTCCTGGCCTCCGTCGCCGCTTTCGTGTCCGTCTCGAGTATCGTGCTGGACGAGACCGCGCATGCCGGCACGGCCCTTCTGATTTCGGTGAGCTGGGCGATCGGCACCACAATGCAAATCGCCGCCGGCGTCATTGCGCGGATCAAGGCCGAGGCTTCCGACAGACTGTAGGTTTGCCGCGGCGGTGCTCTTGTCCCTCCCGAGGTCGACCTCGTCGTCGAGTTCTTGGCGAGCTTGAGAATTCGCCGGCTGCCGCGATATCGACCTTGCTGCCGACGCGACATCCGGGATGTTGCTTTTCTTGCGCTGCGGCTGTGGCACCTCGGAAAGGCCGGCAGCGTTTGCCGCGGCGATCATTTTCGTTTTACCCCTTCATGACGATAAACATATTGGCCATCGTTCGACGAAATTGATCCCGTTGCGATCGAGGGCAAGAAGCCGCCGGTCGATCCGGATCCGCGCCCGACCATCGTTTACACCGCCCTTGGTTCCGGGCTATAAACCGGCGCAATCTAGGGATGTGGGGGTAAAGGGGCATGTCAGTCGCGTATGAGTTTTCGCATGATTGGGTCAGCAGCATTGGCATCCGACGCCGTGAGCGGTTTCTCAGTCCGTTGAAGGACGAACTGCGTCCGCTCCTGGGAATCGAGACTTACCAAAACCGCTCGCGCGCGCAAGGAAAACACCTGCGAGGGCAAGACGCCACAGCCCAATCTCGGCCGCTGGCCAACATTGCTGAATGAACCCCGGATGAAGACCCTGCTCCTAAATCCGCCTTCGTTTCCCAACTTTGACGGAGGCGCCGGCTCACGCTGGCCCGCGACGCGCGAGATCGCTTCGCATTGGTACCCCGTGTGGCTCTCCTATCCGGCCGGTTTGATCAAGGACTGCCGGCTTCTCGACGCATCGCCCCACAAGATTACTTCCGAGGAGACAATCGGCATCGCAAAAACCTACGACTTCGTTGCGATTTACACCAGCACGCCCGGTTGGCGAAATGACGTGCGCCTTGCGGAGATGATGAAAGCGGCGAAGCCCGACCTGAAAATTGCGTTTGTCGGTCCACCCGTTACCTCGCAGCCCGACGCCGCGTTGAAGGCAAGCAAGTCGATCGACTTCGTTATTCGCAGAGAAATCGACTACCCGCTGGCCGAGTTCGCCGACGGCAAGCCGCTCGATCAAATCAAGAACGTGAGCTTTCGCAAGCAGGGTCGCATAGTTCATAACGCGGAGCGCCCGCAGCTCGACGACCTGGACTCTCTACCGTGGGCTACGGACATCTACAAACGCGACCTCGACATCACGAAGTACAACGTTCCGTTCCTGCTCAATCCTTATTTGTCTTTCTACACATCGCGAGGATGCCCGGCGCGCTGCACTTTTTGCTTATGGCCGCAGACCGTAAGTGGTCACGCGTGGCGCACGCGCAGCGCTTCGGACGTCGCAGCGGAGTTCAAGCACGCGTGGAACCTGTTTCCAAATCTCGAAGAGGTGTTCTTTGACGACGATACATTTGCCTGGGCAAAGAAACGCACCCTCGAAGTCTGCGAGCAGCTAAAGCCGATCAAGAAGACCTGGTCTTGCACGTCGCGAGCTCACACGGATTACGAGACGCTCAAGGCCATGCGAGAGGCCGGATGCCGGTTGTTGATAGTCGGCTTCGAGTCTGGAGATCCGCAGATCCTCAAGAACATCAAGAAGGGTACAACCGTTGAGCAGGGCCGCGAGTTCATGAAGAACTGCAAAAAGCTCGGCATCGCCGTTCACGGCGACTTCATCATAGGTTTGCCGGGCGAGACGCCCAAATCGATCGAGCGAACCGTGAAGTACGCCGAAGAGCTGGACTGCGAGACAATTCAGGTTTCGATTGCGCACTCATATCCAGGCACCGAGCTGCACGATTATTTCTTGTCGAATGACTACCATGTAAACGACGCGGAGATGACCGACGACATGGGACATCAATTACCGGCTATCAATTATCCGGGTCTTTCACGCGAGGAGATCGTGCAAGCCGTCGAGCACTTCTACGACCGCTACTATTTCCGGCCCCGAATTGTTTTTCGCATCGTACGAGGCGCGCTGTTCGACAGCCGTGAGCGAAGACGGCTGTACAAAGAGGCTCGCGAGTTTCTGCATACGCGAAGAATGCGGAAACGATTTGTAGCAGGAGGCAAAATCGATGATCGCGCGTCGAGGAATTGATCCAGCTGAACCGACGAACCGAACAGAAGAAGTTCGTCGCACACTTAGAGACGCATAGGCGGTTCGAATCAGTCGGGATCCTGCGAATAACGTCGCGTCGTACCAAGCGAATGGAGCCGGTGGAAAACGCACTGAAACTTCGACGATTGATCGTCAACGCGGATGACTTCGGCTGCTCTGAAGAAGTCAACGAGGCGATCATTCGCGCGTACAATGAGGGGGTTCTTACCAGCACGAGTCTGATGGTTACCGGTTCGGCCTTCGATCACGCCGTGAGACTCGCCAGCGAAAATCCCGGACTCGGTGTCGGAATCCACCTCGTGACGGTGATGGGCCGGTGCGTCCTGCCGCCCTCCGAAATTCCTTCGCTTGTGGATCTGCAAGGAAACTTTTCTGACAGTCCCATGAAAGCCGGTTTGAAGTATTTTTTCTCCAAGCGAGCGCGCCGCGAGCTCGGATTGGAGCTGGCCGCTCAATTCGAGAGATTCAAATCGACCGGACTGCCGCTCTCGCACGTAGACAGCCATCTTCATATGCACATTCACCCGGTGATCTTTCGCGATGTGCTGGAGCTGGCCGCAAAGTACGGCGCGCGTCATATGCGCGTTCCGGTCGAAGAACGAGCTCTCGCGTTGAAATTTAACTCGAGAAACCGCGCATCGAAGACGATCATGTCGCTACTGTTTGGCGCCCTGGCCCGGTACATGAAACCCAAACTGCGTTCGAGAGGGTTTGTTTTCCCGGAACGGGTGTACGGAAATCTGCAAAGCGGCCAATCACTGAACGATATTTTTTGTACGCGCTCGATAATCTCGAGGCCGAGTGCAATGAAATCTACTGTCATCCGGCGGTTTATCAACGATCGAGAAGGCTGAGCAGAGATCAGGAACAATGTCAGGTAGAGTTCGAAGCCTTGATCAGCGCAAGCGTGGCTCAAAAGATCAAGGCAACGCGCCTGAGACTGGCGAGCTATCGCGATCTGGACCTGGACCCCGCACGATGAAAACCGCAGCCGTTTTGCAGACGATGATTTTGCTCAGGCTGCGGGTGAAGTCCTGCCTACGCGAGGCGTGAAGGCTGTGCCCACGGCTCTGATAGTCATCAAGACCATCCTGTTTCTTTTAAGCATCGTGGCAAACGTGTTCTATTTGCTGTCGATGCTGGCGGGATACCGTTTTTTCTCAAGCCGCGAAAACGGAGAGGAAAATCGAGCGAGTGAGGCTTTACCCCCGGTGACGATCATGATTCCGTTGCGAGGGGTCGACTTTGGAGCCTATCGCAACTATGCCAGTTTTTGCAAACAGGCCTATCCGGAGTTTCAGATAGTCTTTGGCGTGCAAGACGCCGCCGATCCAGCCGTTCCGCTAGTCAAACGTTTGGCGGCGGATTTTCCGCAATGCGACATCGAGGTGGTGGTCAGTGCCGGCACTCACGGTCAGAATGCAAAGGTCAGCAATCTGCAAAACATGCTTTCTCGCGTAAAGCATGAATACATCGTGATCGTCGACAGCGACATAAGGGTCGGGCGAGAATATTTGAAGAATGTGATTCCACCGCTAGCGGATCCAAAGGTCGGACTTGTGACTTGCCTGTATCGAGCCGCTGAGACACCAGACTTCGGCGCGAGGCTTGAAGCCATCGCAATCACAGGCGAGGTCGCCGCGGGCGTGTTGATGGCTCGCATGTTCGAAGGCGGCATCAAATTCGCGTTGGGCGCGACGATGGCGACAACGCGCGCGAACTCGACGAGATCGGCGGGTTTCCCGTCCTTGCCGATTATCTTGCGGATGATTTCATGCTTGGCAAGCTGATCTCGCACTGCCGCTACGAGGTCAGGCTGTCGCGCTATGTAGTCGAGAGCCGCGATGGCACCGACGGGATTCTTTGGAATGGTTCGGCATCAAATGCGATG
>CAVRMY010000021.1:0-37309 GCA_963721935.1 uncultured Alphaproteobacteria bacterium
TCGGCAACGTGAGGATCTTGTCGGGAATCGCGATGTCGGCGAACGCGACGATCGGTACCCAGATCAGATTGAGGATCGCGACGAGCACGCCGAGCGTTTCGGCGCCAAGCCAGTTGAGCCAGCCCAGCGAAAATTCGCGCTTCTGGTCGGGGGTCAGCCGGCTCGCGCCCGGCAAAAAGCGGCGCCAGTGCTTCTTGACAATCTGGAAGCCGCCATAAGCCCAGCGATGGCGCTGCTTCTTGAAGGCCTCGTAGGTGTCCGGCAGCAGGCCGTGACCGTAGCGGTGATTTGTATAGTGGGTCAGCCAGCCCTGTTCCTGGATCGCAAGCCCCAGATCGGTGTCTTCGCAAATCGTGTCGCCAGCCCAGCCGCCGGCCATGTCCATCGCCGCGCGCCGCATCAGGCACATGGTGCCGTGTACGATGATGGCGTTCTCCTCGTTGCGTTGAACCATGCCGATATCGAAGAAGCCGGCATATTCGCCGTTCATGAGATAGTGCATCAATGACCGGTCGCCGTCGCGATGATCCTGCGGCGCCTGGACCAGCCCGACGCGGGGATCGGCAAACGCCGGCACCAGGTCCTTCAGCCAGTCCGGCTCGACCACATAATCGGCGTCGATGACGCCGATGATCTCGGCATCCGCGGCCGTCCGCTCCATGGCGATGCGCAAGGCGCCGGCCTTAAATCCCTCGACCTTCTCCGCATTGATGAACTTGAAGCGTTCGCCAAGTGCGCGACAGTGATCCTGGATCGGTTGCCAGAACGCCGGATCGGGCGTGTTGTTGATGATCACGACGCATTCGAAGTTCGGATAGTCGAGCCTGGAAACCGCATCGAGCGTCTGCTTGAGCATATCCGGTGGCTCGAAATAGGCGGGAACGTGAATGGATACCTTCGGGATGCTCGCAGCTTCTGTCGCGGGCAACACGGTCGCGCCCTTGACGAGCAGGCGCCTTGGCTTGCGCCCGAAGGCGATAGCGGCGATTTCCTCGATCCTCGCCATGGCGATCAAAACCAGAGGCACCAGGAGAATCAGACCAAGCGTCAAGGCGAAGGCCGAGCCGAACACGAAATAATGCCCGGCCCAATAGGCAAACACCGTGGCAGCCCACGCGCCGACGCCGTTCGCGGCGGCCGACAGCAGCATGGATTGCATCACCGTCGGCTGCGCCAGTCGCAGGATCGGCAACGACATCAGGATGCCGACGAGCAGCGCGATGGTCGCAAGCTTCCAGTAGTCCGGGTTGACGATCGGACCGGTCCAGCTGAATTTCGGCTCGCGCGCCGCGTTCAAGATGCCCCAGTAGGGACCGACGCCACCCTCAAAGAATTTCCAGGGCTGATCGATCGCCTCGACGATGTTGTAATCCATCCCGATGGCTTCGGCGCGGTTCACGAAATTGCGCAGAACCGTGGCCTGCGCGAAAGCACCGGGAACTGCGTTGCGCAAATTGTAACCCGCGCTCGGCCAACCGAATTCCGCGATCACGATCCGCTTTCCGGGAAACTGATCGCGCAAGAGCTGAAACATCGCGACCGCCTGGTCCACCGCCTGCTTGTCGGTGAAGTTTTCCCAGTACGGCAACACATGCGCGGCGATGAAATCGACGGAATATGCAAGCTGCGGATAGTCGCGCCAGATGTTCCAGATTTCGCCCGTGGTGACCGGCACATTGACCGATTTCTTTACCCGTTTGATAAGCTCGATCAGATCGTCAACCTTCTGCTCGCCACGATAGATCGTTTCGTTGCCGACGACGACGCCGATGACGTTGCTGTTGTGCCGGGCAAGATTGATGGCGGCGTCGATCTCGCGCTCATTGCGCTCGTTGTTCTTGTCGATCCAGGCGCCGACGGTGACCTTGAGACCGAATTCGGCGGCAATCGGCGGCACCAGCTCGACACCGCCGGTCGACGAGTAAAGCCGGATCGCGCGGGTGATCGTCGACAGCTTCTTCAGGTCGTCGCGTATCTTCTCCTCGGTCGGAATGTTGTCGACGTCGGGATGGGCGGTCCCTTCGAACGGCGCATAGGAAACGCTCGGCAGAATGCCGTGAAAATCGGGAGCCTGTTGCTTGTCCCGTAATAAGCCCCAAAGCGCGGCGTGAGCTGCGGTTACCAACACCAAAACGGCGACGACGGCGCGCATCGCGACTAGACCATACGGGGCCTGCATAGGGGGAACGCGAACCCGTCCCCTAGGTTCGGCAGATACGGGAGCGATTCTAAGGATAATCCTGCCACGTGATTTAACAACTGGTATGACGCGATGGCGTTTTGAGGGCGCGGCGTCTCAACTCGTCTGGACCGACAACGTTCCGGAGGAGAGTGCCGCTACTTCGCCGCCGCCGGTGCTGCCGCTGCAGCCGGCACGGGCGCTGCCGCCGCGCTGCCGGCCGTTGTCGGCGCAGGGGCGGGCGAGGCCGCCGCGGCCGCCTGTGGCTGGGCGTTGGGATTGATCCAGCAGGCATGGACCCGGTCGTCCAGGCTTTTTTGTACCTTGTCGTCGATCTGCGCACCAAACCGGGTCAGGCAACGGAAGGTGGCCTGGACGTGTCCGCCGGGACAGCCGAACCGGTCGTAGAGATCAAGGTGACGGAATGCGGTATCGAGGTCGTCACGCCACATCAGGCGAACGACCCGGCGGCCGAGCCAGACGCATTCCGGGTTGCCTGCGGGACCATTGATAACCTGAGCGGCTTCCGCGAACTCATCGGTCTTGCGCTGGTTGTCCCGGGCGGCATCGGCCGGACTGGCCGCCGCTGGTTTGCCGGACTGGTCCGGCGCGGCGGGCGTACCGCTCTGGGCAAGGGCCGCTCCGAGACCGATGGTGAAGGTCAGGCCGGGAACGGCGAGGTGACGCAAAAACGCAATCCAAAGCTGAAACACCCGCTGACGCATAAATTCCCCGAACTGGTTCCTGCCCACGTCTTTGCCGCTACGCATGCCGTCCAAATAGGTCCCCAATGCGGCGGAGACCTGATCGGGAATCCCATGGCGGACATTTTGGATTTTGTCCAGCAAAGTCACAACTTTATCGCTTTGTGGTAAAATCGGTCCGGCCGCGGGGCGGCGGTTTGACCTTCCCGCTCTTGGCAGACGCCCGGTGACCTAGTAATCGACGGTCCCTGCCCGGAGGATGGAACTGATTTCACGACGCACGCCGCTGGCGCTTCTCCTTGTTTGTCTTGGCACGATTGGCGCGGCGTGGTGGTGGCTCGCCAAGCCGATCGCGCTGGCGCGCGCGCCGATCGATCCGGATGCCAAATTGATGTGCGTGTCCTACGCCCCCTTTCGCGGCGAGCAAACGCCGCTCACGCCGGCGACGCAGGTGAGCGCAGAACAGATCGCCGAGGATCTCGCCCAGCTTGCCAAGATAACCGACTGCATTCGCACCTATTCGACCGACAACGGACTCGATCAGATCCCGGAAATCGCTGCCAGGGTGGGATTGAAAGTCATTCAGGGAATTTGGTTGACCAGCAACCGTCAACGGAATCTGGCGCGGATTTCGACCACCTTGCGGCTGACCAGGGAATATCCCGCCACGATTACGGCTCTGGTAGTCGGCAACGAGGTGTTGCTGCGTGGGGAAATGACCACAGCCGATCTTGCGGCCACCATCAGATCGGTCAAGGCCCAGGTCGCCGTCCCCGTTACCTATGCCGACGTCTGGGAATTCTGGCTGCGCAACCGCGAGCTCTACGACGCGGTCGACTTCGTCACCATCCACATCCTTCCATACTGGGAGGACTTTCCGGTCCGCGCCAAATTTGCGGCGGCCCATGTCGATGCCATCCGCCGGCGGATGGCGGTTGCCTTCCCGGGCAAGGAGATCCTGATCGGCGAAACCGGCTGGCCGAGCACAGGGCGCATGCGTGAGGCGGCGTTACCTTCGCGCAGCAATCAGGCCCGCGTTGTTTCGGAAATCCTTGATCTTGCCAAACGCGAGAACTTCCGGGTGAACTTGATGGAGGCTTACGATCAGCCGTGGAAGCGTCAGCTCGAGGGGACGGTCGGCGGATATTGGGGCCTGTTCGATTCCGTAAGGCGCGCATTGAAATACCCGCCCGGCATCGCCGTCAGCAATTACCCGCTCTGGAAGTTCCAGATGGCAAGCGGCATGGTTTTGGCGGTGCTGGTGTTCGCGGTAGCCTGGCTGACGCTTCGCCGCAGGCCGTGGACGCCGCGCCTGGTCTCCTGGGTGGCAGTCGGCGTGACGGCGACGTTGGCTGGAAGTCCTGCTTGGAATTGCTGCCGACAAGATGTTTTACGAAAGCTACGGCCTGGGCGGCTGGCTTTTGTGGGGTTCGCTGCTGGCGGCTGCGATCGCCTCTCCCCTGGTCAGTGCCAACGCGCTGATGTCCGCTCGTTCGCTGCCAACCTTTCTGGAATTGCTGGGGCCCGGGAACTATCGACGTCGCTCAGTCCTGACGCTGGTCCTGGGGCTAACCCTGGCGGTCGCCGCCTCGATCGGCGCCGATACTGCGCTCGGCCTTGTGTTCGACCCGCGTTACAGGGATTTTCCCTTCGCTTCCCTGACCATGGCCGTCGTGCCGTTTGCCGCATTGACGCTGCTTAATCGCCCGAAAGAAGGATCGCGGCCGATTGCGGAGGCAGTATTTGCGGCGCTGTTTGCGGGGGCAGCACTATTTGTCGGATTTAACGAAGGTCCTGACAATTGGCAGTCGCTGTGGACCTGCGCCGTTTATCTGCTGTTCGCAATCACGCTGTGGCAGGCGCGGGCCGTGCAAATCCCAGAATAAGCAGGCCGATCGCCAGGCCCGACAGCACCGCATTGTACAGCACGATGCCAAGGCCCGCCGCGATAAGTCCGCCCGTGAGCAAAACAATGGATGGCCGGATGACGTGCAGCGTCGCGATAATCAGTGCAACAATGCCAAATACCGAATGACGAAACAGGTAAGTCGCGAGCGATCGAGCCTTGCAGAGCATGGTCTGAAGGCCGGCATCGCATGCGAGCGCGACGCCGGAAAATTCAATCGCAAGGTATCGCAGGTAAAGCGCATAACCGACCGTGACAAAGCCTACGACCAAGAGCCATTGCACCTGGTAGGGGCTGAGCCGAAACGGATTTTTCTTCACAGGCGTTATTTCCGGGTGCGTGGAAGCCAGGCCGACGCAGGACAGCATCGAATAACCGCTCTCGGCGCCGACGGGTAGCCACTTTTGTGCCGGGCGGGCAAGGCGAATTTGAGATGTTACTTTTGAAGGTTTCTGCGAGGAGCCGGTTAAATTGGATCAGGGCGTAGTTGCAAGCCACGGAAGAAACGGTGTTATTTTACCTGATCTTATCCTTACCTGGAGAAGAAAGAGGAAACCGTCGATGGCTCCGGCTTCGAGGCCGGCTCCTCGGCGACGGGAGGCCGCCTGGAATTGGACCGCCTCTGGGGCGAGGGCTTGCCAGGGAAGGCGGGTTTGATTTCGGTCGGCGTCGTTTCCTCGGGATTTAGCGCCAGGCGCTGGCCCTCAAAAATGGCGGTGGTGCAGGGTCGTTCATTTGCGATCATCGATGCACAGATTTTTGCTGCCGCCGCCGCGTCGCTGATCGGTCCGGCGACGAGGCGTAGCTGCATACCCAACCCGTTACTGCCCTCCTTGATTACGATGATCGGGCGCAGCGCGACCAAGGGCGCGCTCGACCTCGACTTGAGAAGCCCGCGCCAGAGCGCACGCAAGCCCGGAATGGAATTCGCGCCGCCCAAATCCACTCCGAATTCGGTGCGCTGGATCGAAGGCTTGGGGACATTTGCGGCTGAAATCCGTCTCCGTGTCTTCCTCATTGGGGGGCACGGACGCCACGATTTCCGGCATCGGCGCTGCCGTGATGACCTTTGGCGGCTGCATGGGTTCCAGCAGTTTTGGGGCGGCCGGATCGGGCGGCGCCATCATCGATTTCGAGGCCATCAGCGAGGTTGGCGGAGCCGGCGTGTTCGCTGTTGCCGGCGGCTCCGATGGCGTTGCGGTCGGCCCGGGTTCAGCGCGAGCAATGGCTGCCTGCGGTTTCTCGCTGGCCTTGGCGGGCGTTGCCGGCTTGTCGGCTGACGTGGCCGGGATAGCCGCAACGGGTGAAGCGGCCGGCTTTTGCGCTGGTGAGAGCGTTTCGGATGGCGCTGCCACCGCAGCGGTCGCCGGCGGTGGGGGTGCGGAGGTGGACCCGGCCGAAGCCGTTGGAGAGGGCGCGGGACCAGCGGAGGCTGCAGATGCGGCAGTCGGCGAAGTTGCGGTTTGCGAAGGGGTGCCCGCGGAATTCTGCCGCGCAACGGCCCCCGTCACCGACTCAAACCCTTGCTCGAGAATGGCAAGGCGCGAGTAAAGCCGGTCTCGATCTCCGTTCAATGTCTCGATCGCCGAGGCCAGGCGCCGCGCCTCGTTCTGGTTCTCCCTGACGACGGACTGCATCTGCTGAGATTGGCGGGCCAGATCGGCGGACGCGATCTGCTCGCGTCTCGTGCCGATTGACGATTGATTGGCGAGGATGGCGACGATGACGGCGCCGACCGAGGCAACTGCCCACGACCCGAGCCGCCAAAGCGTGCGCCGGTCGAATTCATCTTCCTCCGCCAAAAGTCCCGACAGCGCGCCGCCGGTGTTCTCGGCATCGAAGCCGCCTGCCAGACCGTGAGAATCTTTCGCCATAGGAATATGCTTCGGCCCCCAAAGCCCCAACCGAATCAACGTGAACATTAACAGGAAATGGGTCTCGACCTTGAATCCCACCGGACGGGGTGACGAATACGTGTTTCCATGGGACACCAAAACGCTTTATGACGGCGAGCATCGCAACGTGGTCGCCCGAGGGAACTGGATGCCTGGCAGGACTGTCCTGACGATCGTGCTCGCGGCCGGCGAGGGGACGCGCATGCGGTCGGCCAAACCCAAGGTCCTCCATCCCGTGGCCAATCAGTCGCTGCTGGCGCACGTCCTCGCTGCTGCTCCTGGCGCAAACACGGCCTCGCTTGCGGTCGTGATCGGGCCGGATCATCATGCGGTCGCCGAAGAGGCGAAGCGGGCGCGGCCGGATGCGGCGATCTTTGTTCAAAGCGAGCGCATGGGAACTGCTCATGCGGTGCTGGCTGCCCGCGACGCCCTTGCACGCGGCGCCGATGATCTTCTCGTTGCGTTCGGCGATACGCCGCTGATTTCGGCACAGACCTTCGATCGGCTGCGGGTGCCGCTGAGCAACGGCGCGGCGCTTGCGGTGCTGGGCTTTCACGCCGCAGACCCCAGCGGCTATGGGCGTCTTATCGTCGAGGGTGATCGTTTGCTCGCAATTCGCGAGCAGGCCGACGCCAATGCCGCGGAGCGCGCCATCACACTCTGCAATGCCGGCGTAATGGCCTTTGATGGCCGCACCGCGCTCTCGATCATCGAGAAGATCGGCAACGCCAACAGCAAGCGCGAATATTACCTGACCGACGCCGTTGCGATCGTTCGGGACCTGGGATTGGAGGCCGTCGTGATCGAAACCAGTGAGGATGAAGTGCGCGGTATCAACACCAAGACGCAGCTCGCGGAAGCCGAGCAGGTCATGCAGGCAAGGTTGCGCAAGGCTGCGCTCGATGCGGGCGTCACCATGATCGCACCTGAAACGGTTTACCTTGCTGCCGATACGACCTTCGGCAAGGAGGTTACGATCGAACCGTTCGTGGTCATCGGCCCCGGCGTCTCGATTGCGGATGGAGCGATCATCCATTCCTTCAGTCACATCGTGCACTCTTCGATCGGCAAGAACGCTCTGGTCGGGCCCTTTGCGCGCCTGAGGCCCGGAACATCGCTTGGTGAGGGGGCAAAAATAGGCAATTTCGTCGAGGCGAAGGCCGCAACGCTCGAGCCCGGGGTGAAGGTCAATCATCTCAGCTATGTCGGTGATGCCCATATCGGTGCCAACGCCAATATCGGAGCCGGTACCATCACGTGCAATTATGACGGCTTTGGCAAGAACAAGACCGAGATCGGCGAGGGCGCGTTCGTCGGCACCAATTCGTCGCTGGTCGCGCCCGTCAAGATCGGCAAGGGGGCCTATATCGGCTCGGGCTCGGTGATTACCCGCGACGTGCCTGACGACGCGATGGCCGTGGAGCGCAGTCCGCAAACCAACCGCGAGGGCGGCGCCAAACGGTATCGCGAGATAAAGACGCGGGGCAAAGCTCCAAAAAGCGGCAGTTGATGGCCCACTTGTTAAGCTTTCCGCTTAACGCTGTTTCAATCCGCAATAATTATTGAGTATCTCGGCTTGGCCGAATTTCGTTAAGAGTTGCAGAGCGCATCTTTCATGACCTGGGGAAATTGATCCGAATGTGCGGCATTGTCGGCATTCTCGGTCGCGGAGCGGTCGCAGAGCAATTGGTGGATTTGCTCAAACGTCTCGAATATCGGGGATACGATTCCGCCGGTGTCGCGACACTGGAAGGCGACCATCTCGAACGCCGCCGCGCGGAAGGCAAGCTGAGGAATCTCGAAACCCGGCTGAAGGCCCAGCCGCTTCAAGGTCACACCGGCATCGGTCATACGCGCTGGGCCACGCACGGAAAGCCGACCGAGAGCAATGCTCATCCCCATGCCACCGACAACGTCGCGGTGGTTCACAACGGCATCATCGAGAACTTCCGCGAACTCCGCGTGATGCTGGAAAAGCAGGGCGCGAAATTCTCGAGCGACACCGACACCGAGGCCGTAGCCCATCTTGTCAACTCCTACCTGCTCAAGGGCAGTTCGCCGCAGGAAGCGGTGAAAGCATCCCTGCCGCAGCTGCGCGGCGCCTTTGCGCTGGCATTCGTGTTTCGTGGCCATGGCAATCTCATGATCGGCGCACGCAAGGGTTCGCCGCTGGCGATCGGCCATGGCAATGGCGAGATGTATCTGGGTTCGGACGCGATCGCGCTCGCGCCCTTTACCGACAGCATCAGCTATCTGGAAGATGGCGACTGGGTGGTTCTGACCCGCGACGGCGGGGAGATCCACGACGCGAGCGGCGCGACGGTAAATCGCGAGGTGCTGAGATCCGGCGCCTCCTCCTTCCTGGTCGACAAGGCAAATTATCGCCACTTCATGGCCAAGGAGATCCACGAGCAGCCGGAAGTCGTCGGCCACACGCTGGCGCGATATGTCGACATGTCGACGGAACGCGTCATGCTTCCGATCAAGCTGCCCTTCGATTTCAAGGACATTCAGCGCATTTCGATCACGGCCTGCGGAACCGCGAGCTACGCCGGCTATATCGCCAAATACTGGTTCGAGCGTCTCGCTCGCGTGCCGGTCGAGCTCGATGTCGCCTCCGAATTCCGTTATCGCGAGGCGCCATTGCGCAAAGGCGATCTCGCCATCTTGATTTCGCAATCCGGCGAGACCGCCGATACGCTGGCCGCCTTGCGCTACGCGAAGTCACAGGGCCTGCATACGCTCTCCATAATCAACGTGCCGACCTCGACGATCGCGCGCGAAAGCGAAACCGTGTTGCCGACGCTTGCGGGGCCTGAAATCGGCGTCGCCTCGACCAAGGCCTTTACCTGTCAGCTGATGGTGCTCGCCGCGGTCGCGGTAGCGGCCGGCAAGGCACGCGGCGTACTGTCGGATGGCGATGAGGCCAAGCTCGTCCACAGCCTTGTCGAAATTCCCCGCCTGATGTCGGCGGCGCTGGCGACAGAACCGCAGATCGAAAAGCTCGCGCGCGATATTTCGAAGTCGAGGGATGTGCTCTATCTCGGCCGCGGTACCAGTTATCCGCTTGCGCTGGAAGGCGCGCTGAAACTCAAGGAAATCTCCTACATCCATGCCGAAGGTTATGCGGCCGGCGAACTCAAGCACGGGCCGATCGCCCTGATCGACGAAAACATGCCGGTGGTCGTGATTGCGCCACACGACCAGGTGTTTGAAAAAACCGTTTCCAACATGCAGGAAGTGGCGGCTCGCGGTGGCAACATCATCCTGATGACCGACGCCAAGGGCGCCGCGGAAGCCACCATCAAATCGCTGGTGACGATCGTGCTTCCGGATATGGGCGCGACTTTTGCGCCGATGGTCTATGCGATACCGGTGCAGCTTCTCGCCTATCATACGGCTGTCGTCATGGGCACTGACGTTGATCAGCCCCGAAATCTCGCGAAATCGGTGACGGTGGAATAAATTCCCCCGCAATTGCGGCTGGACGTGGGTCTTCAAAAGTCTGATAGGATGGCTTAGCTGGCTAGGATAACTGCTCGCTTCGACCGACCTGGAACCCCCATGAACCGCGACGAACTGCCTGATCCCGTGCCGCCGGCCAACGCCCCGCCGGATGTCCACAGCGGATTGATGGCCCGATTCCGCAACTATTTCCTTACCGGCCTGATTGTCGCGGGCCCGATTGCGATCACCTTCTATCTGACCTGGTGGTTCGTGACCTGGGTGGACGGACTGGTTCGGCCGTTTGTCCCGGTTGCGTACCGCCCCGAGACCTATTTGCCGTTCGGCCTTCCGGGCTCCGGACTGATCGTCGCGGTGGTGGCGCTGACGCTTTTGGGCTTTCTCACCGCCAACCTGATCGGGCGCACTCTTGTCGACCTGGGCGAGAGACTGCTGGGGCGCATGCCGGTGGTGCGCGCGATCTATCGCAGCCTCAAGCAGGTGTTCGAGACATTGTTTTCCGGGAAGGGGTCGAGCTTCCGCCGGGTTGGCCTTGTCGAATTTCCTTCGCCCGGAATGTGGTCGATCGTATTGATCTCGCAATCGCCGAGCGAGGAGGTCGCTATCAGTCTTCCAGGCCAGGAGGAGCACATCTCGGTGTTCCTGCCATGTGCGCCGAACCCAACCACCGGCTTCTTTTTCTACGTGCCCAAAAGCAAAATCATCGAAGTCGAGATGAACGCGGAAGACGCCGCGACCCTGATCATGTCGTGCGGCGTGGTCCAGCCCGGCTCCGACCCGCAAAAGAAGGTTGCGGCACTGGCTGGAATGGCGAATGCCGCGCGGGTGGCGAATTCATCGATGCTGCAGGTGGAACCGGAGGCGGAACCGGCGAAGGCGGAGTGATGACGCCCATCAACCCGCGCCCATCAGGGGCACGGCCTCGTCGCGCTCGAACAGATAGAGCAGGCAGCGCAACGCTTCGCCGCGCGACCCCGAAAGCTTCGGGTTTTCCTTCATGATCCGCAGCGCCTCGTCGCGAGCCTGTGCGATGAGCTGGGCGTGCACATCGGAGCGCGCGATCCGATAACCGGGCAGGCCGCTTTGTCTGACACCGAGAACGTCGCCTTCGCCCCGCAGTTTTAAATCCTCCTCGGCGATCCGAAAGCCGTCGGTAGTTTCCCTGATCACAGTCAGTCGCGCCTTCGACATGTCGTTCAGCGGCTCCCGGTAGAGCAGCAGACAGGTCGAAGCCTCGGCGCCGCGACCGATCCGGCCCCGCAATTGATGCAGCTGCGCGAGGCCGAAACGCTCGGCATTCTCGATCACCATGATGGTGGCGGCCGGCACGTCTACGCCGACTTCGACCACGGTAGTCGCAACCAGCAGGTTGATTTCCCCGCTCGCGAATTGCGCCATCGCCGAATCCTTGTCGGCGCCGCGCATTTTTCCGTGAACAAGGCCGACCCTGGCGCCGAAGCGTTCGCGCAAGCTCTCGAAGCGCTGTTCGGCGTCGGTCAGAGTAACGGTCTCGGATTCCTCCACCAGCGGAACGATCCAGTACACGCGTTTACCCTTGTCGATCGCCCGTCCCACCGCTTCCATCACCTCGTTGAGGCGGCTCATCGGCACCGCGCGGGTATCGATCGGCTGCCGTCCGGCGGGCTTCTCGCGCAGTTCGGAAACATCCATGTCGCCGAAATAGGTCAGCACCAATGTGCGCGGGATCGGCGTGGCGCTCAGCACCAGGACATCGACGGCATCGCCCTTGGCGGTCAGTGCAAGGCGCTCACGCACGCCAAATCGGTGCTGCTCGTCGACGACGGCCAGCGCAAGCGCCTTGAACTCCACATCGTCCTGGATCAGGGCATGGGTGCCGACCAGGAAGTCAATTTCGCCGCCCGCGAGCCGTGCAAGGATTTGGCGGCGTTCCCTGCCTTTCTCGCGTCCGGTGAGGATCGCGACGCGAAGGCCGGCGCGTTCGGCCAGAGGCGTGATGGTCTTGATGTGCTGGCGTGCCAGGATTTCCGTTGGCGCCATCAGTGCTGCCTGTTTGCCGACCTCGGTCACGGCGGCAGCCGCCAGCAACGCCACCACGGTCTTGCCCGATCCGACGTTGCCCTGCAGCAACCGCAACATGCGCAACGGCTGGCGCAGATCCTCGGCTATCGCAGCAATGGCCTGCCGCTGCGACGATGTTAGCGCATAGGGCAGCGCGTCGATGATCTTCTTGCGCAAATGGCCATCGCCGGCATGACGATCGCCGGCGGGACGCCGCAGTTGCGCCCGCACCAACGCGAGCGCCAGTTGACCGGCGAGCAATTCGTCGAACGCAAGGCGCGACCAGTAGGGTCCCTCGGGCAAGATGTCCGTCAGTTCGACCGGCATGTGCACGCGGTTCAGCGCTTCCCTGATCGGCGGAAACTTGCAGCGTCGGATCGCCTCGGCGCTGATCCACTCCGGCAGGGCCGGGATTTTCGGCAAGGCCTGGGCGATCGCCCGCCGCAACGAGCCGAGCGCCAGTCCTTCGGTGAGCGGATAGACCGGATCGATCGCCGACAGTTTCGCAAAACCGGCTTCATCCACGACGCGGTCCGGGTGCACGATTTGCGGGACGCCGTCATACATCTGCAACGTGCCGGAGACGTAGCGTTTCGAGCCGACGGGAAGCAGCTTTTCCACATAGCCGGGCTGGGCGCGAAAATAAGTCAGGATCACATCGCCGGTGTCGTCGCTGGCATAGACGAGGTGCGGCGCTCGTGAATTGCGCGCTGGCGTAGGACGATGGCGGTCGACCGTCACTTGCAGGGTCACGACGGTGCCGGGCGCCGCGTCGCGGATTTTCGGTCTCGCCCTGCGGTCGATCACGCTCGTCGGCAGATGCAGCAAGAGATCGATCAGCCTTGGCGTCTCGTCGCGGCCGAGCAGGTAGCGGAACAACTTGTCCTGCTTCGGCCCAACGCCGGAAAGGCCCGTGACCGGTGCAAACAACGGATTGAGCAAAGCAGGGCGCATCGGCAGGCCTTCTCAACGCAGGTTCGTCATGGGCGGGCTCCGACCCGCGCTAACCGTCCCTGCCGTCATGCCCGGCCTTCGTGCCGGCTATCGACGTTTTGTTTCCTTGTCCATGGACGCATGCCAGGTCAAGCCCGCTAACGCCACGGCGACGATCGGGAAGGAGCAAGGGCTGACAATCGTTGCTCGAATCGCTATATCAGCCCCGCCCGGCACGTCCGGGCTTTTGGCGTTGGAATGGAATTTCGAAGATGACAGGAACGACACGATCAAGCGATGGCCTGGACGATCGCCGCAAGCGGCTGCTGTTCCGCTGCTGGCATCGGGGCACCCGCGAGATGGACCTCATTCTCGGCCGATTTGCCGATGCCGAAATCGCCGGCTTGAGCGAGGATGAATTGGGTCAGCTCGAGCGTCTGATCGAGGTGCCCGATCCCGATCTTTATGCCGCGCTCACGGCAGACGTATCGGTAGTGCCCCCCTTTGCGAGCCGCCTGTTCGACCGCATCAAGTCGTTTCGCCCCGCGGATCATGGCGTATGAAACAGCCGACCCAATCGCCCGCGCAATTGCTTCGCCCTGGCCGCGCACTGACCCTTGCCAATGTCGCCGAGGGCGCGGAGGGCCTGATCATCTCGGACCTCGCGCGCGCGGTCGCGGCGCGGCCAGGCCCGCCCGCCGTCAGCCTCGCGGTGGTGTGCCGGGACGGACCGCGCATGCAGCAGCTCGCCAGGGCGCTCGAATTCTTTGCCCCCGATCTGCCGGTGCTGCAGTTTCCGGCCTGGGACTGCCAGCCTTATGATCGGGTATCGCCGCACGGCGGAATCCTGGCGCAGCGCCTGACGACGCTGGCACGATTGGCGAGACTTGCCGGCAGCGACAAGCCGCTGATTGTTCTGACCACCGTCAACGCGGCCGTGCAGCGGGTGCCGGCACGCGAAACCATTGCCGCGCAGGCGCTGTCGGTCGCGCCCGGCCATGTCGTGCCGATGGATTCCATCATCGCCTGGCTGGAACACAATGGCTACAACCGCTCTTCGACGGTGCGCGAGGCGGGCGAATACGCCGTGCGCGGCGGCATCCTCGATCTGTTTCCTGCTGGCCTCGATCAACCGGTCCGGCTTGATTTTTTCGGCGATAGCCTGGAATCGATCCGCACCTTCGATGCCGAGACCCAGCGAACGCTCCTCGACATGCGTTCGCTCGATCTCGTCCCGATCTCTGAATTCCAACTGACCACGGAGACCATTCGCCGCTTCCGGATGGGCTATGTAGCGACCTTCGGCGCCCCCGAGCGCGACGATCTGCTTTACGAGGCGGTCAGCGAAGGCCGCCGCCATCCCGGCATGGAACATTGGCTGCCGCTGTTCCAGGAGCGCATGGACACCCTGTTCGACTATCTCGCCGGTGCGCCCGTGGCGATCGAACCGCAAGGCGAGGATGCCGCGCGCGAGCGTTTCAAGCAGATCGTCGACTACTACGATGCCCGGCGCGAAGCACTGGAACATCCCGGTAGCGGCGCGATCTACAAGCCGTTGCCGCCCGAGCGGCTTTACCTCAGCGAAGGCGAGTGGGCGCAGCGGCTGCAAGACTCGGCTCTCGCACGGTTGACGCCATTTTCGATGCCGGAAGGCAGCGCCGATGTGATCGATGCCGGCGCCCGTCAGGGACGCAATTTTGCGCCCGAGCGCAATGATGGTTCCGTCAATGTGTTCGAGGCGCTCGTTGGCCATGTTCAGGCGTTGCAGGCGAACCGCAAGAAGGTCGTGATCGCGCTGTGGAGCGAAGGCTCGCGCGACCGCATGGACAACATGCTGCGGGATCACAAGCTTCAGAACCTGACCCGCATCAACTCCTGGCGCACGGTGCAGGCCACGCCCCGCAACGAGGCGATGCTGGCCGTGGTTGGCATGGAGTCAGGGTTTGAGACAGCCAATTTCGCCGTCATCAGCGAGCAGGACATTCTTGGCGACCGCCTGGTGCGTCCGCGCAAGGCGAGCCGCAAGCTCGACAACTTCATTTCCGAAGTCACGAGCCTTGCTTCCGGCGATCTCGTGGTTCATGTCGAGCACGGCATTGGCCGGTTCGTCGGATTGCAGACGCTGGAGGTCGCAGGTGCCCCGCACGATTGCCTGGAACTGCATTATGCGGCCGACACAAAACTGTTCCTGCCGGTTGAAAACATCGAGCTGTTGTCGCGCTATGGTGCCGACAACGCCAATGTCGAACTGGACCGGCTGGGCGGCGGAGGGTGGCAGGCGCGAAAAGCCAAACTCAAGAGCCGCATTCGCGAAATTGCCGGCGAACTGATCAAGATCGCCGCCGAACGGCACCTGCACGAAGCGCCGAAATTACCGGTGCAACCCCATGTCTACGACGAATTCTGCGCGCGTTTCCCCTATGAGGAAACCGAGGACCAGCTCGGCGCGATCAATGCCACGCTGAAGGATCTTGAAAGCGGCCGTCCCATGGACCGCCTGATCTGTGGCGACGTCGGATTCGGCAAGACCGAGGTGGCATTGCGGGCGGCCTTTGCGGCAGCACTGGACGGCAAGCAGGTCGCCGTCGTCGTCCCGACCACGCTATTGGCGCGCCAGCACGCAAAAACCTTCAGCGAGCGTTTTCGCGGCCTTCCCGTCCATGTCGCACAGGCCTCTCGCCTGATCGCGCCGAAGGAACTGAATAAAATCAAAAAGGGGCTCGCCGACGGCTCGATCGATATCGTGGTCGGTACGCACGCGCTGCTCGGCAAATCGATCAAGTTCAGGGACCTCGGACTTCTGATCGTAGACGAGGAGCAGCATTTCGGCGTCAGCCACAAGGAGCGGCTCAAGCAATTGCGGGCCGAAGTCCACGTCCTAACCCTGAGCGCAACGCCAATCCCGCGCACGCTGCAACTGGCGCTGACGGGCGTGCGCGAACTCTCCATCATTGCCTCGCCGCCGGTCGATCGGCTGGCGGTGCGCACCTTCGTGGCGCCGCACGATCCGCTGATGATCCGCGAAGCGCTTTTGCGCGAGCGATACCGCGGCGGACAAGCCTTCTATGTAGTGCCGCGGATCGAAGACCTCGCCGGCGTCAGGGATTTCCTCGACAAGAATGTGCCGGAGATGAAAGTGGCGGCCGCGCATGGGCAGATGCCGCCGACTGCGATCGAGGACATCATGTCGGCGTTTTACGACGGCAAGTACGATGTCCTGCTCTCGACCACGATCATCGAATCCGGTCTCGATATTCCGAACGCCAACACGCTGATCGTGCACCGCGCCGACATGTTCGGACTTGCGCAACTCTATCAGCTCCGCGGAAGGGTAGGGCGCTCGAAGTTGCGTGCCTATGCGCTGTTCACGCTGCCGGCGCAGCAGAAGATCACGCCGCAAGCCGAGCGGCGACTGAAAGTGCTGCAGTCGCTGGAGACGCTGGGGGCGGGGTTCCAGCTCGCCTCCCACGATCTCGACATTCGCGGCGCCGGCAATTTGCTCGGCGAGGAGCAATCCGGTCACATCAAGGAAGTTGGATTCGAGCTTTATCAGTCGATGCTGGAGGAGGCGATCCTAAACCTCAAGGCCGGCGTGGCTGAGCCAGCGGCGGACCGCTGGTCGCCGCAAATCACCATCGGCATGCCTGTCCTCATTCCCGAGGACTATGTCGCCGACCTCGCCGTGCGGCTGTCGCTGTATCGGCGGCTTGCGGACCTCGAAACCGACGAGGAGATCGACAATTTCGCGGCCGAACTGCGCGACCGCTTCGGCGTATTGCCGGACGAGGTGCGCTATCTGTTCAAGGTCGCCGCCATCAAGAACTATTGCAGGCGCGCCAATGTCGAGAAGGTCGATGCGGGACCGAAGGGGGCGGTCATCACCTTCCGCGACAACAAGTTCGCGCAGCCCGATCGGCTGGTGTACTTCATCCGCCAGCACGGCCAGGCGGCACGGGTGCGCCCCGACATGAAGGTGGTGTTTTTCCGGGGATGGGAGACGCCCGAGGAGCGACTGGCCGGTACGACGGAAATCCTCAGACAGCTTGCAAATCTGGCAGAGGACCGAAAGGCAGCCTAGACCGCCGGCATTGCCGCCGGCGGTCGCCGCAAACTCCGTTGGTTACTTCGGATATTTGAATTCCGGAGCAGCCTTGAGAGCCTCCTTGGTCGTGTTCATCGACGCCAGCCACTTGTCGTTCTTGGCATCGTAGCGGAGGTTCACCGAAGAGGGTGAAACCGCGACGTAGTGCTCGCCCATGCCGAGAAAGCCGCCCACCGACAGGATCAGTGCGTCGACCTCGCGGTTCTTGATTGCAAGGTCGGTGATCTCGCCGACCGTTTCATCCTTTTGATTGGTGACGCTCAAGCCCTTCAGTTTCGAGCTGAACATCTCATCTTTCGACACTGTCGAGAACTTCGCTTCCGCTGGTGCGTTGCCGGTGGTCTTTGGCTCCTGGGCAAAAACAGGGCTCGCCAGCACAGCAAGGGAAGCAGCAAGCAATGCAATCTTCTTCATGGAATCATTCTCCTTCATTGCGGAATTGTTGCTTTACAATGCGAGGCGGGAACAAACGTTCCGCAATATTTCGGGGAACCATTGGTGGGATGCGAACGACCGCTAGGACGCGGCGCGACTGCCGTCTTCGTACAGCCGGGCAAGCAGGGAATGCTCGGTATCGGAGGCCTGAAGGGTGGCCAGCGTCACCGTAGGCTCCGACCGCCGCGGGTTCCGTTTACCATGATCGGTATGACGCATAACGCTGCAAAGCCGGCGCGCGATCGCGTGGGCGTTGCGCAAATCCGTATCGGCAAACACTGCGACCACCGATCGGTCCTCTTGTACGGTTCCAAAGTCCATCTGCCGCATCAGGCGGCTGAGCAGCCTTGCGCCGTCAAGGTGCGCGCGCATTTGCGCCGGATCGAATGCAAATCGCGCCATCGAGAGACCGCCGCCGCGCGAGAGCGTCTGACGCACTGCATTGGCAAGATCGCGTTTGAAGGCATCTCGTGTCAGCAGGCCAGTCAGCGGGTCAAGGAGGCCGCCGGCGTCGATCGACCGCAGCGTGCGGCCCAAATGGGCTTCGTAGGCATGTTGGCGTATCAACGGCAAGGCATTGGCGGCAATATGCGAGGGATCGCCGACGATGATCTCGAGATTTGGCAGTTCATACGTGGCCGCCCAGCCTTCCAGCGTCACCACGACCGGCAGATGGCGGAAACGCGAATCTTCACCCAGCACGGTCAGGAACGCATCGACCACGCGCGGGCTGAAGCCTTCGCCGAGCACGATGCCGTCGATGTCGCGCATGTTGAGGTGCTTTGCGGCCGCTTCGATACTGAGTGCTCCCACGATCCCCATGCGCCCGCCAAGGGCCACCGACAACGCCGGATAGAGGCTGCCTCGACCGACCAGAAGCACGGTGGCATCGCGCGCCGGTTTCGTCTCGCCGATGGTCGGGCAGGCCATCGCCTGATCTTCCAGGCGGCGCATCACGGTTGCATGCAACGCGCGGACCCGCAACGCCGCACGCAGACGGGCAACCAGCCGATCCGGACTTCGTCCGGCATGGGAGAAAGGAATGACATTTTCGGGCAACGACGACTTTGGATCGATCGCTATCATGGGCAGGTAAGGCTGCGACGCGCCAACCTGCCTTGCGAGACGCAAAAGCTCAGCTTCGCCTGTTTGTGACATCGCCACGAGGACAGCGCAGGGCTGCATCTGTGCCACGGCGCGCGACGCGTCGGTCGAGGTGGCCTCAATGACCGGAAATACCTTGGCTTCATCGAGGGCCAAAGTCAGCTTCGGCTCCCCGCTGTTCGATACGACGATGATCGGGCCTGACAATGACATCGGAAAAATCGGATCAGCGACGCCTCGAAACTTGAACGCGTGATGCTAGTTCGCCAGCCTTAATGGCGCGTTATCAAAACCTCACACGATATCAATAATTTGCAGGGTCTTCTTGTTGAAGGAGGCCCGTTGAATCCATTGGTGTTTTGTCGGGAGTGTCTAACTCTGGATAACCAGAAAGCGCACTTTTGGCGAATACAACTTTAAGGAAATTCTATCCGAATGTCGAAAGATTTCACGTCGAAAGCGAAGGTGCGCCATGTGCGGACCACCTGATCCAGAAATGCGAAGGGCCGCCCTGGCAGGCAGCCCAAAGTCGCACGGAGATAATATAGAGCCCCATCAACCTACCGAAACGGCCTCGCGCTATCAAGCGCTTTTTGAAGTCGAGCACGTGTTCGGCCGCAAATTCGTCGTCGTGCATAAGCGCCGCCGCTCCCCTTCACGGAGGAGCGCATGAACGCCCAACAGATTGGAATTGCACTAAAGGGACGCCGCAACGGGAATGGTTGGCTCGTTTCATGTCCGTGTCCCAATCACGGCAGTGGTCGGGGCGATAGAAATCCATCTCTGTCCGTAACGGACGGCGATGATGATCGGCTATTGCTTCGCTGCTTCGCTGGCTGCGAGTTCGAAGACATTGTGGGCGAGTTGCGTGCGCGCGGCTTAGCTGACAGGGACCGCCCCGAACGACGGTATACGGCCCCCCGGCTCATTCCAAAGGTCGAGCCAGATCGAATCGCGCTGGATATCTGGGCGGCGTCGGAGCCAATCCACGGCACGATTGCCGAGGAGTATTTGCAGGGGCGGGGCATTCTTCTGACGCCTTCGACCCTCGCGCACCATCGTGGTGCAATGGTCGCGATTGTTGAACAGCCCTATCACGGCATCACTGCGATCCAGAAGACGCCGATCAAGCCTGATTTCCATCGCGGCGACCGAATGACGAAGGGGCCGCTCGGGAACGGTGCTGTTCGCCTGGGTGCAGCCCAGGAGATTATGGGTATTGCGGAAGGTGTCGAGACGGCTTTGTCGGCGATGATGCTAGCCGGGATGAGCGTGTGGGCATCCCTGGGCGGCAAGCGCCTGCACAATGTCGAATTACCGGGCTTCGTACGCGATGTTCATATTTTCGCGGATAACGATCAGCCTGGTCGCGAGGCCGCTTATCGGGCCAGCGACGTTCATCGCGAGCTTGGGCGGACGGTCAAGATCCGCAGGCCCCCGCCGCAATTCAAAGATTTCAACGATTTCATCGTGGCCGACGCCGACGGGTGGACGAAGGATTGGTCATGAGCGATAAAATTTTGCCGTTCAGGCCTGCGATGCCAGGCGAGCAGGTCGAGGCACTCGAGCCTAAGAGGTCCGGCGAACAGACCGCAGCTAAGCCCAAGCTAATCACGCTCAAGGCGTCAGAATATGTAATGCGAGGCATCTCATGGCTGTGGCACAATCGCTTCGCTATCGGCAAGCTCGCACTGATTGGCGGACTACCAGACAAGGGCAAGGGACTGATCGGCTCTTTTCTCTGCGCCTGCGTGACGAACAAAATACCCTTGCCATGTAACGAAGGAGACACGCCGCAAGGAAGCGTGCTCTATTTCACGGCCGAGGATGATCCTGAAGACACCGTCGTGCCGAGGTTGGCTGCGGCGGGTGCTGATCTGGACAAGGTCCACATCGTCAAAGTGATGGGCGACCCTGACGGCAAGGAGCGCACCTTCAGCATGATCACGGATCTTCCCGCACTAGAGGCTAAGCTCGACGAAATTAAAGATGTCAGGCTCGTAATCATCGATCCGATGTCGGCCTATATCGGCGTCGGCAAGGCCAACGTTTCAAGCACCGGCGACGTGCGCGGTTTTCTGAAGCCGCTGACTGATCTGGCAGCAAAAAAGAAAATCCTCGTGCTCGGCATCATGCACTTCAACAAAAAGGCTGATGTCACGAACGCCATGCTCCGGATCGCCGACAGCCTCGCCTATGTTGCCGCTGCCCGTCATGTCTATGTCGTGGTCGATGATCCCGAAGTCGAGGATCGCCGCCTCTTCGTCAAAGCCAAGAACAATCTCTCGACCGACAAAAGGGCGCTCAGCTACATGACGGGAGCCAAGATGGTCGGCCATGACCCGGAAACCAAGAAGGAGATTTGGGCGCCTTACGTCGAGTGGGGAACAAAGCACGTCGAGATAACAGCCACTGATGCCATGCAGGCAGAGGCTGGGGGCAATCAATCTCGACATGCACGGCGCGAAGCCGAAGATTTCCTTCGAGAGCGTCTGGCTAACGGTCCGGTCAAACAGAAGGATATTGCCGACGAAGCGGAAGGCAACGGAATCGCCAAGAGGACGCTCGCCCGCGCAAAAAAGGAACTCAAAATCAAATCGTCGAAAGGAAAAGGACTGGATAGCGACTGGGTGTGGGAGCTTCAAACGAGAGGAGAGAGCGATGTCTGACGATTGGGAAGCGGTTTGTTCGAACACTTGGCGGTTAGACTTGGAGGACGGCTACCTCTACAGGGTCTCCGATGACCGCACGCAGACGTCTCATGTGCCATCCACGACGATCAACCAAAGCCTTTATGACCTTGCTGAGACGCTGGGGGAGATCAAGACGCTCTTCGAAGAGGCAACATTTGAGGTGAACAACAGGGCAGGCATTCGCGCCATCCGCAACTGCGACATAGGGGGGACTAACGATGAAGGCTGAGCGGGGTGGAAGGGTGCCAGCGGGAAAGTTGGCATCCTTGGCATCCTTCGATGTGTGCCAACTAAGGGTGCCACTTATTGAAAAAAATATAATCTTTTCATGAAGAGTGCCAACAGTGCAACCCTCCCTGGCATCCTTCCCCAGAACAAACCGGAAATAAGGTAGCACACGATATGGAATTAACGTGATGGATCACGAAAACAAGGACGGCAGAGACGCTAACGGGCGCTGGCTGCCCGGAACGACAGGGAACGCCGCTGGTCGCGGTATGACCAACCGCCAGCGCATATCGGAACGGCTCCTGGCTGGGATCTGGCCACGGTCTGGGAAACGCATGGAGGGTCAATTCTGGGCCGTTTGGCGGTAATTGATTCCAGCGGGCTCACTCAGACTAACCGGTTAGACAACTAACGAGGGACTCCATGAAGTCGAAAGAAGTCAAGATTGCTATCGAAGCCAACCCTAAGGGGGAGCGCAAGCACCTCGGCGGGAGCCAATATGATGCGTGGAATGACCGGCTCTCCAATCTCGTAGCGTCCGCAGTGCCGGTAAATCTAAAAAATCTTGAAGAGGTTCAGGCTTCTTCGATAGCAATCTTCTCGGGAATGATAGACATCAATTCAACTGATCCGATTGAGGCGATGCTCGTCGGCCAATTGATAGCAGCCAATGAGGCAGCCTTGGCCATGTATCGGAAGGGATGGTCGCAGCCGCCCGAGTATTTCGAGGGGCGGACAAAATATCTCCAGCTTGCCGACAAGGCAGCGAGGACGGTGGTGCTGTTGACCGAAAGACTCGACCATCATCGAGGCCGAGGGCAGCAACAAATCACGGTCAAGCATGTGACCACGAATAACGTCACGGCTGATCAGGCGATCATTGCCGATAGCGTCACTACGGGCGCCGCTCGCGATGTCGCGTCTCCTGCTCTTCTGGCTGCAAGTTCGATTATGCCTATGCCGATCCTCGACGAGGAAAAGTTCCCTGATCCGGTGGGGGTGGGGGGAGGTACCAAATCGAAATGACCATCAACCCCATGCAAAGCGCCCACGACGCGCCCCGCTGCAAAGCCAGATCGAGACGAACAGGGAAGCCGTGTCGTGCGCCTGCAGTACGCGGCTTTCGCGTCTGTCGGATTCATGGAGCTAGGGGCGGCGCACCGAACGGTGAGCAGAACGGGAATTATCGGCACGGCGGTCGCACAAAGGAGGCGGTCCGGGCAGTGAGGTACGTCAACTTGCTGTCACGGTTGGCGCGGAAACCCTGAGAAAGGCGTGTTGGCGGTCCTTTCTAAATTCATTTCTGGCGATTGCGCCAGTCACACAGAACCGGCGGTTGGTCGGACGTTGGGAAATTGGACTGTTACGCAGCAAGCAGCCGGAACGGCCGGCGTCTCATCCCGTCATCGATCCGCCGTGGCCGCAACGCGCCGCTACCGTGGAACCCGCGCCACGCCGCCGGCTTATTGTCGGGTCGTCGAGGATGCCTCCAGGCGGCCTAGCGCGGTCTCGGTGCTCTTCCCTGGGCGACGGGGCCGCGTTTCCCATCTCACGGTCTGCGCGCTTTGACGGACCGGTACAAGCCGGTCAAGCAATTCAATGTCATGCTCCTCTTGGAACGCGCCGCGCCATCTCTGGTTTATTCAGTTGGGCCGCGGGTGTCTCCGTTGACGCGGCCTGGACACGGGGCCGGTCCTGCAAACATCGCGACGGCCGGCCCGTGTTCCTGGCGATACCTGGCTCGGTCTGCCTTGCCCCCCGTTGCCCCATGGTGGCCCGAGCGTTCTTTCAAAAAGCAGACTATTTGTAAGTTTTCAATTGACGTTGATTTCCCGATATGTTTTTACTTGCATATCGTAGACTTTCAAAAGTGGGGATTGAGATGGCAAAAGTCGGATATGCGCGGGTGAGCTCGAACACCCAGGACTATCAGGGGCAGGTTGACGCGCTGAAGGCTGCCGGCTGCGAGAAGATCTACAGCGAGAAGGCGTCGGGCAAGTCTACCAATGGCCGACGTGAGTTCGAGAAGCTCATGAAGGACCTGCTACCGGGCGATATCGTTGTGGTGACCAAATTAGACCGCCTGGCGCGTTCTAGCCGCGACCTCCACAACATCCTGCATGAGCTTCAGGGGCAATCCTGCGGCTTTGTAAGCCTTGGGGAGACATGGTGCGATACCACGACCGACATCGGCCGCCTCATGCTGACGATTATGGGCGGCATCGGCGAGTTCGAGCGTGGCTTGATCCGCAAGCGCTGCGAGGAAGGGATTGAGCGAGCCAGGCGCAAGGGCGTTATGTTCGGCCGTAAGCGCAAGCTGGACGAGGAAATGGTTCGTGTTGCCGCCGGGCGTTATGCCAAGGGCGAGACGATGGCGGAGCTTGCCGAGGTCTATGGCGTGTCCGAGCCGACGATCTGGAGGGCGCTCAACAGCCCTTTCGAGGCAAGCGCAAGCGATTGAGGCGAAGATGAAGGCCAATTATTCAGGCGGCCGAAGCCCCGGCGAGTTAAGCCATTCGTTCGTATGGGAGGCGGTTTCGAGTTGTCTGATCTTTCTTAGCAGCGCGTCCCTCTGGGGACCATATGGGAGATCGGCGACTTGCTCTTCTAAGTGCGCTTTCTCGGCTGCAATCTGATCTTCAAATGAATACGGAACGGATCGACGGCGATGCAACATGACACAACCTCGGTGCTTACGGGTCCTAACCGTGGGGTTCAGCAGTTCCAATCCTAATATGCAGATGCCCGCCCGTCAGTTCCTTTTTGAACCAAAATTCGCACGCCTCTGTGCACTTGTGCACTTTTGCCAACGCTGTGGCAGCGAGTTTTCGCAAAGCAGCAAGATCGAACCTTATTGCCGCGCGCCTGCCTAACGGTGGGATGGAAATTAAGGTGGTGCAGCTTATGCCGATGAGGATAATTCTAGCCATTGTTTTTGCGGTCGCTGGCACTGTCTGCTGGCTCTTGCCCGCTGAAATCGGCGGCTTGCTATCCCATGCCTTGCCCCGTCAGCGCCCGCGAACGCGCAATTATCGGCGCCATATTTTTCGCTGCGGCTGCCACCCTATGATTCGTCCGACGCTGATGTGGTTCTTATTCCAAGGCTCGATCATCTTCGCGGTCGTCGCCTCCAACATTCATTGGCATTGGACGCCAAACGGCTATCTGCCCGCGACACTTGGAACGCGGCTGCTGAACGTTCGCTGGAAAGGACGCAATGACATTTGATCTCGAATAAGAGCAGCCCCGTCGCGCTGCGTCTTGGCACACGGACGCGCCAGGGCCGTTCTGCCCTTGGTGCTCTCTGGAGGAGAAGTCTCTAAATCCCAAGGGCGCTACAGCATACCCAATGCACTCAACCGGGAATAATCACACTTTTGCGTTCATGGGACGAGGCTGCTGAACGCTCGGGTCATTCGATTTTCTTTCCGAACCACACTGGCGCCATTAGCAGGGCGAAGATGGCGGCGCCCGTCAGGGCTGATATCCGAATGTCTCGACTGGAGACGCCAAAAACATATTGGGCAACGAACCACGCCGTGACCGCGACGACCAAGGCCACGCAGAGGGCAGCCAGAATGTCTATGACACGATCGTCCATCCCGAAACCCGCCAAGAGTAGACTGCGCGCGGTGCTTAGCGGACCTGGCAATCCAATTGTTGTGATTCCTCTTGTGATTTCGTGCCAATGATTTGGGATATAGCGCCAATGTTGACTTACCTGTGCGCTCGTTTGTCGAAGCTAGTGGATGGATTCTAACACTTGGTGCCCGCGTCTGACGGCTTGGATAATTTTGTCGGGATCGGCAGTCCATGTGAAGGGTTTCGGTTCGGCGTTGTGTTCGATGACGAAGCGATTGATAGCTGCCTGCAAGTCGACGACCGACAGGAAGATACCGCGTTTCAATCGCCTCTTTGTGAGCTTGGCGAAGAAGCCCTCGACGGCGTTGAGCCAGGATGCCGATGTGGGCGTGAAGTGGAATGTCCAGCGGGGATGCCGGGTCAACCATTGGCGCACCTTCGGGTGTCTGTGGGTGGCGTAGTTGTCGACGATGGCGTGGATTTGCTTTCGCGCCGGCACTTGCGTCTCGACAGCGTTGAGGAAGCGGATGAACTCCTGGTGCCGGTGGCGCTGCATATTGCGGCCGATGACGGTGCCGTCGAGGACGTTGAGGGCCGCGAACAGTGTCGTCGTGCCATGACGCTTGTAGTCGTGGGTCATCGTCCCGGCGCGGCCCTTCTTCATTGGCAAGCCGGGCTGGGTGCGGTCGAGCGCCTGGATCTGGCTCTTTTCATCGACCGAGAGGACGACGGCATGGGCGGGCGGATCAACATAGAGACCGACGACGTCGCGCAGCTTGTCGACGAAGCGCGGGTCGGTGGAGAGTTTGAACTGTTTCACCCGGTGCGGCTGCAGGCCGTGCGCGCGCCAAATTCGTTGGACGGAACTCGCGCTGATGCCGACGACCTTCGCCATCATGGCGGAGGTCCAGTGGGTCGCCTCGGTGGGCGGGGCAGTCTGGGTCAGCGTCACGACGCGTTCAGTGACGCCCGACCCCAGTGGCGGGATGCGCGAGGGGCGCGTCTTATCGTGCAGGAGGCTGTCGTAACCTGCCTCCATGAAGCGTTCCTGCCAGCGCCACACACAGGTTTTCGACTTGCCGGTCCGGCGCATGATTTCATTGGTGCCAACACCGTCCGCGCTCAACAGGACTATCTCAGCCCGCCAGACATGCTTGTGTGGGGTGTTGCGGTCCCGCGCCAGCGCCTTCAGACGGCGGCGGTCGGCAGGCTTAAGAGTGATGGAAATTCCGGTTCGCATGCGCCAGACTCGCATGCATTCAGGTCCCGGGGAATCCCCTCCCGGATTCAAATGTCAGACGCGATCCACTAGGTGGGCAGCCGCTTCCAGAAACAATGAATCCATGGGCTCCGCTGAGTCAGCAAACGGCACTCTAGGACGCCTGTGCGGGGGCCTTTGAAAGGCAGTGCTACACCGTCTCGGCACAAATGATGGCGCAGCGTTGCGTCCGTCCGCGTTCGCGCAGATGCGCCAAGGCCGAGCGAAAGCGCTCGCTCATGGCGTAGTCCGCATAGTTATGAAAACTCTCGTTCTCCCAGAAGCCATTGATTTCGGGAGCGACGGACTTTTGACGGCCTCGCAAGCCGCCGAGATCCGCCAGTGCGGATTGGCGCGCGAGGGCGGCATGGTGCGGACGTCAGCGAGCAACGTCACCTCGACCTCTCTCAGGAGATCGACGAACTCGCCGATCTGCCGTGACCGATGGTGTAGAAGGCGTGCGCCATCCGAAGGTCCTGTACGATCAGTGCGACAACCGCCGCAGCGCCCTGCCCTTGTGCAGAGCGATGTGGTCGGTCTTCTCGCTCTTGATTTCATACTGCGGTTCGTCCGGGCTGGCGTGATGGACGTAGCCTTTGTAGTTCACGTCCTTGCGATGCACGCGGACGATCCTGCCGCGCACCCGGCCGGCTTCGGAGTTCCAGCTTACGTGATCGCCGACCTTGAACGTTACTGCCATGACCTTTGTCCAATGGCCCGCCGAATCTTCTGCGTAGGCCGACTGTTCCCATTCGCGGGTCCCCAGCGCCTATATAAGTAAAGCCCGACAGAAGCCGAAGACAGCCGCTAGGCTTCACGTTGGCTGCCATCGCTCAGAACCTCAGGCGACTCGCCAAGCTTTTGGTGCGACCACCACCGGCTGAACAGGAGTCCTTTTGCGTAGACCCTGCGTAGCCCAGGGGCTTCGGAAGCAGTTAGCGCTCCCTGCGTCATGATGGACTATTTAAAGCACGTGACCTCTGTCTCGTCGCTCCATTTTCGAGGTATACAACCCCTTTGGGGGCCGGGCTGCTGACCACGATTGCGTTGTAGCTGGTAGAGTTCAGGAGATTGAGAATCGCCACGGGGCTGTTCGGTCGCGCGCTCTTTGTTTGGTCTATGTTGCAGCGGCGTCACAGCGTCAGAACGCCGCCGATGTTATTGTTATTTGCGGGGCTGGTGGGGGATATCGAATGAAAACGACGATCGCAACGGCAACGCTTTTTCTGGCGCTGATGTCTTCTGCAGCGATCGCCCAAGAACGTACAGGAGACGCAGCGCTAGGGGCATTGTCTGGCGCCATTGTGCTCGGGCCAATTGGTGCCGTGGCCGGAGCCATTGTCGGTTACACCACGGGACCATCGATTGCGAGCGCTTGGGGTTTGCGGCGATCAAGCTATCCTCGGAGGCCGGCTGAGCCGGGTCCAAATGCAAGCTACAGATCGTCTGCACCGCCAAAGGAAGCCTATGCGGCAATGCCAGCAGCGGCACCGCTGTCTCCTCCAACGAGCGCATCCACTCTACCACCCGTCCAGCCGCTGGAGTGAGGGTGCGAGCGGCTTCTGCCGCGAGCCAGCCCGCGTGTGCCTTCGAAGCGCATCTCGGCGAAGGTGATTTTCTGAGGGCGGTTCATGCCCCATGATCGTGCCGATCAAGCTGGAAGGAAAGCCGCTAGGTTTTGGGGATTTCAGCGGAGCTATGCGTTAGCACCGTCGCGCTTAGCCAAAGCGAGCCACCCCACGATGGCTCGCATCCGCGCAATAGCCTTGTAAATATCGTACAGGTTTCCCATCAGAACCTTAGTCGGACCGGTGCAACAAGCGTTCATGGCCGACGTGTGGGAGGCTCATAAATCGCTACTGCCAGCGCATCAGCGGTGACTGACAACGCCACCTCTCCCGCTGTTCACGCTTGGTCGCTGATCCGTTGCCGCCTGCCTGTGGATAACCGGTGCATAACCGCAGCAAGAGGACAAGAGCACACGGCTTCACCTTACCTCCGCCTTTTAGACTTCGATAACTGCAAGCGTTGACAGGAACATTAGGAGGAGGCATCGCGCAATGGCGACGAACGACGGGTTTGATCCGGGCGATTCTTTGCCGCTCTTTCTTTCCGTTGGTAAACCTGAGCAGGAGATCGGGACCAACAGAGCTGTCATCTCGTTGCGAGGTCTCATGGTTGCAGCGGCGATAGCGATCTGCATCGGGATTCTATCGAAATCAAGTGACGCTGTTTGCGGACGTTACAGCTTCGCAGGTCGATAAATCGCCGCCTCAACCTGGCACCGATCAATCGACGCCAGTAGTTCAACCAGCCGTAATTCGATCAACCACTGACGCGGAGGCTTTGCCGGCAGCCGCGACGGACACCCCGAACCGCGAAGTTAGTACCTCTGAACCCGCCAGCCAGACGGAGACTGAAAACAAAGAAGCCCTGTTTAGGCAGTTTCAGGCTTGGGCGGCTGAGCAAGATGCACGGGCTCTAGCTAAGCCCGCACAAGAGACACCAGCACCTGTGCGGTCCATGCAAAAGCAGCGAAGGCAGCCCGTACAGGATGCACGAGCACAGTCCGCTCAAAATGCCGAGGCACCGTCTTTCCTACAGAGCTTATTTGGATCAAGCCCGCCACAGCGCGGAGCCAATAAATAGCCCGGACACAAGAAGCGGCTTCGGTCCCGCGCTTCTGGCATTCTGGCCGCTTTGACATCGACGCGCCCACTTACGAATGCGACGCCGAGCCTTTAAAAGGCGCAACTTCGATCTAGAGCTCGCCATTGCCCCTCCATGCCTCAGTGATGGGCAGCGGTCCGGCAGCGGTCCGAGCAGGCGCCCATCTCGGCTCGATCGTACATTTTTAGCCGAAAATAAAGACAAGTAGCATCCATCCCAAGACGATCGGTATCCAACCGAAAATCATGATGCATGCTATCAGCTCAAATCGCTGCTCGGACTCAATTTGCTTCCGAGCATTCATGTCGAATCGGGCGCGGCGTTCCAGCTCTTCCCATCGCCGCGTTTCTTCTTTCATTTGCTGGTAATTTTCAAGCAACATCGAATTCCTCCCTCAGTGTTCCCGAACCGCGCGTGTCGCGACCTTCGCCAGCAACCGGCCATCGAGCGAGGCTAAAGGAATCTCCAAGGCTAGTGAATCGCGGTTGCGATGATGTACGCCATGCCGCTAACGACCGAAACGGCGATGAACGTGCCGGCGGCCAGGTCCCAAATTTCCGTTTTCGTCTGCTCGTCCATCGGGGTCTCTCCCGTTGGCCTCCAGCCGACAAAAGCTAAACCACCGCAGCCACCGAGAGTTCCGCCCCTATGGTGCATTTAATCGCTGCCGAGGAACCGCCGTCGCAACGTCCCGTTATCGTCGTCGGGCCATGTGAGCCAAGCGCTGGTCCGCCCAGGCGGGACGGTGCGCTCTCGATTCTAAAGGGCGGGAGACAGCGCCGCCGAGGCCGGTTCCAAAAAGGGAACAATTTCAGCGGCTCCGAATTGAATAAGCGGTTCAATTGCACGGAGCTCCAGCAGATGAGCGATCAAGAACTGGCCGTTCAAGCCATCCGTGAAGCCCAACACATTCTCGAAGAATATCTTCAGCCAAAACATCACGACCACGAAAGGCTACTCGACAGGCTAGTGGAGGTGTTTGAACGTCCCTCACTCGTCGTCGCCGTCGATCGTTTGCGCCGCGGCCTTGGGAACAGCTAGTCCTCGCAAAAGTGTCGATCCCAAGGGCCTTAAGCCCAGCGCCTCACCTCCACGACTCTAGGCTGTCGCTGACTTGGCCGACCGGCGGCTCTTGAGAAGCCGAACCTTTGCGCTAGATCACGGTCCGGCGTGTCCGAGCCGTCACATTGTGACGATGGCCAATTTCATTTTCACGTGTTGGGCGACGGCGTTGACGTCCAGCACCGATCGGACGACAATTCAGATATTTCAGAAACCGAGTACGAGGTGATCATCTGCCCCGCCTGCGCCGCGCGAGTATCTGACCGAGGCCGAGGTTGCCAAGCTGGTCGACACCGCCGGCAACGGCCGCAATCCTGTCCGTGACCGAGTGCTGATCCTCATGGCCTTCCGGCATGCGTTGCGCGTCAGTGAGCTGGTTGATCTTCGCTGGCAGCAAGTTCACCTCGATACCGCGACCATCCACATTCGCCGGGCCAAGAACGGGACGCCTGGCATCCATAGCTTGCAGGGTGACGAGCTGCGGCTGTTGCGGGCACTGCGGCGCGAGCGGCATCGTGGGCGGGATGCATGGGGCTAAAAGCGGCGCGCCTACCGGTAAGAAGAATCGCAATTATCGGCACGGCATGCGCACAAAAGAGGCGATCCAGGCAGGGAGGTACGTCAACTTGCTGTCGCGCCTGGCGCGGAAATCTTAATATAAAGGCGTGTTGGGCGCCGCGGCCCGTCGCGCACTACCCCGTGGGTGCCGCTCGCCGACATCCTGTCGTCAACATTCGCGGTCTAGCCTGAGATTGGCCCCTGAAACAGCAGCGCGGCGGCGTGGGGCCATGCACGGCCATGCCGACACCTCTCGTGCTTGGCCGTGCTTTTCGCCTCAACTCGATTTCCAGCGACCAGACAAATCCCCACGCGCGAAATAAAAAATCGTCCCGTCCCATCGTCGATCTACCTCGGTTGCGACGCATGATCCTGTCCAGCCGCCGTTCGGACCGTCTCCTGGCGTCGGCTGGCGAGCGGCGTCGGTCTTCCCAAGGAACCTCCTCGACAGCCGCAGTCGCCTGTGCGGCCATCATCAGCTATGTGCTGTTCGGCAGGCGGGGGTTCTAAAGCTCGCCTATTCGTGAACCCATTTGAGCGCGCCGAGATCGGCCCCGATCTATTCGGGGCAGCGCGCGGGATGGGATTAGTGGACCTGGTATCAAAGCGGGGAGATCGGCCCAATCGAAAGGCGACCATGATGACTTCCCACCCAATTCGTGTTCTTGCGTCCAATCTGGAAACGCTCCAACTTATAGAGAGGCTTGCGAGCGACACCGTAATGTCTGCCGATGCCGTGTTGCAACGTCCAGACGGCTTTAACGGCAATTCGCGAAGCGATCGATGAGCACGGCCCCAGAATGGGTTGGGGCAGCGATCAGGAGTTAGCCTAATCCCGCCAGCGTCTCATTTCTTCTCTTCGGCGCATCCAGCCGGGCCACGAATTCGACTGTCATGCCAAAGTTCAACGTCGTACTCCCCGACTAGCTGCTTGGCCGTTTTCCCCGCCAGCGCGGAATTGATTGTGACGCGAAACATTGCCTACGGAGCCGAGACCCTGGTGCACATAAGCGCGAGCGCGACCAACGCCGGGCAAACGGGAAGCGCGATTTCGTCGGCGCCAATCCAGGGTTCCCTGCTGAGCTGAAATCTATTTATAAACTTTCGATATTGAACTTTTGTTCAACTCCAGTATTCTTGTCCTGCATCACACCAATCCCAGTCGTTGGGGAGCCCGTGATGCGTGCGTTTTTTCCTTCCATCGTCGTTTCCTGTGTGATCTTCCTGGCACCATGTGCTCACGGAAATACGCTGCAGCCTGGGCCAGTCGGTTCCGCGCCAACCGATAAATCTTTCTTCCTGACATTCGGCCGAGATGGTTCTGCGGATGCACGGTCCTATATGGTGGACCACCAGGGCTTTTACGAACGCGATTCCTGGTCAAAGTCGGGCAACACGCAGATCGGCGTTTTCAACGCTGCTGAAGGTACCGGCAGTAAGGGATTTTCGCCTGATATTTCGCTCAATGCCTTCAATTCAAGAGGCGCAAGCGGAGGTACTGGCTCGAGCTCGCCGGGAGGTGCGGGATCCTTCGGGTCCAGCGGCGGCGCAAACGGTGGTGTTGGCGCGAGCCTATCGGGAGGGAGATTTTTCAGCCTGAAAGGGCTTGAGGAAGGCGTTGGCTTTGTGGGCGCCAACAAAGGTTCGGGCCTGTCCAGCTTGCTGCCAAATTCCGGATCGAATGGCTCTTTTGGTCTTGGCTCTGAGGGCGAGGGTCCTAAAGGCCTCGGAGACCCAGGCGTCAGCGCGACGCCCTTACCCGCCAGCTGGACAATGATGCTCATTGGATTGGCGTTCGGGTTACTCGCTTGGTTTCGCAAGTCCAAACTCTTCAAAACGGAGAAAGGGAGGGCCGCTTGCAGTCGCGTAGCTGCCGGCGCCACTAGCTAATTTCCGAAATGGAATACTAGGCTGACTATCGGGGCCTTCTTCGCAAAGCGAGTCATGCCTCGGGGAGTGGGTGATGCGTGCGCTGACTGGTCCGACTTTCCACCTTGCGATCTTCCTGCCGGCGTCGTCCGAAGATCAAGGCGTGGCGCGACAACGCAGCGTCAGTGTCCAGCCCGCCCGGGCAAAATTGATTGTCGGTTTGTATGTGGTCTCCGCCCCGGTCGCGACGATAGCTTGGCTGGCTGGACTAACGTGGGCCGCCATTAAAGTGGTTGGTTACGCTCTGTCTTAGAAGGCGTATTGTGCGACCTTGATGGCCGAGCAGGCTATAAGGCCCCACAAGGCAAAGTTGATCTCAAAGACCTGTCGCATGCGTGCCCCCGGCTCGCCTTCTTCAGACGACTCGCAGTTGTCACGGCGTTTCCTATTCGGAAAACGTAACCGGCCGATTGTGGCCGAAGAAAGCCATTCTCGACGCCAACGGCGACCGTGTCTGTTTGAGTGAAGTTGTTCACACGATATGCACCGCAATCGATAGCCACCTCGACATTGGTCAAGGACGGCAGATGCCGCCGGGATTAGACTTTAAAAGACGAAGGGGAGCCCACCATGAACAGGATCGAGCAGAGTTTCATAATGGCGGCGATGACGGGATTTTGGGTATTGCTGGCAGGGGTGACCATGCTTGAGGTTTGGTCTCCCGCCTAGCGAGACGCAAAAAAAGCCCGGCGGGGAGGCATCCAACCGCCGGGCAATCGCAAGTATATCTTGGCGATGAAAGTCCAATGTAACAATCTCCTCCGAAAGCGGCGGCGAACAGGCGTTTTCAGTCAACTGTGCTTAAAGGAACACACAACTCTCTGGTGAAACGGTTTATACGGTCTATTGTTTAGGCATTTCCTCCCATGACTTGGGGTCCGTCGAACTGGCGGGCCCGTTTTATTTCCCGCATTTCAGGTAGCCACCTGCAGCGCTGTCAGCCAAGGGGCAGAGCAATCTAAAGCGGTTGGCAGCGGCCAGAGCGCGGGGCGATCCCACAATCCATCGATCACTTTAGCCGGCACCCATCTTTGCCTGCGGAAAGTCCGGCCTGATATCGGCGCCACGCACGCCGAAAAAGAAAAGCAAGCCGGACGTGGGCACGCTCACTTACGTGTCATACGTCAAGGGGTGTGGTGCGGCGGTGTTTGCAGAACATCACGTAATGCTCATTGGTCGGAAAATTCGAGCCAAGGTAGCCCCTCAACCGAACTCACTTATCGGGCGCGCGGTGACAAGGTGTCACCTATTCCGGCCGTGTTGGGCTCACCGGCTATCATTCAAGCTACTTCGAACCCAATTGTCCCAGCTAAACGCTTCGTCGGTCTTGCGGGCCTTCTTTAGCATCTCGTTTCGCTCGCGTCCGGGCGCCATGACTCCCGGCCACAACAGGATGCCAGTGAAGTCGCCAGCAGATAGGGGCTATGCGTGGTAATGGCGGCGCACAGCGCGCCTCGAGGACCGCCGCGCTACTCCGGCCACCCTTCCAGGCGTCGCCGGACGGCCTACCACTGCTTCGGCTTGCGAGATGACCGTGCCAGACCGCCAAACGGCTGTCACAAGCGGAGCCTTGCCGATGGCCGCTCGTGACCGGAACCTTTCTTTCGGAGCGACGTAATCACCTTTTGAGCGCTGGAGGCGGTCGGCTCTGAGTTGATCCAGTGGCAGGTCGAAATGCAGACTATCAAGTATCGTTTGTTTGAACCGCGATTGGCTCCGCGCAGAACCAAGCTAGAGATGCCGGGCTGGGGCGGCAACCCTGAGCCTCGCCGCGACGGTTCACATGAATATGCCTGGCACTGCGTGCCCTTCACCGAAGGCGCGCAATACGGCATCGAAATCTTTTACCCGTATCCCAATGAATTGCACGTGACGCAGCAGGACAAGCGAGTCGTGCTTACCGGCGATTTCGGTCCCGATCCCGGGAGCGGCATCCAATGGCCGCCGTTCCGGACTTTCGGTGAGAATTATTACACCTATCAGCTGCTGCTTGATCTCCAGGTCGCCGAGGCCATGGCAGTGCGCACGGAGCCTCACCCGCGCTACTATACATCGTCGAAGGATGACGTGCCGCTCGCCGTGCCAGCCTCGTTACGGACGAGTTGGTGGCCGATGATTTCTTTTGTGGTCTTCAAGGCGCCGCCGCCGGGCGTTACTCACATTTTCCGCTCTGGCGAACCGATGCTCCAGATCCTGTTCTTACCAGCCGAGCCGCAATTCGAGCTAGTGCCAATGACAATCGAGGAAGCCGCCGAGCGCGAGATGCGCGGCCGACGGATCCACGCCAGCCGCGAGACGCTCTCCAAAGAGACCATGTGGACGTCGTCGACCAACACGGTGTTCGACGGCACCTACCGCCATATCTTCCGCGCCGCCAAAACCAAGGCGCGAGAGGACGGTGCTTGACCGCCCGCCGCTTAGCGAATGACCACGCCGCCTACACCCGGAACGCCGATATAGGCGCCGTGGTGATGATGATGGTGATGGTGATGGTGATAATAGCGATAGTAACCGTGGTGATGGTGATGATGATGACGATAATAGCGGTAGTAACCGTGGTGATGGTGATGATGATGGTGGTGATAATACTGGGCAAGCTGAACGCCCTCGGAGGGCTTGGCCTCGAGTTGGGCGTTGTCGGCGATCAGCGCCTCGGTCGCGTTTGGAATGGGAGTCAACAAGTCGGCGTAAGATCGCGCTGTAAGAGGATCATTTGGGGCTTGAGCAGGAGCCGTCGACGCTTGCGCGCAGCCAACGGTTGCGACGGCCGCGGCCGCGCCCAACAACCCAGCGATTTTCTTGTCCATCATTGTTCTCCAGCTTGAGCCCATGCACGTCGCAAGGCTTTCGTTCAGCCCGAAAACTCAACGCCGCGTTGGGTCTGTCCGTTCCCTAAAGGCCTTTTAGAACCGTGGTCCTCTAGAGGACTGGACGAGTCGCGAAACCGGGTTCCTCGTCAGCACGGCGCGTCATGTCGTGAGATCGCTAGGCTAAGAAGCGATCAGTTCTCAGTAGGCTCAATAGCGGCGGTCTAGGCCTATGCGAGTGTTCCAGTCTTTCCCAAGAAGCCAAATCAAGATAGTCATTGCGTTCTTCGGTTCAGAGCCATCAGCAGACTTTTGCAGTGCAGCAAAAAGCCACGGAGCAGCGAGCCAGATCGATCCGACCGAGAAAGAGCACAAGATTGCGTGCAGCATGACTCCCGGCCACAACGGGATGTCCGCGAGTGGAGGCGGCAAAATGATCCTCACTCGTCGCACGGCAGTAAGGTGCTAGGCTTTGGGAACAGAACGAGCCATGCTCGGGAGAAAGTGGCGGCCCCAACATGCATCACCAATGCTGAGGCCGCCCTAGTGACGATCCGCCGAATTTTTGCGCGCGGGACCGCGAGATCATCGTCGCCGACCGCGACCCCCGCAATGTCTTGTGCAAAAAGTTGCGACGAAAAAGCGCGGCACGGTTAACGTGCTTAATTCAATTCACGGAAAAGAGAGCGACCGCGAACGTAGAGGAAATAACTTTCGCAGCGAGAACAATTCTTTCCAGCGAGAAGTGCTCGACGGGTCCATGTTGCTGGCTCTGCCCATCGCAATGCGGTGCTCTCTCGCGACGTACAGCCTTGCCCGTTCCCCCACATTGACGGGGCTGTTTTTTGCAGTGTGGCAAAGGTTCTTACGGGTCTACCAACCCGCTTAGATCGGAAATGCGAGAGTGCTGGTCACGCTAGGTCGCAAGCTGGCGTCCTCCGCTTGCCTCGCTTCCGGCCGCGTCTGGGGGCGGGATTTTATTTTTCGACCACCGGGAGCGGCGAATTGACGATACTGCCGCGACGGCTAGCTGACTTCGCGATATTGTCGTCCCGTTCCAAAGCGATCCTTTGAAACGCGTATAGACGATCATGCGTTCGAGGCCGACTACATGGGCTTCGGCAAGAGGACCTTGGGTTCGTTCGTCACCTCGGGCAATGCTGAGATCCCGACCGGCTCGATCTTGCAGCGTGACCACGACACCAACATTTGGGTGATCAAGGGAGGCTTCAACTACCACTTCAACTGGGGCGCCGCGCCGTTGGTCGCGAATTACTGATTTTTCTGGTACTCCCAAGAACTAGAGCCCCGGTAATGTCCGGGGCTTTTTTGCTGGCAAGCTTAAGCGGCGCGATGTCGCCCGCGCCGACCCGTTGGCGATCGACCTCTCACGCAAACATCGCGTCATTTCGGTGCGGCTCTCCGAATGGTCAGCTCGCCAATTTCGGTAGTGTCTCGTAACGACCTTCTTCGGCCCATCGATATTCAATGTTGATGCCCGCCGCGGCGGCCAAAGCACGTTTGGTCGATTAGAACTCAACTGATGGTCGAGGGCCGGGTCCGTGACCTCGCCATGTTCAATCTGGCCATCGACAGCAAGCTCCGCGGCTGCGATGTGGTGGCCCTCAAAGTCGAGGACGTTGCGCCGAACGGCTGCACCGTTGAGCGAGCAACGGTTCGGCAGAGAAAGACCAGACGGCCAGTCAAGTTCGAGCTGACCGAGCAGACACGGCAAGCGGTTGCGGTCGTTGCCGTTCAA
>CAVRMY010000022.1:0-30527 GCA_963721935.1 uncultured Alphaproteobacteria bacterium
ATCGAACCGCTCTCTCCACCGTGAAAGGGTGGCGTCCTAACCGATAGACGAAGGGAGCTAAACAACTGCTTCGCCACGACCGACTTGATCGAGGCGTCGCCGCCTTACCTTAACTCGAAACAAATTTAACAGGCAAATCAGGGCCTTGAGGCAGCGACGTGCCCTGCCACCTCAGGACCGTTTGCGGCAGTCTTGGAAGTGGCGGGCGAACGTATAGTGGCGTTTGCGCGCCCGGGCAAGCCGCGTGGACGCCGGCTTTTAGCGGCAAAAAAAGCCATCTTGCGGCGGCGTGCCAGTCGAGCTCGCGGATTGCAACGGTTTTTAAAGCTCCAGTCGGTTAGCAAGATACCTTGCAAGATCTTTCCCGGGTTAAGAAATGCCCCCTGCCAGGAAACGCGAGGCGCGCAAGTCGGTGCAGCAGGCTGCGTGGGTCACCCTCGAAGGCGGCTTCGCGGCGCGTCGGTGCGTGGTGCACGATATGTCTTCTTCGGGCGCGAAAATCACGGTCGCCGATGCAAGCGTGCTGGCGGGCATGGTGCGGCTCGCATTTTCGCGCGACGCAAGAACGGGGCTTACCTGCAAGGTGATCTGGCGACGCGGCAAAACATTCGGCGTCAAGTTCGTCAAGTGAAGCCCAGCGAGTCCGTGCTTCCGGCTGACAAAAGCCCTCACGACATCGGCGGTGCGACGATCTTCACAAACGCCGGTCGGCTGGCGAACTGGGCGAACCATCGCTCAAGGTTTTTGAACCGTGGCTTGCTGATGCCTTCAACACCGAACCAGCGCCGGGCATAAGCGCCAAGCGCGATATCCGCCAGCGTGAACTCCTCGCCTTCGATGAAGCGCCGCGTTGCCAATTGCTCATCGACGATCTGCCACTGCGCGGCTTCGGCGTCGGCGTCCTTCTGGATCGCGGCCATGTCCCGCTGTTCGACCGGTGTCCGGACAAGTGCCCAGAACACGGGTCGATCGACCGGTTGCAGTGTCGAGAGCGTCCAGTCGAGCCAGCGGTCGACGCCTGAGCGCACCCTTGGCGGGCGCGGATAGAGCGGGGACTGCGGCATGTAAGCGCGGACAAGATAGCGCATGATCGAATTCGATTCCCATAGCACGAAATCGCCATCCACGAGGGTGGGTACGCGACCGTTGGGATTTATTGCGAGATATCCGGGTTCACGGTTCTTGCCGAATGCCATGCCGGCATCGATCCGCTCATAGGCGAGATCAAGTTCATGCAGACACCAAAGCACCTTCTGAACATTGACCGAATTCGGCCGACCCCAAATCGTGATGTTGCCCTGCGCGTTGTCCGACAAGATACCTGCTCCGCACGTTTGACCCGCGCGGTGATATCTCAATTTCCGGAAAAAAGCAGGCGTCTTGCGGCTTCGGATATTTCACAATCGAGATATGCGGAAATCTGATGCCAAAAAAATCAGGCCTCGCGGTCGGCGACAGCCTGATCTGCACCGATGCATTGACGGTCGGTCTTCAGCGGCCAAAGAACAACCACAGCAGGATGATGACCGGGATCGGCACACCCAAAAGCCAGAGCAGAATTCCGCGTCCCATTAGAACCTCCTTTGAATTCCTCTAAGGATTCGACAACGCGGGGCGGGCGGCAGGGTTCCGAACGACCTTTACCAATGACCCGTGTTCGGCATCGAGGTCCACGGCTCCGCCGGGGGCTTTGCATCGCCTCTTTGCAGGAGTTCGATCGAATGCAGATCGGGCGAGCGAACGAAAGCCATTTGCCCGTCGCGCGGTGGCCGGTTGATGGTGACGCCCAGCTTCATCAAGCGTTCGCAGGTTGCGTAGATATCGTCGACCTCATAGGCGAGGTGACCGAAATAGCGGTCCTCGCCATATTTTTCTTCCTCCCAATTGTAAGTGAGTTCCACCAGCGGCGCGCCGCGTCCCCTGGATGCTTTCAGAAGCTCGATGTCCTCGGGGGCACACAGAAACACCAGCGTGAATTTTCCCTTGTCATTGTCGACGCGTCGAACCTCCTTCAACCCCAATGCGTCCTGGTAAAATTTGAGCGCGGTGTCGAGATTGCGTACGCGCAGCATCGTATGAAGATATCGCATGCTTCATCTACTCCGTGAGAGGATCGAAGGAATTTGCCGTCAGCTTTGTCCCGGAACTCAATAGCAGCAAAGGCATCATATCGCCACCGAGGTTGGGCGTCGAATTCGGGCGGAACCATACGGTCTTTGGAGTTCTTACCTGTTGAGGTGTGTGATGGATGAAAAACCTTATCCTGCTGAAAAGGCGCGGGGCGCGGCGAGATCATCCTCAGGACGCCGGCTCGCCGCGCCATTTTTCTCGCGGGGCTGATCGGCGCCGTCGTGCTCGCCGTCATTCTGTCGATAGTTCACTGAGTTGTTCCCGCGGGCGAGCCGAAGCCGAGCAACTTTGAGAATGCTGGACCGGAACGATCGTTCGGCAGCGATGTTTGTCCTCATATCTTTTCGCATGGAGAAACAAATGTCCAAACTCGGAATTCTAGCGGCGACGGCCCTGTCGCTTTCGCTGGCGGTCGCGACTCCCGCGCTGGCGCAACACGTGCGCGGCGGTGGCGGTAGTGGCGGCATGCGTGCAGCAGGCGGCATGCACGTTGGCGGCGGAAACTACGGCGGCATGCGAGCAGGCGGGCCTGCCGCGGTCGGAGCGCAGGCAAACTTCCGCGGCGCGCAAGCCAATTTGGGCGCAGCGAATGTAGCCGCACGAAGTGGCAACTTTGCCGGCCGAGGTGGAGCGCAATATGCGCAAGGCGGGTACCGTGAAGGTGGCTTCCGCGGTGACGGTGGTCGCGGCTGGGGCGCAGGCGCCGGCTTCGTAGCAGGCCTGGCTGCTGGTAGCGCGCTGGGTTATGGCGTCTACTCCGATGGCTACTACGATCCTTATTACGGCGACAGTTACGCTTATTCTGGCGGCGATTACGCCTATTCTGACGGCGATTACTATGACACAGACAATTCTGTCGTCGTGGGTCAGAACGTCGCCGGAGACGCTTCCTATTGCGCGCAGCGCTATCGGTCCTACGATCCGGCGTCCGGCACTTATCTCGGATTTGATGGGCTGCGACACCCCTGTCCGTAAAAGCGCGGCGAGGCATCAAACGATGCGCCGAAGGGGCGGCTCGCAAGAGAGCCGCTCCTTCTTTTTTTTGCACATTTTTTCAAGAGCGCTTTGGTTCGCGCCGCGAATGGCGCAAGCGCGGGCACGAATTTCGATTGGTCGATTTGGTTCCCTGATGAACTCGCAAAGCTTTCGCGATGAGCTCGATTGACCATCAACCGGTTCCTTCGACGTGATGGAATCGTTCACCTGGTAGCGGAGTTCCTTCTGCAACCAACAAAACAGCCCGGCGTTATCGAACAGGCATTGGAAGGAGGAGAAGAAAATGAAAAGAACGCTAGCAATTCTGGCTACGATTGCGACAGTCGGAGCGACCGTCGTATCAGCGCCGGCGCAGGCGCGCGGAATAGGCCCGGGCCTGGCTTTCGGTCTAGCGGCAGGCGCGATCGCTGCGGGTGCGGCCGGCGCTTACGGCTATTACGGACCGGGCTACGGCTATTACGGATACGGTCCCACCTATTACGGGCCGGCGTATTATGGTCCCGGTTACGCTTATTACGGCGGCCCGTATGGGCGCCACCGTTACTGGCACCGCCACTACTGGTAAGAATCGAGGAAGCTGCATCCAAAAGCCCGGAACTCGTTTCCGGGCTTTTTTTCGACGCGGGTCTGACGCGGCCTTCTTGGCGACTGATTGCTCGAGATTTCGCACCATACAATCGCCCGTGGCCGCAGATACTGTCCAAATCAGCGATGGCGCTCGTTCGAGCGCGCGAAAGCGCTTCCGACGCGGCACTTTGCAAGCGTCATATTCTTCGCTCGCGTTCGAACCGTCGCTGCGTTGCTTTGAAAATCGCCACGCGCAGCTATCTCCTCGCGCTCTCGTGTTCGGCGGAGGTCGTCGTCTTCTTCGATCGCCCGATCCCTTTTTAAGTCGTGCCGTTGTTCATTGGCGTCCGCGATTGGGGCACGAATTGGATGCGCCTTTGCCCGATTGTGATTGTGGATAAGAGTTTCGGCGCGTCATCGAAATGGAAATCCGGCCGGACGTGCTGTAATGGTGACGGTCGAAGCCACGGACATTTCGCACGTGATTGCCTCGGACGTTCGCAGCGGTGTGGAGCGGCTCGGCGACTTGATCGCCGAGGCTTCCATTATTGTCCCATTTACCGGCGCCGGAATTTCAACCGAGTGCGGTATTCCCGACTTCCGCTCGCCGGGCGGATTGTGGAGCCGCAACCGGCCGATACCCTTCGATGAATTTGTTGCAAGTGCGGACGCCCGCAACGAAGCGTGGCGGCGGCGTTTTGCCATGGAGCAGACCTTCACGGCCGCGACGCCAGGACGCGGCCACCGCGCGCTCGCCTCGTTGTACAGGGCCGGCAAGATTCCCGCTGTCGTCACCCAGAACATTGATAATTTGCATCAAGCTTCAGGATTTGCTCAAGAGCATGTCATCGAACTCCACGGCAACACGACTTACGCGCGCTGCCTCGGATGCGGCCAGGCCTATGACCTGTCCTGGGTCAAACAGCGCTTCGATACCTCCGGCAACGCGCCTGACTGCACCGTCTGCGACGAACCGGTGAAGACGGCCACGATTTCCTTCGGACAGGCGATGCCGGAGGAAGCCATGCGCCGCGCCACTGAAATTGCCCGGCAATGCGATTTGTTTATTGCCATCGGGTCGTCGCTCGTGGTCTGGCCAGCCGCCGGATTTCCTTTAATTGCCAAGAACTCAGGCGCCCGATTGGTGATTATCAACAATGAGCCGACCGAACAGGATGAAATCGCCGATCTGGTGATCCGCCATGACATCGGGGAGACGCTTGGGCCGTTCGTGGGGAATTGATGCCGACCTGATTCGCGGCTGTGCAAGCCTGTTCATAGGTTCGGGGAGAATCGTTTTTTGTCTATGCGCCGCAAGCGAGAGTGTTATCTTTTGATTCGAGAGATTCGCGTGGCGTCGTCATGAAATTTCATGGATGGGCGCGGCGGGCGCCGTTGACGGCGAGACGTTGATCATGTGTGGGGTCCGGGGTCATGGGGTCGGACGGATTTGAGTCCAAGAAGCTCGGGGGGGCACCGTCCGGCGGGGCGGCACCGAGTTGGATCGGGTCGGGCGGATTTGCAGCCGGCAATCAACGTGATCCGGCGATAGATGCCCTGCAGGGCTTGGGCGATGCGGCCGCCAATCTGGTCGAGATCAGCGGCGTCATCAAATGGTTCGATGCATCAAAGGGCTATGGCTTTATCGTTCCCGATAATGGCTGGCCCGATGTGCTGCTGCATGTCACCGTGCTGCGACGCGACGGCTACCAGACCGCGTATGAGGGCGCGCGGCTGGTCTGTGAATGCGTGCAGCGGGCCAAGGGGTATCAGGCGTTCCGCATCATTTCGATGGATGAATCCACGGCAATCCATCCGGCCCAGATGTTGCCGCCGCGGACCCATGTTACCGTCACCCCAACCAGCGGCTTGGAGCGGGCGCAGGTCAAATGGTTTAACCGGCTTCGTGGGTTCGGCTTCCTGACATGCGGGGAGGGAACCCCGGACATTTTTGTCCACATGGAAACCTTACGCAGGTACGGAATGACCGAGCTTCGGCCCGGCCAATATGTATTGGTGCGGTTCGGGCCGGGTTCCAAGGGCATGATGGCGGCCGAGATCCAACCCGAAGCTGGCTCTCCCGGACTTTCGTCGCATTAGCGCGACGTAATTTTTCAGCCGGACTAACCCGAACGCCGAAAAAGGCCTGTTGGCGCCCGCGGAAGACTGGTATTTGCCACGATCATTGGGCTACGGTCGGCGCGCGCTGGTCGCAGGATGTGGGTGAATCCCGTCGAGGTCGGCGGCTCGCCCTCTGCGACAGACGATGAACCAGCGAGACTTCTCGCGGAAAAACCGGACGCTCTGCCGAGCGGCTGTTGGAACCTTCTGTTATCGAGGTGAGTGTTGCTTACGACTTTCCGTTGGTTTCTCGGCGGCGGCTCGAGCACGCGACTGGCGACGATCGCGCTCGCGTTCGCAGCCTGCGTGTTCGTGGGAACGAACGCCCGCGCAGCGAACGTGCAACCGCTTGAGATCGTGACCAAGACGGGTGTGCACGTATTCTCCGTCGAGATGGCAACGACCGAAGAGGAGAAGACCACCGGGCTGATGTATCGAAAGGAAATGGCCGACGGAAAGGGAATGCTGTTCGATTTTTCGCCGGAACAGGAAGTGTCGATGTGGATGAAAAATACCTACATTTCACTCGACATGATCTTCATCCGCGCAGACGGTCGGATTTTGCGCATTGCGGAAAACACCGAGCCGCTGTCCACCAAAATCATTCCGTCGCGGGGCCTCGCCAAGGCAGTGCTGGAAGTGATCGCCGGCACGGCACAGAAATATGGGATCGCGCCCGGCGATCGTGTGGCCCATCCGTTGTTCAACGGCAGGTAAACCCGGCGGCTCCGGCAACCTGGACGCGGCCGCTTCAGGCCGGGCTTTCGTCTTGCTGGCGAGGGCTTAAGCGTGTATCGACAGGCTTTCCAAACGATCGGGGTATAGCGCAGCCTGGTAGCGCGGCAGTTTTGGGTACTGCAGGTCGTTGGTTCGAATCCAGCTGCCCCGACCAATCAAATCAACAGGTTAGAACAAAATTTGATCGCCTCTTCAGGCCGGTCTGATCTGGAGTTTTCCGGAATCGATCCTTGCCGATTTGACAAAATCCGTTTGCGCGCGCGGAGATTTTGTTCAGGCTGGTCGTGGCGTAAATGGAGCAATGAAATGCCATCAGCTTCACAAATGATAGTCTGGATTGTCGTTGGCTTGATCGGCGGTGGCCTTGCATCGCGGTTGATTACCTGGGACCGCGAGGGCTTTGGTACTTTTCGCAATCTCGGCCTCGGTCTCGTCGGCGCGCTAATCGGCGGATTGCTCTTCCGGTTGTTTAACCTGTTTCCCGGCCTCGACAAGGTTTCGGTCTCGCTGCGAGACATCGTCGCAGCGGTCGCCGGATCGCTCATCGTGCTTGCGGCGATCTGGCTGATCCGGCGCTACCGAGAGTAAGTACCGCCCGACGTGAACTCGACAATTCAATATTGCCGGGCAGGATGGCGGCGCGCTGCTCCATTGCGCCGACTGTCGATGAATGCACTCGATTGAAATCAGCGACGATCGAACTTGCTTGAACAAATCCCGCTCTAAAAACCCTCATTATGGGCAGTCGCGCCGGGGTAACCGAGCAACTCGTCAAAGTGGTTCATCTCGTGGGGGCTGAACTTGAGGAATCGTAAGGTGACTCCGCTTCTAATTGAGGAGTTGGCTCGAACGGCCCCGCCGCTTGAGATTGCCCTGCCCAAGCCCTGCAACAAGATCAGACCTTAGAGAGCCTCAGGAAGGTCTAATTCGAAAATCGTCGAGCTTTCTGCCGGATCGAAGCTGGGCACTAAGCCAGCGAGGCTGTTTGCCGCGACCGGCCCATGTCTCTGAAGGCTGGTTGGGATTTCGGTACTTCGGGCGCACCGGTGGATAAGCTCGCCGCGCGTGACCACGTGAAGCATTGCGGCGCTTCATCAGACGTAGTCGATGCTCCAGGCGTTGCTTTTCCTCAACAATTTTGCTGGATAGGATTGAATCAAGCTGTTCATGAAGAGACCACAGTTCGTCTACTGACATTGATTTGAGGTCGGCAATTTTCATTTTCGCACCTTACTGCTCGGAAAGTAGGAATTCGCGCCCAGTTTTTTGGACATATTTTGTCGGAACCTTGCCGCGCCGGTGATCTAAGCGAGGCGCGGAAGTGCAAGTCTGACGTACCCGCCTGTTCCTTTTGGACAGACCTGCCAAATTAAACCTGCTTCAAGTGAACCTTTGATTGCAAAGGTATATTTGCGAATCGCCCGGTTGGATGCTTTCCGCCGGGCTTTTTTCGCGTTTCACCGCGCGATCTGCCGCTGACGCTGCGCGGAGCGGATCTTGCTCACCTGTTCGCACGCCGGCGGGAGGGCACCGCAAGCTGCCCGCAATGGAGCGCCGACTTGCTCCGCTGATACATCCAGAGCGAGGTGTGTTAAGGTGTCGCGGGAGTTCTTTTCAATGAGCCGACGAATACTCCTTGCAATGTTGGCAATCGCATCGACCGTGCCCGCGTTTGCCCAGACCCAGCCTACGCGACCGTCCGCTTATGCGACCTTTCCAACACAGCGCTCTGCCTGGCCGACGGCGCCCTTGAATCCCTGTCCGAAATTCGGACTCAATCCAACCAGCTCTTGTTACTCCGGCACCATTTATCCGTCGTACTCAGCCTTGGCTCCGTTTGAATTTTCCAAGCCGAATCCGAAAGCCAGGTCAAAAGGCTTTGACAACCTCTATCAGGATGAGGCGAGGTTGCGAATTGAAGAAAAAGGCTATTATGACGTGACGAATTTGGACAAGGACAGCCGCGGGATTTGGCGGGGCAGCGCCAGATTGGAGGACGGCAGAACCGTGGACGTGACCCTCGATTTAGAGGGCAACATTTACTCGGTACCGACTCGACTCCAAATCCGGATCAAGCCTCCACCGCCAGACAGATGATGCAACAGGCCGCCTCAATCACGACGCTGGTGTGAGATGGATCATATTTTTCGGCGGGCCATCCTTTCCAGGCATGATGGGCCTTCCGCAGCAGGTTCCATTGCGCACCCATGTCTCCGGAGGGAACTCTCACCCTTCTCTCAGGAAGGACATCGATGCCTCATCATCTAAAGACCTTTTGAATTCGAAACCGCGCGCCAACCCATTGGCGGCAACCTGTGCATGTGTGCTGTCTATTAGACTAGTCTTGGTCCATGTGTCCCCGCCATGTGTCCCGGCCGCAACACAGACCTGCCAAAAATACGACAACCGAGGAATTGCCGCAACGAAACCATTTTTCCGAGGCGATGAAACCATCCTGAAACGCGGAGCTTTTAACAAGGCAGCCTTAACAGGGCGCATTTCGGCGTAAGGATGATTTCCATGTTTGAGTTGGCCACCGCGTTTATTGCACTTTTCAGCGCCAGCATTTTCCTGGCACATGCGGTTGAAGCCTATAGGGCTCAATAGGGACGAGAAGCCCGCTTTCGCCGCATCGACAGGCGGCACGATGTCGGCGGCACCGCCGGGGCGTCGTATCGCTGCTTTCGTGTGCTGAACTCTTCAATGAAGCTCAAAATTCCAAGCGCGGCCGTGGCGTTCGCCTTGGTCGCAACCACGACCGCTCTGGCGAGACCGAGCTCTGCCCGGCGTATCCATTGTGCGACGAGGGAAGCGGGAAATCCCTGCGGCAAGTCAAGGCAAGAAGCCCGCGACGAGGCGGCGATTGGCGATTTGCGAGCCCTTCATCGGGAGTGCCCACCCGGGTTGCGCAACCGGCGATCCTGCAGCAAGAGGAGGGTATTCACGGTTGCCGCCACGAGCACAAGGAGCAGCGTGACGGCCATGATGACCTGGATGTTCTGCAGGCCTATGGCCGTCATCAGCAGAAAGCCGAGCCCGCGCTGGGAGCCGAACATTTCGCCCAGAATGGTGCCGATCAGGGTGAGCGAAAAGCCGATGCGGATGCCTGAGAAGATGTCCGGCAAGGCTGCTGGCAGCAGCACGGAGCGGATCGTGTCCCAGCGCGTCAGCCGCATCGCTGCCGCGGTGCGAAACAGGATGGGTGGTACGTTGTTGCATGCCGCGAGCGTGAAGATTGCCACCGGCACTACGCCGTGAATTGCACCGAACGCGATCTTTGCCGGCATACCGATGCCAAATATCAGCAAGACGATCGGATACAGCGCGATTTTCGGCACCGAATTGCCGGCGAGCAGAAATGGCTCGAACACCTCGGCTGCCACCCGATTCATGCCGAGCCCCAGACCTATCGCCAATCCGGCCACCACCGAAATGATCAGCGCGAAGATGAAAGCGGCTCCGGTCTCCGCGATGTGGCCCCAAAATCGCGCCGTCTGCAGCGATCTGGCGAGGTAGAGCATGGTCTCATATGGAGGCAGCAAGGCATTGCGGCCGACCAACCAGAAGACGACCTGCCAGATGACGAGCAGCCCAACCACAAGAAACAGGGACGGATTGGCGTAGACTATCCGACGCATCAGGTGCGACCTCGTCGCGCCCTGAGCAGGCGCTCCCAATGATCCAGACTCATGTTGACCGCCACCGCGAGGAGCAGGATCAATAGAATGAGCGGGTACATGATGTTGTTGTCGAGATTGTCGTAGGCAAAACGGATCTCGTAGCCGAGCCCCGTGCCGGACATGATGAATTCCGCGCCGATGACGCCGATAAAGGCGTAGGCGACCGCAAGCTTGACGCCAGTGAACAGGTAAGGAGCCGCATAAGGCAATGTCAGGCTGCGCATGGTCGCGACCGGACCCAGTTGCATCACGCGGGCGGTCTTCCCCAGCACCGGCGGAACGCTGTCCAGGCCGGCCAGCGTGCTGACGATCATCGACACCACGGCAAGCATGAAACCGATCAATACCTGCGGCAGGTCGCCAAGGCCGAACACGATGATCAATAACGGGTAGAACGCGTAGATCGGGATGGCGTAATAGGCGGAGAACAAGGGTTCCAGCACCGCGCGCAAAACGCTGGCACGATGAATGGCCGCACCTGCCATGATCCCGACTGCGACCGACAACACGGCAGCCAGGCCGACATTGGTCAACGTCTTCAGAATGGCGGCGTTGAACGTTCCGCTCTCGATCACCATCCACAGTCCAAGCACTATTCGGCTTGGCGCCGGCAGTGTCAGCGGCTTGATGATCTGCACGCGGCAGAGGATTTCCAGCAACGCGAGCGGCAGCAACACCGCAAGCAGCCGGTAAAGGACGATGCGCATCTACACCGCCTCCGGCCGCAGCGCCCGCATCGATTGTTCGCGCAGCAGCGTCCAAAGCCTCGCAGTGATCGTGCCGAACTCGGCAACCGAGACGATCTGGCTGTCGCGTTCGCGCGGCCAGCCGGTTTCGATTACCTCCAGTATCCGCCCGGGCCGCGCCGACATCACGGCAACGCGGTCGGCCAGCATCGCGGCTTCATCGAGCGCGTGGGTAATCAGCAGCACCGTCGCACCCGTCGCCCGCCAGATCCGAAGCAGTTCGTCGCCCATCAAGAGGCGCGTTTGCTGGTCGAGCGCACCAAACGGCTCATCGAGCAAAATCAGTCGCGGCTGCATCACCAGCGTTCGCGCGATGCACACGCGCTGGCGCATGCCGCCGGACAGTTGAGCGGGAAAGGCGCGCGCAAAGTCCTGCAAGCCCATCAATTGCAGGGCGTATTGCAATCGCCGCTTGATCTCCGCTTTTTCGATTCCCTGCCGGCGCAGTCCGAAAGTGATGTTGTCGGCCACGTCGAGCCACGGAAAACAGGCGTTCTCCTGGAATACCACACCGACGCCGTCCGGTACGCTGCTCCCGATCGGCCGTCCCTCGAACGTCACCTCGCCGGAAGAGGGCGGAGCGAGAGCAGCGATGACGTCGAGCAGGGTCGACTTGCCGCAACCAGACGGACCGACCACGGCAAAGAATTCGTCCCGCCGAAGATCGAGATCGATCGGTCCCAGCGCGTGGGTCCGGCCAAGCTTGGAATCGTAGACCTTGGTAACGCCGCGCAGCGAAACGTGGATTGGAGGCGGAGTGTCCACTAGTAGTCCTTCTTGAGGTCGTCGGCGAGGAAGCTGCGGTCAACCATCTTGGCCCAGTCCGGCGTACCGGAATATGCACCCACGCTGCGCTGCGCTGCGATCATGGCGTCCATTCCCCTGATGTCGAAGCGTCCGGCTCCCCAGTAGGGGCGGGCGGCGCCCGCGGCCATGGCGGTGAGATTGCGCACCGCCTGGCGGGCGATGGCGGGCTCGAGATCGTAGACTTTGGCGACGATGTCGCCGGCCTCGTCGGGGTGGGCATGCATGAATTCGACGGCCTTGCGCCGCGCGCGCAAAACCGCTCGCAGGAAATCGCCATGCTCGGCAATTGCTTTGCCGGTGGCGACACCAACCACATTGCAGAGTGGGGGGAGCGCGTCGGCGGCCCGCACCACGGTGCGCAGCTTGGCGCTGTTCTTTGACCAGACCGGATCCGCCAGCGTTGCGATGTCGATGGCACCAATATCAAGGGCTACGATCTGTTCGCCAAAACCTCCGGCCTTGACCGGGTTGATGTCGGCCTGGGTAAGACCGATCGTCTGCACAAGCAGGACGTTCAGCGCCTGGCTGGTGGAGCGGGGATTGGTGTAGCCGATCTTGTGGCCCTTGAAATCCTGCAGGCTTCTGATCGGCGAATCCGGTTTCACGGCCCAGACGAACTCGCCGACGGTGAGCACGTTGTCGCTGATGATGTGCAGGTCGTTGCCTTGCTCGATGGCCGCTACCGTGCCGGCGAGATCGACCTCGCCATAGTCAAGATTGCCGCCGAGCAAGTTGCGGATGGTGGTTCCGCCGCCGCTGGACGAGAGGATGCCGGAGACGTCCGCGCCCTCTTCCTTGAAGAAACCCATCTCCATCGCTACCGCATACGGCATACCGTTGGCGGCGACACCGTAATTGCTCACCACAATCTGCTCGGCCCGCGCCGCGCCGGCGAATGCAAGACCGGCGAGGGCTCCCGCCAATATCAGCCCTCTTGGTAACGACCAGCGTTGCACTATCGTCATCGCGTTCCTCTCCCCGTGTTGGCTCCCTTTTGGGGCTTATTGTTGCTGCAAGCCCGGCAATGAGCTTGCCCGGGCTCAGTGCGGCGCCTCCTGGGCACGATCCGCTCTGCGGGCGCGACCGAGCGCAAATTGGCCGACCGGACCTTCGACGAAGAATTCCATGCCGGTCATTTTGGCGAACAGCTCGATGTTGTTGGTGCCTATTGCGCAGCCGCCGAGCTTCATATCCGTTGCCATCAAATAGAGGGTCTGGAGCAGCACGCCGACATCCTTGAGGATGAGGGAGTAAGCCACCGAACTATACTTCCATGCGACGCGGCCAAATCGTGCAGCGATCGTGATGAGAATTTGCGGCCTGCCGGAAGCACCCATGGCGAACTCGGCCGCCCCGAGTTGTGCATCGAGCTCTTGCGGCCGAACGACAATCGGCGTCAGCGCGTGCTGATCGGGATCGTAGTGGTAGAAACCACGCTCAAGGCCCTCGCAATCGGCGGCCGTCAGATAAAGCTCGAGCTCGTAGGCCGCGCCGCCTGACGGATAAGGTCGGGCCGCATAGGAGACCTCGGGACCCTCATCATTCATATCGACGCTGCTGGTCCACTTCGAATGTACGCGCGAAACGCCGCCGAGCAGGTCCGCAACTTCGGCCAGCGTGACAGGCCGTTCATCGTCGAAGTCACGCGTCGAATGCCGTTCACGCAGGAGGTTTGCGAAAGGCGAGGGCGGACGAGAGGGTGTAGTGTTGCGCAGATCGATTTTCTGTCCGGGCCAGGGAGGCCGAACCGCTGGCGGCGGGGGAATAAGACCGGCGTAAGGGTACAGTCCGCCGAGCGGATTGGCTTGCCGTCCCTCCGTGCTGCGGGTGTGGAACACAAGGTCGTGAAAGTCCCAGAGGACGAGATCATCACCGCCCTCGGACGATCGAAGATTCTCGATGTTCTCGCTTTCGACCTTGAAGAGGATATTGCAATCCAGCAGCAAGGCGAGCAGTTCGACACCGGGAAAACCCGGCGCCTGCCGGAGCTTGCGGATCTTTTGCGGTGCAGACAAAACCGTCAGGCTGGCGGCAATCTTGGGATCGCAAATTCTGAACAATGCGCCCGCGAGCGGTGATTCCAGCACCATCTCCTTGCCGCGCCGACGCAGGTAGGCAAATCTCGAAAGAGCAATGACATCGGTAATGCCGATCTTCGCCGGTCGCGGCCAGTAATCGGGGAGCTGCGGCTCGATGACGACCTGATCCTTGCGGGCGCGCCCGAGCGCCAATCGATATTCCAGCAGGCCCGCGCGGGCCAATCTCTTGACGAGCAGGTCGATCTCCTTGTCGGCCGCGCGGCTTCCCGCGAAGGAGGTGAGCGGCAGGCCGGTGCGCAACTCTTGCAAGCGGCCGGTGACAGCCGGGCTGAATCTTCCCAGATTGACCGAATAGCCGCCAAAGCGGGCGGCGACACTCCCGTCGGCACGAGCGTCGAGCCGGACATGCGCACTCAGGAGAGCGGAAGTCACCGGTGGTGCGATCCGTCGCCCAGTGTTTCTCCCGGATTTGGCCAAGCCGGTGACCTTTTAGGTATGGGGCAGGAACGGCGTGAGATCGCCTTCCGGCATCGGATGCTCTCTAAGGCCGAGCTTGACGGGAACATCATAAAGCCGGCCCGGCGCGAAGCGGCGATAGAAATGACGCAAGCCGGGAACGATGACCCGGACTACGGGGACCTCGACATCGGCGCGCGTCTGATCGAGCACCAGAAAATCGAGGCCGGCACGTCTGGCGATTTCAACGCAGGCTTCCGCCTGGTGGCGGGTGTTTTCGAGCGGGCCGAACTTCGCGCCCGAGTCCGGTGGAGCTGCGCCTGTGCCGCTCGGAACGAGGAACGGATTATCCCGCAGGCGCAGGGGAGTCGTTCCATCGAGGGAGGGTTTCTCTCCGCTACCGCCCCCCATCAGACCGATCGACAGGAATTGGTTCAATTCGGTCAACGCGCGCAGCAAGGCGATCCGGCTGTCGAAATGCGCGCCGGAGCCGAATTCGATGTTCTCATGCTCGTTCTGCATCCAGTGCGTCATCGCGACGTAGGTGGGAACGCCGAGGTCGCTGGTGATGTCGAGCACCCAAAGCCGTCGCCCGGAATCGGCAAGCTGGCTTCGCAGATCGTGGACGTAGGAGTCGTTGAACCGAGCGAGGTCGACTTCTTCGCGCTGCACGCGGTTGTACCACCAGATGGCGTATGAATCGCGTTCGACCAGTTCGAGAAAGCCCTGAACGATGGCTTCTTCCCGCGTGTTGCCTGCGGCGCAGCCATTGGAATCGGCCTGGTAGCCGGGTTGGTCGCTGCCATAGAAGAAATACATCAGGCTGGTCGGGAGATACCTGAAGCACTGGTCGCGTAGCGACCAGGCCGGGGACCATTCCATTCTGGCGGAAGGATCGAAGGGAGGCGGGACCGGGTGGGAATCAGGCGGTTCGTTTTCCGGGGCCTGATATTGCGCGTCGCTGAACAGCAGCACGTCGTTCGGATGGATGGCCTCTCCGGGCGAAAAATCGGTAAAACGCTTTGGCGTTCGGATCTCATCACCCTGGAAAATGCCGGAGTAGCGCTCGATCGCTTCCATCAGCGCGCTGGCTTCGCCCTGTTCGGCGGTTGAGCCCTTCCCGAAACTGCCGCCGGTAAGTCCGGATCTCAGGGCGTCGATCGTCAAGGCCGGCCCGGAGAAGTTGTGCCCGGCAAAAAAATTGGTGTTCATCGGCAGATCGGCTTCGATCCGCTCGAGCCGCGTGACGACGCCCGTCAGCGGGCTCACATGCTTGCGAAACCGCGCGACCGTGGAGCGCGACGACACCGTGCGATATCCACCGCTCGTCATCATCAGCCTGGCGCCCGGGCCTAACTCGACCGGCGTCGGCGAGCGACGTGGATCGCGCAATTTCTTGCTGCCGCAAGTCGGACATTGCGGCCGTTTGGCGACGTAATGCTTGACGACGGTCGAGCCCAACAAATCATGGCTGACGATGTGATTGTTCAGGTCGGTTCGGAAGCCCGTGGCAATGGCCTTGGCAATCTCGAGGGCAGAAAATTGTATGGCGCCCTGGCCCAGCGGCTGGCGAGCAAGTGGCGAAATGGCGACGGCGCGCGCCGATCCGCGTTCGAGGAAGCCCTTGACTTCACGATTGCGGATCATGCGATCGAACAGACAGGTCCAGCAGGGACCGCTGTCCGGGTTGAAGATCGGTCCTACCAGGGGGAAGGCGCCCGAGGGTTGCACGATGAGCCAGGGGGTGCGATCCGACACCCGCTGCTTGTTCAATTCTGCAAGGCGCCGTTCGAGATAGTCGTTGGTCAAGGTAATGGTCAGATCTGCGGCGCGCTTGGTGAGGGTCACCCCAAAATCGCTCAGCGCCTGGGCGAACTCGGCGGCGCCGTTCACGTCGATCGATTCGACGCGGACGCGGCAGTTCGCAAGATTCTGCTCGGCCATCCCGGGCGGCAGGCCGAGGCTTGCCCAATAGCCGGCCACCACGCCAGCGGACGTCGGCGATGCTTCGACGATGTAGCGGCGCTCGATCAGCCGCTTGAGCGCTTCCTCGATCTGAGCAGGGGGAAATCGTTTCGAAAGGCCATTGACGAGTTGTTGGAGACTCTGTCCGCCCTTGCCTATCGCATCCGCAAGGGCGCAATAAAGCTCGCCGTGCAGAAAAAACTTCCGGTCTTCGGAATAGAGGCAGACCGCGTCCGGCGGCAGTACGTAGACGGTGAAATTCGGCGCAAACTGCGCGATATCCTTGCTGGCGCGGGGCGCCGGCTTTGCCTTGCGGTTGCTGGTCATGGTTTTGGGCACACGGGACTTGCGTACCACGCCGGCTCGACTGTGCAAGGCGATTTGTCTGACCATGGAAACTCCTTGTCCGGTCGGCCGGGCAGCGCTTCTCGATCGGTCGGAGACCCACCTCTCTGTCGCGCGGAGGGCTAGCCTGGGGCTCGCCCCGCGCCACAAAAGGCAGAAAAGTTCAGGAAAATATTGGCCGGGTCGAACTAGTCGAACCCGGCCACGACAACTGGATCATTACTGCATCGATCAATGCTGGCGGATGATCGGGCCTAGCACCAGCGGCATGAGCCCCACGAAGCGCAGCAGCCGCCCCAGCCCACGCCGCAGCCACCGCAGCCGCAGCGGCATGCACGGCACCCTCGACAACCGCAACCGCGGCAGCCACCGCATCGGCAGCCCCAGGCCATCTGAACGCCGTTACGGGCGGCTTCCGTGCCTTCCTTGTCGAACACATAGAATGTCGCCAGACTGACGTCGGCGATTTCCTCCTCACCGAGCGTAATCTGATGGTTCGGTGCGTAATTCGGCGTTTGCGCTTGATCGGCTGCAGGTGCAACCGCTGCCGACGCGCCCCCCACCAGCGAAAATGTCAAACCGGCCGCGCCCAAGGCCGGTACGGCTTTCGTCACTCGCTTTTTCTTCGAAGCCTGCTTCAGTCGTGGCATTTTCGAATCCTCCATTATCTAGCAAGTGGTTCGAGATCAGTAACTCTACTTGAAGGGTTGACCACTCGCAAGCCGACGAGGAATTCGAGATGCAGCGAAAGCCTACAAATGGCCAAGATTTCACGTTCATGAACAACTCCGATTACATCGGTTATTCATGATTCATTCATCATCTCTGTAGTCGGTGAATCATGTCCCACCGGCCGGCACAAATGACGCCGACGGTAACGGTCGGGAGAACTGCCCAGTTCCGGTCTCATACAACAAATGGTGCCGGCAAATGCGTGTCGGGCGGTCCGATCAAGACCACGCTTTGAAGTGAGCGAGTTGCCCCGACCCGCGCTATTCTCGATTGCGTCGTGCGGAGGAAGCGGCGGGTCCGGGGTCCGAATGCGGCGCCGCACTATTTTTGCAGCGCGAACGGGGAGGCGAATTTGATCGGCTATCAAGGATGCTTCGCCTGGTATGAATTGCTGACCACAGATGTGGCTGCGGCCAAGGCCTTCTATGGCGACGTCCTCGGTTGGGAGGCGCAAGACGCCTCGACGCCGGATCTGCCTTATGCGCTCCTTGCCGCCGGGAAGGTTCCGACCTGTGGGGTGATGGAGCTGCCCGAAGAGGGGAGGAGGATGGGGGCGAGGCCGAGATGGATGGGGTATGTTGGCGTCGACGACATCGAGTTGACCACTGGCCGGATCAAGCGCCTCGGCGGCAGCGTGTTCGTTCCGCCCACCGACACCAACATCGGCTGCATTTCGGTTGTTGCCGATCCGCAGACTGCGATATTTGCCTTGGTCGCCGCGCTAAAGTTCAACCGGCAACAACCTCTCGAGGCCGCCAAGCCGGGACGCGTCGGCTGGCACGAGTTGCTTGCTGCCGACTGGGAGAAGGCGTTTGCTTTCTATGGCGAGATTTTCGGCTGGCAAAAGCCGCACACCGAAATCAGCGCCGAGGAGCACTATCACCCGTTCTCCGCCTGCGGGCTGACGATTGGCGGCATGTTCACCCGCCACCCGAGCGACCCGCCTCCGTTCTGGCTGCTCTATTTCAATGTCGAGGACATCCAGGCTGCCGAGGAGCGCGTGAAGGTCGCCGGCGGCGAGGTCTTTCCGAACCCGGTCGAGATGCCGGGGGGAATGTCCATCGCCCGATGCGCGGACCCGCAAGGAGCAGCGTTCGCGCTGCAGGGAAGGCAAAGCCAAACCTCCAAGCTTGGTTGGTCCACCGAATGGAGCGGCTTTTCGTCGAAGGGCAGGTTGGTTGGTCAAAAACCCCGAAGCTAGTTGCCCCGTGCCCGAAACGTTCGCTGGCCCCTGAAGGCCGTCAGGCCGTTTTGGCTGCCGGTGCCTTGGAAGCCGGCTTGTCCTGCCGCTTCGACCAGGAGATGTAGTAAGCCACGATCGTCATGATCGCTATTCCGGTTATGCTGACAAATAGCTGGGCGAACAACGAGCCCGAACTCATCATCAGTTCGAAATGCCCGATAAAGGACAAGAAGACGCCGACGCAGAAGACCGCGAGCGACTGCTGACCGCAAACGACAACAGGATCGAAGATTTTCCATTCGAGACCTGGCCAGTCCTTCGGCACGAACCGGATGACGAGAATGACGATCACCACGAAATGAATGAAACGATAGGGCGCCAGATTGGTTTTGTCGTTGGGGTTGAAGGCCGAATAGAGCCAGTCCGGAAGCAGGGCGCCGAAATCCGCAAACTTGCCTGCCATCGTCATCACCAACGCAAACGAGAGATAGGCGATGCAGGCATAGAGCGTAATCGGGGAATCAACAATCCACCGCGACCGCCTCGCTCCACCCAGCGCGCACCACGAGCCGAATACGAACAGGACCTGCCAGCAGTAGGGATTGAAATACCAGCTTCCGGCAGGATAGGCGGCGAAATTCCAGCCGAACTGCCGGGCCACGAGCCACAGCACGATGGATGCCAGCATCGTCAAATCGGGTTGACGCAACATGATCCACAGAACCGGCGGAAAGAATCCCATCAGCACGATGTAGAGCGGAAGCACGTCCAGATTGACGGGCTTGAATTTGAGGATGAGGCCCTGCCGCAGCGTCTCGGTCGCGTGGTCGACCAGGCCCGCGACGTTGAACTCGTTGATGATCTCCGAATCGCCAAATCGCAACGCCAGGTAACTGATCGATGCGATATAGATCACGAACAAAATGATGTGGGCAACGTAGAGCTGCCAGACACGCTTGGTCAGGCGGGTGGCGCCGACGACGAAACCGCGCTCAAGCATCATTCGAGCATAGACGAATGATGCCGTGTAGCCTGAAATGAATACGAAGAGATCGGCGGCGTCGCTGAAGCCGTAATTTCTCGTGGTGATCCAGTTCACGACATTGTCAGGAATGTGGTCGAGATAAATCGCCCAGTTGGCGACGCCCCGGAAAAGATCGAGCCGGAGGTCGCGTCCTTTTTCCGGCAATGTGGCATTGATTTTCATTGGACCTGCTTCATGCGTCCGAGGATCGACCAGGCGCGCAGCCTTCCGGCAAGATTGTCACCGGATCGCACAATGATTATACCATTCCGGAAAATGTTACATCCGAGGCCGGGGAATCATCCGGATTTGTGAAGGGTGTCACTATACTATCCCGGCCGTTTTCACCACGCGTCCAAGCCGCATTCCGCAAAAAGGGGTCCGACCATCCATGACCGCTCGCATCTTCAAGCCCGCCAAAAACGCGATGCAGTCCGGGACTGCCAAGACCAGGGAATGGCAGCTTGACTACGAGCCCGAACAGCCGCGCGTAGTCGAGCCGTTGATGGGTTGGACGAGTTCTGGCGATATGAAGCAGCAGGTCACGCTTCGCTTCGACACCAAGGAGGAGGCGGTGGCCTATTGCGAGCGTGAGGGCATTCCCTACCAGATAATCGAACCCAAGGAGCCGGTCCGGCGACAGGCTGCCTACGCTGATAATTTCGCGTTTCGGCGTGCCGAGCCATGGACGCACTAAACCGCCGGGCGGGAAAATCCCTTGGCCCGATCGATGGGAACGGTTTTGCCTGGTGCCAACCAGATATTTCAAAATGCGGGTTTGATGCCGTGGCCAAAAAGAGCTGGCCACGGTTTGGGTTGGGAAGTTCAGGGTTGCCTTAAGCGCCTGCGCAATGACACCATTGCCGGAAGCCGTCGCGCCAATTGCGGCGCACCATGAGATTGCCGAAGGCCATGCCTCTCCATTCCAGTACCGATCCCGCTTCGTCTGATTTTGCCCGAAACGCCGAGGCGATGCGGGCGCTGGTTGCGGAACTCAACGAAAAGCTCAATCTGGTGGCCGGAGGTGGTGGTAAAGCGTCGCGGGCCCGGCACACTTCGCGCGGCAAGATGCTGGCGCGCCAGCGCGTCGATCTTCTGATCGACCCGGGGACAGCCTTCCTCGAGCTGTCGCCGCTGGCGGCCTTCGGTCTTTACGGCGGCAACGTGCATTCGGCAAGCATCATTACCGGGGTGGGACGGATATCGGGCCGGGAATGCGTGATTGTCGCCAATGATGCGACGATCAAGGGCGGCACCTATTATCCGATGACCGTGAAGAAACATCTTCGCGCCCAGGACATCGCCCGGCAAAACAATCTGCCCTGTGTCTACATGGTCGATTCCGGTGGCGCGTTTCTGCCCCAGCAAGATGAAATTTTTCCCGACGAGCGGCACTTTGGCCGCATCTTCTACAACCAGGCGCAAATGTCCTCGCTGGGGATTCCCCAGATCGCAATCGTGATGGGCTCCTGCACAGCCGGTGGCGCGTATGTCCCGGCGATGTCGGACGAGAGCATCATTGTGCGCAATCAGGGCACGATCTTTCTCGGCGGACCGCCACTGGTGAAGGCCGCTACCGGCGAGGTCGTCACCGCGGAAGAATTGGGCGGTGCCGACGTCCACTCGCGGCAATCGGGCGTCACTGATCACTATGCGCAAAACGATGCTCATGCGATCGGGATTGCCAGGCGCATCGTTGCGACCTTGAAACGGCCGGCGCAGGCCGACTTGAATAAGCGCGAACCGCGCGAGCCGTTGTTTGCGGCTGAGCAGATCTATGGCGTGGTCTCCGCCGACGGGCGCAAGCCGTTTGACGTGCGCGATATCATCGCGCGTCTGGTCGACGGTTCGGAATTCGACGAGTTCAAGAAATTATACGGCCAAACGCTCGTCTGCGGTTTCGCCCATATCTGGGGATATCCGGTCGGAATCATTGCCAATAACGGCATCTTGTTCAGCGAGAGTTCGCTCAAGGGCGCGCATTTCATCGAGCTTTGTTGCCAACGCAACATTCCGCTCGTCTTCCTGCAAAACATCACCGGGTTCATGGTGGGCAAGAAATACGAAGCCGGCGGCATCGCACGCGACGGCGCCAAGCTGGTGACGGCGGTGGCGACCGCGGGCGTTCCAAAGTTCACCGTGGTGATCGGCGGTTCCTACGGCGCCGGCAATTACGGGATGTGCGGCCGCGCCTATAGCCCGCGCTTTCTGTGGATGTGGCCGAACGCACGCATATCGGTGATGGGCGGCGAACAGGCGGCTATGGTTCTCAGTCAGGTCAGACGCGACAACATCGAGGCCAAGGGCGAGACCTGGTCGGCGGAGGAAGAAGAAAGGTTTCGCTCGCCCATACGCGCACAATACGAAAGCCAGGGCAGTCCGTACTTCGCAACGGCTCGACTCTGGGACGACGGCGTGATCGATCCGGCCGATACCAGGCTGGTATTGGGATTGGGCCTTTCGGCCGCCGCCAATGCGCCGATCGAACCCACGCGCTTTGGCCTGTTCAGGATGTGACGATGCACCGGTCAAAACCCTATCGGCGGTTCGGCACGCTCCTGATCGCCAATCGCGGGGAGATCGCAGTACGTGTGATCCGCACCGCACGGGCAATGGGTCTTCGCACCGTCGCCGTCTATTCGGAGGCCGATCGCGAGGCGATGCACGTCGGCATGGCGGACCAGGCAGTCCTGCTCGGGCCGGCGCGGGCGCGCGACAGCTACCTCAACATCGAGCGCCTCATCGAGGCGGCGCGCAAGAGCGGCGCTGAGGCTGTTCATCCCGGTTACGGATTTTTGTCCGAGAGTGCCGACTTCGCCCAGGCCTGTGTCGATGCCGGCCTCATATTCGTGGGTCCGACGGCAGCCATGATCAGGCTGATGGGTTCGAAATCGGGCTCGAAAATGCTGATGGAACAGGCCGGTGTCCCGCTGGTACCGGGCTATCACGGCGAAGCACAGGACGAGGCGACGCTGGCGACCGCCGCCAAAAAGATCGGCTTTCCGGTTCTGGTCAAGGCTTCCGCCGGCGGCGGCGGCCGCGGCATGCGGATCGTGCGATCGGCGGGCGAACTGGCGGACGCCGTGGTCAGCGCCAAGCGAGAGGCGAAGGCCGCCTTCGGCGACGATCGCGTCCTGATCGAAAAATTCGTCGAAAACCCGCGCCATATCGAGGTGCAGGTGATCGGCGACAGCCACGGCAATCTCTTGTCATTATTCGAACGCGAATGCACGCTGCAGCGGCGGCATCAAAAAGTGATCGAGGAAGCGCCGTCGCCGAGCCTTGACGCCAACCAGCGCGAGTCGGTTTGTGCCGCGGCGCGCAAGGCGGCCGCTGCAGTCGACTATCTTGGTGCCGGAACCGTCGAGTTCGTTTCCGACGGAAAGGAAGTGTTCTTCATCGAAATGAACACGCGTCTGCAGGTCGAGCATCCCGTGACCGAGCTGATTACCGGCATCGATCTCGTGGAATGGCAGTTGCGGGTGGCTTCCGGCGAGAAACTTCCGCTGACCCAGGATCAGATCGCCCTCAACGGTCATGCCATCGAGGCGCGGATCTATGCAGAAAATCCGCGCAAGAATTTTCTGCCGTCGGTTGGCAGGATACGGACCTGGCATATGCCGGATTCCTCCGATGGTGTGCGGATCGATGCGGGGTATCGACGGGGCGATATGGTGTCGCCACACTATGACGCCATGCTCGCCAAGGCGGTCGCGTGGGCGACCACCCGGGACGCCGCGATCGACCGCCTCAATCGTGTCCTCGAAGAATTTGATGTTCGGGGCGTCGTCACCAACATTCCGTTCCTCTCGGCGCTTATTACCCACGCTGACGTGCGCGCCAACAGGATCGATACCGGCTTCATCGAGCGCGAATTGAAAGAGCTCACGCCGAGCCCGCCCGCTCCACATGATCTTGAACTCGCCGCGGCCGTCGCTGCCATCCTGCGCGAGGAAGCGAAGGAGCAAGCCGGTTCGCTTTCGCCCTGGGCAACGGCGGGCTGGATGCCGGTTGGCCAGCGCGTGAGGGAATTTGCGTTCCGTCACGCGCAGGCGAACGAACAGAAGGTCAGCTTGGTTTACGGCAAGGGTGCTTCGGCACTGGTTGTGGGCGATCGTCGCATGGCCTTCGCGGCCGCGCCCAATGGCGGCGATGGCATCGATCTGGTACTGCACGGTGTCAAATCCCGGATCGTGGCCATTGTGGAGGGCCATGAACTATATTTGCGCACGCGCAATGGCCGCTACGACCTGCATTGGGTCGATCCGTTCGGTGGCGACGATGAAGAGCAGGTCGGCGAGGACAAGATCGTGGCGCCTTTGCCCGGAACCGTCGTCGCGTTGCTCGCCAGGGAGGGTGAAAGGCTTGAAAAAGGCGCGCCGATCCTCACACTTGAAGTGATGAAGATGGAGCAGACATTACGCGCACCCTTTGCGGGCGTACTCAGGGTGCTCAAGTGCAAAGTCGGCGACATCGTCGGTGAGGGCGTCGAGTTGGCTGAAATCGAGCCAACAGGCCAATGAGGTCGAAATGGGCGACCAGGTGCGCATCGTCGAAGTCGGTCCACGTGATGGTCTTCAGAACGAGAAGACGCCGGTCGGCGTGGCCGGCCGCATTGCCTTCATCGAGGCGCTATTGGGAGCCGGGCTGCGCACCGTCGAGGTGGGTGCGTTCGTTTCACCGAAGGCGATCCCGCAGATGGTCGGTTCGGACGAAGTGCTGAAGGGCGTCAACCACCATCCCGACGCCGAATTCCACGTTCTGGTGCCGAACGAGAAGGGTTACGAGGCCGCGCGCGCCGCGGGCGCCATGGTGATTGCGGTGTTCGGATCGGCCTCCGAGGGTTTTTCCCGTGCCAATATCAACTGTTCGGTGGCGGAATCGATCGAACGCTTCAAGCCGGTGATCGCGCGCGCCAGGTCAGATGGCATCAAGGTGCGCGGATATATTTCCTGCGTTCTTGGCTGTCCCTATGACGGCGAGGTCAAGCCGCAGGCGGTCGTGGGCGTGGCAAAGATACTGTGGGAACTTGGCTGCTACGAGGTTTCGCTCGGCGATACCATCGGCGTCGGGACACCGCGGAAGGCGCGTGACCTTTTGCGCGCCGTGGCCGGCAGCGTGCCGGTCGCACATCTGGCAATGCATTTTCACGATACCTACGGCCAGGCGCTCGCCAATCTCTACGCCGGCATGGAGGAGGGCGTCCGAGTGATCGACTCTGCTGCTGGCGGCCTCGGCGGTTGTCCTTACGCGCCGGGTGCTACCGGTAATGTCGCCACCGAGGACGTGGTTTACATGCTCCAGGGCATGGGGATCGCAACCGGGGTCGATATGCCGAAGCTGGTGGCCGCAACCAACGAGATCAGCAAGTTGATCGGCCGCTCGCCGGTGAGCCGGGTTGCGGCAGCGATCAATGCAAAACGGAAGCGGTAGGGACCCTCATGGTGAGGAGGCGCTTCCGCGCCGTCTCGAACCACGACGCCGGGCTCCATCCTTCGAGACGCAGCGCAGGCGCCGCTCCTTCAGGATCAGGTCTATCTTCCGCCGTCTGGCCCCATGATCAGGTCGGGCAGGCAAGTCGCTATCTCGGGCACGAAACAAAGCACCAGCACCGCCAGCATCATCAGCAGCACGAATGGCAGTGTGCCAAAGATGACGTCGCGGAGCGGAATGTCGGGGGCGACGTTGCGGATGACAAAAATATTCAGGCCCACCGGAGGGTGAATAAGCCCCATCTCCATCACGATCGTCATCACGATACCAAACCAGATGATGTCGAAATTCGCTGCCCGCAGGGGCGGCAGGATAATCGGCGCGGTCATCAGGATAATCGACACCGGCGGCAGGAAAAAACCGAGGACCACAACCAGGACCAGGATGCTCAACAGTAATTCCCAGCGCGGCAGGTGCATGGCGACGATCAACTCGGCCGCGGACTGCGAGATGTGCAGATAGCTCATCACGTAGGAATACAGGAGCGACATGCCGATGATCATCATCAGCATGGTGGACTCCCGAATCGTCGAGGTCAGGATCGGCGCAAGATCGGTGGGCCGCCAAACGCTGTAGATCAGCGCGATCAACAGCAGCGCGAGCAGGCCGCCAAGACCGGCGGTCTCCGATGGCGTGGCGTAACCGCCGTAGAGCGCGATCATCACGCCCGTCAGCAGCAGTACGAACGGCAAGACCCGCGGCAAGGCGCTGAAGCGCTCGCCCAGCGTGAACTCGTCGCGAGCGAGGATGGCGGAGGTTGCACCGGTCTGTTTGTAGGCGGCGCTCGCCGCCGCGTACTCCTTGCGAAAACGGGTTACGGCATAGGCACCAAACAGCGTGACCAGGAACAGGCCCGGGCCGATGCCGGCGAGAAACAATCGTCCCAGCGATTTCTCCGCGGCGACAGCAAACAGGATCATCGTGATGGAAGGCGGCAGCAGGATGCCCAACGTGCCGCCGGCAGCGATGATACCGGCCGCAAAGCCGCCCGAATAGCCGCGCTTGCGCATCTCGGGAATGCCGGCTGAGCCAATCGCCGAGCAGGTGGCCGGTGAGGATCCGGCCATCGCGGCGAAAAGCGCACACGCAAACACGTTGGCGACGCCAAGCCCCCCGGGGACGCGGTGCAGCCAGGCATGCAATGCGGAATAGAGGTCCTGGCCAGCGCGGGACTTGCCGATCGCGGCTCCCTTCAGGATGAACAGCGGGATCGACAGCAGCGTGATCGAAGCCATTTCCTCGTAGACATTTTGTGTCACCGTATCGAGTGAAGCCGCAGGCATGTAGATGCCCATGAACACAACGGCGACGGCGCCGAGCGCGAATGCGATCGGCATACCGGAAAACATCGCAAACAGGGTGGCGACCCCGTAACTGACCCCAATTCCAAATACAGTCATCGACGCGCCGGCCCAAAGAAGGGAATCATGATTTGCAACAGGATTTGTACGCACAGAAGCGTCATGCCCAACGCCATGAGGCCGTAGGGAATCGCAAGCGGGGGAGACCACATCGAGTTCGACACCTGACCGTCGGTGAAGGCCTCGTGCGTCAGCGTCCAGGACTTCCAGGCGAAAAACGTGCAGAACAGGAAGCTGGCGACGTCGACCAGCCACAGCCTGATCCGGTTGACCAGCGGCGGCAGCAGGCCGACAAAAGCCTCGATGCCGATATGGCCGCGCCGCTGCTGCACGTACGCCAACGTCATGAAGGTCGCGCCAACCAGGAGAAACACGGCCGCCTCGTCCTGCCAGTAGTTCGGGCTCTGAAACAAGGCCCGCCCAAGCACGCTGTAGCTAAGGATGGCACAAGCCGCGATCAACGCGACGGCGGCGACGACAACGATGATGTGGTTGCACCATGTGAGGGCGCCATCAAGCGCCGCGACGAGCGCGCTGCTCGTCCCGGGCGTCGACAAACGCTTTTGATCCGTGAGCGGACCATGCATCATGCTGAGACGTCGGATGCGAGTTTCAGCAATTTGGCGGCGGTGGGAGTCTTGGCGGCGTAGTCCTTCCATGCGGTTTCGCGGGCGATGTCGCGCCACTTGCCGACGGTGGCTGCGTCGAGTTCGCTAACCTTGGCGCCTGCCTTTTGGTAGACCTTCGCAACCTCGGAATCGTCATCCTGTGCGCCTTTTCGACCGAATGCCTCCAGTTCTGTGCCGAGGGCCAGAATGACATCCTGGTGCTTCTTGGGCAGACCGTCGAAAATCGACTTCGACATCAGGAGAGGTTCAAGCATGAACCAGTAGGAGGCCTTTGCGCCCGATGTCAGCGCTTTCGCGACTTCCTCAAGGCGGAACGAAATCAGACTGGTGGAGGAGGTGATGCCGGCGTCGCAGGCACCGGTCTGCATCGCGGCGTAGATTTCGTTTGACGGCACCGAAAGCACCGCAGCACCCGCGGTCTGCAGGACCATGTCCATTTCCCGTGAGCCACCGCGAACCTTGAGTCCCTTGGCATCTTCCGGAGCTACGATCAGGCGCGAGCGGCTGGCAACCCCGCCGGCCTGCCAAACCCAGCTTAGGATGATGATGCCCTTGTCGGCGAGAAAGTCCGTTAGCGTCTTTCCGACGGGATTCTTCTTCCAGCTCAGGCCCTGATCGTACGTCGATACGAGCCCGGGCATCAGGGCGATGTTGGTTTCGGGCAGTTCGCCACCGGCGTAGGGAAGGGGATAAAGGCTGAGGTCAAGCGCGCCCTTTCGCATCGCCGAAAATTGCGCATTGGTCTTGATCAGGGAGGAGTTAGGGTAGACTTCGGCTGTAATTTCGCCTCCGGTCCGCTTTGTCAGTTCGGCGGCGAAAACACGGCACAAGCGATCGCGGAAATCGCCCTTGTCGATTGTGCCGCCGGGAAACTGATGAGAGATTTTCAGGGTTGTTGCGGCATGGGCCGTGCCGGTCCCGAAATGCAATATGGCTGGGGCGGCAAGCGTTGAGACAAGGACATGGCGACGCGTGAACATGATGACCCTCCCTGGGCGATTGGCTGAGGCAATGCGGAGGTGCTTATAAAGCATCCTAACCCCGCATTCCCGCAATTCGTGAACATGAAAGTTTTGGATATGGCCGATCCGGCATTGGTGCGCTGCAAACTGTGGCAAAATTGGTGAAAGGTGGCCAGCAATTTCCATTTTTTGGGATATGCCGTCCAGAACTTCGCGCAAATGCCCGTGAAGGGGCAAAATTTTTTCGATCCCTTCGTAACAATTGCGATTTCGGGGCCGTCCATATCCACGGCGGCAGATGTCGCCGACGAAACCGGTTTCAAAAAGGATGAACAATCAATGACCATCAGCTCCCGTATTGCGCTTGGAATTTCGGCTGCGGCTGTTTCGCTCAGCCTGGCGCTTGCCCCCGTTGCCTTCGCCGCCGATGACATGAAGAAGGATGACGGCATGAAGAAGGACAGCATGTCCAAGGACGGCATGAAGAAAGACGACGGCATGAAGAAGGATGCCATGGGCAAGGACGGCATGAAGAAAGACGACGGAATGAAGAAGGACAAGTAAGTCCCGGAAATCATGCTGTCCGACGGGCCCGCTCCGAAAAGGGGCGGGCCTGTTTGTTTTTATGTGACGTCTCGTCGCATTTCGTCCCGCCATGTTTCGTCTTGAGTGCTTCGTCAGTGCAAACCCGTGTCATTTCCAGTTCGCGGGTCGCGCTGCCGGTCGAGGGAAAACTTTCTCGTTCGGGGTAACAAACGCTATCGGAGGATCGTCCCAACATGGCGGCAGGCCGCTTTCAAACTTGAGGATGCGCAACAATGACGACCGGCACTCGCTCGGCAGTTGGAGTTTCGGCTGCCGCCATTTTGATTGGCTTTTTGTTTGGCTCGGCCGCTTTCGCCCAGGATAGTATGCAGCTGGACACGATGTTCAGGGACTCCCTGTCCCAGGGACGCGATTTTCAGGCAAAGCGGGAGGACGAAAGACGTCGTGTCCAGGAACGTCGCTACGAAGCACGCGACGCCGATCAGCTGCGGGATACGGAAAGACGAAGTCGCCAAAGGCACAACGAGGAAGGGCGATAGCGCGTACTCGCGCGGCCCCGTTCGCGCTCGCGCGGCCGGCGGCTTATCCGTAATTCTTCAAGAGTCGTGAACATCGGTAACAGGATGTAGGAACCGGGTATAAAAGCGACCGGCCTTCAGCCTTTCAAAGGGCGGCGAATGCCGGCGAATACCGCCAACGTGAGCAGCAATAGCGATCCGCCGATCGAAATCGCCAAATACTGCCAGGTGAAATACTGCCTCGGCATTTTGAGGGAACTGACCACATCGCACCACGGCCCGCGCACATCCCTGGCGCACTGCTTACGCAACCATTTTGAGCCGGCGGATCTTTGAACAAATGCGAGAATTTCGTCATCGGTGGAGTCTGGATCGACTTCGACTCGATATTTCTCGTCGTTGCCGTCAGCGACCTCATAGATTCGGGTGGCATCGAACCAGTGCCACCTGGCCGCGCCGAACCAGATGCAGCCCACCAGCCATGTCGCCGCCAGCAGAACCCACACCACAAACAGCCGACGCCGCACGTCCATGCGCGCTTCTCTCCCCGTGTTCCAGGCATTCCACCGACGCCCTGGCCGCCGTCTTCGGTACATCCGCAACGGGAACTTTGGGCACAACGAACAAACCAACGGCCAATTCAAGAAGCGGCCGTCATCCGGTCTTCTTTGCCGGTGGCGTGCCGCTCAAGTTGGCGACGATTTCGCGCGCCTTGTCGGCATCCTCTTTCAACCAATCGATGGCCCTGGTCGCTCGTTCAAGCTCGTTCTCAGCGCTGCTCGGCTGAACGACATCGGGCAAGTCTTTCGGCGCTATCGCCGGCTCCGGTGGTGTGGCAACCTTGGTGAGCCCGGCCACGATCTCGCGCGCAGAAACGATCTCGTGCGGCCCGTTTGCGTCCTCTTTGAACCACCTGAAGGCTTTGCTTGCACGTTTAGGCTCGTCTTCCGTGACGCTCGGGTGCACGGTGTCAGACGAATCTTTCGGCGTCGTCCCGGTCTCAGGCGGTGCCCCCGTTATCGCCGGCTCCGGCGGTGCGACCTCTTTCGCTTTAAGGCCGGCGCGCAGGCCGGCAAGGATTTGGCGCTGCCAGTTAAGGACCTTCATCGCCTGTGCGGCTTCAACCTCCGCAGTGCGCGTGGGCGCGGTTGAAGGTAAACCCGTCGCAGTCGCGGGCTCCGATGCTTTAGCGCTGTCAGCCGTTGGATCGCTCACCGGTTCGCGTTCGGATTTTGGTCGGCGCGGCTGGGCAGCGTTGCGGCCAGCCAGCCAGGCCGTCAGCTCGACGATGTGCAGCCGCTGCTTGTCGACAAGTCCGGCCAGTTCCTTGATATCCCTCTCGCGACGGATTGTGAGAAGTACGGTCAGCGCTTGCGCAACGGCTATCAAGAAAACGGCAATGATTACAAGATTGTCCAAGCGATCTTCTCCGATTTCAGGCGATCTTCACCTATGAAATGGCCGTTGCTCGACCGACGGCCAGTATTCG
>CAVRMY010000023.1:0-19873 GCA_963721935.1 uncultured Alphaproteobacteria bacterium
GCCAAACTGCTGTGGCTTGGGTTCGTTAAATGAGTAAATCATCCTAAGATTGTGTACGTTATAAGACTAACTCAACTGTTCGACTCCGCGGCGTCCTGCGTGGCAGGCGTTGCTCATTTTTTTTCACCTGTATGATGGAGTAGGCGCGCAAGGGACACCGCAGTTCCGATACTCTCAAGGGTCTCGACGATGAACACCAAAGCCGCGCGCAGCGTGTTACATGAGCCGCAGGGCACGCTTGCGCCTGGATAAGGCACGACGCTCGTACCTTTCCAATTTGGCGAGCTTGACGTTCAAGTCGGTCAGGCCATCCGGGGCGGTGGTGTCGGCGAAGTAGTGCGTCTCGAACAGTGAGGCGCGGATCTTCCGGATCCGCAACAAGTCGTATTCCGCCTCGGCAGCTGCGCGGGCAAACTCGCTGACTTTTTGCATGCCGCTCGACGACGCTAGTAGTCTTGCCAATTTCTCGATGTCCTCATGGAGTGCCGGATCACTCCCGATAGGAATGGCCAACCCATGGCGTAGCGCATTGCGGCGCGAGGCCTCCCGGCCCGCGTTGGAGCGCGGGCCGGTGCTTTTTTTGGCGTTGCTTCGGTTGGCGGCGATTTTTCGATCCGAAGTCATTTATTTCGTCGCCTCGGTAAATTCGCCGTCGATGATATCGCGGCTGGCCTTATCCAGCTTCCGCGCCATGGTCTCACAGTGCCAGGCGAGCTCCCTCAAGGCGTTATTGCGCCGCGCTTCAAAGAGTGCAATCTGCTTATCGAAAGCTTCGATGTCGTCCAGGCCGAGTAGGTATGCCTTCGCCAAAAGTGTCGCAGGGTCCTCGGGTTTAGGTTCCGGTTCCGGCTTCACCTCTTCCATCTCAAGCTCGCCGTTTGCAATTTTTACAGCTAACTGTCTCTCGCGCTCAAGGTCTGCCCTATTCCAGGTAAAACGAGCGGCTGGAACCTTCGTCAGCAATAAGTTGATGTAGGCGGTTTTGATCTTGCGCACACGCTGGATTTCCCACGTCAAATACACAACGTCATCGAAGTAGATCCACTGTATCGCGTCGGCAGGCTTTATGGCCGTCTCGAGTATCGAGAAGAAGGCATAGTAGCTCTCGCGCTGCTCGGTTCCGACCAGGGGCGGATCGTCGAAGAGTTGTTCCATGTCCTTTGGTACCCGGACAGGTTCTGTGGTTTTTACAAGAGATTGAGTCATTTGAGCCTCCTAAAAATGAGTTGAATGAATGCGCCAGCCTGAGCGAAGCGATTGCCCAACGCCGGCAGCCTGGTCGTGATGCTGACGCTCCTGATGGCCACATCGCGGGTGGCGCATAGGATCGCGCATACGATCGTTATGGAGTACGGGGTAGCTGGCGGTCTGGTCGCCTGCGCTGTTGCGCTAGCTTGGCCATGGACCGAGCAGTGATCTCTCAGCCTAGGGAACCCCTCAGAAGAGGCTGGTTCACAGCGTGAGCAGGTCTCCATCCTGACCTGATTCGGGAATCTGAGGCAACCTAATTTTTTGGCCTGCCAAAAGCGTCGCGGCGCCGCTTATGGATCGTAATGGTCCATAATCACGGTCGCGACGCCGATAACGCCCAGGGCGACGAGGCCACCGAGTATCCCATATTCCGTCACGATCAAACCCGCGACCCAGTGCACCACCCACCACAAGGCGATCAGGAAACCGAGCATAGCGAATGTCATGAGTGTACTGCGCATGGCTTGCGAGCTCCGTGCGGCCTCGTTGAGCAATCGATGTGCTCCGCCGCGGTCGATTTTTTCTCAATCATCTACGCCGCAATCGCGCACCAGACCTTCCACCACGCTCGTCGATGAACTCAAAGCCAGTGGCTTCTAAGATCTCATGCGGATCCGGAACCTCAGCCGATACGCTGGGTCGAAACCCAGAGCGCTCCGCGATGTAACGAGGGGATCGATGGCACGTCTTTGCCACCATGCGACCTCGTCTCCATGACTATGGACGTCACGGTGATGAATCCTGCACAGGGGCACCGTGAACTCGTCGCTCACCTTCAACCCCATCGCCCGCGGTTGGGTAAATCGGAGGTGGTGGGCGTCGGCGGGGCTTCTGCCGCAGACCAGGCACGGCTGCGATGCCACGAATTTGAGATGGGCTTTATTGCGCAGCCGCCGCGGCTCGCCGAAAGCGAGCTTGCTTTTGTCGATCTTGGCGGGAGTTGCGTCGGCTTGCTCACCTGTCGAAGCTGATGGGCCATCATCGATCATCGATGGAGAGGTGGCCTGAAGGGCAGGGATTTTGCTGCCTGTGGCGTTGGTCTTTCTCTGGCGCGCCCTCGGCCGCTTGACGTCTTTCGGTGATACCGAGGCGGGCTTACTCGGCTCAGTTGGGATTGGGGTAGGTTCCTCCATCGATACCGCTTCAGTGGAGTCGTCTTGTGACATCCTTGCTTCGAAGGCCTCTTCAACCTGTTTGGCATCCTCCGCAGACAGGCGATTCTTAGCCTTCAGGATGGCGATTGCGCGAGGTGGTAGCTCGCCTCGTGGCAAGGTTTGGATTTCCTGGATGAGTTGCGCCGTGGCGGCGGCGGATGCCTCCGCGTTGAGCTTCTCCTGATGCGGCGACTCGGTTCTGGTTCGAGATCGGCTTGCATCGGCTGGCTTTGGCGCTAGGCCGTTTCTCGGTGCAAGATCTTCTGCTGTCCTGTCTTCTTTGGGCCCCTCGTTGGCAATATCGGGCGCATCAAGATCGTCTTCGCCGGCAATCCCCACCATTGTGAATAGTGCGTAGCGGCGGGCGTAGGTCAGTGCCGCGCCCATCCGGCGCGGTGTTGCGGTCTCCGAGAGCTGGCAGACCGGCCAGTCGGAAGAGATCCACTCACCTGAGGTGTGGACCAGGAGGGTGGTCAGATTGACCGTGCCACTGGCCCTGTCGATGGCGGTGGTCTGCGTAACCGCGATCTGCTGACTGCCAAGGACTTTTCTGATGATGTCGAGACCACTCGATAGTGAGGCGTAGCGGAAGCTCTGCTGGCTGTCTGTCTCTGGCATTATAGATGCTTCCAATCATCGCCTTCTCGGGATTTGTAAGCTCGGTCTGGGCCTTGGCGAGCGCCGTGGCGATGGCTGCGACGTTTTCACTGCAGCGATGCATGGCCGGCCTCCGTCCCAACAAGATCAAAGCTGATCGCACCTGATTTTGAGCGCTTCGCCCGGATGCCGTGGCCGATGGCTTCCTTGGCATCCTCCGGAATCAGCGCCTTCAGTTCGCTCTTGGCGCGCTCATGGTCGGCATGGGCTTGTCGGGTTTCGCAGAACAGGCTGGCAAATTCCGCCCAGGAATTGGAGGCCGTCATGTCGACCACGCGCACCGCCTCGATCCGGGGTTTTGGTGGTTCGCAATCGAACAAGGCCGGCGGCTCGCCGGTTCTGACCGACTGCCAGAATGCCTTCTCGGCCGCGATCAGGATCGTCTGGTAGATTGGATCGGCCTCGACTGAAAGTTGGATCCAGCTGCCGCCGCCGGTGATGATTGAGAGCACGGATTTCCTGGTGCCGGCGACCAGCATGTTGTGCTGGAGCTGGGCCATGTGCTTTTCGGCGGCTGCTGCTTCCGAGAATGACCAAGGCAGCATGAACTTGGCTTCGAACACCGCGCCGGTTTCTTTGACCAGCCCGTCAAGCGTGGCGGCCATCCAAGGGATTGTTCGGTGCATGACTTGGCGCTGGACGTCCGATTACGCGATTGCCTGAATTGAGCTCGTACCAGCGGCGGTTGAGGTCCTCGGTGACCAGACCCAGCTGGGCGAGCAGGACGTCCGACAAGTCGAGCGGAGGTTCTTCGCCGCGCTTTTCCCGCCAGAGCCGCAACAGCGCCTTCTCGTCCTTGCCCATGATGATCCGGGCGTCGGAGCCGCCGATGAAGTGGCGGCGGTCAGGGATCGCTTTGGAGGTCCTCCTACCATTCAGGCAAGCTCCGCGCGTTCACCGAAAAGGTGTTGTTAATCATATAGTTCCTGGATTTCGATCGCCAGATACACTATAAATGTAATTGCTACACGAAACTATATGTCAACATAAGAAATTAAGGTTCTATACAAAATGTCATTAGTCCTGCCCAATGCCGCGCTGCTCGCGGTCTTCTCGGATGGTCCCAGCCGGATCTTCAGGATGCAGCAGGACGGCGACTGAAGACCATCGCGGACTTTGAACGTGGTGCAAGGCGCACCGCTACCCACGAACGCTGGACGAAGTTCGACGAGCGCTCGAAAAGGCTGGCGTGGAGTTCATTGCTGAGAATGGTGGGGGACCTGGCGTCCGGCTTCGCAAGGCGAAACGCTAGTTATTGGATGCCGATCTCAGACAGCGTTCGGGCTCTCACCACCACCTTGTCCCGCTTCAATTCGCCGATCTCGTCCCTCGAAAAGCCGAACTCCGCCAGCACTTCGTCGGTCTGCTCGCCGAATTCCGGTGGACGGGCCGCCATTTGGCTTGGCGTGCGCGACGGCGTGAAAGGCTGGCCGACCAGGCGAATCTCCCGGCCCTCGGCGTTGGGGACATCTTGGCGATCCCGAAATGCGCCCTCGGAGCGGGCGGGGAATGGCTGAGCGAAAGCTTCGGCGAAGGATGCAGGTGCGTTACAGAGTTCATGCGCTGAGCTTCCGTTACACGGTTGGTGCAGGAGACAACACGGCTTCACTGGCTGCGACCGGGGTCACCCTTAACGGTGCGACCGTGCAGAACAGCCTGGGTGACGCTGCCATCTTCTTGTTCAATGGCGTGACCCAGACCGGCCCACAGATTGATGCCAACACGCCGACGGTTTCGTCCGTCGTTGCATCAGGCGCGGGCATCACGGCCGGAACCGGCGACATCCCGGCTGGCACCGTCGTGACGCTAACGCTCAATTTGAGCGAGGCGGTCACCGTGACGGGCGGTGCGCCGAAGTTGACGCTCAATAACGGCGGCACCGCGAGCTATGCCGGCGGTTCCGGCAGTAATGCGTTGAAGTTCACCTACACGGTGGCCGCGGGCCAGAACATCGCCGACCTGGCGGTGACGGCGTTCAATGCGGGGACCGCGACGATAACCAATGGTGCCGGTACGGCAGCAAATCTCAGTGGAGCGGTGACCAACCCTGCTGGTACGTTGCAGATCGACACCTCGATCCATCTCGCGCAGGTCGGGAATAATTACTTCCTTGATAACGTCAATAACTCCGGTCCAACGCTGAAATACAAGGGCGCTGCGGTAACGGCCGGCGAGTTCGGCACCACGACGCCGATCGGCGCGGTCCAGGTCGCTGGCGGCGGCTACGACGTTGCCTGGAAGGATCCTGTCAGCGGCCATTACACGGCGTGGAGCATCGACAGCAACGGCAATTATCTGTCAAACCTGATTGGCACGGTCTCGGGAACCAGCACGGCCCTCGAAGCGCTGGAGACCACCTTCAATCAGGACCTCAACGGCGATGGCACGATCGGGCCGCCGAAGGTCGTCATCCAGACCGACGGCTCGACCGCGCTGACCCAGGTCGGGAACAATTATTTCCTCGATAACACCGGCAGCGGCAGCGGCCCCGAGCTGCAATACAAGGGCGTCCCCGTCACCGTCGGCGAGTTCGGCACCACTATGCCGATCGGCGCGGTGCAGGTCGCAGGCGGTGGCTATGATATCGTCTGGAAGGATCCCGTCAGCGGCCATTACGCGGCGTGGAGCGTCGACAGCAACGGCAATTACCTGTCAAACGTGATTGGCACGGTCTCGGCAACCAGCACGGCCCTCGAAGCGCTGGAGACCACCTTCAACCAGGATCTCAACGGCGACGGGCAAATCGGCATTCCGAAAGTCGTCATCCAAACCGACGGCTCGACCGCGCTGACCCAGGTCGGGAATAATTTCTTCCTCGATAACACCGGCAGCGGCAGCGGCCCCGAGCTGCAATACAAGGGCGTCGCCGTCACCGTCGGCGAGTTCGGCACCACTATGCCGATCGGCGCGGTCCAGGTCGCAGGCGGGGGCTATGATGTCGCCTGGAAGGATTCCGTCAGCGGCCATTACACGGCGTGGAGCACGGACAGCAACGGCAACTACCTGTCGAATCTGATTGGCACGGTCTCGGGAACCAGCACGGCCCTCGAAGCGCTGGAGACCACCTTCAACCAGGATCTCAACGGTGATGGACAAATCGGCATTCCGAAAGTCGTGATCCAGACCGACGGCTCGACCGCGCTGACGCAGGTCGGCAACAATTATTTCCTCAATAACACCGGCGGCGGCAGCGGCCCCGAGCTGCAATACAAGGGCATCGCCGTCACCATCGGCGAGTTCGGCACCACTACGCCGATCGGCGCGGTCCAGGTCTCAGGCGGTGGCTATGATGTCGCCTGGAAGGATCCGGTCAGCGGCCTTTACACGGCGTGGAGCACGGACAGCAACGGCGACTACCTGTCGAATCTGATTGGCACGGTCTCGGCAACCAGCACGGCCCTCGAAGCGTTGGAAAACATCTTCCAGCAGGATCTCAACGGCGACGGCATCATCGGCATCTATGCCGCGCCCGGGACGACGCTGCAGGTCAATAATCCGCTTTCTGGCCCGTCCGGATCGGCAACGATCGGGGCCGGCGCCACGCTGGAATTGGCCGCCGCCAACGCCTCGTCGGTCACCTTCGCTGGTTCGACCGGAATGCTGAAGCTCGATTCTCCCTCCACGTTCGATGGGGTCATCTACAATTTTACCGGAAACGGCACGCTGTCCAGCTCCGATCAGATCGATCTCAAGGGTATCAATTTCAATTCCGTCAGCGACGGCTATTCCAACGGCGTGCTGACGGTGACCGATGGAAAGAACAGCGCGGCGCTGGACTTCAATGGCGCCTTCACCCTCGCGAATTTCAAGTTCGCAAGCGACGGCAGCGGAGGCACGATTTTTTACGATCCACCCGGGTCGGTGGCCCAGGGCAGCGCTGTGCCGGCGGAGATCATGCATGATCCGGCAGTCGCCGCTTTGGACCAATAGGGCCCCGTGTCCGCCCTCGCAAGCCGAACCGCTAGACTAGTTAGCCATTCAGCGCGGGGTTCAGATCGCGGTTGAAATCTTACACGACCTTTTTGCCTTAACTCGTGGAGGGCTTCAATACACGTCACGGACGACGTCGTGCGCATAGGCCTCGATTACAAGTTTTCCGCCCGCAATCGCCAAATATGAGGGAAGGCGTTGCGGCCCGTATCGGCGGGCAACTCCTAAAGCCCGATGAGATTTGGTTGAATCGTCATCGCGCTTTAGCTCCTTGATTGAGCATGATCTCCGCGCAAACGCGTTTCGCGTTTGTCGCGAGGGAGAACCGCTACACACTTTTCCGGATCATGCTTCAAACCACCTTGTCCCGCTTCAATTCGGCGATCTCGTCCCTCGAAAAGCCGAACTCCGCCAGCACCCCGTCGGGTCTGCTCGCCGAATTCGGGCGGACGGGCCGCCATTTGGCTGGCGGGTTTCGAAATTAGCAGGACGCCGTGCCTTTGCGGTACGGGGAAATGGCGAAGAAAGTGGGCGCTTGCCTGAACATCCTTTGCTGAATTGGTTCAGCCGGATTTCAATCATTTTGAAATGCGCGAGGTCCAACGCGCGGACAACCGCTTGAACCGATCGTCGCCTGTCCATTGGGCTAGATCTTCGAACAGCACTGCTTCATAAGCGACATAGTCTGGGTGACATCCGTCGTTCTGCTTCAGGTCGTACTTGATGCATTTCGGTGCATCGTACCGTGGTGCGAGTTTTAGCAGTGTGTCGGCGCCGTGACCGGCGAGATCCTTGAAACGCTCGTCACCGGTGCGCGCAGCCATGGCAAATAGCACGTTAATACTGAGGATATCGGCATTGAGAATGTAGGGAGACAGGCCTTTCGGGGCGGGCAGTTCTTCGAAAAAAGTCATTCCATCCTCCTCATTAAGGAGGCCGCCATCGGCAATTGGTGTGACGAGGCCTAGCGCGGCCCTATTTGCAAGGTCAAGGTAGGCACGATTACCGGTTTTGCATTCTGCAAAGAGCAGCGCGGCGATGTTGACGGCCTGAGAGAACGCGGAATTGAAGCCAGGTTGGAAAACCATGTTCAGATAGCTAGCGCGAAATCATAACGCCAGGTCATGGCACCATTCGGCAAGAGCTCCGCATCTTGTGCGATCATTTTTAATCCCAAACTTTGGCGATCTGTCAGCGGTGTCGGTTGATTGCAGCGGGTGTCCAAATGGAGAAGGCGATTGCGCCATTCTGGAAGTCCGACTGGAAGCGCCGCGAGGCCATAATTTGATGGGTTGCGAAACCGCTGTTTGCCCCTGACCTATTCAAGGGAGTTCGGATCCAGCGTGAGCGGTCCGTTCCAATAGTCCATTGACTTCGCTTCGATGACTTGATCGTAAACCGCAATCCTTTGTGGTAACGGCCCATAGCTAATGATGTTCGGATCGTGATCGCCGAGCATTGCGAGCGCAGCTACGCCCTCTTCTATTAGGTTCCTGAGCATAGCGTTCGCCACCACTGGAGACCTATGGCAAGTCACTGTCTCCCAATTCGGTTGCACGCATTGGGGCAAAGAATGACCCGGCGCGATGCGGAACTTGGAAATCACTCGATCGATAACTGGAACCGTAGGGCGGCACCCGACGTTCACCGCTCTGAGGGCAGTTAACGGAGGAGCTGAACATGAGGCGGTTCTACTACGCTTTCACGTTCCTGATGGGATTGGGAGCCATAGCACCCGCTTATGCGTATATGCGCTGCGCACCAAGCAGCTCGCTCGGTCCAGTCCTGTCAAGCGAGTCCAAGGCCGCTTCGATCTCCTCCAGTAGGCGCTCAATCTCATCGTGCTCTTCGGGACCGATTTCTTCCTGCTGCAACCGCGCGATAAGCTCCTGCTTCTGCGCGAGCAACTTTGCAAGCGTCGTCATCAATGACTCCATGGCCCATCGCGGGATGTTTGCGGTTCTTGATTTTCACCCAATATGGCGACCGACCCGCGCGATAGGGACGGTCTCGTCCTTCGAAACCAAACCTTCCAGCCCCATTCGGCAGGCGGCCCAAAACAGGTCGGGGCCGATCTCGCCTTTTTCGAATGGGGCGATGAAGATGCCCTCACTGCGACGGCCAGGAGCCGCGCCAGATTGGCCTTACGCATCGAGAGCGGAAGCTGCCGCATGTCATCGCCGTCGCCAGCGAGCATATCGAAGGCGTAAAGCTGCACTTCCTCGTTATGCTTTCCGGAATGCAGCGCGTCGAAGTCTGATCGGCCATCGACACCCAGGATGACTGCCTCGCCATCAATGACGAACTGCTTCATACGGTTCTTCAGCGCGGAATTCGATGATCCAAGGATAGCGTTTGGTCCAGTCATAGCCGTTGCGGGTGATCAGCCGGATCCGGTCGCCGTCGCGCTCCAGTCGGAGCCGATAGCCATCGTATTTGATTTCGTGGATCCAATCCGGGGTGTGAGGAACCTTGGTTCCTCGCGACGGAATGCAAAAATCAAACGCCTTACTCATGCACAGATAGGAGATATGCAGGAAAATGCGAATTGAGAGGCGAAACCTGACCTGGCTAAACCCCCTATCTTTGGCGGGTCGCGCTTGCCAGCGCACGCGACCCGTTTGGATCATGAATTGTTCGCATGGTTCAGGCTAGGGCTGTCAGGGTTGGATGGCCTCCACCTTGGCAGCCCGCTTCCCGCGCCAAATGAGCGCACAACTGCGCAGGGAGTACGGCCCGCCACGAACAAATCTCGATTTTCTGAGTTGGCTCGCTTTAAGAAGGCGGAAATGCCCATGTGCGAGAAGTGCGTCGACATCGACAAAAGAACCGAACATTATCGGCGGATATGTGCATCGATCAGTGATGAATTGACGATAAATAGAATCCGCGAACTGATCCAAAACCTGGAGGCCGAAAAGGCCTCACTGCATCCAAGCAGACCGACCTGATGCATTTCAGTGAATGGCTTCCGGCGGCGGTGGCAGGCCAAGCTTGCTCGCTCGGTCGGCCGCAAGTTTACGGTAGGAGATGGCCTGCTTCTCAAGCGCCGTCTTCAGCTCAGGGTTTTTTCCTCGGCCGCCATACGCTCAAATTTGAGAGCATTCTCAAGGTATTCTGCGATTATTTCCATACGAATCGCATCTACTATCGAGCCTCACGATGTAGGTCAGTATCAAGTCGTCGGATGGTCTTGCGGTTCCGGCACAGGTAATCGCCTTCCGGCGCGTTGAAACAAAGACCTCGATGGCCCGTTACCCACGCCTTCAATCAGGCATACGCTTCTGCACTCTGCCAATCCGGCCGCACCTCAGCGCCACGCGCGCCGCAAGCCTGGCAGGTAAATCGCGGCTCCAGATCAGACAACCGCACGTCATCCGGCCATTGGTCGCTACTTATCGCCGTCCAGTGGCTGCAATGATAATCGGAGCAGTAGACCAGCAGCCCGCGAACGCCGGAGGCGCGCATTTCGGCGAGGGTGATTTTCTCCGGTCGCTTGAGCGTGAAGATCACGCGAATTGCTGGCGGCGTGAGGCCGCTAGAGCAGTCGCGTCCTCAAAAAGGCCGTTAAGGGACAGTGAACGGCCTAGACTTCGCCATTGACCGATCAAAAAACGGACATTCCATCGGGTCGACTTTGACCAATCTCATTTTGAATTGGATACCAGTGATGCTCGTGAAACTAAACGATAGAGGTGTTCGCGTGTACATGGCCAGTGGCGGCGCTGCACGCCGGCCTCGACCGGATTGGCAGAACCGAATGGGCAGAATTGCCCGTTACAGCCGCGACCGTTCGCATGCGTATGTAGTCTGGAACGGCACGCGTTCGCCCGATCGCGTTTCGGTCGTCCTGATCGAACCTGTCACCCAGACTCACGCGTTATCTCACTAGCTATTCGCCGCTACCGCCTCGCTTCCTGCCGGCCGACCCCTTCGTTCGAGGCTTGGCATCTCATCCCATCAATAGCGGCCACAATCTACGAGGGCCTGTGGTTGTCTCATGCAATCTCTGTAAGCGGGAGACCTCCCATATAGGCGGGCGCATTGCTGATGCCAGTTCCCGCAAAGGTCCGTGCCCTGGGCGTATCCGCCGCCGGCATAGCCGCCTCTGCCGCAGTCCGCGAGGGCCTGTGGTTGGCCCATACATTCGTTCCAACGTTCTGTCCCGCCTCCCCACAGTCGGGCGCATTGCCGCTGCCAGTTGGCGCAATTGCCGCCGTATTGCGCTTGCAAAATATTCCGATCGGCGCCACCCAGGCGAAGCATCGGGGATGCGACTGCGCCGCTGGCGCTGGCTAGCAGGATGCCTACTACAGCAAAAAGCTTAGAATTCGACATGTCCTCCTCCTCTCGACGAACTCCAACTCTCAAGAAGAGGCCTTCGTTCCTGTCGCAAGTTGGGGTGGGCGGGACGCCGCGCCGAGCCGGCGAAATCGCGTCAATGCGCACGTTTCGGTCGCGCGTTTGCTTTGGGCGGGCTTGGAGGCGGTGGGGGTTGGAAAGGATGGTACGCTTGTGCGGCGCAGCCATCATTGATGGCCGAATAGCGCGAGCCGGTATAGGCGTCCTTAAAGAAGGCTGTGTAGGTGATGCGCCTGGTTTCCTCTGATTGCGCGCTCCTGATGCAGACCATCCATGGAGACGTAAAATTCACCGGTGCCCCAATCGGATCGGTGACTTCGATCGGCGGCTGAAAATGAGAATCTGAGATCGCTTGTGTTAGACCGGCGAGAAGCTTCTCGCCATCGGGCGGCGGCAAAATCGGCAGCGGCTCGGCGGAAATCGATGAACACGCGCCCAAGCCTAAACATATCCAAAGCATCATCGTGCTGCGCATCGTCGGTCCCGTCACGATTACTGGAACGCTAGAAGATTGGCCGCGATGGGGCCAGCTCTAACGAAGGCCTTCCCTAAAGTCTCGCAAGTTGGGGTGGGCGGGAGCGGACTGTCGCCTTTATTACGACCGTTTGGCGCAGTTTATATTGTCGGCGTGGCCATGCTCCCTGGGGAGTAGCGCGATGCGCTCCTTTTCGATCCTTCTTGCTGTGATGCTTGCGTTTTCGGCGGTGACACTAGGCGCATTAGCTGATGATGACCCTCCTGAATTGGCTCGCAAGCTGACTGAATGTCTCAAGCAACATCAAAACAGCTCGAGCGTTGCTTGCGCCAAGGAGCGAGAGGCCTGTACGGAAAGAAATATACTGGAGGGAAACAGGCAATGGCAGCTCAAGAAAGGAATGACTTATGAGGAGGTATTGAATGTGATGGGCCGCCAGCCGGATTACACCAATAGCATTACGTACGGTAACGGAGTTGTCGCCAAGATCTACGGATGGTTTTTTTTCGGAAAATCAAACTATGTTTCTGCCAGCTTTATCGACGGTCGACTATCCGAAAGGGGAGGTTTTATAGCTGATACTTTTAGGCCGGATCCTGAGATCTCCTGCGGTTGGTGACAGGCCAATGCGGTAATCTGGATTTCAACGCGTCTGCGCTCAAATGGAATTGCGGACCTTGTATTGCGTACTGGCCCTTTCTGGCAATTTCCGCCATCGGCCAATCCTATGTTGACTGGTTTTCTTTCGGGCGCGAGGCTTCATTGGTCCCGCGCAACTTCACAAGTGCGGCCTTGCCAAACCGTTGTCTCATTGGCCCTTCAATAGTCATCTTGCCAGCACATTAATCGTCAAAAGCAGCAACCCAAATGCGGGTTCGGAAATCCTGCTAAGGAATTTGGGTTGAGTGAGATGGCGTACCAAATTGTCGCGGAACGGGAAGATTTGACCGTAAGGATGAAACAGCACAGCATTCTATTTACTCTGGCCAAGGCTCGAATTTTTGCGAGCGAGGGATGGAGTATTGTCGTAACGGACTCCGACGGGGAGGTGCTGTACCCAGCGCAGCCTGAAACGGCTGTTGTTGCTGACGCCCTTCCAGTTACGCCTCCAACAAGCGCGATTCCTGGGAGCGTCTAAGGCCCCTGGAGCAGCCGCGCGTAGGCCGGGCGCCGCTAGATCCAGGAGCGATCGAAAAAATGACCGCCGCAGCCGGGTGGTGCGACGGCCAAGGACTTCGAAGAGCCCAAGAAGGTGGTAGGAATCATCCCTCCTGGGCGGCAATTTTATATGCATATTCCGGGCCGCACCGTGCCCTCAGAGACTTGTCTTCAGGAGCAGCCCGTACCTCCGGCGCCCCACAGAATTCGGACTCGCCAGCCGGTTTCGTAGAGTCATAGCGGGGCTATCCGCCGGACGGGGCTGGCGATCTCAAATACCGCCCACACGAAAACTGCAATTACGAGAGCTGCCAAAAACGGCACTGCGAATTCTTTAAAGTTCATTGCGCGCAATAGCCGAAAAAGAAGATCCGCACCGGCCCGACGTCGAAGTGACCGGCAATCGAACCGGTCAGAGCACCCAGAGCTCTCGTGGCGGGGACTAGGCTAGGAGTATTTTCATGGCGCATTGATATGCGTCCCGCGTCGGCAGACTAATAGGCGAGGGTGAGCGCTTCATTCAAGCAGGTTTGCGCGGGCGAGGCTATGCTTGAGCCTATAACACCTCAAAATGGCTCCGCCGCTACATTGGCATCGCCCTTTTCGCGGTATCTGATCAAAACCACCGATCATCGAGCGTTGTCTGGGGGAAACAACCGGTTGAAGTTTCAGGTTTGTTACACCACCTTATTTTGCTTCAATTCGCCGATCTCGTCCCTCGAAAAGCCGAACTCCGCCAGCACTTCGTCGGTCTGCTCGCCGAATTCCGGTGGACGGGCCGCCATTTGGCTTGGCGTGCGCGACAGCGTGAAGGGCTGGCCGACCAGGCAAATCTCCCGGCCCTCGGCGTTGGGGACATCCCGCGCCATGCCGAGGTGCTGCACTTGGGCGTCGGAAAACATCTGGTCGATCGAATAGATCGGGCCGCAGGGGACACCGGCGGCATTGAACTCTTTCACCCAGGCTTCGCTCGATTTCTTCTCCGTGAGCCTGCTGATCTCGGCGTTCAGTTGTTTGCGGTTCTTCGAGCGGTCGGGTGCGGTGGCGTATTCGGGCCGGTTCGGCAGGTCGGGCGCGCCCAGCGTCTCGGCGAAGCGCTGCCAGATCCGCCCGCCGGTGGTGGCGATGTTGATGTAGCCATCGGAGGTCTTGAACACGCCGGTCGGAATTGAGGTCGGATGGTCGTTACCGGCCTGCTGAGCAACGTCCTTGTCCATCAGCCAGCGCGCGGCCTGGAAATCCAGCATGAAGATCTGCGCCTGCAACAGCGAGGTCTGCACCCACTGGCCTTCGCCCGACACCTCGCGCTCCAAGAGCGCGGTCAGGATGCCCATGGCGCAGAACAGGCCTGCGGAAAGGTCGGCCACGGGAATTCCGACCCGCATCGGCCCCTCTCCCGGCGCGCCGGTGATCGACATCAGCCCGCCCATGCCTTGCGCGATCTGATCGAAGCCTGGACGTTTGTGATAGGGGCCGTCCTGTCCGAAGCCGGAGATGCTGCCATAGACGATGCGCGGATTGATCTTGCGGATGCTCTCGTAATCGATGCCGAGTTTGGCTTTGACGTCGGGGCGGAAGTTCTCGACGATGACGTCGGCCTTCCCGGCCAGGCGGTGGAACACCTCGAGGCCTTTCGGGTTCTTCAGGTTGAGTGCCATTGCGCGCTTGTTGCGGTGCAGGTTCTGAAAGTCCGAGCCGTGTCGCGGGCCACCCATCTGTTCGCCGCCCGCTTCCTCCAGCAATGCATCGATCTTGATGACGTTCGCCCCCCAATCGGCCAGCTGTCGCACGCAGGTCGGGCCGGCCCTGACGCGGGTGAGATCGAGCACGGTAAAGCGGGACAGGGCCTGCGAGGCGCGCGGGACGGGCATTTAGTGGGCTCCTAGGGCGAACCGTCAAAGCTAAACCAGATGGTCGAAACTTCGACAATAGCAGTTTGATCCAGCCACGCACCATCTCTTAGCTTTTTTCAAAGCTGGCCACATCATGCCGCGATTTTCAAGTAGTTGAGGAACGCAGCGTTGCTAGCATCGGCATTGGCGATGCACGGGCACGATGCTGCCGCAGAACGACCTGGAAAGTCTATCGCATCGATTGGTTTGCGGAAGTCCGAAGAGAGCGCCTCTTGAAATTGACAAAGCTAACGTATGGTAAGAAAGCCATGCCACTGTTGACGGCACCGGCTAAAGTCGGTAAGCGGCTGCCATAACAGCTATTGCACCGAACAGCAGAGTCCTTGCAAACATCAAGTTTCAAAGATGCAAAAAGACGATCCGACGATCTTCGTGCATCCAACAGCGGTTGTTGAGGAGGGCGCGAAGGTGGGTAATTATACGAAGATATGGTATTTTTCACACGTCGCGCCTGGCGCCGTGATCGGTGAAAATTGCAGTCTTGGCCAAAATACTTACGTTGAGTGGAACGCTATTGTGGGTAACGCGTGCAGGCTAGGAAATTCTGTATCGATCTATTCGCATGTAGAGCTCGAAGACTTTGTTTTCTGCGCTCCTTACATGGTCTTTACCCATATTTCATTTCCCAGGGCCGCTATCAATCGGCACGCTGTATTCAAGAAGACCCTGGTCAAAACCGGAACAACTCTTGGTGCAAATTCGACGGTGATTCCGGGTGTCATATGCGGCGTCGGAACTTTCTTGGCCGCCGGCGCAACCCTTACCAATAATTCGATAGACTGGTCGCTGATGGTAGGGAGCCCAGCCCGGCATTCTGGATGGGTGAGCGCATTCGGCGAGAAGATAGACCTCCCCCTTTCCGGAGAGGGCGAGTGGCGTTGCGAGCAAACCGGCGATGTCTATGTTCTGAGAGGCTCTCAACTCAGCAGGCATCCCGGTCCCGCAGATATTCTAAAGTATGTTCCCGGTCTGCGGTTGGAAAGAATGAAAGTTGTTTGACTTTCGCCTGGTTCATTCCCGTACTTGGCGAACGTGCATAGCAGACCGACTTGATGAACGCGCTGCTGCTTTACCTCCGAGCGCCGCACTTGCAGCTTGGGGTGCTTAGGATCGAAACTGCAGTCTAGATTGTTGTTGGTTGATCCCAAGTGTGTGCCACATATCTATTCAGATCAGCGATCTCCAGCATTCGGTCAACATGTTCCTTGATACGATGCGCATCGTGCGGGATTGCCGCCGATCCAGCGGAGCGATTGATCGATCTGATTCGTATGTTCTAAGATGCGGACGCGTCCAAAGCAGAAAAAGGCCGATCGCTTATATGGCAGAGCCAAACAGCAGTTTTCGCCTTTTGGGAAACTCGGCATGGAATGCCGCGGCCTTTTTGCTCGGCGTGGGCTTGAATTTATTGATCCTGCCGTTCGTCGTTTCCCGTCTGGGACTCCCAGCATTCGGCGTGGCAGGCCTCGTGGCAGCGTGCGTCGCGCCCGCAATGGCATTCAGTAATTCTCTCGCGCTGTCAACGACGCGGGAACTAGCCCAGCGTTTGGCGCCGGACAAGCGCGACGATGCGCGCCGTTTCTTCGCCACGGCGTCAATGCTGGCACTTGGAATAGGTGGATTGATTGCGGCAACCCTCTGCTTGGCAGGCCCGCCGCTTGCTCGCCTTGCATTCCACCTTGGCGGAAAGGCCTCCGATGATCTCGGGCTTGCTTTTGCTTTCGGTGCCGGCGGTTGGTTATGCCAGTGTCTTTCAGCGGTGTTTCTGGCCCTGTTTACAGCGCGCCAGGACTACTTTCGGATTGCCTCGATTAATATTTTCAGCACAATCGTAATGACGTTAGCAATACTCGTATTCATTCCGCACTGGCCGCAAGCCTCAACCTATCTTGCTTGTCAGGCGTTGGGCTTTGCGACGGGCCTGCTGGCGGCGGTTGCGCTTTCGCGCTGGGCAATCGGGGAATGGCCGGCGCGTCCCGCGCTTCATGGCGGTCCATTCAACGATCTCGTCAGTTTAGGAGTTTGGCAGCTGGTGGCCCAGGGTAGTGGCCTGATTGCGGCGCAAGCGGATCGCTATCTGCTCGGAGCATTGCTCGCACCCCAGTTTGTTGGTTTCTACACCATCGCTCAGCGGCTGGAAGAAGCGATGTACATTGGTATCTTGAAAATCGGCGAAATCCTGTTCCCGTTCTTTAGCGTGCTGCAAAAAGAATCCAGCGAACGGAAGGCCGATCTGCTTTTTCGAGCCTCCTGGGTCCTTAACGTGCTCGCCGCGTGTGCGCTTGGAGCGTTGGTCCCCATTGCCGGACCGCTGCTTCACCTCTGGACCGGCTCCGAAGTGGCCGCAGAAGCCCAACGGGTGCTGGTGGTGCTTACGATCGCAGGAATGCTGGGATGCAGCGCGAACGTGTTCGTATTCTATCTGTTAGCCAACGGTAAATCCCGTTCAACTGCGCTCCTCTCTTTTGTGACGGCTGTATTTACGTTAACCACCAGCGCCGTGGCTTTGCCCTATTTTGGATGGCAGGGGGCGGGCTGGAGTGCCTGTGTCGGCATGATGGCTCAGATCGTCGTGACTATTATCTTGCTGCGACAAGATTTTAACTTCGCGGGAATGTGGCCGAGGGTGGCCCACTTTGTTTTGCTGCCGTTGGTAACTGGCGTCGTCACGGCCCTCGTATTGCGACATTTCGTTGACGGCGGACACCTCGATGAGGCACCCCTTTGGTGGTACGTGGGGGGCCTTTATGGACTGGCGGCCGGTGTCATCTTTGTCGTCGTTGTCTTCGTTTCGGGATTGGGCCCGCACGGCGCGGCTTGCTGGCGAGATCTACGCGTCATTGCAAGTCGATTCTTACCTGTAAAAGCCACGTAACCATGTGCGGGATTGCGGGCATCCTTGATTTTAGCGGGAAGGCTGTCGAGCCAACGGAGGTCTCGCGCCTGGCGAACCTGCTGGCACATCGCGGCCCGAGCGGCGAAGGAACATGGTTCAGCGCAGACCGGGATGTCGCCTTCGGCCATCGCCGGCTAGCGATTATCGATCCGGGAGCGGGCGGCTACCAGCCAATGTTGTCCGACGATGGTCGCCATGTGATCGTCTTCAACGGCGAAATCTACAATTTCCTTGAACTTCGGCGCGAACTCGAGGCGAAGGGCGCAATCTTCCGGACCGAGTCGGACACCGAGGTCATTCTTGCAGCGTGGCGAGCATGGCAGGAAACGATGTTGTTGCGTTTCAACGGCATGTGGGCCTTGGCGATCTACGATACCCTGACAAAAGAACTGTTTCTTGCGCGCGACCGCTTCGGCATCAAGCCGCTTCTCTTTGCAATGTCGCCGGAGCGCTTTGTTTTCGCATCGGAGCAGCGCGCGCTTGTGCGAAGCGGTCTGATCAAACCGTCGCTCGATGTCAACGTCGCTCGGCGGATCTTGCTGGACGCGTTCGGGATCGAAGGTAGCGAGCGGACGCTCTGCCGAGAGGTGCGTCGTTTGCAGGGAGGCCATTGCTTGTGGCTGCGTCAGGGGCGGCTGGAGACCCGGCGCTGGTGGCGCACCATCGATCATTTGCCGGCGGTGCCGAAGACCGAATCCGAACGCGTCGAGCGTTTTCGCGAACTGTTCGAGGATGCCGTCGCCCTTCGAATGCGCAGTGACGTGCCAATCGGGACTTGCTTGTCGGGAGGGTTTGATTCATCGGCCGTGATCTGCGCCATGGCTGCGCACGAAAAGGCTGGCATGGGACCGCGCGACAGTACCTCATGGCGTCACGCCTTCGTCGCGACATTTCCCGGGGCCTCGAACGATGAACGGCCCATGGCCGAGGAGGCGGCCGCATGGGCGCAAGTCATTCCGACCTTCCTCAAAATCGATCGAACGGACGCGCTGACCGAACTCGACCAAATCCTCGACGACAATGACGATATCTATATCGGACTTCCGACTGCGATCTGGCTGATCTATCGAGAGCTCAATCGCCAGAACGTGCCGGTGTCGCTTGATGGCCACGGGGCGGATGAGTTGATGGGGGGCTACCTCCAGGATGGCCAATCCGGGGCTTTCCGGGTAAGAAATACGCTTGCCGCAATTGCCTCGAAATCAGCGCTGGCCAGGCGCGGCGTGGGTCTGTTGCGCGCGCTGATGATCAAGCGCCAGGGGCACTATTTCTTGCGCGGTGGTCTAAGCCAGGTTCCCGACCAGTTCAGTCTTGTGGGCGATGACGACGTGCTGCCCGGCAATTGGGGTTCGTTGAACCGGCAACTCTATCGAATGTTTCACGGCACTGTACTGCCGACAATTCTACGAAACTTCGATCGCCTGTCGATGGCCCACGGCATCGAGGTGCGGATGCCATTCATGGATTGGCGGCTGGTTACCTATACGATGGCTCTGCCGGACGCGAGCAAGTCATCCGAGGAAGTACAGCAAAGTGATCGCGCGCAAGGCAATGCAGCACCGGATGCCGGAGTCGATTCGCATGGGGCGCCGTAAGGTGGGCTTTAACTCGCCGATGCCGGAGTGGCTGAACGGGCCTCTTTCCGGTTGGACGACCGGTTTGCTCGATCAGAACGTTCCGGCCTTCGCCGAGTTGGTTGACGAGTCAGCGCTGCGGAAGACCGTGAGCTGCTTAACGTCTTCCAAGACTTGGAATTGGGAATCGGTCGGGCGGATCTGGCCATATCTAAACATGAAATGGATGTTGGCGAGGTACAACTAGGTCATGCGCTTGTTCCAAAATAGCGGGGTTCACAGCTCGTATCTGGAGCGGCTGAACCAGTTGTCGCCAAGGGACAGCGGCTTTGCGGCCCGCCGACGACAGCTGCTCAACGATCGATTTGGGGCTTTGCACTTTCTAAAGCCAGTTTTGGATCGTGACTGTGAAGCGTTTTTCACCAACGGCGATGACAGAATACTACAGCAGGCGTGGGCGCGAGAGCACGGCGTGCGTGGTGGCAATCTTGCCGACATTCTTC
>CAVRMY010000024.1:0-104557 GCA_963721935.1 uncultured Alphaproteobacteria bacterium
ACATGATCCGTGACGGCATTCGGTAAGCTGATCCGAACCACGGCGTTCCGGTTGACGCTGGTATATCTTTTCCTGTTCGCGCTGTTTGCAGCGTCGCTGCTCGGTTATTTCGCCTGGAATACGCGCCGCCTCATCACCGAACAAATCACGACGACCGTGAACGCGGAAACCGGCGAGATCAGCGATATCTTCGGCCGCCGCAGCCTTCGCGGTCTCGTCAATACCATCGAGAATCGGGCGCTGCGGCCCGGTGCCAATCTCTACCTCGTCACCACTCCGGCTGGACAGGCGATCGCGGGAAACGTCGGTTCTCTTGCTCCTGGCGTCATGGCGACGACAGGATGGTCGGAAACCGCCTACCGGCGGCTTGACGACCAGGACACCGCCGATCATTTCGCGCTGGTCAAGGTCACCGAACTTTCCAGCGGCTTCAGACTTTTGATCGGGCGCGACCTGGAGGAGCGTCGGCGGCTGTTCGGAATTGTCGCCAAGGCCGCGCAATGGTCGGTACTGATCGTGGTCGTGCTCGGCCTCGGCGGCGGCATCTTCGTGGCGCGCCGTGTACTGCGGCGGATCGACGCGATGACGGGCACCACCCAGCGCATCATGACGGGCGATCTGAGCGGGCGGCTGCCGGTCGGCCGCAGCGGCGACGAACTCGACCGCCTGGCAGAGAATCTCAATACCATGCTGGAACGCATCGAAGCCTTGATGACGGGTCTGAAGGAAGTCTCCGACAATATCGCCCATGATCTGAAAACACCGCTGACGCGGCTGCGCAATCGCGCCGAGGAGGCACTGGCCAAGGCCGGAACAGAGGCCGAATACCGCTCCGCGCTGGAGCGCACCATCGAGGAATCCGATGGCCTGATCCGCACTTTCAATGCGCTTTTGATGATCGCGCGCGCCGAGTTAGGACAGGCCCGCGGCAACATGGACGATTTCGACGCCGCCGATGTTGCCCAGGGGATTCACGAACTTTACGAGCCGCTCGCGGAAGATGGCGACCTCACCTTGCGTGTGAAAACCGAGCCGACGCCACTTCACGGCAACCGCGAACTGATCAGTCAGGCGCTGGCAAATCTGGTCGAGAACGCGATCAAATATGGCAAGCCCGCTCCGTCCGCGCAGCAGCTCGGCGCCAGCGGGCTCGAATCGAGCCGCAAGGATGTTCTGATCGAGGCAAGACGCGAGGGCGATCGGGTGCTTCTCAGCGTCATCGACCATGGACCTGGAATTCCGGCGGCCGATCGCAAGCACGCGGTGGAACGATTTGTTCGACTGGAAGCAAGCAGAACCCAACCGGGTTCCGGTCTCGGGTTGAGCCTGGCTTCAGCCGTCGCGACGCTTCATGGCGGCGACCTCAGGCTCGACGATGCGCATCCAGGCCTCATCGCAACGCTTGCGATCCCCGCGCGATCCGGGGCGAGTGACGGGCTTGCGGTTCAAACACATGATGTGTCACAGAAAGCGGCGTGAACCGATCCGCGCAGGAAATCAGCGCGGTTTGATGTTGCCGCTTTTTTTGGACCTATGCATTTATCATGGAAATTCACGAACAGTCCGGAGCGAATGTCGTGTCCGCGGCCCTGGCCGCGCGGTTCGTGGACGGACCGCGCCTGTCCGACCCGTTCAGGGCTGAGCGGCGTTTGAGGGATTGGCTCGACGATCTCGCCCCCGAACCGGCTGCGGAGATCGATCAATTCCTCAACAGATTTACCCAGGCGAGAGCGATCCTGCTCGGCATCGCCGAAGCATCTCCCTACCTGTACGACCTTATCCGCGCTGACGCAGCACGCGTGATCAGGCTTCTTGCCTGCGAACCTGAACGGCATCTGGCGTTCCTGGTCGAGCAAATCGGCCGCGAGGTTTCATTGGCGTCAAGCGAGGCGGATGTGATGCGCCTGCTCCGCCGCAGCAAGGCCGAGGCGGCGCTGCTGATCGCGCTGTGCGACATCGGGGGTGTCTGGCCGGTAATGCAGGTGACAGCCGCACTGACCGACCTTGCGGTCGCTTCGGTTCAATCGGCGTTGCGCTTTCTGCTGCTGCAGGAGGCGGCGCGCGGCAGGATCATGCCGACAGAGGCGGATCGTCCCGAGGATGGCAGCGGCCTGATCGTGCTCGCGATGGGCAAGATGGGCGCGGGCGAGCTGAATTTTTCCAGCGATATCGATCTGATCGTCTTCTACGATGCCGGCGCGTCGTCGCTTGCGGCGGACATCGAACCGCAACCGTTCTTCGTTCGTCTGACGCAAGGTTTGTCGCGGATCTTGCAGCAGCGCAGCGGTGAAGGTTACGTATTCCGCGTCGATTTGCGATTGCGGCCCGATCCCGCATCGATGCCGGTGGCAATCTCGACTGCCTCGGCACTGAACTATTATGAGCGGGAAGGGCGCACGTGGGAACGCGCCGCCATGATCAAGGCGCGGCCATGTGCGGGCGATGTCAAGGCCGGCGAAATGCTTGTGACGGACCTTGCCCCTTTCGTCTGGCGCAAGCATCTGGATTTTGCCGCGCTTGCCGACGTACATGACATGAAACGGCAGATGCAGACCTATCGCGGGCAAAGCGAAATCTCCGTGGAGGGGCACAATGTCAAGGTCGGGCGCGGCGGTATCCGCGAGATCGAATTCTTTGCGCAAACCCAGCAACTGATCGCAGGCGGGCGTCATCCCGAACTGCGCGTCCGGCGGACGCTCGAGGCGTTGGAGGTACTGGCATCACGCAACTGGATCACGTTCGAGGCGCGGGACCAGCTTACCCTGGCATACGAATTCCTGCGGCGGGTCGAGCACCGCCTGCAGATGATGGCCGACGAGCAGACCCACACGCTGCCGGAAGACAGCGAGGCCGTCGAACGCTTCGCGCGTTTTTTCGGCTACGAGAGCCGCGCCGCCTTTGCGGCCGATCTGTTGGGCCATCTGAATATCGTCCAGGGACATTACGCCAAGTTGTTCGAAGGCGATCCCGCCGGCACCGCAAAATTGCCGGATGTCGACTATGGCGCCGGACCGGAGGATTCCCGTCTGATCGAGCAGCTCACCTCGTTCGGTTTCAAGAAACCGATCATGGTAGCGGAGACTGTGCGGCAATGGCTCGATGGCGACTATCGCGTGTTCCGCGTCGAGTCCACGCGTCAAGCTTTCGTTGAATTTCTTCCTGCGCTGATCGCTGGCCTTGCGAATGCCGAGGATGCCGACAACGCCGTGACGGTCTTCGATCAATTCCTGCAAGCCCTGCGGCGCGGTGGCAGGTTGTTCGCGTTGCTCAGCCAGAACCGCGATCTGGTGGCATTGGTGACGTTGATACTGGGCGCGGCACCTCGATTGGGCGACATGCTGGCGCGGCAGCCGCAGATCATGGACGGGCTGATCGATCCGCGTTTCTTTGGCGCAATGCCGGACCAGCGCGAATTGTCCGCTCGGCTGGCTGCCACGCTTGACGACGCCCATTCCTACGAGGAATTTCTCGATCGCCTGCGCCTGTTCGGCCGGGAAAGCCTGTTCCTGATCGGCACGCGCATCCTTTCAGGTACGGTTTCCGCTCAGCAGGCCAGCATTGCCTTTGCCGACGTCGCCGAAGGTATCGTCCACACGGTGCATGTGCTGGCAAGCGAACAATTTGCAACGCAGTATGGCCGGATCGCGCGCCAAGAGACCGCGATCCTGGCGATGGGCAGGCTTGGCAGCCGCGAAATGACGGCTGCGTCCGACCTCGACCTTATCATTCTCTACGATTTCGATCCCGAGCAACCCGACTCCGATGGCGCAAAATCGCTGCTCGGCGCGCAATATTTTGCGCGCTTCACGCAGCGGCTGATCAGCGCCTTCACGACGCGGACCAACTATGGCGTGCTCTACGAGGTCGATATGCGGCTGCGTCCCTCCGGCCGCGCCGGTCCGGTGGCGTCGCATGTCGAGTCCTTCGCCGAGTATCAGAATCGCGAAGCCTGGACCTGGGAGCATATGGCACTGACGCGGGCGCGGGTGATTTCGGCCTCGCCATCGTTTCGGGCAAAAATCGAAACGGTTATTCGCCAGGTTTTGACGCGGCCGCGCGATGCCGCCGCCGTCGCCAACGACGTGGCGGATATGCGTCGCGCCATCGCGCTTGAAAAGGGCGAAAACGAGATCTGGGACCTGAAATATGCCGCCGGCGGCATGGTCGATATCGATTTCATCGCCCAATACCTGCAGCTCGTTCACGCAGCCGAGAAGCCCGAAATTCTCGATGTCAGCACCTTGCATGTGCTCGACAACGCCGCGCGGCTCGGCGTGTTGGCCCAATCTGCGGCGGAAATCCTGCGTTCGGCGGCGCGCCTCTACCACGACCTGACGCAAATCCTCAGGCTCTGCGTCAGCGAACGTTTCAATCCGGAGACCGCAGGGGAGGGCCTTTTGCGTATCATGGCCCGCGCTGGCGATGCGCCCGACTTTTCATCCCTGCAGGCGCAAGTAAAGGAAACGCAAGCCGAGGTGCGGCGGGTGTTTCGGGCGTTGATCGAGGGAGAGGGTTAGCGCGCCCCCGGCCCGGATTATCATTGCATCCCCGGCCTGGCAGCCTTCAACGCCAAAATCGCGTCGCGAACATTCGGATCAAGCCCTGCACCGCCGGCGTCGAGGTGGGCAAAGATCGCCTGGCGCATCCGCGGGTCCCAGAATTTGCGGATGTGCTCGGCTATTCCACCAACCGCCTTGTCCTGGCCCTGGCTCTGGAAGAACTTGCCGATTTGATTGGCCATGTAGATCAGCCGGTCAGGCGACATGAACCTCTCCCTGCACGGTTGCACTCGATGTGATGCGGTCTGGATGGGTGAAGATTTCAAATCCGTCGGCGCGGGCGACCGCGGCGAGCGTTATCCCTGCAGAATCTGCCATCCTGACCGCCAGCGCGGTGGGAGCGGAGACTGCAACTACGACCGGGGAACCGATCGCAGCCGCCTTCTGTATCATTTCGACCGAAACGCGGCTGGTCAGCAGGACCATGCCTTCGCCTGTCGCAACTTTGGCCTGCGCGAGCGCGCCGGCCAACTTGTCGAGTGCGTTGTGCCGGCCTACGTCCTCGCGCAGTGCGACGATGCCGCGCCCACCCAACCAGAAAGCCGCGGCGTGGACTGCGCGCGTCTCGGTGTTGATGGTCTGCAACGGCGGAATGCTGTGCATCGCCGCCATCACATCCCGGGACGAGAAAGTGCGGCCCCGTCGGACAATGGAAGCCGGGCGAAGGGCTTCGGCAATCGAATCGATCCCGCAAATTCCGCAGCCGGTGGGGCCAGCGATATGGCGGCGCCGCTCGCTGAGGCGATCTGCATTGGCCTGCGCCAGCCACATTCGCAGTTCGATGCCGTCGCCGAGATCGACGATGTCGAGTGACTGGATGTCACCGGGAGTACGGACAATTCCCTCGCTCAAGCTGAATCCGATCGCGAAATCCGTCAGATTCTGCGGCGTGCCCATCATCACGGCGTAAGTGCCGCCATTATAGGTGAGCGCAATGGCCGTTTCCTCCGGAATGGCGCGCGCGCTCTCGTTCAGGCCGCTATCGCGCCAGACCTTTCGATCGACCGTGCGCACCGGCTTGTGCATCCCTTACTCCGCCGCTTCAATGACCGGCACAATGCGCCGGGATTGACGCGCCTGTTCGTCATAGGCCTTTTGCCAATCGGACGGACCGTTGGAGGGCGATATCTGCACCGCGGTGACCTTGTATTCCGGGCAATTGGTAGCCCAATCCGAGAAGTCGGTCGTAATGACGTTGGCCTGCGTATCCGGATGGTGGAAGGTGGTGTAGACCACGCCCGGCGCGACGCGCTCGGTGATCAGCGCGCGCAAGGTGGTTTCGCCGGCGCGGCTGGCAAGTCTGACCCAATCGCCATCGCGTACGCCCCGCTGTTCGGCGTCGTGGGGATGGAGCTCGAGCCGGTCTTCCTCGTGCCAGATGATGTTGTCGGTTCGGCGTGTCTGCGCGCCAACGTTATACTGGCTGAGAATACGACCGGTCGTCAGCAGCAGCGGGTAGCGCGGACCGGTACGCTCGTCGGTCGGTATATATTCGGTGATGACGAACTTGCCCTTGCCACGGACGAAGCCGCCGATGTGCATGACGGGAGTTCCCTCCGGCGCCTTTTCGTTGCAGGGCCATTGCACGGAACCCAACTCGTCGAGCTTGGCGTAGGAAACGCCGCTGAATGTCGGCGTGAGCGCCGCGATCTCGTCCATGATCTCGGACGGGTGATTGTAGTTCATTTCGAAGCCCATCGCCTTTGCCAGCCGGATCGTCACCTCCCAGTCCGCCAATCCGTTCCGCGGCGTCGTCACCCTGCGCACGCGCTGGATACGGCGCTCGGCATTGGTGAAGGTTCCGTCCTTTTCAAGGAAGGTCGAACCCGGCAGGAAAACATGGGCGTAGTTGGCGGTTTCGTTGAGGAAGAGATCGTGGACGATGACGCATTCCATCGCCGATAATGCCGCCACGACATGCCTGGTGTTGGGATCGGATTGCAGGATGTCCTCACCCTGCACGTAGAGACCCATGAAGGTACCTTCAATCGCCGCATCGAACATGTTGGGAATGCGCAAGCCCGGTTCCTTGTTGAGCTTGACGTTCCACATCAACTCGAAGGACTCGCGCACCGCATCGCCCGAGATGTGACGGTAGCCCGGGAGTTCGTGAGGGAATGAGCCCATGTCACACGAGCCCTGCACATTGTTCTGGCCGCGCAGCGGATTCACGCCGACGCCGGGCCGACCGATATTGCCGGTCGCCATGGCGAGGTTGGCGATCGCTATCACGGTGGTGGAGCCCTGGCTGTGTTCGGTGACGCCGAGCCCATAGTAAATCGCGGCATTGCCCCCGGTGGCGTAAAGCCGGGCAGCGCCACGCAGCTCGGCCGGATCGACAGCCGTGGCAATCGCCAGCGCTTCCGGGCTGTTGGACGGAAGAGCCACGAAATGCGCCCAATCCTGGAATTCGTCCCAATCGCAACGTTCCCGTACGAAAGCCTCGTTGACGAGACCTTCAGTGACAATCACGTGCGCCATCGCAGTCAGGACCGCGACGTTGGTGCCGGGCAAGAGCGGCAGATGGTGCTCTGCCTCCACGTGGGCGGAGCGAACGATATCGGTTCGCCGCGGATCGATCACGATCAGCCTGGCGCCGCCGCGCAGCCGCTTCTTCATGCGGGAGGCGAATACCGGATGGGCGTCGGTCGGATTGGCGCCGATGATCATGACGACATCGCTGTGGTCGATCGAGTCGAAATCCTGCGTGCCGGCAGAGGTGCCGAAGGTGGTGGCAAGGCCGTATCCGGTCGGCGAGTGACAGACCCGCGCGCAGGTATCGACGTTGTTGTTGCCGAAGCCGGCGCGGATCAGCTTCTGCACCAGATAGGTTTCCTCGTTGGTGCAACGGGAGGAGGTGATGCCGCCGATGGAGTCGCGGCCGTATTTGGCCTGGATGCGCTTGAACTCGGACGCCGCGTAGTCGAAGGCCTCTTCCCATGACACTTCACGCCAGGGATCGGTGATCTTCTTCCGGATCATCGGGTGAAGAATACGTTCCTTGTGGGTGGTGTAACCCCAGGCAAATCGACCCTTGACGCAGGAATGACCGCGATTGGCCTTACCATCCTTGAAAGGAACCATGCACACCACTTCCTCGCCGCGCATTTCGGCCTTGAAAGCACAGCCGACGCCGCAATAGGCGCAGGTCGTCACCACGGAATGTTCAGCCTGGCCGATTTCGATCACGGATTTTTCGGTCAGCGTCGCGGTTGGGCAGGCCTGAACGCAGGCGCCGCAGGACACGCATTCGGAGCCGAGGAAGCTCTCGTTCATGCCCGGCGAAACCCGGCTGTCGAAGCCGCGCCCCGAGATGGTCAGCGCAAACGTCCCCTGGACCTCTTCGCAGGCGCGCACGCAGCGCGAGCATACGATGCATTTCGAGGGGTCGTAGGTGAAATACGGATTGGATTCGTCCTTCGGCATCCAGGCCGCATTGTCGGCGCCGCTCGTTTTGGCGAAGACGTGGTTTTCACCTTCATAGCCGTAGCGCACATCGCGCAAGCCCACAGCGCCCGCCATGTCCTGCAATTCGCAATCGCCGTTGGCGGCGCAGGTGAGGCAGTCGAGCGGATGGTCGGAGATGTAGAGTTCCATCACGCCCTTGCGGAGCTTCTTCAGCCGTTCGGTCTGGGTGTGTACCACGAGGCCCGGCATGACCGGTGTCGTACACGAGGCAGGCGTGCCGGCGCGCCCTTCGATCTCGACAAGGCAAAGCCTGCAGGAGCCGAAAGCGTCAACCATGTCGGTTGCGCAGAGTTTTGGAATCTGCGTGCCGGTTTCCATGGCGGCCCGCATGATCGAGGTCCCCTCGGGCACTGTGACGCTTTGCCCGTCTATGGTGAGGGTGACCATGATCTCGGATTTGGACCGCGGCGTTCCGAAATCGGTTTCCTGGATCAGTGACATGAGGAGCGTCCTTGTTTATTCCGCGGCTTGCAGGCGCGTCTTGGCCGGGCCGAAGTCTTCCCTGAAGTGCTTCAGGGCGCTCATCACCGGGTAGGGCGTGAAGCCGCCAAGCGCGCAGAGCGAGCCGAACTTCATGGTGTTGCAGAGGTCTTCGATGACGGCGATATTTTCGCTGACGCGCTCGCCGGCACGAACCTTGTCGATGGTCTCGGTGCCGCGCGTGGAACCGATCCGGCACGGCGTGCACTTGCCACAGGATTCGATGGCACAAAACTCCATCGCAAAGCGCGCCTGCTTTGCCATATCGACGGTGTCGTCGAACACAACGATGCCACCGTGACCGATCAGTCCGTCGCGTGCCGCGAAAGCCTCGTAATCGAAGCGCGTATCGAACAGCGCGCGGGGAAAATAGGCGCCGAGCGGTCCGCCGACCTGCACAGCTCGGACTGGGCGTCCGGTAAAGGCGCCACCGCCGACATCGTCGACCAGTTCGCCGAGCGTCATGCCGAAGGCTGTTTCGAACAGCCCGCCATATTTCACGTTGCCGGCGAGCTGGATCGGCATCGTGCCACGGGAGCGGCCGATGCCGAAATCGGCGTACGCCTTTGCGCCGCCGGCGAGGATGAAGGGGATCGCCGCAAACGACAGCACGTTGTTGATCACCGTTGGCCTGCCAAACAGGCCCTTGTGAGCGGGCAAAGGTGGCTTGGCGCGGACGATGCCGCGACGGCCCTCGAGACTTTCAAGCAGCGAGGTCTCTTCACCGCAGACATAGGCACCGGCGCCGACCCGAACTTCGAGATCGAAGCCGCGCGAGGAGCCGCCGACGCGTGAGCCGAGAAATCCGGCGCGCCTGGCTGCAGCGATGGCTGCGTTCACGGCTTCGACTGCGTGCGGATACTCGGAGCGGATGTAGATGTAGCCCTTTGTGGCGCCCACCGCGACGCCCGCAATGGTCATGCCCTCGATCACCACGAACGGATCGCCTTCCATGATCATGCGGTCGGCGAACGTGCCGCTGTCGCCTTCGTCCGCGTTGCAGACAATGTATTTGCGGTCGGCGGCGGTCTGGGCCACGGTCTTCCACTTGATGCCGGTCGGAAAACCTGCGCCGCCACGGCCGCGCAGGCCCGAAGCCGTGACGTCGGCGAGAATGTCGTCGGAGGTCAACGCCAGCGCGCGCTCCAGGCCCTTGTAACCGCCATGGGCGCCGTAGTCCGCGAGCGAACGCGGATCGACCAGGCCGCAGCGCGCGAACGTCAGGCGGGTCTGTCGTTTCAGCCACGGGATCTCTCCGGCAAGACCGAGCCGGAGAGCGTGCGGGCCATCGGCGAGTATCGCGTCGAACACCGATGCAACGTCGCGTTCGCTTACGGGACCAAAGGCGACGCGACCTTGCGCTGTCGCGACCTCGATCATCGGCTCCAGCCAATAGAGGCCGCGCGACCCCGTCCGGACGATATCGATTGCGATGCCGCGTATCGCCGCGGCCTGCTCCAGCTTCGAGGCGATATCGTCGGCGCCGACCGCGACTGCCCCTGCGTCGCGGGGAACGAATACGCGCAAGCTCATCGTTGCGCCTCCGCGACCAGCGCGTCGATGCGCGCCTCATCGAGCCTTCCCACCACGCGGCCGTCGAGCATCGCCGATGGCGCGGTGGCGCACAGGCCGAGGCAATAGATCGGCTCCAAAGTGACGCGCTCATCAGGCGTGGTATTGCCCACCGCAACGCCCAGTCTGGTTTCGGCGCGGGCGGCGAGCGCGTCGCCGCCGGCAGCCTGGCAGGCTTCGCCGCGGCACAGTTTCAAAACGTGCCGGCCTGCCGGCTTGCGGCGGAAGTCGTGATAGAAAGTGAATACGCCATGAACTTCGGCGCGGGACAAATTCAGCGCAGACGCAATCATGGGTATCGCCGGCTCCGGCACATAGCCGAAGGTTTCCTGAATGGCGTGAAGGATGACCAGTGTGGCACCTTCGAGCTGCGTGTGCCCGGCTATGATCTCGGCGCCTTGCTCGGCGTCCCACGGTTCGTAAACGGTCATCGTCCGCACTTTCGATCGGCTGCCTCACTCAATTGATCAGAATAGGAAAAACGCTCGTTGGATCAATAAAGCTGTTTCATGCGGCGATACGAAAACGCTATCAATAACGACCCGATATCGGGTGATTGAAAACCGGAATGAGCGAGATTGAGGGCATTTTGCATCGTCGTTTGGCGCAGCCATGCTATTCGTTATCAGTTCGTTAGGAGGTCGGTTTGATCGACAAGCTTGAGCTTCTGCTGGCGCTTGCCAAGGAACGTCATTTCGGACGTGCTGCCGAAGCATGCGGGGTCACCCAGCCGACGATGTCGACCAGCCTCAAGCAGCTCGAGGAAATCCTGGGCGTGATGCTGGTGCAGCGTGGCTCGCGGTTTCAGGGCTTCACACCCGAGGGCGAGCGGACGCTGGACTGGGCGCGGCGCATCGTCGGCGACGCCCGCGCCATGCGCCAGGAAATAAATTCGCTCAAGGACAAACTCTCGGGCGAGATTCGGATCGCGGCGATTCCCACCGTACTTGGCATGGTGGCTTCGCTCACGACGCCGTTTCGCGCCCGTCATCCCGAGGTGCGCTTTCGCGTTGTTTCCTGCACATCGGCTGACGTATTGGGCCTCCTGGAAAATCTGGAGGTCGATGCGGGGCTGACCTATATCGAGAACGAACCGATCGGCAAAGTCCGCACCATCCCGCTCTATAACGAAAGCTATCGCCTGCTGACCTCGCCGGATGGCATGTTCGGCGATCGAAAGCAGGTGACCTGGCGCGAAGTTGGTCAGGTCCCGTTGTGCCTCTTGACGCCGGACATGCAGAACCGGCGGATCATCGATCGCGCGCTCCGCTCGATGGGAGCCGAGGCAACGCCGACGCTCACCTCGAACTCGCTGCTGGTTCTCTACACCCACGTGAAAACCGGCCGCTGGGCCAGCGTAATGCCGGCAAAGCTTGCCGAAACGCTCGGGCTTGCCGATACCGTGCGCAGCATTCCAATCGTCGATCCCGATGTGACCTACAGCATCGGGATGGTGATTCCGCAGCGCGATCCGATGACGCCGCTGATCGCCGCCCTGGTCCAGATTGCGCGCGAAGTTGCCCCGACGCTGGAATGAGGCCAATCAGGCGGCAGCCGACATCCTTGCTTTGGCCTTGCAGGCGTCGCGCGGCAGTGTCACGCGAACCACTGTGCCGCTGGTGAGCCTCGAACGCAGCCGCATCGATCCGCCGTGCAGATTGGCCAGCGATCGCGCAATCGCCAGTCCCAGCCCCGAGCCGTGATAGGTCTTGGATAGCTGGCTTTCGACCTGCTCGAACGGACGTCCCAGCCGTTGCAGCGCCTGCGGCGCGATACCGATGCCGGTGTCGGCAATCAGCAGCACGACGGATTCTTCCAGGAGATGAGCCCGGACGATCACCTTGCCGCCGTCCGGCGTGAACTTGACCGCATTGGACAGCAGGTTGACGATAATCTGCTTGGTTGCGCGGCGATCAGCCACGACCGGGATCGGGCCATCGATGTCGGCATCGAGTTCGAGGTTCTTGTCGTCGGCCCGCCCGGACACCACGCGCAAGGACTCAGCCAGCGTCTTGGACAGATCAAGCTCCTCCATGTCGAGTTTCATCCTGCCGGCTTCGATCTTCGACATATCGAGGATGTCGTTGATCACTTCAAGCAGATAGTGACCGCTGGTCAGAATGTCGTGACAATATTCCTGATATTTCTCCGAGCCCAGCGATCCGAACATGCCGCTTTCCATGATTTCGGAGAAGCCGATGATCGCATTGAGCGGCGTGCGCAGTTCGTGGCTCATGTTGGCGAGGAATTTGGATTTGGTCTGGTTGGCTTCCTCGGCGCGGGTTTTTTCCCTGGAATATTTCTCCGCGAGATCGGCAAGCTCGATGGTCTGCCGCTCGAGAGCTGCCTGGGAACGCTTCAGATCGATGACTGTTGCGCGCAAGCGCAGGTCATTCTCGACCAGTTTTTGTTCATGCTCCTTGATACGGGTGATATCGGTCCCCACCGAGACGTAACCGCCGTCCTTGGTCCGGCGCTCGCTGATATGCAGCCAACTTCCGTCATCGAGCTGCGCCTCGAAGGTCCGCGCGCCAGGCGCCTGATTTACGACCTCGTGCAGCCGGGTGCGTACCTCCGGCATCCGGCCCACCTCGATCACGGTCTCATAAGAGGTGCCTGGCGTCACGGCTGAGTCAGGCAGCTTGTGCAGCCGCTGGAAATGCGAATTGCAGAGCACCAGCCGGTCTCCCGCGTCCCACAACACGAAAGCTTCGGGGATGGTCTCGATCGCATCTCGCAGGCGCAAGTCCGCCTCGATCGTTTTCTCAGCCAGGCTTTTTTGCTCGGTTATGTCGACGGCAATCCCGATCAGGTGCAGGCCGGCATCGGCTGCGCCATGGCTGAGTTCGCAGCGCACCCGCAGCCAGATCCAGTGGCCGTCGGTGTGCTGCATGCGGAACGTCTGGTCGATCGAATTGATCCTCGAGGAGATCAGCTGATCGGCGATTTCGAACAGGTCGATGTCGTCGGATTTGACCAGCGCGTTGACTTCCCCGAACGTCAGGAGGTCGCTGCGGTTTTCAAGGCCGAGCATCGTGAACATCGATTGCGACCAGAAGATGCGGCCGCGGGAAAGATCCCAATCCCACAGGCCGCAACGCCCGCGATTGAGCGCGGTGTCGATGCGCCCGCGTACCGCGTCGTTGATGAGATCGCCCTCGCGGGCGCGGGTCGACTGCCAGTGGAACGCAAAGCCCAGGATCAGCACCACAAAACCGGTGGTTGCCGAGAGCGTCACCGACAGCGCAGCGTCCGACCGCCAGAGCGAATCGGACTTCTCCTGGATGATGATGACCTGACCGGGTAGCGATTTGACGGCCTGCCGGACAGCCAGCGCTTCGCCGCCGTTCGGCAGCGTAATCTCGCTCACCCCACCCGGCTGGCCGGGCTCGCCGGAGGGCAGCACGGCGCTGATGATGTCGAGAATCCGGTTGGTGTCGCCGATTGCGGACTCGACGGGAACGCGCGCGAGAATGCGCTGATCCACGCCGATGACGATGACATGCCTGCCGGCTGCGATCGCCCAGGACGGAATGAGGCCCGGCAGCAGCAGTTGCAGGCGTTCGAACGAGGCCGCGCGATCCTGTCGGGCCGAGGCGATGCGGTCGAGACGTTCGGCAAGCAGGTCGGCGATGGCGGCGAGGTCGCGCTTGGCCGCCACGCGCTTCTGACGGTTCTGATCGATCACCTGGACGAAAGCGCCGAGACAGATGGTGATCAGGAATGCAATGATCAGCGTCGGAACGGCACGGCGAAGCGCTGGCTCCGCTAACAGCAGCCTGTGATAGGCTGGTTTTGCGATCGATTGCGCCAATCCCTTGATCGAATCGGATTGGACGCACGCGCTCGCCGCGTGTGCACGCGCCATTGCAGTCGGCCCCCTTTGGAAACTTTTCTGAACGCCATCCGGAAGACCCCAGCTTTACTTCCGAATCAGGCTCATTTGAATCCAGTTTTTTCGGTCTGTCGAGAGTCAACAATTCGTTAAAGCAAATAAATCTTGTCCACCGGGAAACGGGGTTGCGGATTTTGCGAAAGAGCACGCTCGCAGAAGCGAGTCCGAAGCGAGAACGCATCGTTTCAAGCGGCGAAAACGCAAACCCCTGCACACTTTTCCGGATCATGCCCTTATCTTACTGCGTCATAAGACCCTCATGGTGAGGAGGCGCCCTTGCGCCGTCTCGAACCATGAAGGCCACGTTGCCTATTTCCGGGCCTCGTCCTTCGAGACGCTTGCTCGCGCAAGCTCCTCAGGATGAGGGGATAAGTCGGTTATGACGCGGTAAGATTAGCCGTCCGGCGGCTCGGCGTGGCTGATCACCCGCTTCACAGTCGGGAACGCGCGCCGCAACGCGCGTTCGATCTCGTCGACATTCTCATGAACCCGGATCACGCTCATCGAGGGCGCGGCGCGACAGTGGAAGTTCACGATTTCTCCGGCGTCCGTGTCGCGCACCCGCACGCTATGAATGTCGTGGATCGCGCCGCCTGCGGCAAATTGCGACAGCGCAGCCTTGATGACCTCGACGCGAGTGGGAGCGGCGTCCGTGCCGAACGGTAATTCCGGCTCCAGCGGTTCGATGTGGGTATCGACCTCAACGTCTTCGCCGAATTCGTCGAGGATGTCGCGCTCCAGCTGCTGGGCAACGTCGTGGGCGGCCGTCAGCGCCATGTTACCGTCGACCTCGAGATCGATGCCGACGATGAGCTTGCCGCCGAGATCGTGGACGGTGACGTGATGAACGGCGAGGCCGGAATTGCGGGCAATCACCATGATACGCTCGCGCACGCTCTCATTGTTGCGTGCAACGGGAACGGCGGTAAAGGTCAGGTCGGCATCCTCGAGGGTCCTGGTGACCGCCTCCTGCGCCTTGCGCTTGATCTCGTCAACGCGATCGATGGGATAGGTGCGTGGCACCTGCACGGTCGCGTCAATGAAGTGCGTCGATCCCACCATGCGCACCCGCAGCCGTTCGACATCGACGACGCCCGGCACCGCTTTGATCGCCGCAGCCGCTTTCTCCGCGGCGCCTTCGGGCGCGCGATCGATCAGGGTTTCCAGGGTGGAACGCGCCAGCCGCAGGCCCAATATGGCGATCATGATGGCCACGCCGATGGCGGCGGCGGCATCGCCCCAGGCGTAGCCGAGCGCCGATAGCGCAAGGCCGATGATGACCGCGACCGATCCGAGCACGTCAGACGCAAAATGCAGCGCATCGGCCGCCAGCGCCTGGCTCCTGGTGTCATGGGCGGCGCGATGCAGCGCCCGTGCGCGCCAGAGATTAACGGCGATGTCGAGCAGCAGCACGATGAACGGAATTGCCGACAGCGTTGGCGGCGGGGCGCCTTCGCGCAGCCGGCTCCAGGATTCGACCAGGATGCCACCCGCGAGCACGTACAGCAGGGCGATGATGCCAAGCGCCGATACGCTCTCGAGCTTGCCATGACCGTAATGATGTTCTTTATCCGCCGGGCGGTCGGAAAAGCGCACCACCATCCAGGTGACGACGGTCGCGGCCACGTCGACGGAGGAGTGCAGGGCTTCGGAGATCAGCGCCAGGCTGCCGATTGCGACACCGACCACGAATTTGGCTGTGGCCATGCCGGCGCTGGCGAAAATCGAGATCGCCGCGACACGCACTTTTCTGGTGTGAACGGGTTCGCCCATGGAGGGCGGTTTAGCAGGGCGCTGTCGGGGATTAAAGAACTGTTGCAAAGCGTAGTTGCCGGTTGGTTGCGGTATTCGTCATGGCGGGCTTGACCCGGCCATCCACGTCTTTCTCTCCCGCGGAAGAAAGAGAGTCGTTGTTACCGGAACAGTCCCGGAGACGACGGATGTATGTATTTCTTACGAAGACACGCGTCCGCGTTCTCGCCGCGCAAACGCACCCGAGTTATCGAACCCAACCGTGTCCCTCAAAGCAGAGGGCGCAGGGAACGCCGGGTGTCCGATGCACCCGCAGCCTCGCGTGCGAAAATGGAAAGCACGCAAGTGTAGTCACCACAGGTTCACCGGTATCAACCGGCGTTCCCCGCGCGAATGGTTTTAACGGCTTATTCCGAGCTCTCCCCGGCGACCGGGCTTTTTTGCCACCGTCGCCTGCGGGTCAAGACCTGCAAGCTTGACGCCAGCGTCGGGGCGTCAGGACCACACGGCTTTGCCGTCCGCAAGCGGCGCGCTCGTCGCGCACGCTGCCTGCGTCCACCGCATCCCGCATCCAACGTCCGTGACGATCGCGAAACGCCCCTCTGACGGAGGCGGGATGGCGCGCCTTGTAAGTGTGATTTGGGCCGGGGGAGAAACGATATATTTTTTCAGAACAGACTGGACAGGTAGCATCACGTTGAAATGGCTGAATGAATCCTCACGGATGCGCATGGGCGTGGATGCGCGTGGAGCGCTCTCACGCGATCCGACGCTATGCTCGTCCGGCTGAGTCCAGCTTCAAATCCCCAATCCCGTACCGATGCCGGCACCGGCAAGCCATCGAAAGCCCGGCGCTGCCGGCCCCGCTTCCGGAAATCGCCGCCTTGCACCAGAGCCACAATTCGGCTATATATCCGGATATAGGTGGAGATGGCCAGTGGCCAGTAAGGCGCAGAAGAGGGCAATCGAGAAATACCGGTCGCGGCTGGCGAAGCGAGGGATTGTCCGCTTCGAACTCCAGGCTTCCGAGGACGACCGGGACCTGATCCGAATGCTTGCCCGGAAGTTGATCGAGGAGGGTTCGGAAGCCGGGCATCTCCGGCGGACGATGCAGCGGGCCGTCTCGAGCAAGCCTGCCAAGCGCGGCGGCATCGTTACAGCCTTGCGCCGTTCGCCACTCGTCGACGCCGCTCTTGACCTTGCGCGGCCCCGTGAAGAGGGACGCGTGATCGACCTGTGACGCGCTTTCTTCTCGACACCAATATCATCAGCAACATCGTCAAGCCGCGGCCATCCGAAGTGCTGATGGCCTGGATGACCGCTCGGCGCGACGAAGATCTGTTCATCGCCTCGCTAACCCTCGCCGAAATTGGCAGGGGCGTTCTGGAGAAGCCGCGTGGCAGGCAGCGCGATGCGCTCGATACCTGGTTCTCGGGCCCGGAAGGGCCGCAAGCACTTTTCGCGGGTCGCATCCTGCCATTCGACGAGAAGGCCGGTCTGATCTGGGCACGGCTGATGGCGGAAGGGAAGGCCGCCGGCCGACCGCGCAGCGCGCTCGACATGATCATCGCCGCGGTCGCCGGCGCAAACGGGTGCATCGTGGTAACCGACAACGAAAAGGATTTTGCCGGGGTTCGGATCGTCAATCCGATGCGCAAGTCCTAAACAATCACCACGATCTTGCCGAGGTGCCTGTTGGCTTCCATGTGCTCGAATGCCTTGCCGATATCGTCGAAGGTGAAAACCTTGTCGATCGGCAATCGCAGCTTGCGCGATTCCACTGCTGCCCAGATGTCCTTGCGGACCTCGTCAAAGATCTCGCGGATCTCGTCGATGGTGCGGGTGCGGAAAGTGACGCCGATATAGTTGATGCGGCGCGCGGCGTGCAGGTCGAAGTTGAAGTCGGCGTGCGTCCCGCCGAGCCGCCCGACATTGACGATGCGGCCCTTGATCTTCGTGGCCTTCAGGTTCTGGCTCGCCACCTTGCCCGAGACCTGATCGACGATCAGGTCGACGCCTTCGCCCGAAGTCGCCTGCAGCACGGAATCGACCCAGGCCGGGTCGCTCGAATCCACCGCCAGATCGGCGCCGAATTCCTTCAGGCGGGCGCGCCGCACCGGGTCGGTCGAGGAGCCGACGACGAGACTGGCGCCCTTGAGTTTCGCGATCTGCAGCGCCATCAGGCCGACCCCGGAACTGGCGCCTTGAATCATGACCGTCTGGCCCGCCTGCAGGCCGCCGACCGTCACCACCGCGTTGTGCATGGTGGTAAGCGCAATGGGCAGCGTGCAGGCTTCCTCGAAGTTCATGTTCGATGGCGTGGAGAACAGCCTGCCGTGATCGGCGAGCGTGTATTCGGCGAACGCGGCGGCGCCCGATCCCATTACCCGGTCGCCGACCTTGACGCCTTTGACGCCGGGTCCAAGCTCGGCAACCTCGCCCGCCCATTCCATCCCGAGCACAGTGCCGACCCCGCCGGCAGCGCCATGCGCATGCCCCCTGGTCATGCCGAGATCGGCGCGATTGAGCCCGCATGCGCGCACCCGCACCAGCACTTGCGTACCCTTCGGCGATGGCTTGGCGACTTCGGTGATTGCAGCGCCGCTGGCGCCGTAGACATAGGCCTTCATGCGATCTTTCCCGATTGGCGCGGGGCAGGATGCCGGGTCGGGCGGCAAATGTCCATGGTGGCCACCAGTCAGTCGTCCGCCTTCGTTGGAATTGACAAAATGAAAGCCCCGGACAATGCCGGGGCTCTTGATACTCGCGCTTCTCAATCAGATCTGTGCTGCTCGTTCAGCTCGGTATTTCGCAATTGCTTGCGGATTAGCTCTGGATTCCGCGCCCGCGCCTTCCGCGAAAAATAGCTTCGCTATTTTGTCGCGACGGCGCGTCCGGGAATGACGGTTGAGAGAGGACTTTGTGCTTTTGGCAGGACCTGGCTAGCGACCGTGACTTTGGGAAGTTCGCGAATAGTTGGTGCTGGAAGGGTGAGCGAACTTCGGTAGCTGCTCGCTGGTCATCATGCCCTCGAGCCGCCCCCGGATGATGGCTTCCGCCTCGTGTACGATGCGGGAGATGAGCTCGGCGCAGCTCGGGATGTCGTGGATCAATCCCTGAACCTGTCCCGCCGACCAGATGCCACGGTCGGCGTCGCCATCGGCGTAAACCATCTTGCCGCGCGCACCCGCAACGAGATCGCGTACCTGTTCGAAGGTGGCGCCTTCCTTCTCCATGGCGACAACCTTCGTGCTGACCGCGTTCCTGGCGACCCGCGACGTATTGCGCATGGTGCGGAAGATCAGCTCGGTCTCGCGCTCGTCGTTGGCGACGATTCTTTCCTTGATGCGCTGATGGATCGGGCTTTCCCTGGTGCACATGAAGCGCGTGCCCATGTTGATGCCATCGGCGCCAAGCGCAAGTGCTGCGACGAGACCCCGGCCGTCGCCGAAACCTCCGGAAGCGATGATCGGGATTTTCACCTTGTCGGCCGCAACCGGAATCAGGATCAGCCCCGGGGTGTCGTCTTCGCCCGGATGGCCCGCGCACTCGAACCCGTCGATCGAAATCGCGTCCACCCCCATGCGCTCGGCCGAAAGCGCGTGACGGACGCTGGTGCATTTGTGCACGATCACCACGCCGTGCTTCTTGAATTCGGTGACGTGCTCCTGCGGCTTGTTGCCGGCGGTCTCGACGATTTTGATCCCGCTCTCGATGATGGCCTGGCGATATTCGGCATAAGGCGGCGGCTTGATCGAGGGCAGAATGGTGAGGTTGACGCCGAACGGCTTGTCGGTCAGGTCGCGGCAGCGCGCGATTTCTCTCGTCAGATCGTCCGGCGTCGGCTGGGTGAGGGCGGTGATGAAGCCGAGCGCACCGGCATTGGCGACTGCGGCGACCAGCCCGGCGCGGCCGACCCATTGCATGCCGCCCTGGACGATCGGATGGTCGACACCGACGAGTTCGGTAAATCGTGTTTTGATCATCGTCGGCCTCTGAACCGTTTCTGCTCAAGCCGGCGATACACGCGCTTGATCCCTACTGGTGTCAGAGGACAGATTGCCGCCCCGGCCGGCAAATGTCCATGCGGCACGCCGCATGCAGCCCGAGGCCTGGCTCTCGGCCAGGGCTATCGGTGAGTAAAACCAGAACCGCGTCAGGCCGCAACGGTTCGCGTTTCTTCGTCGAACGCCGCCGCGATATCGCGAATGCTGATCACGCCGCACAGGCTGTAATCGTCGATGACAGGCAAATGGCGGATGTGATGCTTGTTCATGAGGTGGCGCACATCCTCGAGCGTGTCGCTCGAAGTGCAGGACACCAGCTCCTGAATCGAGATCAATTGCGAGACTTTCATGTTGATGCCGGCGGCACCGTGCTCGGCGATGGCACGCACGACGTCGCGTTCGGTAAACATGCCGACGGCCGTATTGCCTTCGGTCCGCACAACATCCTTGACCACGAGCGCGCTGACGTTACTGGCGCGCATCAGCTGGGCCGCGATGCCAACGGTTTCATTCATTCGAATGGTTGCAATACGCGCGGTCTTTTTTCGCAGGATGTCTCCGACTTTCATCGCAAGCTCCTCATGGGTCAGCCGCAGAGTCATCTTAACATGATAAGTTTGGTATACATTATGCCAATTGTCAAACTTATTTGATCGGACACGTTGAGGAGAAGAAAGTGGCAGTAATATTGACGTTTCAGCCGGTCGACGGATTTTGATCCCGTCGACGCGGCGGGATCCCACGTCTTTTGTGTATTTTGTATGCCAATAAGCATGATCGATTCTGATTAAATCAGAACCGATCTCTAGTCTTGCTGCGTCATAAGACCTCATGGTGAGGAGGCGCCTTTGCGCCGTCTCGAACCATGCCACGTCGCCTGTTTCCGGGCCTCGTCCTTCGAGACGCTTGCTCGCGCAAGCTCCTCAGGATGAGGGGATAAGTCGGTTATGACGCAGTAAGACTAGCTGTCTTCACACGCGAACCTGCATCCACTTGCCAAAACGGCCTGCAAGCCATCGTTGGCGGCAACGATGCTTGTAAACGGAACCAGCGGGCGGGGCCGCCTTTGGCCGCAGCCTGAGATCGGCGGGATGCACCGCCGATCGAATATCGTTCAGCCGTTGGCCATCATTCGCGCGCGCATCGGCTTGAGGATGAACAGAGCTATTGCCACTACTGCTATGTTCATGATGGCGGTCAGCAGAAACACGAGGTGCCAACTGCCGGTCGATGTTTTGATAACATTGGCAACCGGAACCAGGAAAGCCGAAGTCCCCTTTGCCGTATAAAGCATGCCGAGATTCACCGTCGCGAACTTCGGCCCGAACGTGTCAGTACAGGTTGACGGAAACAGACTGAATATCTCACCCCAGGTGAGGAAGATCAGCGCTGCGAAAAGCACGAAAGCCCACGGAGCGGTGCCGAGCGTGCCAAGCAACCAGTAGCTGGCCGCCCCCAGGCCGAACGCGATTGCCATCGTGTTTTCACGGCCGATGTTGTCGGAAACCCAGCCGAACAGCGGCCGAGCCGCACCGTTCGCAACGCTATCGATGATCAGTGCAGCGGTGAGTGTGGTGGCGCCGAAAAAAATGATCGTGTTCGCGACGTCGAAGTCTTTCGCGATGGGAGCGATTTGCGCCGTCGCCATCAGGCCGCTTGCGGACACCATCACGAACATGACGTAGAGAATCCAGAATATCGGCGAGGCCAGCATTTGGCCCGGCGTGTAGTTGCGCGATGACTGGGCAACCTTGGGAGCGGGAACGCCAGCCATCTCACCCGGCTCCGGCGCCCGTAAAAGCCAGGCTAAAATGAACACAACCCCACCCTGAAACAGCCCGAACCACAAAAAGGCTGCTTCGTAGCCGCTGGTATGGATCACGTATTGAATGGGAATGACGGTCAGGGCAGCGCCGGCGCCGTATCCCGCGGCCGTGAGGCCGACGGCAAGACCGCGCCGGTCGGGAAACCATTTCACCGCAAGGCCGACGCAGGTGGCATAAACCGCACCGCCCCCAAGGCCGCCGATCACTGCGCCGACATACAACATCGTCAGCGTCTCGGCATAGGCATTAATCACCCAGCCGATTGCGACCGTGATTCCGCCGAACGCGACCACGTACTTCGCTCCACGCGCGCCAAGTCTGTCCACGATCCAACCCGAAACCGGCGTGAGCCAGGTTTCGAGAGCAATGAAGATGCTGAAAGCTACCTGTATCGAAGCTATGGACCAGCCATGCTTTGCTGCGATGGGATTGACAAAAAGCGTCCATCCGTATTGCAGATTGGCGATCATCACCATGCTTAAGATTGCACAAGCAAGTATCGTCCATCGTGTCCCGCTGATTGCGATCGGCCGTGAATCAAGCTGTGCTGTTACTGCCATTGTATTTCCCCCTCGATTTTTAAATTACCGCTCTCGCAATCGGCGCGGCGGTTTGGGTCGTGGCGGTCATGTTTCCTTCCGTGGTACGCTTGTGTTTTAGTTTCCAGCGTTACCGGTATCGCAGTTTGGTATATGATATGCCAGAGCGCAAGTCATTATTCGCCTCGCCGTCGCGCGGGCATCGGCGGTCTTGAGCAAAATCCACTGCAAAACAGACCCCGGAAAACCATGGCCTGTCTTCTGAGAGACGGGACTGACAGCGACGAGACTGCCAAGCCCCTGGCGTGAAAGGTAAAAGGCCGCCGGAAACCCGACGGCCCGAAACTTTGCCTGAGGGGCTCCTTATTCCGCGGCGACCTTCTGGGGTGGGTCGAGCGCGCCGGAAGCATGGATCTCTTTCACCTGATGATCCGAGAAGCCAAGAACCTGACGCAGAACCTCGTCGGTGTGTTCGCCAAGCAGGGGTGATCGCTTCACCTCGCTCGGGCTGTCGGAAAGCTTGATGGGGTTGCCGACCGACAGATACTTGCCGCGGGTTGGATGATCCACCTCGACCACGGTGCCGGTGGCGCGCAGCGACGGATCCTCGGCCAGTTCCTTCATGGACAGAATCGGCCCGCAGGGAATGTCGTCTTTGTTGAGAATGTCCATGGCCTCGAACTTGGTCTTGGTCATGGTCCATTGCTCGATGCGCTCGAAAATCTGGTTCAACCGCGACAGCCGGGCAGGGGGCTTGGCGTAGTCGGGATGAGTTTTCCAGGTGGGCTCGCCGATGATGTCGCAGATCTTCTCCCAAACCGGCGCCTGGGTGATGAAGTAGATGTAGGCGTTGGGATCGCTCTCCCAGCCCTTGCATTTCAGAATACGGCCGGGCTGGCCGCCGCCCGAATCGTTGCCGGCGCGCGGCACGGCGTCGCCGAACGGAATGCCCTCGCCGTACTGGCTGTATTCGGTGAGCGGACCATGGGCGAGGCGCTGCTGATCGCGCAGCTTGACACGCGCCAGATTCAGCACGCCATCCTGCATCGCCACGGTGACGCGCTGACCTTGTCCGGTCATGGTGCGCTGGTAGAGCGCAGCGACGATGCCGAGCCCAAGATGCAGCCCGGTGCCGCTGTCGCCGATTTGCGCGCCGGTCACGAGCGGCAGGCCATCCCGGAAGCCGGTGGTCGAAGCGGAGCCGCCGGTGCACTGGGCGACGTTTTCGTACACCTTGCAGTCTTCGTAGGGGCCGGGACCAAAACCCTTGATCGATGCCACGATCATTTTCGGGTTGATGGCGTGGATCTTTTCCCAGGGGAAACCCATCCGGTCGAGCACGCCGGGGCCGAAATTCTCCACCAGCACGTCGCAGCTCTTGATCAGCGCGGTGAGGACTTCCTTGCCCTTCGGATTCTTGGTGTCGAGCGTGATGGAGCGCTTGTTGTGGTTGAGCATGGTGAAATACAGGCTGTCGACTTTCGGCTTGTCCTGCAATTGACCACGCGTGATGTCGCCGACGCCGGGACGCTCGACCTTGATCACGTCGGCGCCGAACCAGGCCAGCAATTGGGTGCAGGTCGGTCCCGATTGAACGTGGGTGAAATCGAGAATTCGAACGCCCTTGAGCGCCTTTGTCATCGTAATGCTCCGTCTAACATCTGTTCCCGCGCGTGCGCGGGAATGTGTGGATCCCAATGGTTTATTTCTTCTTGAGCGCGCTCTGCGGATTGAGGTTGCCGATGCGCCCGCTCTCGGAGCCGGCCGCAGGGTCGATCGCCGCGTTGATGAGCGTCGGCTTGCCGGAATCCATCGCCTCATTCACGGCGCGCTTGAGCTCGTCCGGTGTCGTGGCGTTGACGCCGACGCCGCCGAACGCCTCCATCATCTTGTCGTAACGCGCGCCCTTGACGAACACGGTGGTGGCCGGGTCGGCCCCGCCGCCCTTGTTGACGTCGGTGCCGCGATAGATGCCGTTATTGTTGAAGACCACGATGCAGACGGGCAGGTTGTACCGGCAGATCGTCTCCACCTCCATGCCGCAGAACCCGAAGGCGCTGTCGCCCTCGACCGCGAGCACCGGCTTGCCGGTTTCGACCGCAGCCGCAATCGCCTGACCCATGCCGATCCCCATCACCCCCCAGGTTCCGACATCGAGGCGCTTGCGCGGCTTGTGGATATCGATGACGCCGCGGGCGAGGTCGAGCGTGTTGGCGCCTTCGTTGACCAGGATGGCGTCAGGCCGCTCCTTGACGATGGTGCGCAGGACACCGAGCGCGCCGTGATAGTCCATCGGCGAATTGTTGTTCATCAGCCGCGGCGCCATCTTGGCGACGTTTTCCTCGCGCTTGGCGCTGACCGACTTCACCCAATCGGCTGGTGCTGCGGGCCAGTTGCTGCCCATCGCCGCCAGCAGGGCGGTGACGCAGGAGCCGATGTCGCCGACGACGGGCGCCACGATCTCGATGTTGGAGTCCATTTCCTTCGGCTCGATGTCGAGCTGGATGAACTTCTTCGGCGCTTCGCCCCAGGTCTTGCCCTTGCCATGCGACAACAGCCAGTTGAGACGGGCGCCGATCAGCATCACCACGTCGGATTCCTTCAGCACCGTCGAGCGTGCCGCGCCCGCGCAAAGCGGGTGCAGATCGGGCAAGCAGACCCTTGGCCATGCTCATGGGCAGGAATGGTACGCCGCTCTTTTCGACGAGCGCGCGGATCTCGTCGTCGGCTTGCGCGTAGGCCGCGCCCTTGCCGAGAATGATCAGCGGACGCTTTGCGCTCCTGAGCACGTCGAGCGCGCGCTTCACCGCTGATGGAGCGGGGATCTGGGCCGGCGCCGCATCGATCACCTTGACCAGGGATTTCCTGCCGGCTTCAGCGTTCATCACCTGGCCGAACAGTTTGGCTGGCAGGTCGAGATAGACGCCGCCCGGACGTCCCGAGACCGCGGCGCGGATCGCGCGCGCCACGCCGATGCCGATATCGGCGGCGTGCAGCACGCGGAATGCCGCCTTGCAGAGCGGCTTTGCAATCGCAAGCTGGTCCATCTCTTCGTAGTCGCCCTGTTGCAGGTCGACGATTTCGCGCTCCGACGAGCCGGAGATGAGGATCATCGGGAAACAATTGGTGGTGGCGTGCGCAAGCGCGGTCAGGCCATTGAGGAAGCCGGGCGCCGACACCGTCAGGCATATGCCGGGTTTTTTGGTGAGGTAGCCGGCGATCGCGGCGGCATATCCGGCATTTTGCTCATGGCGGAAGGAGAGCACGCGGATGCCGGAGGCCTGCGCCATCCGGCCGAAGTCGGTGATCGGAATTCCCGGCACGCCGTAGATGGTTTTGATTTCGTTCAGCTTGAGCGCATCGATGATGAGATGAAAGCCGTCGGTGAGCTCCTGCTCGGTGTCGGCCGTTTTCGCTTCGAGGCTCTGTACTGCTGCGGACATTCCGCCTTCTCCCTGATCGCTTCTTGGCGGGGACGAATCCGTCCCCCGATTAATTGCGCAAGTCCGGCATGGTGGAGCGCTAGAACAGTTCCTGGCCGTGCGCTTCGACGTAAGCGGCAAGGCCAAGCGTGTGGTCGCGTGCGCGCCTTTCCGCAAGCTCGGTGTCGCGTTGTTCGAGGGCGTCGATGATTGCCATATGCTCGGGCAGCGACTGCACGATGCGATCGACGCGTCCGATCGTGAGCTGCCGATAGCCGCGCACATGCAGGAGTATGTCGTTGGTCATGTCGACCAACACCGGCGACTCGCTGAGCGAGATCAGGGCCTGGTGGAAAGCGATATTGGCCCTTGAATATTCCTCGATGTGGTTTTGCGGCAGCCGATCCCTGTTGAAATCCTTGAAGAAGTCACGCAGCGCCGAAATGTCCTTCTTGCGCGCCGTGGTCGTAATCAACCGCGCCGCCATGCTCTCCAGCGCAGCCCAGGCGCGGATCATGTCCACGATCTCGTTCTTGGTACGCCGCACGACCATGATGCCGCGGCGCGGCACCGTCTTGACGAAACCGTCCTGCTCCAGCATCGCGATCGCTTCGCGAATGGGCGTTCGGCTGACGCCGAGGCGTTCGGACAGCGCGCGCTCGTCGAGCATCACCGGCTCGGGCGTCGCGTAGATGTCCATTTTCAGGATTGCTTCCTTCAAGGCCTCGTACGCCTTGTTCTTGAAGCTGGTCTCCGGCACGATCCGGACTACTGCAATGTCTGCCTCTGCCATGCTGGCGGCGCCTTGATTTGTTTCCGTGTGGTTACGGTATTTATTTCCGTGTGGTCACGGTCGATATCGCTTCGGTAGCAAATGACCTTTTAAGAACCACAGTTAAATTATTTTTGGCATGCCACATGCCAGAATGTCAAGTTACCCATGATTTCAGCACTTCCGCGACTTGACAAGTTTGCTCCTGGCATACCAAATGCCATACGAACCCAACTGTCCGCGGTTTGAAACAAGCCGCAGCGGACGCGGACCCGCGTTTGCCCCGCACCACGAAGACCGATTGAGTTTGCGCAGGCAAGTCAGCCCCGTCGCGCAGCCTGCGACCGAATAAATCGACGCTATGGAGGAAGCCCAATGTCCAATCCCAAAGATGCGGTCCGCAAGGTTCTCGACACAGTCAAGGCGGACAAACGCACGAGCCTGACCGCGCCCGAAGGCAAGCTGGTATGCGACGCCTACGGCATTCCCGTTCCGAAAGAGGGTGTTGCCAAGTCGGCGGCGGAAGCAGCGAAGATCGCATCCCACATGGGCTTCCCGGTGGTGATGAAAATCGTATCGCCCGACATTCTGCACAAGACCGAAGCCGGTGGTGTCGTGGTGGGCGTGAAAAGCGCTTCCGACGTCGAGAAGAACTACGACACCATTCTGGCCAACGCCAAGAAGTATAAGGCCGACGCCAAGATCGAAGGCATCCAGATCCAGCAGATGCTCGCCGGCGGCACCGAGGTGATCGTCGGTTCCATCACGGACGCCTCGTTCGGCAAGCTGGTGGCGTTTGGCCTGGGTGGGGTGCTGGTCGAAATTCTCAAGGACATCACCTTCCGTCTCGCGCCCGCCACCAAGGAAGACGCGCTTTCGATGCTCGACGGCATCCAGGCCCACGACATGCTCAAAGGTGTGCGCGGCGGCGATCCGGTCAGCCGCGACGCGCTCGCCAACGTCATCGTCAAGGTATCCCGGCTCGTCAGCGACTTCCCCGAAATCGTCGAACTCGATCTCAATCCAGTGTTTGCGACCAGGAAGGACGCCATCGCCGCCGACGTGCGCATCGTCGTCGACTTCGACTACAAGCCGCGGGAGAAGCCGCGCCCGACCGAAGAGATCGTCAAGGCGATGAACCGCATCATGCAGCCCAAGGCTGTCGCGGTGATCGGCGCCTCCGCCGAGGATGGCAAGATCGGCAACTCGGTGATGAAGAACCTGATCAACGGCGGCTACAAGGGCGAGATCCTGCCGATCCATCCCAAGGCGCCGGAGATTCTCGGCTACAAAGCCTACAAGAGCGTCAAGGACGTGCCGGGCGTCATCAACGTCGCGGTGTTTGCGATCCCCGCCAAATTCGTCGCCGCGGCGCTTGCCGAATGCGGCGAGAAGAAGATTCCCGGCGCCGTGCTGATCCCATCGGGTTTTGCGGAGGCAGGTCATCCCGAATTGCAGGCGGAGATCGTCGAGGTCGGCAAGAAATACAACGTCCGCCTGATGGGGCCGAATATCTACGGCTTCTATTATACGCCCGCCAATCTCTGCGCCACGTTCTGTACCGCCTATGACGTGAAGGGCCATGCGGCATTGTCGTCGCAATCCGGCGGCATCGGCATGGCGATCATCGGCTTCTCGCGTTCGGCCAAAATGGGCGTGTCCGCGATCGTGGGCCTGGGCAACAAGTCCGACATCGACGAAGACGACCTGCTCGCCTTCTTCGAGCAGGACCCCAACACCAACCTGATCGCCCAGCACTGCGAAGACCTGAAGGATGGCCGCGCCTTCGCCGAAGCCGCCAAGCGTGTTTCGAAGAAGAAGCCGGTCGTGGTGCTCAAGGCAGGCCGCACCTCGGCCGGCGCCAAGGCTGCCTCGTCACACACCGGAGCGCTCGCCGGCAACGACAAGATCTACGAGGACGTGTTCAAGCAGTCCGGCGTGATCCGCGCCCGTAGCTTGAGGCAATTGCTGGAGTTCGCGCGCGGTATGCCGGTGCTGCCGACGCCAAAGGGCGAGAACGTGCTGATCATCACCGGTGCGGGCGGCTCGGGCGTGCTGCTGTCGGACTCGGTGGTCGATAACGGGCTGCAGTTGATGGCGATGCCGCCGGATCTCGATGCTGCGTTCCGCAAGTTCATTCCGCCGTTCGGCGCGGCTGGCAACCCCGTCGACATCACCGGCGGCGAACCGCCGATCACCTATGTCAACACGGTGAAGCTCGGTCTCTCCGACGATCGCATCCACTCGCTGATTCTCGGCTACTGGCACACCATCGTCACGCCGCCGATGGTGTTTGCCCGCAACATGGTGGAAGTGAAGAAGGAGATGGAGGCCAAGGGTTTTGTGAAGCCGATGGTCGCCTCGCTCGCCGGCGACGTCGAGGTCGAGGAGGCCGCCGAATATCTCTATCAGAACGGCATTCCCTCCTATGCCTATTCGACCGAATTGCCGGTCGAAGTGCTGGGCGCCAAGTACAAATGGGCACGCGGCGCGGGGTTGCTGTAGCAATCTTGCTGTCCGCTGCATGGCAGGCCATTCCTCACGAAACACCCTGACGATATTCGATTCCGCTATTACAAGGGTGGGCAAAGGCGCATGTGCGCCGTGCCCACCATCACAGGGTGAATGTCGATGGTGGGCACGCTTTCGCTTTGCCCACCCTGCATCTTGCTCACGGGAAGGGATTAGCGACAGATTCGCGTAAACGGCGCTCGTTGCTCAATGTGTTGGCAGACTTGCCGCCTTATTTTGGGCTTGCCCTCGCTCCCGCGGAGCGCAACCATCGCCAGCAGAGTTCGATTGTTCCAGCTTTACGAGAATCTCCATGACCGGACTGACCCGTTTTGCGATCGCGCCGCTGCACACGATGACCCGCCGTCTCGCTGACGTCGCGTCCGGCCGTCTCGCGCCCGACCTCGTCATCACCGGCGCGCGGGTGCTGTCGACCTATTCCGAGCGCGTCCTCGGGAGTCGCGAGGTCTGGATCGCGGGTGGCCGCATTGCCGCGGTGAAACCGGCAGGCGCGGCGAGAAAAATCTGGCGCGACGTGCCCCTCTATGACGCCGCCGGCGGCATCGTCGCGCCGGGGCTGGTCGATCCGCACATCCACATCGAATCCTCGATGGTGACGGCCTGCGCCTATGCCGAGGCCGCTCTCCTCAACGGCACCACGACGATATTCTGCGACAGCCACGAGATCGGCAACGTCATGGATGTGGCCGGGGTCGAGGCGATGCTGGAGGACGCCCGCCAAGCGCCTCTCTCGATCTTCCTCACCGTGCCCTCGACGGTTCCCGCTACTTCCGCCGAGCTGGAAACCGCTGGCGGCGACCTGACGCCGGACAAGATCGCAGGCCTGTTCGATCGCTGGCCGGAGGCGGTTGCGCTGGGCGAGAAGATGGATTTCGTGCCGGTCACCATGGGCGATGCACGCAGCCACGCCATCCTTGCCGCTGCCCTCAAACGGGGGCGCCCGGTATCGGGCCATGTCTATGGCCGCGAGTTCGTTGCAGCCTATGCCGCGAGCGGCGTCACCGATACCCATGAGGCGATCGATCGCGACATCGCCGATGACCTGCTCGATGCCGGCGTCTGGGTGTTTTTGCGCGGCGGACCGCCGACCACGCCCTGGCACAGCCTGCCGCAGGCGATCCGCACCATTACCGAGCTCGGCGCTTCCCACAAGCGCACGGCGGTATGCACCGACGACCGCGACGCCGACGATCTCTTTCTGTTTGGTCTCGACTGGGTGGTGCGGGAGGCAGTGAAGGCAGGAATGTCGCCGGAGCAGGCGTGGTCGATGGGCTCGCTGCATGGCGCGACGCGGTTTGGCATGGAGAATGAAATCGGCGGGCTCGGCGGCGGCCGCCGCGCCGACCTCGTCCTGATGGATGACGGTTTGAGGCCGCAATGCACCTGGTATGGCGGCGAACTCGTGGTCGAGCGCGGCAAGATCACGCCGCGCCTCGACCAGGCGCTGTCGCAGCGCTACCAATATCCGAAGGCCGCCTACGCCACGGTGAAACTGCCGGCAAAACTCAAGCTGACGCCCGAGATGCCCGCCAAGGCCTGCACCGTCAACGCCATCAAGACCGCGCTGCCGGGCATCACGCTGATCCATGAGAAGATCGGAATCGAACCTGCCAGGGACTGGCCGACCCTGTTCGAGCGCCATGGCCTGTGTTTCGTGACCGTCGTCGAGCGTCACGGCAAGTCGAACGGCAATGTCGCCTATGGGCTGCTCAAGGATTTTGGCCTGAAGCGCGGCGCGGTGGCTTCCAGCGTCGGTCACGACAGCCACAACATCATCATCGCCGGCACCAACGAGGCCGACATGCAGGCCGCGTTGGCCGCGATCAAGCAAACGCAGGGCGGCGTATGCGTCGTCGCCGAAGGGAAGGTGAGGGCGCTGGTTCCGCTGCCGATCGCGGGGCTACTTTCGGACAAGCGGATCACGGAAGTGGCCGAGGAAGTCAGGCAGCTCAAGGAAGAATGGCGCGAGGCCGGCTGCACCATTCCCTATATGGGCTTCAACCTGATTCCGTTATCGGTGATCCCGGAAATCCGCATCACCGACAAGGGCCTCGTATTGGTGCCGCAAATGGAACTTGCGCCGCTGTTCGAATAGGGCGGCGCAGGGCACGCGTCGTGAGAGAAACTGGATTGCTTCGCTTGCGCTCGCAATGACGGGGAAGCAAACATTGCTATGGCGTCATCGCGAAGCGGACCGGGCTTCGTCATTGCGAGGAGCGCAAGCGACGAAGCAATCCATCTGGCACCTTGTTCGGTCCTGACAATGGATTGCTTCGCTTGCGCTCGCAATGACGGGGAAGCAAACATTGCTATGGCGTCATCGCGAAGCGGGTCGGGTTTCGTCATTGCGAGGAGCGCAAGCGACGAAGCAATCCATCTGGCACCTTGTTCGGTCCTGACATGGATTGCTTCGCTTGCGCTCGCAATGACGGGGAAGCAAACATTGCTATGGCGTCATCGCGAAGCGGACCGGGTTTCGTCATTGCGAGGAGCGCAAGCGACGAAGCAATCCATCTGGCACCTTGTTCGGTCCTGACAATGGATTGCTTCGCTTGCGCTCGCAATGACGGGGAAGCAAACATTGCTATGGCGTCATCGCGAAGCGGACCGGGTTTCGTCATTGCGAGGAGCGTAAGCGACGAAGCAATCCATCTGGCACCTTGTTCGGTCCTGACATGGATTGCTTCGCTTGCGCTCAAAATGACGGCTTGTTCCGCGTCGTCACAGCGGCTCGCGCACGCCAAGGCCCAGCATGAAACGCTCCCTGATCTGCACGGGATCGCGGCGGGTCGTGCCGGTCCCCGGCTTGTCGTCGATGCGAACACCGATCAGCATCGGCTCGGTGGCGATCAGGGATTGCTCGATCAGCCGTTCGAAATCCTCTTCATCGGCTGCCCAGGCGCTATTTTTCAGGCCGCAGCCGATCGCGACCGCGACGAGATCGGCCACTCCTGCCGCCGGCGTCGGCTGCGCTCCGGTGATCTGGTAGATGCCGTTGTCCATCACGATCATGGTGAGGTTTTTGGGCTTAAGCGTTGCAATCGTGGACAGGCAGCCCAGTTGCATCAGCAGCGAACCGTCGCCTTCCAGCGCAAACACCCGGCGCCTGGGTTGCGCCAGCGCCACCCCGAGTGCGATCGGAAGGGCAAGCCCCATGCTGCCCAGCATGTAAAAATTCTGCGGGCGGTGGCCTGCCGCCCACAAATCGAAATTGGTATTGCCAATTCCGCCAACGACGGCTTCCTCGTTCTTCAGCTTCGCAATCAGGCGCGAAGTGAGATCGAAGCGGTTCATCACCTTGGTATTGCCTGCGCCAGCGCCCGGCTGATTGTTCATTCGATCGCTCACTTGTCGAATACCTTGCCGCCGGTCAGAAGCGGCGAGAGGATCAGCGCCACCGGCGCCTGCGTGGTGATGGCCTGCTTGATCGATCGATCGACGATGAACTCGAATTCGTCGAGCCTGCTCGCGGTGTGATGCTCAACGGCAAGCGAATCGAGGACCGGCCGCATGGTGCGGCAGACCAGCGCTTGCCCGTAATTGAACTCGCCGAGCGTCCCGCGTTCCGAGACGAACATGATCAGCGGAATCTGATAGGGGATGGCGAGCGATGCCAGCACGTTCGCAAGCGTCGCAAATCCGGACGTCTGCATCAGCACCGCGCCGCGCAATCCCCCCATCCAGGCGCCGGAGACGATGCCAACCGCTTCCTCCTCGCGCGCAGTCGGAAACGTCGTGAAGAACGGATCGGAATGGATTTCCCTTATCAGCCTGGTCATCACCCGGTCGGGAACATAAGGCACGAGGCGGATGTCGTTGCGCTTGAGCGTTTGCAACACGATCTCGTGCCAGGACTTCCCGCCCAGGCCAGTCGGCGACATCTGTCCGTCCGCGGCCGCCATCACAGTCTCCTGAACCCCGTCCGACAACGACCCCTGATACTCAAGCGGTTGCAGGTGTCCTTGAAGCGCCGAAACTTGACGTGATCGGCGGGATTGTCAACATGCCCCGGTGTTGCCGTGACCTGCGCGCACCGGCGATGCCGTGGGTGCGAAGTCGTGGCACAAAGGCTTGCAAAAGTATCGGGAGGGCGCGGTTTGAGAGAGCGGTCCTTAAGCCTGCTGCCAAGCGGAGGGCTATGGATGGCTGCGGCGTTGGCAGCGATATTTGCTTTCGCCGGCACGGCCGTCGCGCAGGCGCCGTTTCCGTCCCACCCGGTGCGTATCTTTGTGCCATATCCGCCCGGAGGCGGGGTGGATATTCTGGCGCGAACGCTGGGCGATGTGGTCTCGCGGCAATGGGGCCAATCCGTCGTTGTCGAAAACAGGCCTGGGGCCGGTGGCGTCGTCGCTTCCCAGGCGCTCGCAACCTCGGCGCCCGATGGCTATACGCTCATGGTGGTGGCAAGCGGCCATGCCACCAACGCGTTTCTGTATCAAAAGCTTCCCTACGACACCTTCAAAAGCTTCACGGCGATTTCGCGGCTCGCCTCGTCGCCCAACATCCTGGTGGTACGCACCGATTCTCCATTCAAGACGCTCGGCGATGTCGTCGCGCAGGCGCGCGTAAAGCCGGGCAGCCTTTCCTTCGGCCACGCGGGGAACGGCACATCGACCCATCTTGCCGGCGAGCTTCTCAAGAACCTCGCGAAGATCGACGTAGAAGCCATTTCGTATAAAGGCGGCGCGCCCGCGATCAATGATCTGCTGGGCGGACAAATCCCGATGTCCTTCAACAATGCGCCGGAAGCGTTGGGTCAACTGGAGGCCGGCACGCTGCGGGCACTCGCCGTCACCACTGCAGCGCGGTCGCCGTTTCTGCCCAATGTGCCGGCGATTGCCGAAACCGTGCCCGGCTACGATACGGAGGTCTGGTGGGGTCTGCTCGGACCTGCCGGCATGCCTCCAGAACTCGTGACGAAAATCTCGCAGGATTTCATTGCGGCGTTGAATGCCGAAGCTGTGAAGGAACGTCTGGCCAAATTCGGTGCCTCGCCAATCGGCAGTTCGCCGCAACAATTCGACGCCAAGATTCATGCCGACTACGACAAATGGGGGCCGATCATCAAGGCCGCCGGCATCAGGGCCGAATGAATTGGGCGCACCGATGATTGTTTTTGCAAAGTTGAAAGTGCCTTGAAAATGTCCGTCAACAGCAAGCGCGTGTTCTACGTCAAATATCTCGCCAACGAGATCTATGCCGACATCTTGCGGGCACGGCCCGATGTGCGGCTCGACCGGCTCGAGAATGAAAGTCCGGAGGAAGTGTCGCGACCGATCCTGGCGGCGGCGCATGCCTACCAGGTCGGTGCTGCGCGCGACGAGCTGGCCAGGCATTTTCACGTCAATGCCGATCTGCTGCGGCGCGCGCCGAACCTGCTGATCGTTTCCAGTAACGGCGCCGGTTATGATCCGGTCAACGTCGAGGCCTGCACGGCGGCGGGCGTGGTGGTGGTTAACCAATCCGGCGGCAATGCGCACTCGGTTGCCGAGCACGCGCTTGCGATGCTGATCACCCTGTCGAAGCGCATCATCCAGGCCGATCGCACGCTCCGGCGCGAGGCGAACGTCAACCGCAACGCGCTGATGGGCACGGAAGTGCAGGGCAAGACGATCGGAATTGTCGGTCTTGGCAATGTCGGCCGCCGCATCGCCGCGCTTTGCAAGGGACTGCTCGGCATGAACGTGCTGGCCTACGATCCCTATCTCTCCGCAACCGAAATGGCCGAGCGCGGCGGTGAGAAGGTCACGCTGGAGGAGTTATTGCGCCGCTCGGATTATGTCTCGATCTCCTGTCCTTTGACGAAGGAGAGCCGCGGCATGATCGGTGCGCGTCAGTTTGCGATGATGCAGCCCCATGCCTATTTCATCACCACCGCGCGCGGTTTTATCCATGACGAGGTGGCGCTGGAGGAAGCGCTGCGCGAAAAGCGCATCGCAGGCGCGGGCCTCGATGTCTGGGCCAAGGAGCCGCCGCCGCCCGATCATCCGCTGCTGCAGTTCGATAATGTGCTCGCAAGTCCGCACACGGCCGGTGTGACCAGGGAGGCGCGAGAGAATATGGCGAGAATCGCGGCCGAGCAGATGCTCGATACGCTGGACGGCAAACGGCCGCCGCGCCTTGTCAATCCGCAAGTCTGGCCGGCTTACGTCAAGCGCTTCGAGCGGACTTTCGGATTTGCGCCGGGATAGTGGCGACGATCTCAGAGCGCAGAGAGGATTTTACGCAGAGAAGATTTTACCCCTCGCGCGCCGGCTTGCGGCAATAAATCTTCTGCGAAGCTCGGATCGGGCGGTGAGGACGTTGCTATTTTTGACGCGGTCTCGACACCGTCGCAGCGGGTCCCCATACCTCGCGTCGAAGCCCATGGTTTTTTCGAAACGAAAGTTTTGGCCGGCGCGCCGGAACGATCGGAAATGATCGATATGCGACCGCTGCATTCAATATTGCGCTCTACCCGATCCCGTATTGCTCGCCGTCTTGCCGAGATCGTCGCCATCGCGGCGGCGAGCCTGCCCACCGCCGGCGCGTGAGCCTTCAGCCCAGCGCGGCCGCTCGCGCGTGCGGAACGACGTCGTAGTCGTAAAGGCGCCTGCGGAATGCGGCGTCGCCGACAGGCATCGCCGAAAAGATCAATTCCGATGTGAACGAAGCCCTTCTTCAGCCCGAGATACAGGACCGTCTCAGGGAACTGTCCGCGCAGACCTATGGCGGTTCCCGCGAGAGGGCCGCGGCCTATATCCGCGAAGAGACGGAGCGCTGGGGCGGGGTGATCAAGGCGGCGAACGTCACCCTGGAATGACGATGTTGCGACTGCACGGCAGCTCCATCGATCGGCGACCCCTTACGCAGGTCTTGCGGGCGATCCGTGTGCCCTCGAGCGGAACCGGCGCGCCGGAGGGGATAATTGTGAGGTTTTGATATCGGTCAAAACCTGTTTGGTGGTATGAAAAGACATGGGCCAACGCACCGGCAGGAGGTCCCATGTCGCGATTTGTCGTTCAATTCATGAAGGATGTGCTCGGCGGTAACGGCCGAGAGGCGGAAATCTGTCAAAGTTCACTCGAGATCGACGCCGCAAACGAAGGCGACGCCAGAGAACTTGCCAAGAAGATGTTCTGCGAGACCCAGTCGCTTTGTGATTGGTCGCTCCATGCCGACAGAATCCAGGTCAAGACGGCCGATTTTCCATCCTGAGCGATCATGCCGTCGGGACAGCGAGGCGCTCGATCGTCTGAATGTGACGGGCAAGCAAGCCGCAGGCTTGATCGACGTTGCGCGCCCGCAACGCTGCAAGTATCAAACGATGGTCCTGGTTGGATCGCGGCCGCCAGCCGGCAACGCGTGCCATCGAGAATACCAACCGCGAATTGGCAAGCTGTAATCCTTCGAGGCTCGCAAGCAGTCGCGGCATGCCGCAGGGCGCTACCAGCGCGCGGTGAAAGGCACGGTTGGCGGATTCGAATTCAGCCAGCGTCTCGGCGTTATCGGCCTCGATCAGCGCCAGTTCGATTCTGGCGAGATGGGCGGGCGTCAGCCTCGGCGCGGCGTTGCGCAACGCGACGACCTCCAGCGCAGCACGCATCTCGGCGATTTCCCGCACCGAATTGGCATCGAGCGGCGCAACGCGGACGCCACGGCGCGGGGCACTGACGACGAGAAGCTGTGCTTCCAGCCGACGGAAGGCCTCGCGCACCGGCACGTGGCTCGAGTTGAACTCGCGCGCCACGTAGTCCTGCCGGAGCGGCGTGTCCGGCTTCAGTGCGCCACTGATAATTCGCTCCGCGATGGTCTCAGCGATGCGCGCGGCAATTGTCGTGTTCTCGTCGGTGCTCATAGATTATCTATCAAGGTAGCGCGTGCGCATGACGGCTTTGTCGAGTAGCATTTTCCCAAAGCAACAATTTATAGATAAAACATGATTTTATCTATAAAAATATGGGAGCTGGCGAAATGACTCAAGCGGCGGCGGTTAGACCTGGCGGCATCAACGGCACCGAACCAGTCCGCCACGACTGGGACCGCCCGGAGGCCGAAGCACTCTACAACCTGCCTTTCGCGGATCTGATGTTTCGCGCGCAAAGCAGCCACCGCAGCCATTTCGATCCCAACCATGTCGAGACTGCCAGCCTGCTCAGCATCAAGACCGGCGCCTGTCCGGAGGATTGCGGCTATTGCTCCCAGAGCGCCCATTACGACACCGGAGTGAAGGCCACCAGGCTGATGGCGCAGGCGGACGTGGTTGACACCGCCCGGCGCGCCCGTGATGCGGGCGCGAGTCGTTTCTGCATGGCGGCGGCCTGGCGCAATCCAAGAGATCGCGATCTCGACCAGGTCTGCGGCATGGTAAGTGCCGTCAAGGAACTTGGCATGGAGACCTGTGCGACGCTTGGCATGCTGACGGCTTCGCAAGCGGTGCGGTTGCGCGCGGCCGGGTTGGATTTCTACAACCACAATGTCGACACCTCGCCCGAATTCTACGGCAAGATCATCACCACGCGCACCCTGCAGGACCGCATCGATACGCTGGCGCATGTGCGCGATGCCGGCATCAAGGTCTGCTGCGGCGGTATCGTCGGCATGGGAGAGACCCTCGCCGACCGGCTTGGCATGCTGGTGCTGCTCGCCAATATGCCAGGCCACCCGGAGAGCGTGCCCATCAACCTGTGGAACGAGGTGAAGGGCGTGCCGGTCAATGAGACGGCGGAGCGTCCCGACGCAATCGCGGTGGCGCGCCTGGTCGCGGTCGCCCGCATCATGATGCCGAAGAGCGTGGTGCGGCTCTCCGCGGGCCGGCAATACATGACCGACGAGCTTCAGGCGCTGTGTTTTCTCGCCGGCGCGAATTCGATCTTCATCGGCGATGTCTTGCTGACCACCAAAAACCCGCAAGTCGCCCGCGACGCCAACTTGCTGGAAAGGCTCGGCGTCAAATCGCGTCTCAACGAGGCGGCTTCCGCGGCGGCGCACCCCGTCCTGCCCTGACGCGAAAACGATAACGGATCATGACCCGGCTTCATACGGACAGGGCCTCAAGCTATGTCGCGGCACTGAATGCACTGAATGATGATGGCCGGCTGCGCAGCCTCAAGCCGCGTGCCGGTATCGATTTTTCTTCGAACGATTATCTCGCGCTTGCGACCGCGCCGCGCATGCGCAGGGCGATATCGGCCGCGGTCGAGGCGGGTACGCCAATCGGGGCAGGAGGTTCGCGGCTCCTGCGCGGCAACTGCGAGGAGCATGAGAGCCTGGAGGCCGCGGCCGCCAGCTTCTTCGGCGCGGCCTCCGCGATCTTCTTTGCCAGCGGATATGTCGCCAATTTTGCCGTGCTGACAACGCTGCCGCAGCGGGGCGATCTGCTTGTGCTCGATTCGCTGGTGCATGCGAGCATCCACGAGGGCGCGCGCGCCGGCCGCGCGGAGTTTCGAACCGTTGGCCATAACGATGTCCAATCGGTCGAAGCCACGATCCGGCAATGGCGGTCGCAAGGCGGCAGGGGTCGCGCTTGGATCGTGGCCGAAAGCCTCTACAGCATGGACGGCGATTTCGCGCCGCTTGAGGGACTTGCAGCCGTCGCCGACCGGCACGACGCGTTCCTGGTGGTGGACGAGGCCCACGCTACAGGCGTCTACGGTGAACAGGGCCGCGGACTGACCGCGCCTTACGAAGGACGCGACAACCTCATCGCCGTCCATACCTGCGGCAAGGCGCTGGGGGCGGCGGGCGCCCTGGTCACCACAACAAAAATCCTGGGCGACTTCATCGTCAATCGCTGCCGCCCCTTCATTTTCTCTACGGCGCCGTCGCCGCTGATGGCTGTTGCCGTGCAGGAGGCGCTCGCGATCCTGAGGGAGGAACCGGAGCGGCAGCAGCGGCTTGCGAGCCTGGTTGCGTTCGCCCATCGCCTGATCGGCGCGCGAAGCAACTGGCGGCTCTCGGGCTCGCAGATCATGCCCTACATCGTTGGCGACAATGCGCAGGCGATGCGGCTGGCGGCCGCGCTGCAGGCGCGCGGCTTCGATATCCGCGGGATCCGGCCGCCGACGGTGCCGGCGGGCACGGCGCGGCTGCGGATTTCGCTCACCAACAATGTCGGCGAAGACGATGTGCGCGCCATGCTTGACGTACTGGTCGAGGAGACCGGGGGCGAATTGACGTGAGCAAAGCGATCGTGGTTGCCGGCACCGACACCGGAATCGGCAAGACCGTGTTCGCCGCAGGACTTGCCGATTTCCTCGGCGCAACCTACTGGAAGCCGATCCAATCCGGTCTGCAGAGCGAGACCGATTCACAAATTGCAGCGCGGCTGGGTGGCTTGTCGCACGACCGTATTTTGCCGGAAGCCTACCGCTTGATAACGCCGGCCTCGCCGCACCACGCCGCGGCCATCGACGGTATCCGCATCGAGGCCGAGGCACTCGGCGTGCCCGAGGTCTGCGCGCGACGGCTGGTGATCGAAGGCAGCGGCGGGCTTCTGGTGCCGCTCGATGGCCGTACCCTTTACATCGACGTGTTCGCAAGATGGCGCGTCCCCCTCGTGCTTTGCGCGCGCACCATGCTCGGTACGATCAATCATTCGCTGCTCTCGATCGAGGCGCTGCGCAAGCGCAGCATCGATCTGTTGGGCATTGCCTTCATCGGCGACGGCAATCCCGAAACCGAGCGGGCGATCTGCGAGATCGGAAGGGTGCGGCGATTGGGACGTCTGCCGCTGATCTCGCCTCTGACCAGGAGCGCATTGCGCGCGGCCTTTGCGGCCGCGTTCGACCCGGCCGATTTCGGTCCATGATGCCGGGCAGGCCGTCGCCAATCTGGCATCCGTTCACGCAGCATGCGCTGCAGGGCGAAATGGTCAAGGTTGTGCGCGCCTCCGGGGCCTATCTGCATACGGCGGACGGCCGCCGCATCATCGATGCCATCTCGTCCTGGTGGGTCGTCACCCACGGTCACTGCCATCCGCACATCGTCGGCGCCATTCAGCGGCAGGCGGAAAAGCTCAACCAGATCATCTTTGCCGGCCATACGCATGAGCCGGCGGAGGAAGTCGCCGCAGCGCTTCTGAAGCTGACACCGCGCGGCCTCGACCATGTATTCTTCTCCGACAGCGGTTCGACCAGCGTGGAGGTCGCGCTCAAAATGGCGCTCGGTTACTGGCACAATATCGGCAAGCCGCGAACGCGCATCGTCGTGATGCAGCACTCCTATCACGGCGACACCATTGGCGCGATGTCGGTTGGTGCGCGCGGCGTCTTCAACGCGCCCTATGGTGCGCTGTTGTTCGACGTGACCACGGTGCCGTTTCCAGCCAGTGGTCACGAGCAGGCGAGTCTTGATGCGCTCGAGGCTGCGACCCGTAACCACAAGCCGGCCGCCTTCATTGTCGAGCCGTTGATCCTGGGCGCCGGCGGGATGCTGATGTACCCAGCATGGGTGCTCAAGGAGATGAAACGGATCTGCGAAGCCGCTGGTGTCCTGTTCATCGCGGACGAGGTCATGACCGGCTGGGGCCGCACCGGAACCATGTTCGCCTGCGAGCAGGCGGACGTTTTGCCCGATATCGCCTGCTATTCGAAGGGCCTCACGGGCGGCTCGCTGCCGCTCGCCGTCACGCTCTGTCGGCGTGAAATTTTCGATGCGCATTTTTCCAAAGACCGCAGTCGTACATTCTTCCATTCAAGCTCGTATACGGCAAACCCGATCGCCTGCGCGGCTGCCAACGCGAACCTCGATTTGTGGCAGGACCCCGGGGTGCGCACGCGCGTTGCCGCGGTCGCCGCGATGCAGGAGAAGGCCGTTGCGCCGCTTCGCGGCGACGAGCGATTCAAGAATGTCCGCCGAACCGGCACGATCACCGCGTTCGAGCTTGAGGCACACGATGCCGGTTACCTCGCCGGTATCGGTCCCAGGCTTCTGTCCTTCTTCGGCAACCGAAATCTCCTGCTGCGCCCGCTCGGCAACACGATCTATGTGATGCCGCCCTATTGTGTCACGCAAGCCGACCTCGACGAGATCTACGCCGCGATTTTGGATGCGGCAGGTATCATGCCGACGCGGGAAAGTTTTTGATCGGGTCCCTTATGGCGAAGCAGTTGAAACGGCAGGCCCAGGGTCTTGCAATTGCGGCTGGCAGCGAGAGCCACCTTTATCGGAAGGTGATCCTCCGGATCATTCCTTTCATCTTCGTCTGCTATGTTCTGAACTACGTCGATCGCGTCAATGTCAGTTTCGCCAAGCTGCAGTTTCAGGGCGATCTGCACCTGAGCGATGCGAGCTACGGTCTCGGCGTCGGCCTGTTTTACGTCGGCTACATCCTGTTCGAAGTGCCGAGCAATCTGCTGCTGCAGCGGATCGGAGCGCGCAGGACGATTACAAGAATCATGTGCTTGTGGGGTCTCACCTCGATGGCCATGGCCTTCGTCACGAGACCCGTGGAATTCTATCTGGCCCGCGTTCTGCTGGGAGCTGCTGAAGCCGGGTTCTTTCCCGGCGTCATCCTGTATCTGACATTCTGGTTTCCGAACCGGCTGCGTGCGCGGGTAACGTCGTTTTTTGTGCTTGCAATTGCTGTGTCGGGGATGATCGGGGGGCCGATTTCCGGCGTCATCATGCAGCAGTTTGAAGGTTTTTTCGGACTAAGGAGCTGGCAATGGCTTTTCCTCATCGAGGGATTGTTGCCGGTGGCGATGGGTGTTGCGGCATTCTTCGTGTTGGACGATCGCCCAGGCGATGCGGCGTGGCTGTCGGCGGCCGAAAAGCAATTGCTGACCGCCAACCTTTCGGTTGAAAGGCGACCGGAAAGTCATTCCGCCTTGCAGGCCTTGCTGTTTGCGCTGAAGAGGCCAATGCTGTGGATGGCGACCTTTGGCTATTTCTCGGTCACCTGGGCCGGCACAGTCCTGAATTTCTGGACGCCGACGATCATCCAGCGCTCGGGTGTTGGCAACGTGCTCTTTGTCGGCTTGCTGTCGGCGGTGCCTTATACGCTCGGCGCCATCGGCATGCTCGTTCTCTGCCAAAATTCCGATCGGACGCTCGAGCGGCACTGGCATTTCTTCGCCGCTGTCTTCATGGCGGCTTGCGCCGCAGTTGCAATCGCATTCTTCAGCTCGAATTCGTTTCTCTCGATCGCCTGTCTCGCTGTGCTTGCGATCGGTTATCTATCTGCCATTGCACTTTTCTGGACGATTCCGACCGGCTTTCTTTCCGAAAAGGAGCAGGCGGGCGGTATCGCTTTCATCAGTAGCGTCGGTCAGATCGGAAGCCTGCTGGCTCCGGTGCTGTTCGGATACATTTCCGACCGCACGGGGAGCCTTGCCATCGGGGTCGGCGTCGTTGCGTTGGTGTTGACCGTGGGCGGATGCTCCATCGTGAGCTTGAAGTTCCTCCGCCGCAGGGAGCCGATGCGACGGTTTCATTCCAATGTCGCCAATGTCGATCAACATTAGTGGCTGTTTCATTAATTCCAGCTAACCATGATTCGCAGGTGACGATGTGACGACGCAATTGTCATTCGGCGATAGGTGCTCAAATGCTCGGCAATCTGCGGATATCTTACAAACTGTTGATGATGATCGGCTTGTTGGTGCTCGGCATCGCCGCTGTGGCCGGCGTTGGCCTGTCGGCCTTGTGGAGCAATCTTTTGGAGGATCGCAAGGCCAAGCTGCAGGACCTCGTGCTGATGGCACGACAGGCGCTCGAACTCGACTATCAGGCGTCGAAACAAACGGGGCTTTCCGAGGCGCAAGCCCAGGAACGCGGCCAGGTATTGATGCGCACATTCCGTTTCGGCAACGGCGATTACTTCTATGCGTTGAACGCACAGGGCATCGTGATGGCCAACGCCAACCCGAAGATCGAAGGCAAGAACCTGTACGATGTGGCGGATCCCGATGGCGTCTTCTTCGTGCGCAAAACCCTTGAACTCGCGGCGAGCGGGGGAGATTTCGCTTTCTATCGTTTCCCCCGCGCGGCAGGCGGAGAGCCGCTCCCGAAGGTGTCGTTCGCTGTCCAATTCAAGCCGTATGGCTGGGTGATCGGCGCGGGGGTTTATCTCGACGATGTCCATGCGATCTTTTGGTCCCAGGTGCGTCAGATGGGGATGATGGCCGGCTTTGCGCTGCTGCTGATCGGCGGGCTGTTTGTACTGCTCAGCCGCAGCATCGCGGACCCGATCAATGCCATGGCGGCGGCGATGCGAAAGATCGCCGAGGGCGACACGTTGACCATGATCCCCGCCCTGGATCGGCGCGACGAAGTCGGAGCCATGGCGCAGTCGGTGCAGATATTCAGGGACAAGATGATCGAGGCGACGCGGCTGCGCGGCGAGCAGGATTCGCTGAAGGCGCAGGCCGACGGCGAGAAGAAGCTCCTTCTCGGCAAAATGGCCGATGAGTTCGAGCGCGGCGTCCGCGCCTCGCTCGACAAGCTGGCCGGAGCCGCTTTGGAGATGCGGACCACGTCGAAGAGCCTGTCGGCGACCGCCGGCGAAGCCAGCCATCAGGCTACTTCCGTCGCGACCGTGGCGGAGCAGGCATCGGCCAATGTGCAGACGGTTGCGGCTGCCACCGAGGAGTTGTCGTCGTCGGTTTTGGAAATCGCACGTCAGGTGACGCAATCGACCGAGATCGCGGGCCAGGCGGTCGCCGAAGCGAACCGCACCAACGTCACGGTGCAGGGTCTTTCCGAAGCCGCGCAGAAAATTGGCGATGTGGTCAAACTGATCAGCGACATTGCGAGCCAAACCAATCTCCTGGCGCTCAATGCCACGATCGAGGCGGCCCGCGCCGGCGAGGCGGGAAGGGGCTTTGCTGTCGTCGCCAACGAGGTCAAATCGCTGGCCAGCCAGACCGCGAAGGCAACCGACGAAATATCCTCGCAGGTTGGCGCGATGCAAAACGCCACCGCGGAAGCGGTTCAAGCCATCGAAAGCATCGGCCGCACGATCGGGGCGATCAACGAGATCGCCTCGGCCATTTCGGTCGCCGTCGAGCAGCAGGGCTCGGCGACGACAGAGATTGCACGCAACGTGCAGAAGGCAGCCCAAGGCACCAACCAGGTATCGAGCAATATTGCAGCGGTCAACCGTGAGACCGGCAAGACGGGATCGGCGGCCAACCAGGTCTTGTCATCGGCAGAACAGCTCAGCAGCCAGGCCGCGACGCTGCGATCCGATGTCGACCGCTTCCTCGCCAGTATTCGCGCGGCCTGAATCACTCCACGCATCCCACCCTCGCGACTTCGTGCTCCATTGCAGCACCTTTGGCGGAGCCGGCGGTGCGACACCCGCCCAAACCCGCCGGCACAGGGCATTTCCTGACGGCCTTGTCTATGCCAATAAGATAACGACATAAGGTCTCAAACCCCGCGTGAGGCCGAATTGTTGATCAATTGGCAGCCAACGTGACCGAGCACAACAACCGCTTTTCCGTCGCCCCGATGATGGACTGGACCGACCGGCACTGCCGCGTCTTCCATCGCCTGATGACGCGCCGTGCGCGGCTCTATACCGAGATGCTGACGACAGGGGCCATAATCCATGGCGATCGGCGCAGGCTGCTTGGTTTCGACGCGAGCGAGCATCCGGTGGCGTTGCAGCTTGGCGGCTCGGACCCGCGTGATCTCGCCACCAGCGCCAAAATCGGTGAGGATTTCGGCTATGACGAAATCAATCTGAATGTCGGCTGCCCCTCGGACCGCGTCAAGGAGGGCCGGTTTGGTGCCTGCCTGATGGCGGAGCCTGATCTTGTCGCCGACGGTGTCGCTGCGATGAGGCGGGAGGTGAAAATCCCTGTCACCGTGAAATGCCGGATCGGCATCGACGACCAGGATCCGGAAGCCGCGCTTGATACGCTTGCTCGCAGCGTGGTTGCGGCCGGTGCCGACGCGCTGATCGTTCATGCCCGCAAGGCCTGGCTCAATGGGTTGTCACCGAAGGAAAATCGGGACATCCCGCCGCTCGACTACGACCGGGTCTATCGGCTCAAGGCTTCCATGCCTGACGTGCCCGTCATCATCAATGGCGGCATTGGCAGTCTTGCCGAAGCCCGCCATCACCTCGCCCATGTTGATGGCGTCATGCTGGGCCGCGCCGCCTATCGAGAGCCGTGGCGGCTGATTGCGGTCGATCCCGAACTGTTCGGCGAGGCTGCACCCTTCGCGACCGTGAAAGAGGTGTTCGAGGCGATGAGGCCTTACATCGAGAAAGAACTCGCGCAAGGTACCCGATTGCATTCGATCACGCGGCATTTCGTCGGCGCGTTTCATGCAGTGCCCGGCGCGCGTGCGTTTCGACGCCACCTCGCCGAGCATGGTGTGAGGGCGGGCGCCGGCGTCGGCGTTCTCAGCGATGCGGTCGCGCTTGTCGAAGAACGCAGGCCTGTCGCGATCGCGGCGTAGACGTGAATTCGTCCGACTTCAGCTCATCGCGTTTTCAGGGATAGCCGCGCAGCACCAGGCTGTCGGCATGCACCTCCCAGCTTTCCAGCCGGTCCAGGAAACTCATGCCGAGCAGATTGGTTTTCATCTGTCCGTGCGGCACCACGAGCGCCGGTACCGAACGCTCGACAAGCTTGCCGACGGCAAGCCGGTCGAGCGTCAGCCGTGCCGCCTTGGCGTGACCGCCCGCGGTCTGGACATCAACGTCATATTCGAGCAATTCGAGCGGCAGCCCGATCGCCTTCGCCGTCTCGTAGGTCAGGACGACCGAGGTTGCGCCTGTATCGATCACCATCGCCGTGGTTACGCCGTTGATTTTTACTTGCAGCGCGAATTCACCGGCCTGCCCGCGCGAAATCTGCACGGTGCGCGCTGCGGATGGTGTCCGATTGTGCAGCAATCCGGAGACGGTGCTCTTTGCGCGCGCGATCCGGGTGGGATCGCCATAGGCGACGACCGCGCCGGCGGTCGCCACCAGCACGGCAATGACAAGCAGGATACGGTTCACAGCACGCCTCGCACGGATACCCGCATCAATCGCTTGTCGCAGGGGCCGTTGGTTGAAGCCGCGCCAATCCAGCCTCTGCCATCCGCGCCGGCAATTGCGCCATCACCGCCTGCCGCTCTGCGCTCTCCATGCGGTGCCAGCGCGCGATCTCGGCAAGCGTGCGGCCGCAGCCGAAACACAGATTGCTTCTCGGGTCGATCATGCAGACTGCGATACACGGCGTTTCTGTGCTCATCTATCGATAGTGAAACGAATTCGGTGATTTGCCAATCCCGCCTCTATAATCCGGTGCCGGCGCTCATGATCGGCTTGTGACGGGGCCTGCGCTTGTCTTCGCTGGGACCTGGGCTCGCCTCCGGTTGCAGTGGCGGAGCGTCGTCGGACATCGGCGCCAGCGCCGACATCACGCGCTCCGGCGGCACGGTGACGATCACTTCGGTGCCGATGCGCAGCTTCGATTTCAGCGTGAAGGTGCCGCCATGCATGTCGATCAGGCTTTTTGCGATCGGAAGGCCAAGCCCGGCGCCCTGTTCGGCGGACTTGATCGAATTGGAGCCCTGGCCGAAGGAAGCGAGCACGATCGGAATTTCATCTTCCGCGATCCCCGAGCCGGTGTCCTTGACGCTGAGATACTGCCCGCCGGACGCGGTCCAGCCCACCTTAAGCCAGATCTCACCGCCTTGCGGCGTGAACTTGATGGAATTCGACAGGAGATTGAGCACGATCTGACGTATCGCGCGCTCGTCGCCCCAGATCCGCGGCATGCCCTGCTCGAAAACCTCGTGAATGGTGATGCCGCGGCTGGAGGCGCGCAGCTTCAATAAATGGTTGCAGTCGGAGACCACATGCACCAGCGAGACCGCCTCCTCGTTGAGTTCGTAGCGGCCGGCCTCGATCCGCGACAGGTCGAGGATCTCGTTGATCAGATTGAGCAGGTGCACGCCCGAATTGTGAATGTCGGCCGAATATTCCTTGTAGACCGCGACCGCATGCGCGCCGAAAATCTCGCTCTTCATGACTTCCGAAAAGCCGAGGATTGCGTTCAGCGGCGTTCTCAATTCATGGCTCATCTGGGCAAGGAAGCGCGATTTTGCGACGTTGGCCGCCTCCGCGCGGTGGCGCGCCTCGTCGGAAATCGCTTTCGCCTGTTCGAGTTCGCCGATCAGCGCGTCCTTTTCGGCACGCGCTTCCAGCGTTGCCAAAGTCGTCGAATGCAGGCGGTGGGCGAGCAGCGCGAAGTATCCTTCTGCGGCCAGCGCAAGCAGGGCCAGCACGTAGTTGTCGAACGATCCGTTCAGCACGAAATTCACCGCAATCGCCGAGGACACCGGGGCGGTTGCGGCAAGGGCTGCAATCGGCAGGCTCGCCGCGAGCATGCTTGATACCGCGATCACAAGCAGCATCAAAAACATGATCAGCGTGTTCGAAACAGCATCGAAGCTCGCCGGATGGATCAGTAGCGCCATCCAGCACAGGCCATAAAGCAAATCGAGCAGGACAAAGCGCGTGCGCCATTTGCGCGTTGCCGTAAGCGACGGCGGTTCGGCGAGAAATTTGCCGCAGCAGCGGATGATGGCGATATGGATGCAGAGCAGGCCGCAGGTCCATGCCGCGGCGGAGACCAATGGCATCCAGAAGCCGAACAACAGGCCGGTCGCCACCACCAGCAGCATGATGACATAGGATGCCGACACGCGCGTCTGCGCGTACTGGCGGAGCAGTTCGCGATCGAAAGCCGGACGGGTTCCGCTGGTCGACGTTAACCGGTCGCGCGCCTCGCGCACCCGCTGAGCGGCCGCGCGCCTGTTGGGAGCAGGCGCGGCGGCTGGCGATTCAGCCGGAAGCTGCACGACTTCCGGCTTTTCAACGGGTTTACTCATCAAACAACACAAATCCTGCCCGCCGACGCGGTGCGAGCTTTTGCATTGTCTATCTCTGCCGCCAAATCATTAAGAGCTGGCTTAAAGAGCTAAAGAATTACGTTAAGGAGTGGTTAAGTGCGGCCTTCGCGGATCGCGCTGTTGTCTTTGGGTTAATGGCGGCCAGTCCGGCAAGAACCGATGGTGGTCGCGGCCGACAGGTTTGTCGAAAAGCTTCTGTCGGCGGGCTGCAACGTCTGGCTCCTCAGGAATATTGGCTCTCGAGCGGTGTCGGATGCATTGGGGTTGGCGCCAATAGGAGAGATGTATGCCGAAACTCGCGGTCCGGATTCTAGTCGTCTCGATGTTGACGACATCGCTATTGGTCATGCCCATCGTCACGTGGGCTAATGCGGCGACGACGAGCCACAAGCACATCAAGAAGAGGGTGAGGGTAGTGCACCAGAGCCCCAAACTCGCCGATCCCGGAGCTAACCCGTTTGCCTCCAAGTACGAAGATGATTTTGATCGCAGAAACGCCGGAGGCGGAGGCGGCTATTGAGGCCCCCGGGTTATTTCCTCGACCCCAGCAATCAAGTTCGTCATGGCGGGGCTGGTCCCGGCCATCGCTTCGCCCAACTGTTCCAGCAAAGACGTGGATGCCCGGCATAAAGCATGCATAAAGCCGGGCATGACGAAAACGAATAATCCAAAGAAGCGGTCGAAGGTTAGCGCTCCAGCCGCGCCAGCAGGCTCGATGTGTCCCATCGCTTGCCGCCCATCTTCTCGACTTCCGCATAGAACTGGTCGACCAGCGCGCTCACGGGCAGGTTGGCGCCGTTGCGGCGCGCCTCGGCGATGCAGATCGACAAGTCCTTGCGCATCCATTCGACCGCGAAGCCGAAATCATACTTGCCTTCGTTCATGGTCTTGTAGCGGTTCTCCATCTGCCAGGATTGCGCGGCGCCCTTGGAGATGGTGTCGATCACGGCGGCAACATCGAGCCCGGATTTCTTGGCGAAATGGATGCCCTCCGAAAGTCCCTGAACGAGGCCGGCGATGCAAATCTGGTTGACCATCTTGGTCAACTGGCCGGCACCCGCCGGACCCAGCCGTTTGCACATCCTGGCGTAGGCGGCGATGATCGGCTCGGCTCCCGCATAGGCGTCCTCGCTGCCGCCGCACATCACGGTCAGCACGCCGTTCTCGGCGCCGGCCTGGCCGCCGGACACGGGCGCATCGACAAACTTGAAGCCCAGTTTGTTGGCCTCTGCGTCGAGCCCGCGAGCGATCTCGGCGGATGCGGTGGTATGGTCGACAAAGGTCGCCCCTTTTTTCATGCCGGCAAAGGCGCCATCCGCCCCGATCGTGATGGCACGAAGGTCATTGTCGTTGCCCACGCATGCCATGACGAAGTCCTGGCCCTCGGCAGCGGCCTTCGGCGTCGGCGCGGTCTTGCCGCCGAATTTCTCCGCCCATGCCTTGGCCTTGGCCGGCGTCCTGTTGAATACCGTCACCTCATGGCCGCCCTTGACGACCAGATGTCCCGCCATGGGGAAGCCCATGACGCCGAGACCGAGAAAAGCGACTTTAGCCATGTGTGAACCCTGAAATTTGCCGGCGCGGTGTTTCGGCCGGACATTGTACTGAAGAGGATGGTGGACTGGTCCGCGCTCGAAACAGGCCACTGGAACCCGCCGCATGCCGTGCCGCGCGAAAGGGCACGGCCTTGGTTTGGCGGGCCGGGATGGTTTTATGATAGGATGAGGCGATAGTCGAGATTTCAAGAAAAAAGGGAGTGAGAACACATGGGAATGAGCGTTGGCGTGCTCGACCATTTCAACATCCGGACCCGGAACCTCGCCGATACCGTTCGGTTCTATGAAGATGTCCTGGGATTACAGAAGGGCGATCGGCCGAACTTCGCCTTTCCGGGAGCGTGGATGTACAGCGAGGGCAAGGCGGTGGTCCACCTGGTGGATATTTCGCCCACCGACGAGCCGCAGAAGCCCGATTCCGGTGTCGTCCATCATGTCGCCTTTGCCAGTCAGGGCTTTGCCGCGATGAAACAGCGGCTCAAGTCCAAGGGGATGTCGTTCGACTCGCGACAGGTTCCGGGCGGCGACCTCTGGCAAATCTTCGTCAACGATCCCAACGGCGTCATGATCGAGTTGAATTACGAGGCTGCCAAGGAGCAGGACGCAGGATCGGCGCCCGCCGAGCGTGCGGATGATTTCGGCAGGAGGTAGCCTTTTGAGCGGGATCGCTCTATGGGTCGCATCCGAATATTGCATAGCGTTTTCGAGCGAAGTGGACTCCGGTTCGCGTGAAGAAAACGCGTCAAAACAAAAGAAAAGAGCCCGGTTCTGATACAATCAGAACCACATGGCTCCAGGAGATGCGCCGTGGGTGTCACGCAGCAGCAGGTTCAGGATGCTCTCGCCAAGGTGGCCTCGCCGCGCGGCGTGGCGCTGACGAACGCGGGCGTGTTGTCGGTAATTGCAGTCAACGACGGCAAGGTGTTCTTTTCGATTAATGTCGATGCTGCGGAAGCCCGCGCCTGGGAAAGCGTGCGCGCCGCCGCGGAGGCAGCGGTGCGGGCTGTTCCGGGTGTCAGCGTGGCGATGGTCGCACTGACGGCCGAACGCAAGCCAGGATCGGCGCCGCAGCCACCGCCGCACCGCCATGCGCGGCAGGGCGTGCCGAACGTTTCGGCACACCGGCCGGCGCAGGGGACAGCTTCGCCGATGTCGAGGCAGGCGGAAATTCCCGGCGTCTCCGCCGTCATCGCGGTAGCCTCGGGCAAGGGTGGCGTCGGTAAATCGACCACCGCGCTCAACCTGGCGCTCGGCCTGCGCGATCTTGATTTGCGGGTCGGCCTGCTCGATGCCGACATCTATGGCCCATCCGTGCCGCGATTGACCGGAATCCGCCAGAAGCCGCTGCTGGACGATAACAGGAAAATGATCCCGATCGCGCGTTTCGGTCTTTCGATCATGTCGATCGGCTTTCTGGTCGAGGAAGATACCGCGATGATCTGGCGCGGGCCTATGGTGATGTCGGCCATCACCCAGATGTTGAGAGACGTGGCGTGGGGCGCGCTCGATGTCCTGGTGGTCGATATGCCTCCTGGTACTGGTGACGCGCAGCTCACGCTGGCGCAGAACGTGCCGCTCAAGGGCGCCATCATCATTTCGACCCCGCAGGACCTTTCCCTGATCGATGCGCGGCGCGGCCTTGCGATGTTCAAGAAAGTCAACGTGCCGGTGCTCGGCATCATCGAGAACATGAGCTATTTCCAGTGTCCGCATTGCGGCACGAGGTCGGACATCTTCGGTCATGGCGGCGCGCGGCATGAAGCCGAGCGTCTTGGCGTGCCGTTTCTGGGTGAAATTCCGCTTCACATCTCGATCCGAACCGCCTCGGACGAGGGAAGACCGGTCGTCGACAGCGAGCCGAAGGGGCCGCACGCGGCGATCTACCGCGCGATCGGGGCCAAGGTCCGCGATCAGCTCAAGGGAGCGATCGCCGCTGCCTGAGACCGGCTTGTGGGCAGCGGAGTTAAAGTCCACCCGACTAGCGCACCCGCCTATGCGACTTTCGTTTAATCGTCGCAAGACCGCAGACGAGACACCAGTCATGCCTTCGTCGCGTTTTCGCGCGCCCGACTTCCGTGTTAAAGCCCGCTGGGAAACGCCCTGAAGGAGATGCCTTGATGAAGCGTCGCGATTTTTTGAAGGTTTCAGCAGCGGGCGCCGCCGCCACCGCCGTGGCCTCGCCGGCAATTGCGCAATCGATGCCCGAGATCAAGTGGCGCATGACCTCAAGTTTCCCCAAGTCGCTCGACACGATTTATGGCGGCTCAGTCGAATTCGCCAAAAGCGTTGCGGAAATGACCGACAACAAATTTCAGATCCAGGTCTTTGCCGCAGGCGAAATCGTTCCCGGTCTGCAGGCGCTGGACGCGACCTCCAACGGCACCATCGAAATGTGCCACACCGTGTCATACTATTACGTCGGCAAGGACCCGACCTTTGCAATCTACGCCTCCGTGCCGTTCGGACTCAACGCGCGCCAGCAGAATTCCTGGTGGTACCAGGGCGGCGGGATTGAGCTCGGCAGCGAGTTCTTCAAGAAGTTCGGCGTGATCGGTTTTGCCTGCGGCAACACCGGCACGCAGATGGGCGGCTGGTTCCGCAAGGAGATCAAGAGCGTCGCCGATCTTTCCGGCCTGAAATTCCGCATCGGCGGAATTGCCGGACAGGTGCTGCAGAAGGTCGGCGTCGTGCCGCAGCAGCTTGCGGGCGGCGATATCTATCCGGCGCTCGAAAAGGGCACCATCGATGCGGCCGAATGGGTCGGGCCCTATGATGACGAGAAACTCGGCTTCCAGAAGGTCGCCAAATACTATTACTACCCGGGCTTCTGGGAGGGCGGCCCGATGGTGCATGCCTTCTGCAATCTGGAGAAGTGGAATTCGCTGCCGAAGAACTATCAGGCGATCGTCAACAACGCGACCGCCAATGCCAACACCTGGATGGCCGCGCGCTACGACATGCAAAATCCGGGAGCGCTGAAGCGGCTGGTCGCGGGCGGCACGCAGCTTCGTCCCTTCACCAACGAAGTTCTGGAAGCCTGCCTGAAGGCAACCAACGAATTGTGGGCCGAGATCTCCGCGAAGAACCCCGATTTCAAGAAATCGATCGACGCGATGCAGGCCTATCGCTCGGACCAGTATCTGTGGTGGCAGGTTGCCGAATATACGTTCGACAGTTTCATGATCCGCTCGCGCACCCGCGGCTGATTACTTCTCAACCAGGCGAAGGCCAAGTCCGGTCTCGGAAGAGGCACGGGCCTTTTGCGTTGCGGTAAGTCCATTCGACCCATGGAAATCCGCCAGCAAATGTTTCATGGTTGTCCAAACCTCGAAAGAAGGTTGAATGATCACATCACCAAGGGAAGGGAATTCAATGAAGCGTCGAGACTTTATCAAGGTCACCGGAATGGGCGTCGCGGGGGCTGCGACCGTAGCTGCGCCCGCGATTGCGCAGTCGACGCCGGAGATCAGATGGCGCATGACGACGAGCTGGCCCAAATCGCTCGATACGCTGCACGGCGGCGCCGAAGTGATGGCCAAGGTGGTCGGCGAAGCCACCGACAACAAGTTCCAGATCCAGACTTTCGCTGCCGGCGAAATCGTGCCGGGCCTGCAGGTTCTCGATGCCGTGCAGAACGGAACGGTCGAGATGGGGCACACCGCCTCGTATTATTATTACGGCAAGGATCCGACCTTCACCTTCGGCTCGTCGATACCTTTCGGACCCAACTCGCGCCTCAACCAGGGCTGGTACACGATCGGCGGCGGCAGGGAGATCCTCAACGACTTTTACAAGAACTACAACGTCACATCGCTGCTTGCAGGCAACACCGGGTGCCAGATGGGCGGCTGGTTCCGCAAGGAAATCACCAACGTCGCCGATCTCCAGGGACTGAAGTTTCGCATAGCCGGTTTTGCCGGGCGCGTTTTGCAGAAGCTCGGCTGCGTGCCGCAGCAATTGGCCGGTGGCGACATCTACCCGGCACTGGAAAAAGGCACCATCGACGCGGCAGAGTGGGTCGGTCCCTATGACGATGAGAAGCTCGGCTTCTACAAGGTCGCGCCGCATTACTACTACCCCGGATGGTGGGAGGGCGGCCCCATGCTTCTGGCGATCGTCAATCTCGACAAGTGGAATGCGCTGCCAAAAAATTATCAAAGTGTGCTCGAACAGGCAGGCCACTATGCCAATAACTGGATGATGGCAAAATACGACGCTCAGAACCCGATGGCGCTGCGTAAACTTCTCGCCAATGGCACCAAGCTTCACGCCTTTCCGCCGCCCGTCATGGAAGCCTCCCTCAAGGCGGCAAGGGAATTGCACAGCGAGGTCGCGGCGACAAACGCCAATTTCAAGAAGGTCTACAACTCGCTGAATGCTTTTTCCAGCAACGGCTACCAGTGGTTCCAGGTCGCCGAAGTCGGCTACGACAATTTCATGGCGCGGCACTCGCAGAGCTAGAGCGTTTTCGAGCGAAGTGGAAACCGGTTCGCGTGAAGAAAACGCGCCAAAACAAAAGAGTAGCGCCCGGTTTTGATTCAATCAAAACCGAAATGGCTTCTAGATCATGATGCGATTAAGTGGAATCGCATCATGATCTCATCCCTTTGTTTGAGCATGATCTTTTCGGAAAACCGGTTTCCACTTTTCCGGATCATGCTCTAGTGTCCCGCATCCGAGGTTCGCACGCCCTCGGGTCCGGGTCACTATTTTTGCACACGATTTCCGGCCGGCATAAGGCCGGCCGGAAATTGCAGGATGTCTACCGCTCCGCGGTGACGAGCTGATAGGTCCCGCGCTCGAACGCGTCGTAGACGGCCAGCGCCTTGGCGTCGGCGAACGGCAGGTACTGCATCAGGATCACGCCGGCGATGCCGCGAGCCGGATCGATCCAGAAAAACGTGTTGTTGATACCGCCCCAGCTCAGGCTGCCGGGAGAGCGCTTGCCGGGTACTTGATCGGTCGTAATGAGGAAACCAAGACCCCACTTGTCGCGGCCGTCCGCGATGAAGGTGAAGTCGGCGCTACGCGGCAGGGCGCTCTTGAGTGCGGAGACCGAGATCGCGCCGATCTGGTTCTGGCCCATCAGAGCCACCGTCTCGGCTTTGAGCACGCGTACCCCCTCGAGCGTCCCGCCGTTGAGGAGCATGCGCACGAAGCGCCCGTAGTCGCTCGCGGTCGAGGCGAGGCCGCCGCCACCGACCGGCGCCGGTATGGTGAGCCCGGGCTGCGGGTTTTGCAGTATAATGGCGCCCTCCATACGCTCGCCAGCGCGCTGCTGTTGCGCGACGAGGCGCGGTCCCTTCGCCTCCGGCACGTTGTAGGACGTGTCATCCATCTTGAGTGGAGCAAAGATGTGCTCGCGGAAATAATCCTCGAGTTTTTGGCCAGACAGCGCCTCGACCAGTTTGCCGACCACATCGGTGCTGGTGCTGTAGTGCCAGCGTTCGCCGGGATCGAACAGCAGCGGTCCGCCGAACGGGTACGTTTCGCCGGCGCGCGGCTTGAAATCGCGCCAGATCGCGCTGGTGAACGGATAGGCCAATCCGGACGTGTGCGTCAGGAAATGTCTGACGGTCGGCGGCCTTGATGCGGGGCGGACGCGGTAGGCTCCGCTCGCCGCGTCGAACAATTCAATGACCTTCAGTCCCGCAAGCTCTGGCAGGTACTTTTCGGCCGGGTCGTCGAGACCGAGCCGGCCCTGCTCGACGAGTTGCATCAATGCCACCGAAGTGACCGGCTTGGTCATCGAGGCAATTCTAAATAACGCGTCGGTCGTGAGCGGGCGCCCGGTCGCGACGTCCGCCACTCCGAATGCGCTTTGATAAAGCACGTGCTCGCGATCGGTGATCAGCGCGACCACGCCCGGCACGTCCTTGCGCTCGACAGCGCCACGCAGGCTGGCGTCGAGGGCCGTACTCCCCGGCGAATTCTGCGCGTTGGCGGTGCCGGCCATCGCAGCAACCGCAACGCCTGCGGCAAAGACAATTTCGGCGGCCATTCGATGCATAAAACCTCCCTGTTGTGTACAGCCCGGGTTTCGCTGGCAGCTCTCCCGAGGCTTTGTCCTTTGTCCTGCCTGAAAGCGGATCGCTACTGCTTGGGCGGACCGAAATCGAGCGGTGGCAGCTCCATTTGCGGAACGTCGATCTTGATCTTGTTCAGATCGACATCAAGGGGCTTGTCGAGCAGAGCGGTCACGGTGATCGGGAAAGCGATCACGAGCGCCACCATGATCGCCTGGAGTCCTACCCAGGGCAGGGCGCCCCAGTAGATGTCGGAGCTCTTCACTTCCTTCGGCGCAACGCCGCGCAAATAGAACAGCGCAAAGCCGAAGGGCGGGTGCATGAACGAAGTCTGCATGTTCACGCACAGCATGACGCCGAACCAGATCAGCGCCGCATCCGCTCCAACCACGGGGGTGAGTATCTTCTGCGCGATCGGCGCGATCATTGGCAGGATGATGAAGGCGATCTCGAAGAAATCCAGGAAGAACGCCAGGAAGAAGATGAACAGGTTGATGAAGATCAGAAATCCCCAGACGCCGCCGGGCAGCAACGTCAGCATGTGCTCCAGCCAGACGCCGCCGGATACTCCGAGGAAGACCACGGAGAAACATGTCGACCCGATCAGGATGAAGACGACCATGGTGGTGATGCGCATGGTGGTCTCGTAACCCTGTTTGATGAGGCCACGCAGGTCGGGAATGCGTACGGCCTCGAGGCAGATCCACAACACCGCAAGATACGTCACAGCAAAGGCAAGCTTGAAGATCAGCCCTTCGGTGAGGAAGATTCCGACAATGGTGCCGATGCCGCCGGCAATGGCGCCGATGATGAGGAGCTTGCGTCCGGTCGTGGAAAAATCCTTGCTGTAAATCGCCGCTAGCACGATGGCGCCGACCGCGCCCATGGCGCCGGCTTCCGTCGGCGTGGCGAGACCCATCATCATGGTGCCCAGCACGACGAAGATCAGCACTGCGGAAGGGATGATGCCGAGCAGGCATTTCCTCCACAAAGCCCAGCCGGTCAGGGTGCGCGCCTCCTTGGGCACCGGCGGCACGTGATCCGGCTTGAAGACGCCGAGCAGGAACGTGTAGGTCGCAAACAACGCGATCTGGAAAACCGAGGGCCCCCATGCGCCCAGATACATGTCGCCGACCGATTTTCCGAGCTGATCGGCGAGCACGATCAGGACCAGCGATGGCGGCACCAGTTGGGTGATCGTGCCCGAGGCCGCCAGCACGCCGGTGATGTAGCGCATGTTGTAGCCGTAGCGGATCATCACCGGCATCGATATCAGCGCCATGGCGATGACCTGTGCGGCCACCGTGCCGGTGATCGCGCCCAGGATGAAGCCGACGATGATGACCGAATAGCCGAGGCCACCGCGAATCGGTCCGAAAAGCTGGCCCATCGAATTGAGCATGTCCTCGGCCAGGCCGCATCGCTCCAGTATCGCACCCATGAAGGTGAAGAAGGGGATCGCGAGCAGCAGTTCGTTCGAAAGCACGCTGCCGAACACCCGGCCAGGAATCGCCTGGAGGAAATTCAGATCGAAGAAGCCGAGATGGATCGCAAGAAAGCCGAACGATAAGCCGACCGCGGCAAGCGTAAACGCCACCGGAAAACCGATCAGCATGGCAAGGACCAGGCCGCCGAACATCAGGGGCGGCATCGCCTCCAGCGTAATCATTGCGTCGGCCTCTCGTATTTCGCGTCGATCGTAAGCTCGCCCTGCAGCGCGGCGATGCGCTTGATGACCTCCGAGACGCCTTGCAATGCGAGCATCACGAATCCGGCCGGAATGACGAATTTGATCGGCCAGCGGATCAATCCGCCGGCATTGCCGGACATTTCTCCGACCGCGTAGGCTTGCATGAAGAACGGCCACGACAGATAGGCAAGCAGCAGGCAGGCCGGGATCATGAAGAACAGGGTGCCGATCAGGTCGAGCCACAGCTGTCCGCGTTCGCTGAGAAACAGATAGAAGATTTCGACGCGGACGTGCTCGTTACGCTTGAACGTATAAGACGCGCCGAACATGACCAGGATGGCGAACATATACCATTGCAGTTCGAGCCAGCCGTTGGAGCTGTAGCCGAACGCATAGCGGATCATGGCGTTGGCGGCGCTCACGATGCAGGCGGCCAGAACTAGGAGATTGCAGACGTAGCCAATCTTTTCGTTGACCGTGTCGATTGCCGAACTGACGGCCAGCAGAGGACGCATGGTGTCTTCCCCGGCGCTCATCAGGTTTCGTCCGCTGTCCTGGCGGATGTCGTTCTGATTCGGCGCGCGGGTCTGCAGCTCGATTCAAAGAGCGATCGCAACAATCATCCTCCCCCGTGACGCCCGTGCCGTCTTGACTGGCCGATGCGGCACAGCGGCTTATCGAGCGCAAAAAAGCGAAAGTGTCGGCGCACCATTTCAGCGCGTCGTGGCGCCGTCAATTGGAAAATCGACCGGATCAGCGCGAACTCAAACGCTCGCCGCGCTGCCACCAGGCCGCGAGGCTTCAGCCGCCGGTGACACTCATGTGGCGGTTGACACTGGGCCGGTTGTGCCGGCGGTCGATGATGAAGTCGTGGCCCTTCGGCTTCAACGCAATGGCGCGGTCGATTGTCGCACTCAACAGCTCATTGTCTGCAGAAGCCCGCAGCGGTTTGCGCAGATCGGAGGCATCCTCGTGCCCAAGGCAGGTGTGCAACGTGCCGGTACAGGTGATGCGGACGCGGTTGCAGGATTCACAGAAATTATGCGTCATCGGCGTGATGAAGCCGAGCTTGCCGCCGGTTTCGTCGACGCGGACGTAGCGTGCCGGTCCGCCCGTGCTCTCGTCGAGGTCGGTCAGCGTGTATTTTTTGGAAAGGCGCGCTCGCACCAGCGATAACGGCACATATTGATCGATGCGGCCGGCGCCGATGTCGCCCATCGGCATGACTTCGATCAGTGTCAGTCCCATGCCCTCACCGTGCGCCCATTGCATCAGCGAGGGGATTTCCTCTTCGTTCAGTCCTTTGAGCGCCACCGCATTTATCTTTACGGCGAGGCCTGCCGCGCGCGCCGCTTCAATGCCGGCCATGACCTTGTCGAGGTCGCCCCAGCGTGTGATGGCGCGGAATTTGGCAGCATCCAGCGTGTCGAGTGAGACGTTGATGCGGCGCACGCCGCAATCCTTCAGCTCGTCCGCAAAGCGGGCCAGTTGCGAGCCATTGGTCGTCAGCGTCAGCTCATTGAGCGCGCCGGAGGCCAGGTGGCGCGACAACGATCGCACCAGCGACATCACGTTTCGCCGCACCAGGGGCTCGCCCCCGGTCAGCCGCAGCTTCCGCACGCCCTTGGCGATGAAGGCCGTGCATAAACGGTCGAGTTCTTCAAGCGTCAGCAGATCCGCCTTGGGCAGGAAGGTCATGTCTTCTGACATGCAATAAAAGCAACGCAAATCGCAACGATCCGTGACCGAGACCCGCAAATAGCTGATCGTGCGGCCGAAAGGGTCGGTCATCGGACGCGACAGGGCGGCGGGTGGATTTGCCACGAGTGCAGTCATTTCGGATTTGCCTTCAGGGGCTCTCGGGAAACATTCCCTGGACGCAATCTATGCACGTTGCAGCGCTCGCACAATCCGCAAACCAGCGGTCCGTCAGATGGTGGGTTGCAAGCAATTAACGGATGGAGCCGGGGGGCGGGGGAACGCCGCGTCCCGGATCCGGGAATGGGGACGCCACAGCGGCTGGTGCCGCGGCCGTGTCAGTCGGCTTTTTCACCCTTTTCGGCCGCATCTTGTTGCCTTTTGGCGGCGTGACGGGCTGCAGTTCCACGACCACCGGATTGGGGTCAACCTTCGTCGTCGCAGAGGAAAGCAGATCCCCGGGGATGCGGGTGACCTGGACCGGGACTGTGGCCGGCTGGAACCTCGCCAGGGTGTAACCGACCGTGAATCCACCTTCGGGAGCGGTCACGGCGACGGAACAGGGGGTCTTGCAGCCCGGGCCGATCGAGGTTCGCGCCTCGGCGCCAGGCGGGGTCGATTCAAGCTGGAGCTGAACCGTTGGCGGAGCAGACTTGAAATAGTCCGTCAGGGAATAGGCCGAAAACGATGAGCAACCAGCCAAAGTCATTCCACCTGCGGCAATTGCGATGACACGACGCATGATCAATCCGTCACTCCCTGATCATGATCCGATGGGTTAATTCGGAATCTGATCCACTATCTGCCCGGGCATGAATCCGCGCGAACTCCCGCGGCCTGGCGAGGAATTCGCCGCGAGAAGACACTCCGCAACTCTCGGATCATGCGCTCATTATGGCCGACGGCCATCCCCGGCCAAACCATAAGGGCCTCGATACGATGACGCAACCGCTTGGACCTGCGATTGGTTGATACGCGTCCTAGGCGAGTAATAAATAAAATAAAATCAATATGTTAGTACGATAAACGATGTCGGATCATCAGGCTTTCGACGGCGCTCGGCAGCTCATTCATGTGATGGATGAGCCGATCCGGTTCGAGGTCCGCGATGGGGACCTCGGTATATCCGAAGCTGACGCCGATCACGGGGATGCCGGCGCGGCGAGCCACGCCGATATCGGTGCCGGCATCGCCCACCATGATTGCCGAAGCGATGTCCCCGCCAGCACGCGCGACGGTCTGGCGCAGGATGGCAGGATCGGGCTTGGAAACGCCGAATGTGTCGGCTCCGCAAATCGCTGCAAAACGTGCGCTCAAGCCCAGCCGATCCAAGAGAAGTTTGGATAGCCACTCCAGCTTGTTGGTGCAGACTGCGAAGTGGTATCCACGCGTCAGAAGGTCATCCAGTGCGGTTTCAAGGCCTTCGAAGGGTCGCGAACCATCGGCAATGTGCTCCGCGTAATAGGCGACGAAATCGTCGGTCAGTCGGGTGATGTCGGAGGGACTGGCTTCCCGGCCTTCCAATTCCAGGCCGCGCTCGATCAGCTTACGAACGCCCGCGCCGATCATGTTGCGCGCCGAATGAAGCGGCACCGGCGGCATGCCCTCGCGGTCCAGAATGTAGTTGAGCGCGCCGATCAGGTCGGGCGCGGTATCGACCAGCGTGCCATCAAGATCGAATACGACGGTGCGGGGGAGGACCATGGAAGGATCGCTAGCGGGCGGGGGGTGATCACGCAAGGGGCCTCGCCTGAAAAACCGCCGGTTGCGGCTGGATCGCCGCAACGCTAATAGTCGGCCCGGAACCCGCGGTAGCGCGTGTTTCCTGAAGGATTACGCGTGAGCATGGATCAGCTAAAGCGGCAGGCGGCTGAGCGCGCGCTCGATTTCGTGAAAGCGGGCATGAGGCTCGGCCTCGGCACCGGATCGACCGCGAAGCATTTCGTCGAGCTGTTGGGCGAGCGGGTTCGCGGCGGGCTCGACGTTATCGGTGTGCCGACGTCGGAAACCACCCGCAGCGACGCCGTTCGCTGCGGCATACCGATGACCACGCTGGACGAGATCGATCGCCTGGATTTGACGATTGACGGTGCCGACGAAATCGACCCCTCGCTCGACCTGATCAAGGGCGGCGGCGGAGCCCTGTTGCGGGAAAAGATCGTTGCCGCCGCCTCCGATCAGATGATCGTGATCGCCGACGAATCGAAGTGGGTCGAGACCCTCGGCCGCTTTCCGCTCCCGATCGAGGTCATTCCGTTTGGCCTCGCCGCCACGCGGCGTGCGATCGGAAAGGCCTTCGCCGAATGTGGCGTTTCCGGCCAAATGGCGGTCAGAAAAGGCAGGGACGGTCACGTTTTTGTCACCGATGGCGGCCACTGGATCGTCGATGCCCATCTCGGACGCATAGCGGACGCCCCGCTTCTTGCGAGATCGCTGGCTTGCATTCCGGGAGTTGTCGGGCACGGGCTGTTCATCGGTCTCGCCAGCACCGCAATACTGGCTGGCACAAAGGGAATTCGCGTTGTCGAGCGGCGCTAAAGGGTGCCGCCATCCTGGGAGAATCGAACCATGAAGGCTCTATCGAAAATCTTGCCGGCCATCGGCCTTGTTGTGGGCTTGGCGCTTTCTGCGCTGCCAGCAACCGCACAGCAGCCCGCAGGCCAACAGCCCGCTCCGCCGCCGCTCAAGCCCGCATCCCCTTCGGCAATCGCGGCCGCGAAGGACCTCCTGGCCGTGAAGAACGTCAGCCAGGTCTATGCGTCCGCGGTACCCAACATCGTTCAGCGGACCAAGGATGGGTTCCTGGCCAACAATCTGAACTATCAGAAGGACCTCAACGAAGTCGCGGTCGTGGTCGCCCAGAACCTGGCTGGCCGCGAAAAGGAGATCGGCGAACAGATGGCGAAGATTTACGCCAGCGACTTCACCGAACAGGAGCTGAAGGACCTCACCGCCTTCTACAAATCGCCGATCGGCCAGAAATTGCTCAATCAGGAGCCACAGGCGATCCAGGCCAGCATGACCTATATGAGCCAGTGGGCGCAGAGCTTCTCCGAGACGGTCGCCAATGAGTTCCGCAACGAGATGAAAAAGCGCGGCAAGCCGCTCGGCTGATGTGCATCGTTCTTGAGCTGACTTTTATCGGCAATGACGTTGACTGGGTCTGACATGGCCGAATTCGATACCGATCTGTTCGTCATCGGAGGAGGGTCGGGCGGCGTTCGCGCGGCCCGCATCGCGGCCACCCATGGTGCCCGCGTCATGGTTGCCGAGGAGTACCGGATGGGGGGCACGTGCGTCATCCGCGGGTGCGTGCCGAAGAAACTTCTGGTCTACGCCTCGCACATCCATCACGAGATCGAGGACGCGGCAGGTTTCGGCTGGACCATTGCGCAGGCGACTTTCCACTGGCCGACGCTGATCGCCAACAAGGACAAGGAGATTGCGCGGCTCGAGGCGGCCTATACCGCCAATGTCGAGAAGGCCGGGGCACGTATCGTCAAAACGCGCGCGGAATTTGTCGACCCGCATACCCTTCAGCTTGCGACCGGCGAGAAGATACGGTCGAAATATGTGCTGATCGCCACCGGTGGTGCGCCGAACCACGGCAAAGCCATTCCCGGCATCGAGCACGTGATCTCGTCCAACGAGGTGTTCCATCTCGCCGCGCTGCCAAAGCGCATCCTGATCCAGGGCGGCGGTTATATTGCGCTGGAATTCGCCTGCATCTTTGCCGGCTTCGGCTCCGACGTGACCGTGGTCTATCGCGGCGACAATGTGCTGCGCGGGTTCGACGAGGATGTCCGCAGCCATGTCCGCAGCGAAATGGAAAAGGACGGCATCACGGTGCTGACCGGCTGCACGGTCAATCGCGTCGACAAGCACGGCAAGGAATTCACCTCGCATCTGTCGAACGGCTCGAGCATCGCTTCCGACCAGGTGATGTTTGCGATCGGCCGGCATCCGAATGTCGCCAATCTCGGCCTGGAGAAGGCCGGCGTCGCCATCAACCCGAACAATGGCGGGATTGCGGTCGACGGCTTTTCCAGATCCTCCGTGCCGCACATCTATGCGATCGGCGACGTCACCCATCGCCACAATCTGACGCCGGTGGCGATCCGCGAGGGCCACGCCTTTGCCGACACGGTGTTCGGCAAGCGCGAGGTTCGGGTCGATCATGCCGACATCCCGACTGCGGTGTTCTGCCAGCCCGAGGTCGGCACCGTTGGACTGACGGAGGCCCAGGCGCGCGCCCAATTTTCCCACGTCGATATCTACAAGGCGACGTTCAAGCCCATGAAGGCCACGCTTTCGGGGCGCGATACCCGCGTCCTGATGAAACTGGTCGTCGACGCCACGAGTGATCGCGTCGTCGGCTGCCACATTGTGGGGGATGGCGCGGCCGAGATGGTGCAGGTGCTCGGCATCGCCGTGAAGATGAAGGCGACCAAGGCCGACTTCGACGCCACCATGGCGCTGCACCCAACCGCCGCCGAAGAACTGGTGACGATGCGCAACCCCACGGCGCGCCACGTGCGCCAGGCCGCGGAGTAGGGGCCGGCGTCCTCCTGTCATTGCGAACGAAGGCGGGGTAATCCACGTCGCGAAAAAGATTGGATCGCTCAGCCATGCGTTGGGTTCATCTGATCCTGTCAAATTGCCCCGGGTACAGCCATCCGCCCAGCAGTACCGCGATTCCGCCGCCGATCAGTTGCGCCGCGATGAAGGCCGGGACGCCGCCGGGTGCGATGCCCGCGAATGAATTCGAGAGAGAACGCGCAATCGTCACGGCAGGATTGGCAAATGAAGTGGAGGCGGTGAACCAGTAGGCGGAGGTGATATAAAGGCCGACCGCGTAGGGGGTTGCCGCCGGCGTTCTGGCAACACATCCCAAGATCGTCAGTAGCAGTCCAAATGCCGCGATCGCTTCAGCGGTCCATTGCCCCCATCCCACCCGTGCGGTGGTCGAGAGCTGCCACACCGGCAATTCGAACATCAGGTGCGCCAACCACACACCTGCAATGGCGCCGCCAACCTGGGCCGCGACGTAGCTGGTCGCGATGGCCCACGGCAGTTCGCTGCGCAACGCGAATGCAAGGCTCACCACCGGGTTGAAATGCGCCCCCGAGAGCGGACCAAAAACCAGGATCAGCACGACAAGGATGGCTCCGGTCGGGATGGTGTTGCACAAAAGCGCCAGCGCCACGTTACCGCCCGCGAGCCTCTCGGCCATGATCCCTGAGCCAACCACTGCGGCCAGCAGGAACGCCGTGCCGAGCCATTCCGAGAAGATGCGCCTCCCGAACGATACCATCAGGTGCGTTCCGAAGTCTTCGTCGCGCCTTCCATCTCGCCGATGTCGCGGAGTTTTGCCCTGAGGCTTAGCCTGTCGAGCGAACGCAACGGAAGCGATGTGAAGATACCGATACGCTGGTTGAGGAGACGGTATGCCTCCTTGAACGCCATCGAGACCTGCGCTGGCGTGCCCTTTGCCTCGGCCGGATCAGCTATGCCCCAATGGGCCGTCATGGGCTGACCGGGCCACACCGGGCAGGCTTCCGCTGCCGCGTTATCGCAGACTGTGAAGACGAAATCGAATTTCGGAGCATCCGCCTTGGCGAACTCATCCCATGATTTCGAGTGAAAGCCCGCCGTGTCGTAGCCGAGGCTCTCAAGCAGTTGGAGCGCATGCGGATTGACCTGGCCCTTCGGCTGGCTACCCGCGCTGTAGGCACGGAATGCTCCCTTGCCCGTCTTGTTCAAGATGGCTTCAGCGATGATCGAGCGCGCCGAATTGCCGGTACAGAGAAACAGTACGTTGTAAGGATGATCGGCCATGTATCGCCTTACGAACGGCAAGCAGCGGCTTCGCTCGGTGCGGCCTGCGGGACACCGCACGCACGCTCTGTCGCATGCGCTACGCGCGCTTCCCGCTCGAGCGTACCGTCACCGTAGTCGATGCTTTCTCCGGTAGTGTGGAAGGTCTCCCAGGAGATGCCTGCCGGATCGTCGATCCACGACTTTTCCGATTTGGCGTAGCAGCAGGCGGTCTGGCCCTGCTCGATGATGTGGCCCCCCGCCTGGCGCAGGCGACCGTAGACCTCATGAAGCTCTTCCTGGCTCTCCACCTGGATGCCCAGATGATCGAGACCACGTTCGCGGCCCCTGGTCGAGATGGCAAAATTCACGCGGGGATCGTCAAGCATCCACTTGGCGTAGTCGGATTTCAGCACGGTCGGCCGCGAAGCGAACAGGGCCGAGTAGAAACTCAGGGATTGCGAGAGGTCGCTGACGGCAACATGAACATGAAGACGCTTCATGGTTTCTCCTTTCAGGCCGGGATTTTCGTGCGGCGACGGACGGGCTTGCATTGAACGGCGCCAGCGCATGACGCGCCGGCGCAGCAGTTCTCGGTGAGGAAGCTCAGGAGCGTGTTCATCTTCTCGAACTGGGCTGCGTAGATCATCGAGCGGCCCTCGCGGCGCACGCTGACAAGACCCGCCATGCGAAGTCGATCGAAGTGGAACGTCAGGGTGTTCGGCGGAAGGTCGAGCGCGGCCGCCACGGCTCCCGCAGGCATTCCCTCCGGTCCGGCCTGCACGAGCAGGCGGAACACGTCGAGCCGGTTGTCCTGGGCAAGCGCCGCCAGGGCGGCCACGGCATCGGTTTTTTCCATAGTTCAACGAATATCGAAATAATAGGCGGGAGTCAAGCGCTCTGTGTCCGGAGCGAAGCCCGAGCTACCCTAAAGACGAAACCAGGGCAGGGTGAGATAAACACAAGCAATCATTGAGAGGATGGGAATTACCCACACCCATCCCGGCCAAATGTGGTGCGCCGACCGTCCGGAGAACGACGCAGCAACCAGGCCGACCATCATTGCTCCGAGTGCGGCCGTCGCGGTCCAGCCGTACCAGTACATTGCAGGAGCCAGAAACCCCATCGAGGGGTCGGCGACATCTCGCGAGCGATGCGTGCCGGCGAGCACGATGCCGAGCGAAGGGAAAACGGTGAAGAGTGCAAAATCCTTGGCAAGTGCGACCACGTAGCAGACCCCGAACGTGGTCCCGAACGTGAATGCAAAGCGACGGAATGGCGCTGACGAGGTCATGAGCCGAAACCCATGATGTTGTTGGCGACGTGGCCGCACAGAAAGCCCCACCAGACGATGAAGGCAAGGATCGAGGTGAGCGCGGTGCGCGTTTGGGCTGGTTCATCGGCAAGCGGCCGTCGCCAGCAAACCCAGTAGGCGGGCAGCAACGCCAACCCGATAGCCGCAAAATGTTCCTTGAGGTCGAAGAAGCCGAGCAGGTGCCAGTGGCCAGCCCGCTCCAACTCGGGCCGCACATCCACACGAAAATAAAGATAGACGATCCCTCCCAGCAAGGTGGAAACCGCATACAGGACGACGACGGCGTTGGCGAACGAGGCCGAGGGTACCGAACGAAAGCGGCCCAGGAACGAGGCAGGCCGCGCGCTGGCCGCTCCCCAAGCCGCCAAAGTCTGGTGCGTTATCGCGCCAAGCAATGCGACCGCGACCAAGCCGTGAATGATCAGGAGGGCCGTCGCCAGAACCTCACCTCACTCGCCGTAAGCGCCTGCTTCCGGCTCATTTGAAGAGTTCCTCAGTCCCGAATGGCTCTGCCGACCACGGCCGGAACCGATTGAGGGTGAATTTCGTCTTCTGGCCGGGTTGGACATCGACAAGCACGTAATTGTACTCCTCTTTCGGAGCCTGTCCCTTCCAGTAGAGGTCCGGCGGATAGTCAGCGGGTACCTTGATGCTCGTGCGACCGGGAAGGATTGGGTCTTGTTCCGCGCCGCCACCGCCCAGCATCAGATACTTCACCCCATCCACCTCGTAGATTTCGGTGGTGTGGACGTGCCCGTTCAACACGACCACCTCCATGTCCTTGGCGTATGACGCGATCACCTTGTGCGGATTGTCGGGGGCCGGGATCGGCCCCAAGCCGGACCGCGCAAACACAGGATAGTGGAAGACGATAAAGACCTTGCGAATGCCATTGGCCTTCGCTTCGTCCATCCACTTCTGAAGTTGCGTCATCTGCTCGGCGTATTTCGGCCGATCAGCGTCCCATAGCGATGGCGACCGGTAGTCGTACTTGCCGCTCCACAGGTAGATGAAGCGCGTGCCCTTGAAGTCGAATTTGTAGATGAGATTTTCCGGCGTGACACCGAACTTCTTCAGATACGGCACCGCCGAAAGAACGCCCTCGATTTTCGGATCGGCCCACACCTCATGATTGCCCACGCTCATGAAAAATCGCCCATCCAGACCGGCTGCGCGCATCTCCTCATCCGGCGCGGGAAGCTTCTTCAACATCGTATCGTTCACGCGCTTCCAGTATGGGCTGTCATTGACAGTCAAGCCCTGATTGCCCCACCAGACGGCGTCGCCGCTATTGACCACGAATTTGGCGCGACCGGATTGAACGTCCTTCACGATTTCACGGGTCACCCATTCGCCGCCCTGAAGCCGGAACATCGTCCGATGCACGCCGGGAAGCAGTTTCACGTCTTCAACGGATGCTTCCGTGACCCATCCTTTATCGATCGTCAGCGTCATGACTTCGGTCTTGGACGCGAATGGCATGATTACTTTAATCAGCTCCTTCGTGACCGGATCGAAGATCATCTTCACATCCCTTGCCACAACGGCCTCGGCGACCTTCTCCGGCATCACCAGCCCGAACATCTCAACGAAGAACTTGTTGAGGTCCGGCTGCCCTTCCTTCAGCGGGAGGTACATCATTGGTCTGGTGTCGCCGACTGCAGCGAACGAAAACCCCGCGCCTTCGGCAGACGGTGCTTGCGTGGTCGTTGTTTGCACCTGCGCACTGGCGACAAACGGCAAGAGAAGGGTTGGAAGAGCCGTGAGCGCGCCGAGAACAAGGCGACGGCTCGGGTTGGATGATGACGGCATGATCATTGATCCGCTGATGGAGGAACGGGAATGAGGCGGCGCCGTCAATTCGTGTGCGTGCGCCTCGTCGCTTTACGGAATTAACAACTGACAGGAGCCGATGCAACTTCGGCAACTAGGCAACAGACGTCGAAGACGTGTTGATCTACATCAATCCAACGGCGCACGGACGCTCAGAGGCATGCAGCGCGAAAACTCCAAGGCACTGATTTGCCCTTCCGTCCAGCGCCAACTCGCAAAAAATTCTCCTTCGCCGCCGACCCAAATCAGCCCTATATCCGCGGCCGTCCCGCCCCGGAACGAGGGGCGTATCGCGATCGTCACGAACGTTGGGTGCGGGATGCGGTGGACGCAAGTGACGCGACTGACGAGGGCGTTACCTTGCGGACGGCGAAGTCGTGTGGTCCTGATATCCCGACGCTGATATCAAGCTTGCGGATGATGATCCGCTCGCGACGGTGGCAAGAAAGCCCGGTCACCGGGGAGAGCGCGCTATAAGCCGTAAAACCATCCGCGTGCGGGAATGCCGGGTGAACCGGTGCGACCGTGGTGACTACGCTCGTGTGCTTCTTGCTTTCGCACGCGAGGCTGCGGGTGCGCCTGGCGCGCCCGGCATTCCCCACGCCCTCATGGGGGCGGAACGGATGACATAACTCGGGCGCGGTTTGGCGTCGCGGGATAGGTCCGTCATGCCCGGACTTGACCTGACTTGACCCGGCCATGACGGCCTGGACAGCCAACGTCCTCTGGTCGCAACGGCGATAGCCCCGCCCGCCACGGGATAGCCGCCGGCGCCCACAAATTCGGCTTTGACCGCAAGGGGTTGTCAACGAAGCTGTGGCAAAGCCTTCGGCAGGCATGAATTCGCTCGTACTGGCGGTCGCTCACCAGCCTGTGTATAAGGCGGCGCGTCGCCATTTCCCGATAAGTGGCGGTTTTTGCTCGAGGAGTTTTCGATCATGTCCGAGCGGTGGACACCTGACAGCTGGCGCGGCCGGCCCGTGCTGCAAATGCCAGAATATCCGGATGCGAAGGCATTGGCAGATGTCGAGGCGCAGCTTGCGACCTTTCCGCCGCTGGTTTTTGCAGGCGAGGCCCGCAACCTGAAAAAGGCGCTGGCGCGGGTCGCTGCCGGCGAGGCCTTTCTGCTGCAGGGCGGCGACTGCGCCGAGAGCTTTGCCGAGCACGGCGCCAACAATATCCGCGACTTCTTCCGCGTGCTGTTGCAGATGGCGGTGGTCTTGACCTATGCCGGCGCGGTGCCGGTGGTGAAGGTCGGCCGTATCGCCGGGCAATTCGCCAAGCCGCGCTCCTCGCCGACCGAGAAGGTCAATGGTGTCGAACTGCCAAGCTACCGCGGCGATATCGTCAACGACGTCGCGTTCACCGCGCAGGCGCGCACTCCCGATCCGCAGCGCCAGTTGATGGCCTATCGCCAGTCGGCGGCGACGCTGAACCTGTTGCGCGCGTTCGCCACCGGCGGTTTTGCCAATCTGGGCAGCGTGCACCAGTGGATGCTCGGCTTCCTGAAGGATTCCCCGCAGTCGCGGCGTTACAAGGAATTGGCCGATCGCATTTCCGACGCGCTGAACTTCATGCGCGCCTGCGGGCTCGATCTGGAAAGCCATCCCGAACTTCGCTCAACCGATTTCTACACCAGCCACGAGGCGCTTCTGCTCGGCTACGAACAGGCCTTCACGCGGGTCGATTCCACCACCGGCGACTGGTACGCGACCTCCGGCCATATGATCTGGATCGGCGACCGCACGCGCCAGCTCGATCACGGCCATGTGGAATATTTCCGCGGCATCAAGAACCCGATCGGGTTGAAGTGCGGCCCTTCGCTCAAGCCGGAGGAGTTGATCAAGCTGATCGACGTTCTCAACCCGGATAACGAGCCCGGGCGGCTGACGCTGATCAACCGTTTCGGCGCCGAAAAGATCGGCGAGCACCTGCCGCAGCTCATTCGTGCCGTCAAGCGCGAAGGCCGCGCGGTGGTCTGGTCGTGCGATCCGATGCACGGCAACACCATCACCTCGACGTCCGGCTACAAGACCCGCCCCTTCGACCGCATCTTGTCGGAGGTGAAGTCGTTCTTCCAGGTCCACGCCGCGGAGGGCAGCTATGCCGGCGGCGTGCATCTGGAAATGACCGGCCAGGATGTCACCGAATGTATCGGCGGCGCGCGCGCGATCACGGAGGAAAGTCTCAACGATCGTTACCACACGGCGTGCGATCCAAGGCTGAATGCCGAACAGTCGATCGACATGGCTTTCCTGATCGCCGAATTGCTCAAGCAAGAGCGCGCCGGCAAGGTCAAGCCGATGCCGGCCGCGGCGGGACTTTGACAGTTGCTGCGGCTGTGGCGGGCCACGATCAATACGCGTAACGGCCTTGCCTTTGCGATTCGCTCCGAACAGGCCGTGCGCGAAGAGCTTTTCGCGCTCGTGCTTTCCTTGCCGCTGGCCTGGGTGATCGGCACGACGACGATGCGCCGCATCGAGCTGGTCGCCGCCGTCGTGATGGTACTGGTGGTCGAACTGCTCAATACTGCGATCGAGAAGCTGGCCGACCGGCTGACCACCGACCACGATCCGCAGATCGGGCGGGTCAAGGATATGGGTTCGGCGGCGGTCGGCGTTGCGCTGGTGACGGCCGGCCTGTTCTGGTTGTTTGCGATCGCCGAACGCATTGGTGCGATATAAAACATGCAATTGCAGTTCAACCGCTTGAAGTGCACGATCATTCCATGACCGAACGCGCCAATCAGTTTTCGATCACGCTGGCCCAGCTGAACCCGACGGTGGGCGATATCGCGGGCAATGCCGCCAAGGCTCGCGCCGCGCGCGAACAGGCGCGCGCCGACGGCGCCGATCTGCTCGTGCTGCCGGAATTGTTTTTGGCCGGCTATCCGCCGGAAGACCTGGTCTTGAAGCCCGCCTTTCAATCGGCCTGCCGCGCGGCGACCGAGGATCTCGCACGCGAAACCGCCGATGGCGGACCGGCGGTCCTGATCGGCACGCCCTGGGTCGAGGACGGCAAGCTCTACAACGCCTGCGCGCTTCTCGACGAAGGGCGGATCTCCGCCATTCGCTTCAAGGTCAATCTGCCGAACTACGGCGTCTTCGACGAGAAGCGTGTGTTTGCGCGCGGGCCCGTTACCGGCCCGGTGCCGATCCGTGGCGTGCGGGTAGGGGTGCCGATCTGCGAGGATACCTGGCTCGAGGAATCCGAAGACTATGAGAACGTCGTGGAATGCCTTGCCGAGACCGGTGCGGAAATCCTCGTGGTGCCGAACGGCTCGCCCTATGCGCGCGACAAGGGCGATATCCGGCTTTCGATTTCGGTGGCGCGGGTGACCGAGAGCGGGCTGCCTCTGATCTATCTCAATCAGGTCGGCGGCCAGGACGAGCTTGTTTTCGACGGCGCCTCCTTTGTGCTCAACGCCGATCTTTCGGTCGCCGCGCAATTGCCGGCGTTTGAGGAAAACATCACGACGCTGCGCTGGACGAGGGGCGACGACGGCTGGCACTGCAGCGGGCCGATCGCGCGTGTCATCGAGGGAGATGAGGCCGACTACGCGGCTTGCGTGGTGGGCCTGCGCGACTATGTCGCCAAGAACCGCTTTCCCGGGGTGCTGTTGGGCATATCCGGTGGCATCGACTCCGCGCTCTGTGCTGCGATCGCGGTCGATGCGTTGGGGGCGGGTGGCGTACGCGGCGTCATGCTGCCGTTTCGTTTTACCGCGCAAACCTCGCTCGATGACGCGGCCAGGCTCGCGGCCAATCTCGGCATACGCTATGAGGTGCTGCCGATTGCCAAAGCGGTCAACGGTTTCGAGGAAATCCTGTCCACGACCTTTGCCGGCCTGCCGCGCGATATTACCGAGGAAAACCTGCAGGCCCGCACGCGCGGTACGCTTCTGATGGCAATCTCCAACAAGACCGGCGCGATGGTCGTCACCACCGGCAACAAGTCGGAGATGTCGGTCGGCTACGCCACGCTTTACGGCGATATGAACGGCGGCTTCAATCCCATCAAGGATATTTACAAGTCGGAAGTGTTTCGGTCTGTCGCGGCTGCGCAATTCGTGGAAGCCGGACGGCGCGCTCGGGCCATCGGGCGAAGTCATCCCGCCCGACATCATCACGCGGCCGCCGACCGCGGAGCTGCGCGAAAACCAGACCGATCAGGATTCCTTGCCGCCCTACGACATGCTCGATGCCATCCTGGAACGGCTGGTCGAGCGCGAGGAGCCGCTTGCAGCCATTATCGAGGCCGGTTTCGATCGCGAGGTGGTAGTGCGGGTCGATCGCCTGCTCAACATTGCCGAATACAAGCGGCGGCAGGCGGCGCCGGGCGTCAAGGTGACGCGGCGGAATTTCGGCCGCGATCGCCGCTATCCCATCACCAACAAGTTTCGCGACGATGGCAGGCCGTTGCCCAAACCCGACGAATCCCTGGCCGCGCGCGCGGGCCGCGGCTCGGCCGAAGCATATGATGGCTAATATGATGGCTAGTCTTGGCATCGGCCTTTGCAGGCCTTCAGCCATTGGCGCAAGGCCTGCCGCTCGTCGAGGTCACCGCAACCTTGCCCATGGGAACCAAGTTGGGTACGGTGCGGCCCACAACCTGATCTGAGGTCTCGGCCAGGATCGTGGCTGCACAATTCGTAAAAGTCCGAGCCTGTTCGGTGTTGAGTTCATGGTGGACACCATGCAAAAGCTGCAAAGCCAGGGTGTGCATCACGTCACGCTCACTGGAGCCGATCGGCAAACATCCATCGATTTTTGGGAGGGAGTGCTCGGCATGCCTTTCCTGTTCGAGCAACCCAATCTCGACAGGGCATCCGAGAGCCATCTCTATTTCGATCCCGGCGATGGAATTCTCATCACCGTCTTCACCGATGAGGACCGTAAACCAAACCCGCGGCGGACACCGACGGAGCCCGGCTGCGTGCATCACATCGCCTTTTCCGTCTCACGCGCCACCTTCTCGCAGGCGGTGAAACGTCTCGATGAACGCAAGATCGAACATAGCGGCGTCAAGGACAGGGGCTTCATGGATTCAATCTATTTTACCGATCCGTTGGGCCTTCTGATCGAGCTTGCCTCCTACCGTTTCGAACCTCCGCACGGCTTTACGCATGCGGACGTGCTGATGGAGGCTCACAGGATCCGCGTAACCCGCGGGGACCATAACATTGCGGAGGTTCACCTTGCCGACGCAATTGAAGCTCTTGTGACGCGGCGTAACGCCTCGCTCTCCGCCGACAGATCGCCCAGGAATCCATATTAAGATGCCCGATATGATGAGGCATGCAAAGGGAGGAAAACCGTGAAGCTCAATGTGCTAAAGCCAAGTGTGAACAATATGTCGGCGCGTGTCTTCCTGCGCGCGGCCAATCTGGAATTCACCGAAGACGATGTCTGGGGCAAGACGCGTACACCGGAATTTCTGGCAAAAAATCCCGCACACTTGACGCCGATGCTGGAGGCAAAGGAATTGCCGAAGGGCGGCATGTGGGAAAGCTGCGCCATCATGCAATATCTTTGCAACAAGCATGAAATGACCAAATTCTATCCGAAGGCTGCCGAACAGCGCGCGATGATCGACAGCGCCATGTTCTATCTGGTCGGCACGATGTATCCCCTGGTGGCGCGCGCCACCTATCCCGCGCTCGGCTTTCCGCAATATCCGGGCGAAGTGGGCGCAAGCGACGCCGACGCGGCCGCGAAGGAAGCGGCGCAGAAGGCCGCAATTGCCGCGATCGCGCAGCCGCTCGAGGTGTTCCACAGCTTTTACATGGACGGAAAGGACTTCATCGGTGGGGCAACGCCCTCAATCGCGGACATAAGGCTGGCGGCTACCCTCGAATTTCTTTCGGTGGTGGATTATTCGCTGCCTCCCTGGGCCAGGACCTACATGGCCGCCATCGAGAAATCCCTGGGCAAGGCCTATTCGGAACCGGCGGCCGATGTGCGCGGCTATATAGCCCATGTGAAATCGCAGAAGAAATAGCGGGGCCGGCGCCGCGCTTGAGACTAGCGCGCCGGGATGAAGGTCGGACCCACCGAACGGATCGGTTTGTTATCCGATGAAGTACCGGAAGTCGTCGTCGCAGCGCTTGGCGCCGGCGAGCTTGCTGTCGCGGGTGAGGACGACGCGGCCTGGTCGGGTGGAGGAGCCGCCCCGGCGGTGGTGCCTTTCTTGCCGGGCGCGGGCGTCTGTTTCGCCTGGGGCCTCGACATCTTCTTGGCGCTCTCCTCGGTCACGATGATGTCGCCCTGCTGTTCGGCCGCGGCCTTGTCGTCGATCGCTTTGAGCGCATCCGACCACGTCTGTCCGGCTGCCTTGCAGGAGCATGACGGGTTGAACTCCTGGCGGAAACGAAACGCATTGGGCGAGGACGTATAAGGTTGGCCGCTGATCGACACCGCCTGGTTCATGTCTTCGCCGGGGTTTCGGTAGGCATAGAGGTTCGCTTCCGCCGCGGGGCAAAGCGCCTTGCAGGTCCGCTCGTCGTCCGGAAAGCGCGCCGGCACGGTTGCAAACGAGACCGGGAAATACGCGCCGTCGCAGGAGCGGACACACACCGTGCGATAGGTGCCGGATGGTGGACCGACATCGGCGGGCGGCACGCCCGGATTGTTGCTGTTGTTGCCGAACAGATTGTTCAGGAAGTTGCCGGGGCTCTGCTGTTGTTGCACGGCGTTGGCATATTGCGGCCCGCAATTGTTCTGCGCCAGCGCCAGGATGACCGAGCGGCGCTGATTTTCGCGTTCGCTGCCGCCCAGCCCTCCGCTGCGCAGCCGCTCCAGGCTCGTCGTGATCTGATCGAGGTTGGCGCGCATCTGCTGGATCTGGTTGTTCACGGGCCCGCATTGCGCCGACTGGCCGTTGAACAGCGAGAAGAAGCCCGAACTGTCGCAGCCCATCCTCTTGGCCTGGGAGGTCACCCGGTCAAGCTCCGCCTGCTGCTTGGTTGCGGCATCCTGGTAACGGCGGAGCTGCTCCTCTTTCGCAGGATCGCCGCCGCCGCGGTCAACGGTTGCCAACTGAGCTTCCAGCCGCGTGCACATCGGATTGGCCGAGGTCCCCGGTTGAGGCGGCGGTTGATTGACCTGCGCCCTGGCGCCAGCGCCGAGCAAAGCCGCGCCCAGAAGTACAGCAGCGACGAAAGCCGATCTGGAAAGGGGGGAGTTCAACTTTTCAGGCATATCCAGCCATTGGGGCAACTCGCGCATGGTCCGAAGGCGCGCTCCAGCGCCGCCGATTTGATGTTCCCGAAATCGCAAGGCGCGCTGGGGTATATCACGAAGTTCGGACACGGAGCCACTGGCTGGCTTGCCTTACCCGTTTCCGGAGGCGGCGTCACGTCGTTTCCGGGGCGCTTGCGTGACGGCCTGACCCTTGGCCGAGATAGGCAAGACCTCTTAGCGCTGACAAGTAATGGCGACGTATTCGATGCAACCGGGATGGCTGCAATTTCGGCCAACGGCGGGAACCGTGCCGGTTATTTCGTCGGGATCCACCCGCCGGTAGGCCGTTGCTTCCGCGAAATTGCGCGACTGGCAATAGGAATGGGCGGCATGGGCGCCACATTTGTCGCCCCGCGCCAGGCACTGGTCCACGCCGTACCCGTCGGCCTGGTTGGCGACGATGAATACCCGGCTGTCCGCCAATGCCGCCGAACCGCCGAGGAGGGAAAAACAGGCCAAAAGCGCAGAAATGGATCGCATGGTGCACCGATGGATGAGGGGACCGCCCCGATAGGTAACCTCAAAGTCGTAAACAATGATTAACCATGGCGGGCTGGGCGGATTCGTGGCTGAAATTGGCCGGTTCTGTTGATGCTTTGAGGCCCTTGACGCGGCCGTGGGGGCTCGCCATGGTGATTCCATGCACGGTCTCCTCGCCATTTGTGGCATTTGCCGCGAGATTATTAGCTAGCGATTCGCTGGCTGAGGCCGTCTTTTCTCAAACGAGATGATTTGACGCCCGGCCGAAAGGTTGCGGGAATTCCATGGAACTACGCCTTTACGATACGCTGAGCAGGCAAAAGCGCGTTTTCACGCCGCTCGATCAGACCAACGTGCGCATGTACGTCTGCGGGCCGACGGTCTATGACTTCGCTCATATCGGCAATGCGCGGCCAGTCATCGTGTTTGACGTGCTGTTTCGCCTGCTTCGGCATCGTTATACGGTGCCGATCGCGTCACCTACGTCCGCAACATCACCGACGTCGACGACAAGATCAACGAGCGCGCCGCGCACGATTTCCCCGGGCTGCCGCTGAACGAGGCGATCCGCAAGGTCACCGAGCAGACCGAAAAACAATTTCACGACGACGTCGATGCGCTCGGCTGCCTGCGCCCGACCGTCGAGCCGCGCGCGACCGAGCACATCGCGGAGATGCGCACTCTGATCGAGAGGCTGGTCGCGGGCGGCTTCGCCTATGTCGCCGAGGACCACGTACTGTTCTCGCCGGGCGCGATGAACGCGGCGAATTCCGTTTTGCCGCGTTATGGTGCGCTCGCCAACCGTTCGCTCGACGAGATGATCGCGGGCGCGCGTGTCGATGTCGCACCCTACAAGCGCGATCCGACCGATTTCGTGCTGTGGAAACCGTCGAAGCCGGGCGAGCCGTCATGGCCCTCGCCGTCAGGCATCAACGTGCCGGGTCGTCCAGGCTGGCACATCGAGTGCTCGGCGATGTCATGGAAGCATCTTGGCGAGCAATTCGACATCCACGGCGGCGGTATCGACCTGGTGTTCCCCCATCACGAGAACGAGCTCGCGCAGTCGTGCTGCGCCTTCCACGAAAATCGGATGGCGAATTTCTGGATGCACAACGGCTTCCTGCAAGTCGAAGGCGAGAAGATGTCGAAGTCGCTCGGCAATTTCGTGACGATCCGGGAGCTGCTGGCGGATTGGCCGGGTGAGGTATTGCGTCTCAATATGCTGAAGACGCACTATCGTTCGCCGATCGATTGGACGCTGAAGGGAGTGGAAGAGAGCAAAAGGGTTCTCGATTCCTGGTACGACATTGTCGGCGACGACACGCAGGAGCAGGGCGCAACCGACGAAGAAATGAGTTCTCTTTTGGGTGACGATCTCAATACCTCGGGAGCGATCACTCGTCTTCACGCAATCGCGGCCAGCCGCATGGGGACTTCCGGGCGGGCCCAGATCGATATCAAGCGGAAGCTGAAGGTTTCGGCCATGTTGCTCGGATTGTTAGGAGGAACGAGGGCGGAATATCTCGAACGCAATCCCAAGACCGTCGTCGTGAACAGGGACGTTGTTGAAGCTCTCATATCCAATCGGACCGCCGCACGCGCTCGAAGGGATTTCAAGGAATCCGATCGGATTCGCGATGAACTCGCAGCCATGGGCGTGGTCATCAAGGATTCCAAGGAAGGCACCACATGGGAGATCGCGCGATGAGTCGTCCCGAAACGCCTTTTCCAAAACACTGGCGCTATTACATCGCGCTGAAATGGACCGTGATCGCAGCAGGCGTGGCGATTGCGCTCAAACTGCTCGGAGTATTTTGAAGACGATGGGACAGTCGTTGCCCAGGCCTGCGCTGCGGCCGTATCTCGCCGAAGACGTCCCCGTGCTGGCGGCGATATTCGCCGCTTCCATCGAGGGGCTGACCGGCGACGACTATAGCGAGGCGCAGCAGCAGGCATGGGCTGGTGCTGCGGATGATGAGGCAGCGTTCGGCAAACGCCTTGCCTCGCAACTTACCCTTGTTGCCACGCTGCAAGGCGCGCCGGTCGGCTTTGCCTCGCTGAAGGGCAAGGATCATATCGACCTGCTTTACGTTCATCCCGCTGCCGTCGGGCAGGGCGTAGCGGCGGCGCTCTGCGATGCGCTTGAAAGACTAGCCAAGGGGCGGGGCTCCACGAAGATGACGGTTGATGCGAGCGACAACGCTGCCGAATTCTTTGCCAGGCGCGGTTACGAGGCCCAGCAGCGCAATACGGTCTCCGTTGGCGGTGAGTGGCTCGCCAACACCACGATGCAGAAGAGGCTGGACAATAACGCCGAGCCGGAGGCTCCGACATGAGTCGCGAACGCCTTTATTTGTTTGATACCACGCTGCGCGACGGCGCGCAGACCAATGGCGTTGACTTCACGCTGCACGACAAGCAATTGATCGCCAAGATGCTCGACGAACTCGGCATCGACTACGTCGAGGGCGGCTACCCCGGCGCTAATCCAACCGACAGCGAGTTCTTTGCAAAGAAGCCGAAACTTGCGCACGCCCGCTTCACCGCGTTCGGCATGACCCGGCGGCCCGGGCGCTCCACGGCGAACGATCCGGGACTTGCTGCGTTGTTGGAAGCCAAGGCGGATGCAATCTGCTTTGTCGCGAAATCGTCGGCCTACCAGGTGCGCGTTGCACTGGAGACGACGAATGCGGAAAACCTCGCCTCGATCCGGGACAGCGTGAAGGCTGCAAGGAAGGCGGGGCGCGAGGTCATGGTCGATTGCGAGCATTTCTTCGACGGCTACAAGGAAAATCCCGAATTTGCCCTGGCTTGCGCGAAAGCGGCATACGACTCGGGCGCGCGGTGGGTGGTGCTGTGCGATACCAATGGCGGCACCCTGCCGCACGAGGTCGAGAGCATCGTTGCGGAAGCGATCAAGCAAATTCCGGGCGACCATATCGGCATTCACGCCCATAACGACACCGAGCAGGCGGTAGCCAATTCGCTGGCCGCCGTGCGCGCGGGCGCGCGCCAGATTCAGGGCACACTCAATGGTCTGGGCGAGCGGTGCGGCAACGCCAACCTGTGCTCTGTGATCCCGACGCTGCGGCTGAAAAACGAGTTTTCGGATCGATACGAGATTGGAGTGTCGGACGACAAGCTTGCGACGCTGATGAAGGTGTCGCGCACCCTCGACGACATGCTCAACCGCGCGCCGAACCGCCACGCGCCATATGTCGGCGAAAGCGCGTTCGTCACCAAGACCGGCATTCACGCCTCCGCTGTTCTGAAAGACCCGCAGACCTACGAGCATGTTTCGCCGAGTGCGGTCGGCAACCATCGCAAGGTACTGGTCTCCGATCAGGCCGGCCGTTCCAATGTGATCGCTGAACTCGATCGCGCCGGCATTGCGCACGACAAGAACGATCCGAAACTGGTCCGTCTGGTTGAGGAGTTGAAGGACCGTGAGGCCGCAGGCTACGCCTATGAATCCGCCAACGCCTCTTTTGATCTTCTGGCGCGACGCACGCTCGGGCGTGTGCCGGACTATTTCCGGGTGGAACAATTCGACGTCAACGTCGAGCAGCGCTATAACGCCAACGGACGGCGCATCACGGTCGCGATGGCCGTGGTCAAGGTGGATGTAGACGGCGAGAAGCTGATTTCGGCCGCCGAAGGCAACGGTCCGGTCAATGCGCTCGACGTGGCGCTGCGCAAGGACCTCGGCAAATACCAGAAATACATCGAAGGATTGAAGCTGATCGACTATCGGGTGCGCATCCTCAACGGCGGCACCGAAGCCGTAACGCGGGTGTTGATCGAAAGCGAGGACGAAGCCGGCGAGCGCTGGACCACCGTCGGCGTGTCGCCCAATATTATCGACGCGTCTTTTCAGGCGTTGATGGACTCGATCATCTACAAGCTGGTGAAATCGGGTGCGCCGGCATGATCGACCATATTTCCGTCGGCGTCGGCGACCTTGATCGATCGGCAGCGTTCTACGAGGCAGCTTTGGCGCCGCTTGGATTTTCACGACTGGTGGCAAGGCCGGGCACGATCGGTTTCGGCAAGAGCTATCCCGAGTTCTGGATCAATCTTCGCCCTGCGATGTCCAGCGTAGCGGCCGAGAGTGGTTGCCACGTCGCTCTCAGGGCGAAATCGGCAAGCGAGGTCGATGAATTTCACGCCGCGGCGCTGAGCGCGGGCGGCAGTTCCGACGGCGCGCCGGGTTTGAGGCCGCACGATCGAGTTCGTTATTATGCGGCCTTCGTCAGGGATCCCGACGGCAATCGCCTGGAGGCGGTGACATTCCCGCAAGGCTAAAGTGCGCGAGCCCGCTACAGGCGGCGGGCGATCTCGGGCGCCATCTCGGCAGTGCCTTTGCGCGCGCGGGCGGCGGCTTGCTTCAGGCGCGGAAGGATGTCTTCGACCCTTTCGGCCTTCAAAATGTCGACTGCAAGACTGGGCCGGATGAATTGCGTTGCGCGCATGTGCGTGAGCAGCGTGAGGAGAGGCTCCCAAAAGCCCTCGATGTTTGCGATCAACACCGGCTTGGAATGGCGGCCGAGCTGCTGCCACGTAAGCTGTTCAACGAGTTCCTCGAGTGTCCCTACACCGCCCGGAAGCGCCACGAACGCATCGGCGTGTTCGAACATCAAGCGCTTGCGTTCGTGCATGTCGGGCGTGACGATCATTTCCTGGACCCGCCTGAGGGCGTTTTCGCGAATGGTCAGGAAGTCCGGTATGATACCGGTGACCTTACCGCCGTGATCGAGCACGGAAGTTGCCACCGCGCCCATCAAGCCGATCGAGCCGCCGCCGTAGACAAGGCGGATGCCGCTTTCGGCCAGGATTTTGCCGAATGCCCTGGCGGCTTCGACGAAGCGAGGATTTGTGCCCGGGCCGGAGCCGCAATAGACACAGACTGTCTTGATCTTGCTCATATGGGCCATGTGGCATCGCAGCGTAAAATTCGTCAAGCCTTAACGGATTCGCATGGCGAATGAAATCCATGCGGTGGGCCGGTAATTTGAGAAATAATTTGGTTCCCGCAAGGGTGCACGCAGCGATTAAACGCTCTATATGACTGCGGAATGCGAAAAATACCTGAAAATACGCGCACTGATGCGGCGCGCGATACTTTGCCGGGCTCAGATTGATGGCGCATACCGATTCGGCCCGAACCGGCCAACTGCTATCGCCCGACAGATCCTTCGGACAGGCGACCCTTATCGGGACGCTTGCGCATCTTTGGCCCTATATCTGGCCCAGTGACCGCGTCGATCTGAAGATGCGCGTGGTCTGGTCGGTGGTCCTGCTCATCCTCGCCAAACTCGCGACCGTTGCGGTGCCTTTCACCTTCAAATGGGCGATCGACGCGCTGACGGGCGCCGATACCGCGCCTGTGCAGGCATCGAACTGGAAGCTGTGGCTGATTGCCTCGCCGCTGATCATGACGTTGAGCTACGGCGGCTTGCGCGTGCTGATGGGGGTGCTGACGCAGTGGCGGGATGGAATTTTTGCGCGCGTGGCCATGCATGCGGTGCGCAAGCTCGCCTATCTCACCTTCGTCCATATGCATGAACTTTCCCTGCGCTTCCACCTCGAGCGCAAGACCGGCGGTTTGACGCGGGTGCTGGAGCGAGGTCGCACCGGTATCGAAGTCATCGTGCGAATGGTGATCCTGCAGCTCGTGCCGACCATCGTCGAGGTTTCGCTGCTGATGGCGGTGCTGCTGTGGAAATTCGACTGGCGCTATGTGCTGGCCACCATGATCACCGTCTTGATCTACATGTACTACACTTATCTCGCGACCGAATGGCGGATCGAGATTCGCCGCAAGATGAACGACTCCGATACCGACGCCAACACCAAGGCGATCGAACTCGCTGCTGAACTACGAAACGGTCAAATATTTCGGTGCCGAAGCGCGTGAGGCGGCGCGCTACGACCGTTCGATGGAGCGTTACGAGCAGGCCAGCGTGAAAACCTACACCTCGCTTGCCGTCCTTAATACCGGTCAGGCGATTATCTTCACCGCCGGTCTCACCGCGGTCATGCTGATGTGTGCGGTTGGGGTTCGCAGCGGGCACAACACGGTCGGCGATTTCGTCATGGTCAACGCCATGATGATTCAGCTCTACCAGCCGCTGAACTTCATGGGTATGGTCTATCGCGAGATCAAGCAGGCCGTCATCGACATCGAAAAGATGTTCAATGTTCTGTCGCGCAATCCCGAGATCAGGGATGATCCAGGCGCCGTGCCCTTGATCGTGACCTCGGGCAATGTGCGTTTCGAGAATGTGCATTTCGCCTATGAAGCGGATCGGCCGATCCTCAGAGGGTTGAGTTTCGAGGTACCCGCCGGCAAGACCGTCGCCATTGTCGGACCATCAGGCGCCGGCAAGTCGACCATTTCGCGCCTTTTGTTCCGCCTGTACGATGTATCGAGCGGCAGGATTTTGATCGACGGTCAGGATATCCGAAACGTCACGCAGGCTTCGCTGCGCGCCTCGATCGGCATGGTGCCGCAGGACACGGTGCTGTTCAACGACACCATCCGTTACAACATCCGATATGGCCGCTGGGACGCCACCGACGCGGAGGTGGAGCGGGCAGCGCAGCTGGCGCAGATCGATGGTTTCATCCGCATGTCGCCGAAGGGCTACGAGACCCAGGTCGGGGAGCGCGGCCTGAAATTATCGGGCGGCGAGAAACAGCGCGTCGCGATTGCGCGAACCGTGCTCAAGGCGCCGCCGATTCTCGTGCTCGACGAGGCGACATCGGCGCTCGACAGCCACACCGAGCGCGAAATCCAGGATGCGCTGGAGCGGGTGTCGCGCAATCGCACCTCGCTCGTGATCGCGCACCGTTTGTCCACGATCGTCACCGCCGACGAAATCATCGTGCTCGATCAGGGCCGCATTGCCGAGCGCGGGACCCATGGCCAGCTTTTGGCAAGCGGCGGGCTTTATGCCAGTATGTGGAATCGGCAGCGCGAGGCCCAGGAGGCGCGGGAGAAACTTGCGCGGATCGCCGACGAGAACGACGCGCCGAACCGCGAGCCGCCGCCGGTCGATGATACCCTGATCGCGCCCGCCGCCGCAGCGGAATAATCTGAACGCGAATGTCCTCTTCCGGATCGGGAGGAAGACGAAAATAAGGGCCCGGGACTGACCTGATGTCGATCGCCAACTCCATCCGCGCGCAGATTCCGCCCATTCACCAGGAGGGCTATCCTTTTATCGGGGGGTTTGCGCTTGGCAGTCTCATCCTGTTCTGGATCTGGACGCCGCTTGGCTGGCTCGGCACTTTTCTGACGATCTGGTGCGCGCTGTTCTTCCGCGATCCGGTGCGGGTGACGCCGGTGCGGGACGGTATCGTGGTGGCGCCGGCCGACGGCCGAATCTCCATGATCACGCAGGCCCTGCCGCCGGCTGAGCTCGGCCTCGGCGACCGGGCGCTGCCGCGGATTTCGATTTTCATGAGTGTGTTCAACTGCCACGTGAACCGCAGCCCGGTAGCGGGACGGATCGATCGCATCGCGTATCGGCCGGGCACCTTCATCAATGCAGAGCTCGACAAGGCGAGCGAGGACAATGAGCGCAACTCGCTGGTCATTTCCACGCCAAACGGGCGCGTCGGCGTGATCCAGATCGCCGGCCTGATAGCGCGGCGCATCGTGTCTTTCGTCAGGGAGGGGCAGACCATCGGAGCAGGCGAGCGCTTTGGGTTGATCCGCTTCGGGTCCCGGCTCGACGTTTACCTGCCCGAGGGAACCAGGCCGCTCGTCGCGGAAGGGCAAACGGCAGTTGCCGGAGAGACCGTTCTGGCCGATTTCAGGTTGGCCGATGCAGGGCGGACCTTCCGCGCCGATTAACCATCGCGGGCGTTGGGCGCGATACCCTGACGCACCAATGGCGGAAGCGCCGGCTGCTTGCTATATCTGGGCCATGCCTGTCGATCCGAATTATCCGGAACTGCGTAGGCGCCGGTTTCGTCCGATTCCGGTTCGGATGCTGGTTCCGAATTTCATCACCCTGCTTGCGATATGCGCGGGGCTTACCGCGATCCGCCTGTCGACAGAAGGCCGGATGGAACTGGCTGTGGCCGCGATCGTTTTTGCCGCCGTGCTCGATGGCATCGATGGCCGCGTCGCTCGCATGATCAAGGGCCAGTCGAAATTCGGCGCCGAGCTCGACAGCCTTGCCGACTTCGTCAATTTCGGCGTCGCGCCGGGGTTGATCCTGTATTTTTGGCAGTTGCACGAGTTGCATAATGGCGGCTGGATCGCCGCGATGGTCTTCGCAATCAGCGGAGGCCTCAGACTGGCGCAATTCAACGCCACGATCGACGATCCGAATAAACCGTCCTACGCGGCGAATTTCTTTACCGGCGTTCCGGCACCGGCCGGTGCGATCGTCGTACTGCTGCCGATTTATCTGGCGTTCCTCGGCCTGCCGAAGCCGCCCGCGATGCTGACCGCAGCCTACACGCTGCTGATCGGTTTCCTGATGGTTTCGCGGCTGCCGGTGTTCTCCGGCAAGACCGTTCGCATGCGCGTGCCGCCCGAAATGGTGCTGCCGGTCTTTGTATCCGTGGTCTTATTCATCGCGCTCCTGATCGGTTATCCCTGGTATATTCTGTCGGCCGGCACGGCGCTCTATCTTCTGAGCTTGCCCGCAGGGTGGAAATCCTACCGCGACCATCAGCGCAAGGCGGCCGCCCAGGCCGCTACCCAGGTCGCGGGACATCCCGCCCGAGCCCAAGCTACTGCTTCCGATGCGGCGCATCCGTTCGTGGGAGACGTTGCCGAGACGCACGAGGATGATCGGCCGGCGCGCCTGAACTGATCGACCTTTGATCGAAACCCCTTGCAGCTTCATTCTCAGTGAATTCGGCCGAACGAGCCGCTGGAGCGTCGGATTGCGCTTTTGCCGATCGCTTGGCGGTCGGATATATGGCTGACGACAAAAATTCCGTCTCAATTCCTGGAGAGAACGCTGTGACGAATTCCACATCTGGGCCGCCGACTTCCGCACTGCTCGAAGCGCTTGCGCGATATGACACCCCGACCATCTGCAATGCGATGGAAGTCGTCGCGCCAGAGCGCCGCCTGATCGGTTACACGACCAGGCCGCTGGTTTGCCCGTTTCCCGATCTGCCGCCGATGGTCGGCTATGCGCGAACCGTGACCATCCGCTCGGTGTTGAAGTCTACGCTTCCCCCGGACGAACAGGCCAGGCGCCGCATTGCCTATTACGAATATATGGGGACCGGCCTTGGGCCGCGGATCACGGTGATCCAGGATATCGACGGTCCGGACGTGGGCTACGGCGCCTTCTGGGGCGAGGTACAAAGCAACGTGCACAAGGCGCTCGGCTGCCTCGGCGTCATCACGGACGGCTCCATTCGGGATATCCCGCAATGGGCGCCTGGCTTCCAGGCGCTTGCCGGATCCATCGGTCCGTCCCATGCATGGGTTCACGCAGAGAATTTTGGCGGCGAGGTGCGCGTCGCCGGGATGACCGTGCGTTCTGACGATCTCATCCACGCCGACCGGCACGGGGCGATCGTGATTCCGTTCGATCTTGCGGCCCGAATTCCCGACGCCGCCGAACTTTGCGGACGCCGCGAGACGCCCATTCTCGAGATCGCACGCAGCAAGGACTTCAGTCTCGAAAAGCTGAAAGAGGCGTTGAAGCGCTCAGCGGAGATTCATTGACGACGGTGAAAGATAGCTAGCGCGCCAGCGCAAGGGCCTGACCCGAATTGGCCTTGCCTTCAAAGCGATCAGGCCCCGCGGGCGTCAATTGCGCCAGAGCTTGGGCGTTGTGGTCGCGGATGGTCAGGCCGGCCACGGTATAATTCCATTTCCGACTGGTGAAGAAGTTGAACGGACATCCTCCACCGGGGGCAATGGTGCCTTCGGTCGCGTCCGGGTTCGCGCCGAAGGTCATCCCGCATGAGCCGCTGCCGGCAGATGAAAGTGTCCAACGGCCGGCGAGGTTCACCGGTGGTGGCACGGCCTGCGGAGCGGCAACCGCAGGGCCATCTGCAGCTCCGCTGTTCGAGCCAAGCCGCTCGCTATTGCTGCAGGCCGCAAGCAGAGCGGCAAGGACGACGATCGGAACGGTGGCGCGCAATGTCATGAATTGCCGTCGAAGGCGGATCGGTAGCGGTCGGTATGGTTAGCAGAATGTTGCCGCCGTGTCAGGGCGGTGGGCCATCCGGCCGGTATTTTGCCGGCTCGGCCGATGCACCGCGACGAACGGGCCGGCCCGTTCAGCTTCGTGGCCGTTCCGAGGTTACTTAACCTTTACGCGTCTTTAATGGCGACGGACGTAGGGTTTGAGCAGCGCGGCTCGGGGTGGGTCGCGCGACCGTCCAGGACGGGTGTAGTTTGCGTACGCGTTGGAGTCTCCCATGGATATCATGACGGGCGCTGGGCTCATCGCCGGCATCATCGTCGTTGCGACAATGATGCTCCTGGGAGGCGACCTGCATTTGTTCGTCTCCGAACACGCGATCATCATCATCTTCGGCGGTTCGATCGCCGCCACCATGATCCGGTTTCCGCTCGGTGTGATGCTGCACGGTCTGCCGCTGGGAGCGAAGTTCGCCTTCACGATGAGCCGGCTGTCGGCGCGCGACCTCGTCGACGAGCTCGCCCGCATCGCCGAAATCGCGCGCAAGCAGGGACCGGTCGGCCTGGAAAAAGTCGAGACCGACGAACCGTTCCTTGCCAAGGGAATTCGCTATGTCGCCGACGGTTATGATCTTGAATTCATCCGCGACAATCTCGAGCGTGATCGCGACAATTTCCTGATGCATCTGGACGAGGGCAGCAAGATCTACCGCGCAATCGGCGACTGCGCGCCGGCGTTCGGAATGATCGGTACGTTGATCGGCATGGTGCAGATGTTTGCAAACATGACAGATCCGTCGAAGCTCGGTCCGTTCATGGCGACAGCGCTGCTTGCCACCCTCTACGGCGCGCTGGTGGCAAACCTGTTCTGTCTGCCGATCGCCGACAAGCTGCATGGCAAGCTGCTCGACGAGGAGACCAATCGCACGCTGATCATCGACGGCATCCTGATGATCCGGGATTCCAAGAGTCCGGCGCTGGTGCGTGAAATGCTGCTGGCCTATTTGCCGGAGAAACACCGCCACGAAGAGGGCGAACCGGTTCCGGCATAGGCCCGCCGATCCGGGCGCGGAAAATCGACAATGGCCAAGAAAAAACGTGGCGACGCACACGGCGGAGGGCACGGCTGGTTCGTGACCTTTGCCGACCTCATGGGCTTGATGATGAGCTTCTTTGTGATGCTCGTGGCGTTCTCCACCATGGACAACAACAAGCTCAAGATCGTCGCCGGGTCAATGCGCGAGGCTTTCGGCGTGCAGACCGAGGTGCGCTATTCCGGCATCATCGAATCCGACGGGTTGCCCACGAGACCGAAGCTGAAAAATGTCGCGCATATTTCGCCCGAGGAATCCTCCAATACGCCCACTCCGGACGAGCAGGAGCGAAGCCAAACCACCGGCGCGCGGGTGAAAATCGATCGCGAATTTGCCCTGGCCTCGGCCTCGCTGCGGCAGGCGTTGCAGGACATGCCTGAACTGACCGAAATCTCCAAGCACATCATGTTCGAGGAGACCAAGGAGGGTCTCAATCTGGAGATCGTGGATCAGGATGGCCGCTCGATGTTCCCCGACGGGTCCAAGGTTCCCTATGACCGGACGCGGCGGCTGGTTCAGAAGCTTGCGGCGCCGCTCAAGGCAACGCCGCTGCGGATTGCGATCGTCGGTCATACCGCGGCCGGCTTCGTGCCGACCAGGAGCGATTACGGAGCCTTCGATCTTTCGGCGGACCGGGCCAATCAAGTGCGCCAAATTCTCGAGCGCGAGGGACTTCCCCCAGCCCACATCTTCGCTGTCTCCGGCAAGGCCGATACGCAGCCGCTGTTTCCCGACGATCCCTCGCTGTCAGCGAACCGTCGTGTGACCATCACATTGATGCGTGAAAATCCCCCGCTGCCGCCGGGATTGAAGCCTTAGAGTCTTCTTTACCATGTTACCTATTTCGGGCCGTCGTGCGCTTGGGCTTGCAACAGCAGATTTTGCATGGCATGGGCTCAAAATCAGGCTAGGCTATTCTTCAAGCGCAGGTTTATAAGCCGCGTCGCTTTGCGATTGTGCAGTGAAGCACGTTGAGGCTCCCATTCCCATGACCAGTGATGTTGTAGCTCCCGCCGCGGAAACGACGGCGGCCAACGGGCATGGCGAGGCTCATTCCACAGCGAGTTTCAAGGCCCTGCTGATCGGCAGTATCGGCGTCGTCTACGGCGACATCGGCACCAGCCCTCTTTACGCGCTTCGGGAGGCGGTCGTGGCGGCCAGCGGGCCGTCGGGAACCGTCGATCCGCAGGCGGTGCTTGGGGTTGTTTCGCTGATCCTGTGGGCGCTCGTCATCGTCGTCACGCTGAAATACGTGTTGATCCTGCTGCGCGCCGATAACCACGGCGAAGGCGGAACCCTGGCGCTGATGGCGCTGGCGCAGCGCGCGGTCAGCAAATACGCCGGCGCCATTGTCCTGCTTGGCATCGTGAGCGGCGCCCTGTTCTATGGCGATGCGGTGATCACGCCGGCGTTGTCGGTGCTGTCGGCGATCGAAGGCATCAAGCTCGTTACGGCCGCGTTCGAGCCGTATGTGGTGCCGATTACGGTCCTCATCCTGCTGGCGCTGTTTGCGGCCCAGTCGCGCGGCACCGCCCGCGTTGCCGCCTTCTTCGGCCCCGTGATGTGCATCTGGTTCGCCGTCATAGCGATCGGTGCAATTGTCCCGGTCATGCAAAATCCCGAAATCCTGTTGGCCTTCAATCCGGTGCTGGCCGTCGGGTTCATGCTCCATCATGGCATTATCGGCTTTGTCACGCTCGGCGCCGTGTTTCTCGCGGTCACCGGTGCCGAGGCGCTTTATGCCGACCTCGGCCATTTCGGCAAGCGGCCGATACAGACCGCGTGGCTCTTCATCGTATTGCCGTCGCTGGCGCTGAACTATCTGGGGCAGGGCGCCATGGTCATCGCCGATCCCCGGGCGATCGAAAATCCCTTCTTCCTGATGTTTCCGGACTGGGCGTTGATGCCGATGGTAGCACTTGCCACGGTTGCGACCGTGATCGCGAGCCAGGCGGTGATCACCGGCGCTTATTCCCTGACGCGGCAGGCCATACAGCTCGGCCTGCTGCCAAGATTTGAAATCCGTCACACCTCGGAAGCTCATTCCGGCCAGATCTATATCCCGCGCATCAACCTGTTGCTGCTGATCGCCGTCACGCTGCTGGTGCTGATGTTCCGCTCGTCCAGCGCGCTGGCGTCGGCCTATGGTATCTCGGTGACCGGCACCATGGTGGTCACGGGCATGATGGGGTTCGTCGTGATCTGGCGCGTATGGAAATGGTCGCCGTTCGCGGCCGCCATGCTGATTGCGCCATTTCTGTTTCTCGATTTGACGTTCCTTGCCGCAAATCTTCTGAAGGTTCTGGAGGGCGGCTGGGTGCCGCTTGCGCTCGGATCCGTGGTAATGCTTTTGATGTATACATGGCGCCGCGGCAGCAAGCTGTTGTTCGAAAAATCGCGCAAGCTGGAATTCCCGTTGGCCGATCTGGTGACGATGCTGGAGAAGCGACCGCCCCAGCGCGTCTCCGGCACCGCTGTTTTCCTTACCAGCGATCCCGTCAGCGCGCCGACCGCGCTGATGCACAGCCTGAAGCACTACAAGGTGCTGCATGAGAAGAACGTCATTCTTACGATCGAAACCGCGGCCACGCCGCGCGTCGATCCGTCCGAGCGGGTGAGGCTGGAGCAGGTTGGCCATACCTTCACGAAAGTAACGCTGCGGTTCGGATTTATGGAATCGCCGAACGTACCCAAAGCTCTTGCGATTGCGCGAAAACTCGGCTGGCAATTCGATATCATGGCGACGTCGTTCTTCCTGTCCCGCCGCGCGCTGAAGCCGGCAGCGCATTCCGGAATGCCGCGCTGGCAGGATCACCTCTTCATCGCGCTGAGCCGCACCGCAAATGACGCAACCGACTATTTCCAGATTCCGAGCGGGCGCGTAGTCGAGGTGGGAACACAAGTGACCGTTTGAGCTGCGGTATTGCCGAGCGGCATGGTGCTTGATTTTCGGCGCGCCAGGGGCGACGCTCAAATACCCCAAGTCGGTGCCGGTTTGCACGCGGTTTTCCGGGTCTGGTTTTCGGGTGCGCAGGAGGGTGCGAGTGGCGGATCAGGGGCATCGGGTTCACGATTTGACGCCTGAAGAAGTTTCGAAGGGGATGGCGGAGGGACGCTATCTTCTGGTCGACGTTCGCGAACCCAACGAGGTGGCCGTCGATGCCTATCCCGGCGCTGTCGTGGTGCCGCTGTCGAGTTTCGATCCGGCCTCGATTCCCGACCCCAAAGGCAGGCAGGTGGTTTTTGCATGCCGTTCCGGCAAGCGATCGGTGACAGCGTCGCTGGCGGCGCAGGCGGCCGGCCTTGCCCATGACAAGCATCTGGCGGGTGGGATGCTCGCCTGGAAGGCTGCGGGTTTGCCGACAAAATCCGACGGCTGATCGTCTGATGACTTCCATGAACAAGGTTTTTGCGGATCTACCCGTCACGATTTTCGAGGCGATGTCGCAGCTTGCCCGCGACAACAACGCGATCAACCTTGGCCAGGGATTTCCCGACGATCCCGGGCCTGAAGACATCCGCCGAGCCGCAGCCGACGCGGTGGTGAATGGCTACAATCAATATCCGTCGATGATGGGCATCCCGGAATTGCGGCAGGCGATTTCGGCGCATTACCAGCGCTGGCATGGCATCGCCCTCGATCCGATGACCGAGGTCATGGTGACGTCGGGCGGCACCGAGGCGCTGACATCGGCCATCCTTGCCGTGGTCGAGCCGGGAGACGAGGTGGTCGTCTTCCAGCCGGTCTACAATTCCTACCTTCCCATCATTCGTCAGGCCCGCGGCATTCCGCGCCTGGTGCGACTCGAACCGCCGCACTGGCGGTTGACCGAAGAGGCGCTGCGCGGTGTCTTCAACCGCAAGACCAAAGCCGTTCTCTTCAACAACCCGCTCAATCCCGCCGCTGTGGTCTATCCCCGCGAGGACCTGCAATTGCTGGCAAGATTCTGCCAGGAGTTCGATACGATCGCGATCTGCGATGAGGTCTGGGAGCATGTCATTTTCGATGGCCGCGAACATATTCCGCTCATAACCATTCCCGGAATGCGCGAGCGCACCATCAAGGTTGGTTCCGCGGGCAAGATATTCGCGCTGACGGGCTGGAAGATCGGCTTTGTGTGCGCCGCGCCGCCATTGTTGCGGGTCGCCGCCAAGGTGCATCAGTTCCTGACTTTTACGACCGCGCCGAACCTTCAGGCCGCGGTCGCCCACGGTCTTGGCAAGCCGTCGGAGTATTTTTTCCAGATGCGCAAGGATCTGGCGCGCAGCCGTGATCGTCTGACAAAGGGATTGGAAAACATCGGCTTTCCGGTTCTTCCCTCCCAAGGCACCTATTTCCTCACCGTCGACCTCTCGCCGCTCGGCCTGAATGAAACCGACGAGGCCTTCTGCAGACGCATCGTGACCGACTACAAGGTCGCGGCCATCCCGGTGTCGGCCTTTTATGAAAAGGATCCCGTCACGACCGTGGTGCGCTTCTGTTTCGCCAAGAAGGATGCGACCCTCGACGCGGCGCTGGAGCGCCTGTCGGATGCGGTGCATCGCCGATAAGAAGGTCAAGACCATGTCGCGCGTGCCGGCCCGCGCTCGTTGCAGCGTTGTTATCGTAGTCGCTGGTCTGATCGCGCTGTTGTCGCCGTCAACGAGGGCGGACGAGCGCAAGGTCAATTTCTACAATTGGTCAAACTACATCGCGCCCGGGGTGCTGGAGGACTTCACCCGGGAAACCGGCATCAAGGTTGTCTACGACACTTTCGACGCCAATGAGACGCTGGAGACGCGGTTGCTCGCGGGAAAATCGGGTTACAACGTCGTCGTGCCGACCGCCTATTTCCTGCAGCGCCAGATCAAGGCGAACGTGTTCCAGAAGCTCGATCGGTCGAAATTGCCGAACCTCGCCAACGCCTGGCCCGTCGTGACGGAGCGGCTCGCCGTCTACGATCCCGGCAACCAATATGCCGCCAACTACATGTGGGGCACGACGGGTATCGGCTTCAACGTGAAGGCAGCGCAGAAAATTCTCGGCTCCGATGCCGCGATCGACAGCTGGGATATCGTGTTCAAGCCGGAGAATCTGGCCAAATTCAGGGATTGCGGCGTTCACATGCTGGATTCCGCCGACGATATTTTCCCGGCCGCCCTGAGCTACCTGGGGCTCGATCCGAATTCGACCAAACAGGGTGATCTGGAGCAGGCTGCCGATCTCATCGGCAAGATACGTCCCTATGTCCGCAAATTCCATTCCTCCGAATATCTGAGCGCGCTCGCCACCGGGGAAATCTGCCTGGTGGTCGGCTGGTCCGGCGACATCATGCAGGCGCGCAGCCGCGCGGCCGAAGCAAGGAACGGCATCGAGATCGGTTACGTCATTCCGAAGCAAGGCGCGCAGATGTTCTTCGACAATCTCGCGATTCCCGCCGACGCCAAAAACGTGAATGAGGCTTATGAATTGATCAATTATCTCTACCGGCCCGAGGTAGCTGCCAAAAATTCCAATTTTCTGTCCTACGCCAACGGCAATCTGGCGAGCCAGAAATTCATCGACCCGAAAATCCTCAACGACAGCAACATCTATCCAGACGATGCAACGCTCGCCAAACTGTTCGTGATCACGGCACGGGACCCCGCGACGCAACGCATCATCAATCGGTTATGGACCAGGGTGAAGACAGGACGTTAGAGCGCGCCATTCCGGGGGTCCGGAAGCACTTTAGTCCTACTGCGTCACAACCGACTTATCCCCTCATCCTGAGGAGCTTGCGCGAGCAAGCGTCTCGAAGGACGAGGCCCGGAAACAGGCAACGTGGCCTTCATGGTTCGAGACGGCGCAAGGGCGCCTCCTCACCATGAGGGTCTTATGACGCAGTAAGAATAGAGCATGATCCGGAAAAGTGGAAACCGGTTTTCCCTCGCGACAAACGCGAAACGCGTTTGGGAGATCATGCTCAAACAAAGGGATGTGATGTGATTCCACTTAATCGCATCATGATCCAAGCCCCCGAAAATCTCGAGGCTCCCGGCTGATGCTTCACATCGCCGGGGAACGCCACGCCGCAGGCGCGCTTGCGCGCTGGACGGAATTATGCCGGACTAAACCGGTTCGCGGGTCAGGATCAACGTGGCATTCTGGCCGCCGAAGCCGAAGGAATTCGACATCACGGCGGTCACGCGGGCATCGCGGGCCTTGTTGGGAACAACGTCGAACGGGATTGCCGGATCAGGAACGTCGTAATTGATGGTCGGCGGAATCCGCTGATGCTCAAGCGTGAGCAGCGAGAAAACGGCTTCCACGGCACCCGCGGCCGAGAGGGTGTGGCCGACCATCGATTTGTTCGACGACACCGGGATTTGCTTGGCGCGCTCGCCGAAAACGGTGGAGATTCCGAGATACTCCATCTTGTCGTTCTCTGGCGTTCCGGTGCCGTGCGCGTTGATGTAGTCGATCTGCTCGGAGACCATGCCGGCATCGGCCAGCGCATTGCGGACGCATCCGATGATCGGCTTGCCGTCGGGGCTCGAGCGGGTGCGGTGGAAGGAATCCGCGAGCTCGCCGCAGCCGGCGACGATGCCGAGGATGGTCGCGCCGCGTGCGGTGGCAGCTTCCAGGCTTTCCAGGACCAGGGCTCCGGCGCCCTCGGCCATGACGAACCCGTCGCGGTTCTTTGAAAACGGGCGGGCCGCTGCCTGCGGCGGATCGTTATGGGTCGACAGAGCCGAAAGCAGGGAGAACCGCACCAATGCTTCCGGATTGACCGACCCATCTGTTGCGACGCAAAGAGCAGCGTCGGCTTCTCCACGTCGAATGGCCTCGACGCCAAGCTGGATGGCGCTGGCGCCGGAGGCGCAAGCCGTGGACAAGGAAATCGGCGAGCCTGTGGTGCCAAACGTCTCGGCAAGATGACTGGCCACCGAGCAGAACAGGAATCGGCGGTGATATTGCGTAAATCGTCCACCGCCGCTGACCCGCAGCATGGCGTCGTAGTTGACTTCGGTGCCAGATCCGATCGCGCGCCCGAGTTCCTGGCGCTGCGGCCATTCCATTTCGACGGGGGCAACTGCAAGAAACAGCGGACCTGGAAAATCAGCCTTGGTCCCGATGCCGGCCTGAGCGATTGCTTCCTCGGCGACAAGCTCGCCGAGCCGCTCGGAGAGGTCGGTGGACGAAAACGGCTCGACCGGAATGAAATCGACCGTTCCGGCCATTGTCGTCTTCAATCCATCGGTAGGAAAACGCGTTATGGTGCGGATGCCGGATTCTCCTGCCGTGAGCCTTTTCCAGTTGTCGGCCTTGCCAGACCCCAGTGAGGTCACAACACCCATCCCGGTCACGACGACGATCGGCCTTCCGAACTTATCGCGCGTAGTTGTCATGTTTTCCCCGTCAGTTGAGCGGCATTTACTTGATCGCTTCGACCAACGCCATGCCCTCGCCACGCCAATGACCTGTCCCGACGACTACAATTTGTGACGGCGGCGTCGACATTTCAACCTCCAGCCCGCTGGGATCGTTCGGTGGAAACATCGCGCCGCGGGAAAGAGAAAGCGCCGCCAGCGCCAGCCCCAGGGGAAATTGCGTCTCCATGGTATGGCCGAACATCGTCCCGGTGGCTCGCACCGCGAAATCCGGATGACGATCAAGGAAGGCGCGCTCCTCGGAAGTGGCCGGTTCGGCGCCGGTCGCGCCGGTGATGATTGCGCCCTTACCCTCAAGCTTGCCGAGCTTCGACCACAGTTTCTCCAGCGTCGAGGTAATCTCGCCGGCGCGGTTGCGGCGGGCCAGGTCGGCCACGACATTGGTCAGGCGCGCGAAGGGCTTTGCACCGCGCGCCTGGGCATGCGCCTTGGACTCGATGACCAGAAACGCGCCGCCGGAACCGAGCGCAAAGCCGCTGTTGTGGCTGCGCGCCCACACCGGGGCGAACTTGTCCTTTAGATTGAACCCGCCGAATTCGTAGAGCACGAGCAGATCCTTGCGCTCGCCGTTCTGCGAGCCGCCGATCAGGGCGATATCGCTTTGACCCGCGGCGATGCGGGCAAGGGCAATCCGCGCGGCGTCGACACCGGCGGCTTCCTCGCCCATGAACGTGCGGGACGATCCGGTCACGCCGTGCACGATGGCGATATTGCCGGCCAAAAGGTTCGAAAGCTGCGCCAGGAAGAGTGTCGGACGCAGATCGTTCATCAGTCGCTCGTTGAGGAAACCCGGGGCCGAGTTGCCCTTGGCTTCCAAATTCAAGATATTGGAATCTACGGCCAGATCGCGCTCGCCGCCGCCCGCGGCGACCACCATGTCCATCCGCGCCAGGATTTCCGCGTTGCCCTTGACGCCCGCCAAATCCAGCGCGAGCCCCGCCGCATAGGTACCGATCCGCTGCCAGGCTTCCATCTGGCGCTGATCGCCCTTTTTGGGGATCTGCGCGTCGAGATTCACCGGCATCCAGGGATGCACGATGTAGGGCGCGAAGTTTTTTTCATCGACGTTGATCCGGCGCTGATTGAGGGCTTCCCAGTGCGCGTCCAGGCCTTCACCGAGCGAAGTGGCCAGGCCGATACCGGTGATCCAGACCTCCGTCGATCCCGCATTTGAGGATTTCGTCTCAGTCATGGGGAATGGCCTGCCGCGGAAAGCCGATGCGCTCGGCCATGGCTTCCATATGTCCGCGCAAATCCACGTTTGGGAACGGAACGTGCCGGAACGTCAGCGTCGCATTGCACCGCAATTCCCCGCCGACCCGTACCGTTGCAGAGGTGACCGCAAAGCCCGAACCCTCGTGAACGACGCTGGCGTCGATGTTCAAGAGTTCGCCGGGGGCGACGAAACCGCGCATCTTGGCCTCCTTGACTGCGGCGAGGAAGGGCATGCGTTCGAATTTCAGCAGCGCGATCAACAGCCAGCCCGAGGTCTGCGCCATCGCTTCGATCAACAGCACGCCGGGCATCAGCGGATAGCCGGGAAAATGTCCTTCAAAAATTGTGTTGTGCGTGGGAACCTCTGCCGCGACCGTAATGGTGCGCTCGCCGACATCAAGGTCGTCGATCCGGTCAATCAGCTGGAAATATTCAAGACGCATGGCGGGCGATTACGCGCCCTTTGCCGCGACCAATTCGTCGATGCGAGCGCTGAGGTTCTTCAGGACGAAGTATTGTTCGGTGGTCGCCTTGCCGTCGTTGACTTCCTGAGTCCATTTTTCCAGCGGCAACTTGATTCCGAACGCTTTGTCGATCGCAAACGCGATATCGAGGAAATCGAGGCTGTCGATCCCCAGATCGTCGATCGCGTGGCTTTCCGGCGTGATCGTGTCGCGCGGTATGTCGCAGGTTTCAGCGATAATCGTTGCCACCTGATCGAATGTAGAAGACATCACTAAGCCTTTGATATATTAAGGATAAATCCAGAGCCCGTGGGAGGGCGACCGCAGCGCCCCGGAAATGCCCTATCCACCGCCCGGAGCCGAGTGCCCGTATATCGGAGCGCCGCCTTTAGTTCAATGGAGCTGGTCGATAGCTGTGACGGCCAATTCGGGCGCAAAAAGAGCCGGTTGGCCGCAAAAACTAAAGCAGGATCGGGAAAAAATCGGGACAAGCGACGGCAATGATTCGGACTTCCAAATCGCCACACTAGAGCATGATCCGGAAAAGTGGAAACCGGTTTTCCCTCGCGACAAACGCGAAACGCGTTTGCGCGGAGATCATGCTCAAACAAAGGGATGAGATCATGATGCGATTCCATTTAATCGCATGATGATCTAGGTCTGCCCGGGGGTAATCTGAACGCAGTCGTGCCGCCCCATCAGGACGCAGTCCTGGGTTCTTCGCAAGTGAGCGATGCTCATGGCGAGCCAAATTCCGATCGCGAGCAGGGCCATGGTAAATGCGAAGGCGGCGACGTTTGCCAGCATGCGGTGCCGAAAGTCGTCCGGCTCTTCCGGATTGCGCTCATAGCGGGACAGATCTTTGGCGACGTCGAGCTTGCGTATCATCTCGTTCGGATTTCGGCGCACCGCCGTCACCGGAACCTGGCTGCGCGGCCGGAACGGGAGCACGCGGTGCTCGTCGTCCGAAGGGACCGAAATGATGGGCCGCTGGGTTTTCACGGCTGCCAGCTCCGGGAAGCTCTGATTTTATCTGGTGTCACGATTCCGAATTCGCATCACGGTGTGGCGACCTCATTTACGAACTCCGGATCGAAAGGACAGCAAATTATCGATGTTAGTGCGGCCTTGATTCGGAAAGTCCGCATGACAGACAAGTGGCAGCAATGATGCGGATTCCTGAAGCGGAACACTAGCACGCTCGAATTGCATCTCCCAGAAAATGTTGAGATGGCAAAGCCGCTATCCGTCCAAAGTCTCATGGAACTTGCTGTAGTCAATTCTGAGCCGGCCATCTTCCAAAGCATCGAGAATATCGGCATAGCGCTGGCCGAAGCGGATGTCGGTATGATCGTAAGACCTTCGGGCATGCACGGTTTGCGCCGCAACAACGTCATATCCGGTGACCACAACCACAAGTGACACGCTGATTGCGGCGAAGTCGTCGGCGCCAAGCCCATAGAGCGGACTTTGCTCGTCAAGGACATGATAGAGCGTCCAGCTCAGCGCCAGCGCCGGGTGCTCGTTGCGCACCAGTGCCAGCTCATAGAACCTTCGCTGTGACTGGCCTTCCTTGCTCACGACGTTGCGCAGCAGCCAGAGCTTGGCGGTGGCGTTGGCGATGATGTTGTGACGTTCGTTGGCAAAACGGACCATCAGGGTCGGCTGGCCCTCATAGTTTGAAATGACCGGATTGTCTGCGAACAAGAGGCGGGCATTGGGCCGCGCAAACCGGGCAAAGACCAGCCCGGTCATGAGCGACATCGAGAAGATTCCCGTAAAGAGCTCGGCGGTTGCGATGAAATGGCCGTAATGGGTCTGCGGGTGCATGTCACCATAGCCGGCGGTCGAAAGCGTCTCGATACTGAAATAGAGATAGTCGAGATAATCGTTTCGAGCCACGTTCGAGACGGGCTGATCGCCGACCCAGTACAGCACCGCAAAAACCGCGTTGAAGGCAAGAAACACCAGCGCCGCGCCGGCGATGAAGGCCGGCCAGGAGGCGGTCATGCAGCGATGGCTGATGTCGGCCCAGAAATTGAGGCGAAGACCCTCGGCCACGATCTCGCGATCGCCAAAACGGACGATTTGCGCCTTCGACATCCGCTCGCTCAGACCTTTGAACATCTCTTCCGGTTCTTTCGATGCATCGGCCCATGACCGTCCTGGACCGTTTTCCAAAAGCAGCCATGCGCTCTTTCAGCCCGGGGCGGGAGAGCACGCAAAAACCGGCCTAATTCGCCGATCGCGCCCCTGTCCAGGCAATTGATCGTCGGCAACATCATGCCATAATCGCAGCAATTGCAGAGGCCGTTTTGACAATCCGACAGGGGATTTCAAGTCATGGCGAACGTACGTGAACCGACACTTCAGCCGATTCCAATTCTCGCGCTCCGCCCGACCCAGATGACCGTTGGAATGCGTGAGGTGAAAGACAAGCGCAAGCGCTGGCGCGACCATAAATCGAAAAAGAAGCAGGCCGAACTCCTCGGCCATCACATGATCCCGGTTGTGCACGGCCCGGACGACCGTTTTTACGTCATAGACCATCACCACCTGGCGCGCGCCCTTCACGACGAGGGCGTGCGGGATATTCTCGTAACCGTTGTCGCCGATCTCACCATGGTCGACCGCGATGCTTTCTGGGTCGTGCTCGACGACCGCAAATGGGTCTATCCTTACGACGCCAAGGGTGAGCGTCGGCACTATCGCGACATTCCGAAATCTGTCGTCGATCTCAAGGATGATCCGTTCCGCAGCCTTGCCGGTGAATTGCGGCGGGTTGGCGGTTTCGCAAAGGACACGACGCCTTTCAGCGAATTTCTCTGGGCGGATTACCTGCGCCGGCGATTGTCTCGCAAGGGTGTCGAACAGAATTTCGACAAAGCCCTTGAACGTGCGCTCGCTCTGGCAAAGGACAAGGCCGCGATCTATCTGCCGGGCTGGTGCGGGCCGGCGACGGACTAAAGCCATTTCGGTTTTGATTGAATCAAAACCGGGCTCTACTCTTTTGTTTTGACGCGTTTTCTTCACGCGAACCGGTTTCCACTTCGCTCGAAAACGCTCTAGCGGGGCGGTTCCGAAGTGCTACCTCCGGATTACTTTGGCAGGCGCCCCATCAGGTAGAACTCGTCGTTCGGGCGCATGGCCGTCACGTTGGCCATTCGGTTCGACAACGCGAAAAACGCAGCGATCGCTGCGATGTCCCAGATGTCGCTGTCACTGAAGCCGTGAGCGGCAATTTCGCCGAAATCCGCCTCCGAAACCAGGTGCGCTTCCCTGCTCACCTTCATGGCAAAGTCGAGCATGGCGCGTTGGCGCGGCGTGATATCCGCCTTGCGATAGTTGACCGCGATCTGGTCGGCGATCTGCGGATTCTTGGCCCGAATTCTCAAGATGGCTCCGTGCGCGATCACGCAATAGTGGCATTGATTGGCGCTCGAAGTCGCCACGACGATCATCTCGCGTTCAGCCTTGGTGAGCCCGCCGTCCCTCTCCATCAGGGCGTCGTGATAGGCAAAGAATGCGCGGAATTCATCCGGCCTGTGGGCCAGCGTCAGAAATACGTTCGGGATGAACCCGGATTTTTCCTGAACCGCAAACAGGCGGCTGCGAATGTCCTCGGGTAATTTTTCGATTCGCGGAACGGGGAAGCGTGATGCGGTCGGCTTCGTTGTGGCAACACTCATGGCAGGATTTCCGCTCGGAGATTTCGCGCGATACCTGTGGGGACAATAGTCCACGGAATTGCTCGCGCAAGGCCCGTCGAGCCGCGGGGCAGCGGATCGGAATATTCAGCGCAGGGGCTTTTTCAGCAACGAAAAGCGGTCGGGATCGAGTCCGAGCGAGGGCTGCAACATGGGCGCTTCCACCGTCGCCGTCCGGGTGGCCGAGCGGTCATTGAAGGACGGATCGTTCGGAACATCGCGGTTTGAAGTGGCTCCGCGCCAGCGTTCCAGCACGGCGCTGACAAAATGCATGTCGTGGCCGGTGGTTGCCGAAGGGACAGTCGAGATCGTGGCCTCGCTGCGCGGCAGTTGATGAATTGGAACTTCCTTGAAGCGCAGCCGGGTCGGCAGCGCCACCCCTTCGCCGAAGGCCAGCACCTCGCGGGTACCAAGCGAGGGAACGAACGAAAGCAGGTTCGCCGCAGCATCGGAAACCGCCGATCGCAACAGCGCCTGGTCGCGTTCGTTGGCAAGGCGCATCGTGAACAGCGTGTTGCATTGGGAAATGATGGTCGCGTCCAGTTCGGCAGGGCGTTGCGTGACGAGGCCGAGATAGACACCGTATTTGCGGCCTTCCTTGGCGATCCGCGAGACGGCCTTGCGTGTCGGCCCGAAGCCGATGTTGCGGTCGGCCGCAGCATAGCGGTGGGCCTCTTCGCAAACGAACAGCAGCGGCGACACGCCGTCGCTCCACAGGCCAAAATCGAACGCCATGCGGCACAATACCGAGACCACGGAATCGATGACTTCGGCGGGGAAGCCGGCGAGTTGCATTACCGTCATCGGCCGGCCGTTCGAGGGCAGCCGGAACAAATGGCTGATGACCTCGGCCATGGTGTCGCCGCCGACATTGGCGTTATCGAACATGAAGGCGTAACGCGGATCGTTGCGCACGGTCTCGATGCGCGAAATCAGCTTGTGATAGATGATGCGCGAGGAGCGATTTTCGAGTTTGCCCATACGCTCGTCGATCAGCGAAATCAGGTCGACGAGCCGATAAGGCACCGGGGTGTCGACGGTATAGCCGATCGACTTGGGATCGACGCGCTTTAGACCGACGCGATCGGCGTTCTGGTACTGGGTATAGATCCCCTTCGCCGCCGGGATGACTTCGGCGAGAATGTCGAGCTCCTCGGGCACGCCGGGCCGGCCGGCGAACAGGACATCGACGATCTCTTCGAAGTTGAACAACCAGAACGGAAGCTTCAGGTTGCGCGGGTTGAGGACCAGTGCGCGTTCGCCGAAGCAACGGCCATATTCGTTGTGAACGTCGAGCAGGAAAATCCGCAAGTTCGGCCGCGATTTGAGAATCTCGTTCAGGAGCAGCGAAACGCCGGTCGATTTACCGACGCCTGTCGACCCAAGGACGGCGAAATGCTTGGAGAGCATTTCTTCGATATCGACATAGGCAATGACCGAGGGATCCTGTTGCAGCGTTCCGATATTGATCTGGTCCGATCCGCTGGGCGCATAGACGGTGCGCAGCTCCTGATTGCTGATCAGGTCGACGGCGTCTCCGATGGTCGGATAGTGAGTGACACCGCGCTGGAATTTCTGGCGTTCGGGGCCGCCGAAGATTTCACCCAGCAGGTCGACAGAGGCGCTGGCGATGTAATTGTCAGAGGTCGGAAGATTCTCGCACGAAACCTCGGTTATCATGGCGACGATCGTGGAGTTCGCGCAGCGGATGCTGACGAAGCGGCCGACGGTCGCCCGAATCTCGGACAGGCCCATGCTCGTCGCCATCAAACCCACCCGGGCGAGAGAGCCGCGCACTGAAATTACGCGTCCGAAGGAATTCACAGTGGTTGAACCCGGCATGTCATCGATTGTGCTGTAGAGCACACTATGCCGTCAGTCGTTGCACAAATGGTTAAGCCAGGTTCTGCAATCGCCGCTACCTGGGCTGACGCCCGCTCAACTGAAGAGCAGGGGCGCGCCCAGGTGATGAATTCTGCGGCAAAAGCCAATTCCCGGCCCGCCGCGGACGGCGAAACGGGGCATGACGGTAAGATTTGGTTTACCTTCTCGATAAGGAAGTTCCAACCGCTTCCGCGGTCATCGCTGCGGCCCGGGACGATGGGACGGCCTGGCACTGCTTGATGCGCGGGGCGGCCCGGAGTAGGTCAGGAAGACGGCCGAAGTCGGCGGGACAGCGGAGGAGAGGTAGAGGCAATTCCCAATACGCTCACGCTTCAAGGCCTGAAGAGGGCCTCCCGGTCGATTATCAGGCAGTCGATCCGCAGGCGGATCGTAGCCATCGCGGTGGGGTTGGTCATCCTCATGGTGGCAACGTCGGTCTTGTCGATGCTGATGGTTGGACGGGTAGGCCATCTGCTCGATGAACTCACGGACCGGTATATTCCCGCCAACGCGCATCTGACACGCATCACCGTGCTCTCGCTCGAGAGGGCCCTGGCGCTGCGTCGCATGGTGATTGCGAAAATGGAGGAGCCACCTGATGAGGCGGTCTATAAAACCCGCAAGGAGCTTTATGATGCCAAGGACGCCGAAATCGATTCCGAAACGGAGGCGGTGCGCAAGCTGATCAACGCGATCATCGACGATACGAGCACGCCATCGGACAATGCGGCGCTAGCGCGAATAGATGGTCACCTCGATAGCTTGATGAACGACAGCCGACACCATCTGACACAGGAATCGAAGGAACTGATTGCGAACCTGGATGCGCGGGATTTTGTCGCGGTAAGGCGCGGTCTTGCTCGGGCGGACGCTCTTCGGGATGAACTGGACGTAAAAATCGACGCCTTGCGGGTCGAAATGCTCAGGGTGAGCGCCGGCGCAGTGCGGACGATCAGGTCGGAGCAAATCCAGGCAGTCGCGTTCTCGGCGATCGTGACACTGCTTGCCGCGATCGTCGGCTTGATTTTCGCCAACCTTGTCAGCGGCGGCATCATTCGTTCTGTCAGGCAATTGCTCGAAGGGACGCGCGCGGTCGAGGCAGGTCGCCTCGATCAATCGATCGACGTGACGACGGCCGACGAAATCGGGCAACTGGCTGACGCCTTCAACCGGATGGTCGTGCAATTGCGCGACAACCAGCGCATCCGGGAAACCTTCGGCAAATATATCGATCCTCGCGTGGTTGAAGGGCTGATCGATCGACCGGCCCTGACCGCCGCCGAAGGCCAGCGCCGGGTGATGACGGTCCTGTTCTGCGATCTGAAGGGGTTCACCGGCCTGAGCGAGGGATTGACGCCGCAGGGCCTGGTCAAGGTGATAAATCGCTATCTTTCCGTGATGTCGGAACCGATCCGGTCCCACCGTGGAATCATCGACAAATACATCGGTGACGGCATCATGGCCTATTGGGGACCTCCTTTCGTCGACGCGGCGGATCATGCCCGGTTTGCCTGCCTTGCGGCGCTCGAGATGATCGAACGTATCGCGGCCCTGCGCAAGGAAATCCCCGATCTGCTTGGGGTTCGCGGCACTCCGATGGAAACGTGCGATTTGAGGATCGGAATTGCCACCGGCGAGGCGCTCGTGGGCAGCATCGGGTCGGATGTGATGATGAGTTATACCGTGATGGGCGATGTCGTGAATCTGGCGTCCCGCCTGGAGGGCGCGAACAAAGGGTATGGCACCCGCAACCTCGCCTCGGAAACCACCATTGCCGCGGCAGGCGCCTCGCTCGAAGTTCGCGAGATCGATCGGATCGTGGTGGAAGGCCAGACCCGTTCGGAGGTCGTCTATGAAATCATGGGACGCAAGGGCGAACTCACGCCGGAGCAATCATCCTTGCGCGCACGGTACCAGGAGGCGCTTGCGGCCTACCGCGAGCGGCGGTGGGATGATGCGCTTGGCGCGCTTGAAGCCGCCGTCGAGGTGATGCCCGGCGATGGGCCGTCAATGACGTTGAACCGCCGCCTTGATGGTTTGAAGGCAAATCCGCCCTCGGAAGACTGGGATGCCTCGTGGCACATCCAGAAGTAGTCGGCCACGCGAGATCTTTTCCGCTCCTCAACAGGGGCAGGGGGCATGCGCTATTGCAAAGCCGCCGACGCCCGAACCTCGTCGAGAAACTCGTTGACTTGACCGAGTGATTTGTACATCTGTACAAGAGAATGGCCCGCCAACCCGACGGCAAAGAGGCTGCCGCGCGCAAGCCGAACATGCGCGAGGCGATCCTGTGCGCGGCAGAGGAGCTGTTTTCGACCAACGGTTTCAATGCGGTGTCGATCCGTGACATCGCGCGGGCGGCGGGCGCAAATCCCGGCAGCGTTACGTATCATTTCAAAACCAAGGACGGCCTGCTTCTCGAAATTTATCGCCGTCATTGCGGGCCGATGAACCGCAGGCGTTCGGAGTTGCTGGCGGCGGCCAGAAGCGTGCGGGACCTCCAGGACCGCCTGGAAGCGATCGTGCGTGCCTATGTCCTGCCGGCCTTTTTTTCGGGCGGCGACCTTGCAGGTGGCGGGGCGCGCTTTACCAGGCTGCGAGCAGTGATGTCGGCGGAAGGAAACGAGGTTGTGGGGCGGATCATCGCGCAGACCTTCGACGACACAAGTCACGCTTTCATCGATGCGATCTGTGAAAGTCTGCCGCAGGTACCGCGCACCGAAATCGTCTGGCGCAGCCATTTTCTGTTGGGAGCGCTTTACTATACGCTGGTCACGCCTGAACGCGTCTCGCGCCTGTCGCGAGGCGAAGCCGATGGCGGCGATGCAGCCGGTGCCATCGAGCAATTGGTGCAGGCAAGCGTCGCCTCGCTTCGGGCTCCCGCGCTCGATCGAGGCGGGCCGCGGCGTATGCTCAAATCCTGTTGACCCGGCTCGGAACGTCTGGTGCCATGGCGGGGTTTTGGCTAGCTTTGCTCTGCACGCGTTGGCTGCTAACATCGGCCGGTGCTGTAAAACGGGGCGGGCTTCCCGATCTGTCAGGAAGGCTCGCAACCAAGAAAAATTGGGAGGAATCTTCATGAATCGCCGGTCCGCTATCGTCTTTCTTCTCGCTGGTTTCGCTGCGCTCTCGTACGCGCCGCAGGCCTCCAGTGAGAACGGATGGGTCACGCTTTTCGACGGCAAGAGCCTCGATAACTTCAACAAGATCGGCGATGCCAACTGGCGGGTCGAGGACGGCGTAATCGTCGCCGACAAGGGCAACGGCTTCCTTGTTCGAAGAACAGCTACAGTGATTTTCAGATCAGGGCCGAATTCTGGGTCGAACC
>CAVRMY010000025.1:0-30073 GCA_963721935.1 uncultured Alphaproteobacteria bacterium
TTAATGGCGACGGACGTAGGGTTTGAGCAGCGCGGCTCGGGGTGGGTCGCGCGACCGTCCAGGACGGGTGTAGTTTGCGTACGCATTTGGGAGTTCTCCATGGATATCATGACGGGCGCTGGGCTCATCGCCGGCATCATGGTGGACCCGACAATGATGCTCCTGGGAGGCGACCTGCATTTGTTCGTCTCCGAACACGCGATCATCATCATCTTCGGCGGTTCGATCGCCGCCACCATGATCCGGTTTCCGCTCGGTGTGATGCTGCACGGTCTGCCGCTGGGAGCGAAGTTCGCCTTCACGATGAGCCGGCTGTCGGCGCGCGACCTCGTCGACGAGCTCGCCCGCATCGCCGAAATCGCGCGCAAGCAGGGACCGGTCGGCCTGGAAAAAGTCGAGACCGACGAACCGTTCCTTGCCAAGGGAATTCGCTATGTCGCCGACGGCTATGATCTTGAATTCATCCGCGACAATCTCGAGCGTGATCGCGACAATTTCCTGATGCATCTGGACGAGGGCAGCAAGATCTACCGCGCGATCGGCGACTGCGCGCCGGCGTTCGGAATGATCGGTACGTTGATCGGCATGGTGCAGATGTTTGCAAACATGACAGATCCGTCGAAGCTCGGTCCGTTCATGGCGACAGCGCTGCTTGCCACCCTCTACGGCGCGCTGGTCGCAAACCTGTTCTGTCTGCCGATCGCCGACAAGCTGCATGGCAAGCTGCTCGACGAGGAGACCAATCGCACGCTGATCATCGACGGCATCCTGATGATCCGGGATTCCAAGAGTCCGGCGCTGGTGCGTGAAATGCTGCTGGCCTATTTGCCGGAGAAACACCGCCACGAAGAGGGCGAACCGGTTCCGGCATAGGCCCGCCGATCCGGGCGCGGAAAATCGACAATGGCCAAGAAAAAACGTGGCGACGCACACGGCGGAGGGCACGGCTGGTTCGTGACCTTTGCCGACCTCATGGGTTTGATGATGAGCTTCTTTGTGATGCTCGTGGCGTTCTCCACCATGGACAACAACAAGCTCAAGATCGTCGCCGGGTCAATGCGCGAGGCTTTCGGCGTGCAGACCGAGGTGCGCTATTCCGGCATCATCGAATCCGACGGGTTGCCCACGAGACCGAAGCTGAAAAATGTCGCGCATATTTCGCCCGAGGAATCCTCCAATACGCCCACTCCGGACGAGCAGGAGCGAAGCCAAACCACCGGCGCGCGGGTGAAAATCGATCGCGAATTTGCCCTGGCCTCGGCCTCGCTGCGGCAGGCGTTGCAGGACATGCCTGAACTGACCGAAATCTCCAAGCACATCATGTTCGAGGAGACCAAGGAGGGTCTCAATCTGGAGATCGTGGATCAGGATGGCCGCTCGATGTTCCCCGACGGGTCCAAGGTTCCCTATGACCGGACGCGGCGGCTGGTTCAGAAGCTTGCGGCTCCGCTCAAGGCAACGCCGCTGCGGATTGCGATCGTCGGTCATACCGCGGCCGGCTTCGTGCCGACCAGGAGCGATTACGGAGCCTTCGATCTTTCGGCGGACCGGGCCAATCAAGTGCGCCAAATTCTCGAGCGCGAGGGACTTCCCCCAGCCCACATCTTCGCTGTCTCCGGCAAGGCCGATACGCAGCCGCTGTTTCCCGACGATCCCTCGCTGTCAGCGAACCGTCGTGTGACCATCACATTGATGCGTGAAAATCCCCCGCTGCCGCCGGGATTGAAGCCTTAGAGTCTTCTTTACCATGTTACCTATTTCGGGCCGTCGTGCGCTCGGGCTTGCAACAGCAGATTTTGCATGGCATGGGCTCAAAATCAGGCTAGGCTATTCTTCAAGCGCAGGTTTATAAGCCGCGTCGCTTTGCGATTGTGCAGTGAAGCACGTTGAGGCTCCCATTCCCATGACCAGTGATGTTGTAGCTCCCGCCGCGGAAACGACGGCGGCCAACGGGCATGGCGAGGCTCATTCCACAGCGAGTTTCAAGGCCCTGCTGATCGGCAGTATTGGCGTCGTCTACGGCGACATCGGCACCAGCCCTCTTTACGCGCTTCGGGAGGCGGTTGTGGCGGCCAGCGGGCCGTCGGGAACCGTCGATCCGCAGGCGGTGCTTGGGGTTGTTTCGCTGATCCTGTGGGCGCTCGTCATCGTCGTCACGCTGAAATACGTGTTGATCCTGCTGCGCGCCGATAACCACGGCGAAGGCGGAACCCTGGCGCTGATGGCGTTGGCGCAGCGCGCGGTCAGCAAATACGCCGGCGCCATTGTCCTGCTTGGCATCGTGAGCGGCGCCCTGTTCTATGGCGATGCTGTGATCACGCCGGCGTTGTCGGTGCTGTCGGCGATCGAAGGCATCAAGCTCGTTACGGCTGCGTTCGAGCCGTATGTGGTGCCGATTACGGTCCTCATCCTGCTGGCGCTGTTTGCGGCCCAGTCGCGCGGCACCGCCCGCGTTGCCGCCTTCTTCGGCCCCGTGATGTGCATCTGGTTCGCCGTCATAGCGATCGGTGCAATTGTCCCGGTCATGCAAAATCCCGAAATCCTGTTGGCCTTCAATCCGGTGCTGGCCGTCGGGTTCATGCTCCATCATGGCATTATCGGCTTTGTCACGCTCGGCGCCGTGTTTCTCGCGGTCACCGGTGCCGAGGCGCTTTATGCCGACCTCGGCCATTTCGGCAAGCGGCCGATACAGACCGCGTGGCTCTTCATCGTATTGCCGTCGCTGGCGCTGAACTATCTGGGGCAGGGCGCCATGGTCATCGCCGATCCCCGGGCGATCGAAAATCCCTTCTTCCTGATGTTTCCGGACTGGGCGTTGATGCCGATGGTAGCACTTGCCACGGTTGCGACCGTGATCGCGAGCCAGGCGGTGATCACCGGCGCTTATTCCCTGACGCGGCAGGCCATACAGCTCGGCCTGCTGCCAAGATTTGAAATCCGTCACACCTCGGAAGCTCATTCCGGCCAGATCTATATCCCGCGCATCAACCTGTTGCTGCTGATCGCCGTCACGCTGCTGGTGCTGATGTTCCGCTCGTCCAGCGCGCTGGCGTCGGCCTATGGTATCTCGGTGACCGGCACCATGGTGGTCACGGGCATGATGGGGTTCGTCGTGATCTGGCGCGTATGGAAATGGTCGCCGTTCGCGGCCGCCATGCTGATTGCGCCATTTCTGTTTCTCGATTTGACGTTCCTTGCCGCAAATCTTCTGAAGGTTCTGGAGGGCGGCTGGGTGCCGCTTGCGCTCGGATCCGTGGTAATGCTTTTGATGTATACATGGCGCCGCGGCAGCAAGCTGTTGTTCGAAAAATCGCGCAAGCTGGAATTCCCGTTGGCCGATCTGGTGACGATGCTGGAGAAGCGACCGCCCCAGCGCGTCTCCGGAACTGCTGTTTTCCTTACCAGCGATCCCGTCAGCGCGCCGACCGCGCTGATGCACAGCCTGAAGCACTACAAGGTGCTGCATGAGAAGAACGTCATTCTTACGATCGAAACCGCGGCCACGCCGCGCGTCGATCCGTCCGAGCGGGTGAGGCTGGAGCAGGTTGGCCATACCTTCACGAAAGTAACGCTGCGGTTCGGATTCATGGAATTGCCGAACGTACCCAAAGCTCTTGCGATTGCGCGAAAACTCGGCTGGCAATTCGATATCATGGCGACGTCGTTCTTCCTGTCCCGCCGCGCGCTGAAGCCGGCAGCGCATTCCGGAATGCCGCGCTGGCAGGATCACCTCTTCATCGCGCTGAGCCGCACCGCAAATGACGCAACCGACTATTTCCAGATTCCGAGCGGGCGCGTAGTCGAGGTGGGAACACAAGTGACCGTTTGAGCTGCGGTATTGCCGAGCGGCATGGTGCTTGATTTTCGGCGCGCCAGGGGCGACGCTCAAATACCCCAAGTCAGTGCCGGTTTGCACGCGGTTTTCCGGGTCTGGTTTTCGGGTGCGCAGGAGGGTGCGAGTGGCGGATCAGGGGCATCGGGTTCACGATTTGACGCCTGAAGAAGTTTCGAAGGGGATGGCGGAGGGACGCTATCTTCTGGTCGACGTTCGCGAACCCAACGAGGTGGCCGTCGATGCCTATCCCGGCGCTGTCGTGGTGCCGCTGTCGAGTTTCGATCCGGCCTCGATTCCCGACCCCAAAGGCAGGCAGGTGGTTTTTGCATGCCGTTCCGGCAAGCGATCGGTGACAGCGTCGCTGGCGGCGCAGGCGGCCGGCCTTGCCCATGACAAGCATCTGGCGGGTGGGATGCTCGCCTGGAAGGCTGCGGGTTTGCCGACAAAATCCGACGGCTGATCGTCTGATGACTTCCATGAACAAGGTTTTTGCGGATCTACCCGTCACGATTTTCGAGGCGATGTCGCAGCTTGCCCGCGACAACAACGCGATCAACCTTGGCCAGGGATTTCCCGACGATCCCGGGCCTGAAGACATCCGCCGAGCCGCAGCCGACGCGGTGGTGAATGGCTACAATCAATATCCGTCGATGATGGGCATCCCGGAATTGCGGCAGGCGATTTCGGCGCATTACCAGCGCTGGCATGGCATCGCCCTCGATCCGATGACCGAGGTCATGGTGACGTCGGGCGGCACCGAGGCGCTGACATCGGCCATCCTTGCCGTGGTCGAGCCGGGAGACGAGGTGGTCGTCTTCCAGCCGGTCTACGATTCCTACCTTCCCATCATTCGTCAGGCCCGCGGCATTCCGCGCCTGGTGCGACTCGAACCGCCGCACTGGCGGTTGACCGAAGAGGCGCTGCGCGGTGTCTTCAACCGCAAGACCAAAGCCGTTCTCTTCAACAACCCGCTCAATCCCGCCGCTGTGGTCTATCCCCGCGAGGACCTGCAATTGCTGGCAAGATTCTGCCAGGAGTTCGATACGATCGCGATCTGCGATGAGGTCTGGGAGCATGTCATTTTCGATGGCCGCGAACATATTCCGCTCATAACCATTCCCGGAATGCGCGAGCGCACCATCAAGGTTGGTTCCGCGGGCAAGATATTCGCGCTGACGGGCTGGAAGATCGGCTTTGTGTGCGCCGCGCCGCCATTGTTGCGGGTCGCCGCCAAGGTGCATCAGTTCCTGACTTTTACGACCGCGCCGAACCTTCAGGCCGCGGTCGCCCACGGTCTTGGCAAGCCGTCGGAGTATTTTTTCCAGATGCGCAAGGATCTGGCGCGCAGCCGTGATCGTCTGACAAAGGGATTGGAAAACATCGGCTTTCCGGTTCTTCCCTCCCAAGGCACCTATTTCCTCACCGTCGACCTCTCGCCGCTCGGCCTGAATGAAACCGACGAGGCCTTCTGCAGACGCATCGTGACCGACTACAAGGTCGCGGCCATCCCGGTGTCGGCCTTTTATGAAAAGGATCCCGTCACGACCGTGGTGCGCTTCTGTTTCGCCAAGAAGGATGCGACCCTCGACGCGGCGCTGGAGCGCCTGTCGGATGCGGTGCATCGCCGATAAGAAGGTCAAGACCATGTCGCGCGTGCCGGCCCGCGCTCGTTGCAGCGTTGTTATCGTAGTCGCTGGTCTGATCGCGCTGTTGTCGCCGTCAACGAGGGCGGACGAGCGCAAGGTCAATTTCTACAATTGGTCAAACTACATCGCGCCCGGGGTGCTGGAGGACTTCACCCGGGAAACCGGCATCAAGGTTGTCTACGACACTTTCGACGCCAATGAGACGCTGGAGACACGGTTGCTCGCGGGAAAATCGGGTTACGACGTTGTCGTGCCGACCGCCTATTTCCTGCAGCGCCAGATCAAGGCGAACGTGTTCCAGAAGCTCGATCGGTCGAAATTGCCGAACCTCGCCAACGCCTGGCCCGTCGTGACGGAGCGGCTCGCCGTCTACGATCCCGGCAACCAATATGCCGCCAACTACATGTGGGGCACGACGGGTATCGGCTTCAACGTGAAGGCAGCGCAGAAAATTCTCGGCTCCGATGCGGCGATCGACAGCTGGGATGTCGTGTTCAAGCCGGAGAATCTGGCCAAATTCAGGGATTGCGGCGTACACATGCTGGATTCCGCCGACGATATTTTCCCGGCCGCCCTGAGCTACCTGGGGCTCGATCCGAATTCGACCAAACAGGGTGATCTGGAGCAGGCTGCCGATCTCATCGGCAAGATACGTCCCTATGTCCGCAAATTCCATTCCTCCGAATATCTGAGCGCGCTCGCCACCGGGGAAATCTGCCTGGTGGTCGGCTGGTCCGGCGACATCATGCAGGCGCGCAGCCGCGCGGCCGAAGCAAGGAACGGCATCGAGATCGGTTACGTCATTCCGAAGCAAGGCGCGCAGATGTTCTTCGACAATCTCGCGATTCCCGCCGACGCCAAAAACGTGAATGAGGCTTATGAATTGATCAATTATCTCTACCGGCCCGAGGTAGCTGCCAAAAATTCCAATTTTCTGTCCTACGCCAACGGCAATCTGGCGAGCCAGAAATTCATCGACCCGAAAATCCTCAACGACAGGAACATCTATCCCGACGATGCAACGCTCGCCAAACTGTTCGTGATCACGGCACGGGACCCCGCGACGCAGCGTATCATCAATCGGTTATGGACCAGGGTGAAGACGGGACGTTAGAGCGCGCCATTCCGGGGGTCCGGAAGCACTTTAGTCCTACTGCGTCACAACCGACTTATCCCCTCATCCTGAGGAGCTTGCGCGAGCAAGCGTCTCGAAGGACGAGGCCCGGAAACAGGCAACGTGGCCTTCATGGTTCGAGACGGCGCAAGGGCGCCTCCTCACCATGAGGGTCTTATGACGCAGTAAGAATAGAGCATGATCCGGAAAAGTGGAAACCGGTTTTCCCTCGCGACAAACGCGAAACGCGTTTGGGAGATCATGCTCAAACAAAGGGATGTGATGTGATTCCACTTAATCGCATCATGATCCAAGCCCCCGAAAATCTCGAGGCTCCCGGCTGATGCTTCACATCGCCGGGGAACGCCACGCCGCAGGCGCGCTTGCGCGCTGGACGGAATTATGCCGGACTAAACCGGTTCGCGGGTCAGGATCAACGTGGCATTCTGGCCGCCGAAGCCGAAGGAATTCGACATCACGGCGGTCACGCGGGCATCGCGGGCCTTGTTGGGAACAACGTCGAACGGGATTGCCGGATCAGGAACGTCGTAATTGATGGTCGGCGGAATCCGCTGATGCTCAAGCGTGAGCAGCGAGAAAACGGCTTCCACGGCACCCGCGGCCGAGAGGGTGTGGCCGACCATCGATTTGTTCGACGACACCGGGATTTGCTTGGCGCGCTCGCCGAAAACGGTGGAGATTCCGAGATACTCCATCTTGTCGTTCTCTGGCGTTCCGGTGCCGTGCGCGTTGATGTAGTCGATCTGCTCGGAGACCATGCCGGCATCGGCCAGCGCATTGCGGACGCATCCGATGATCGGCTTGCCGTCGGGGCTCGAGCGGGTGCGGTGGAAGGAATCCGCGAGCTCGCCGCAGCCGGCGACGATGCCGAGGATGGTCGCGCCGCGTGCGGTGGCAGCTTCCAGGCTTTCCAGGACCAGGGCTCCGGCGCCCTCGGCCATGACGAACCCGTCGCGGTTCTTTGAAAACGGGCGGGCCGCTGCCTGCGGCGGATCGTTATGGGTCGACAGAGCCGAAAGCAGGGAGAACCGCACCAATGCTTCCGGATTGACCGACCCATCTGTTGCGACGCAAAGAGCAGCGTCGGATTCTCCACGTCGAATGGCCTCGACGCCAAGCTGGATGGCGCTGGCGCCGGAGGCGCAAGCCGTGGACAAGGAAATCGGCGAGCCTGTGGTGCCAAACGTCTCGGCAAGATGACTGGCCACCGAGCAGAACAGGAATCGGCGGTGATATTGCGTAAATCGTCCACCGCCGCTGACCCGCAGCATGGCGTCGTAGTTGACTTCGGTGCCAGATCCGATCGCGCGCCCGAGTTCCTGGCGCTGCGGCCATTCCATTTCGACGGGGGCAACTGCAAGAAACAGCGGACCTGGAAAATCAGCCTTGGTCCCGATGCCGGCCTGAGCGATTGCTTCCTCGGCGACAAGCTCGCCGAGCCGCTCGGAGAGGTCGGTGGACGAAAACGGCTCGACCGGAATGAAATCGACCGTTCCAGCCATTGTCGTCTTCAATCCATCGGTAGGAAAACGCGTTATGGTGCGGATGCCGGATTCTCCTGCCGTGAGCCTTTTCCAGTTGTCGGCCTTGCCAGACCCCAGTGAGGTCACAACACCCATCCCGGTCACGACGACGATCGGCCTTCCGAACTTATCGCGCGTAGTTGTCATGTTTTCCCCGTCAGTTGAGCGGCATTTACTTGATCGCTTCGACCAACGCCATGCCCTCGCCACGCCAATGACCTGTCCCGACGACTACAATTTGTGACGGCGGCGTCGACATTTCAACCTCCAGCCCGCTGGGATCGTTCGGTGGAAACATTGCGCCGCGGGAAAGAGAAAGCGCCGCCAGCGCCAGCCCCAGGGGAAATTGCGTCTCCATGGTATGGCCGAACATCGTCCCGGTGGCTCGCACCGCGAAATCCGGATGACGATCAAGGAAGGCGCGCTCCTCGGAAGTGGCCGGTTCGGCGCCGGTCGCGCCGGTGATGATTGCGCCCTTACCCTCAAGCTTGCCGAGCTTCGACCACAGTTTCTCCAGCGTCGAGGTAATCTCGCCGGCGCGGTTGCGGCGGGCCAGGTCGGCCACGACATTGGTCAGGCGCGCGAAGGGCTTTGCACCGCGCGCCTGGGCATGCGCCTTGGACTCGATGACCAGAAACGCGCCGCCGGAACCGAGCGCAAAGCCGCTGTTGTGGCTGCGCGCCCACACCGGGGCGAACTTGTCCTTTAGATTGAACCCGCCGAATTCGTAGAGCACGAGCAGATCCTTGCGCTCGCCGTTCTGCGAGCCGCCGATCAGGGCGATATCGCTTTGACCCGCGGCGATGCGGGCAAGGGCAATCCGCGCGGCGTCGACACCGGCGGCTTCCTCGCCCATGAACGTGCGGGACGATCCGGTCACGCCGTGCACGATGGCGATATTGCCGGCCAAAAGGTTCGAAAGCTGCGCCAGGAAGAGTGTCGGACGCAGATCGTTCATCAGTCGCTCGTTGAGGAAACCCGGGGCCGAGTTGCCCTTGGCTTCCAGATTCAAGATATTGGAATCTACGGCCAGATCGCGCTCGCCGCCGCCCGCGGCGACCACCATGTCCATCCGCGCCAGGATTTCCGCGTTGCCCTTGACGCCCGCCGAATCCAGCGCGAGCCCCGCCGCATAGGTACCGATCCGCTGCCAGGCTTCCATCTGGCGCTGATCGCCCTTTTTGGGGATCTGCGCGTCGAGATTTACCGGCATCCAGGGATGCACGATGTAGGGCGCGAAGTTTTTTTCATCGACGTTGATCCGGCGCTGATTGAGGGCTTCCCAGTGCGCGTCCAGGCCTTCACCGAGCGAAGTGGCCAGGCCGATACCGGTGATCCAGACCTCCGTCGATCCCGCATTTGAGGATTTCGTCTCAGTCATGGGGAATGGCCTGCCGCGGAAAGCCGATGCGCTCGGCCATGGCTTCCATATGTCCGCGCAAATCCACGTTTGGGAACGGAACGTGCCGGAACGTCAGCGTCGCATTGCACCGCAATTCCCCGCCGACCCGTACCGTTGCAGAGGTGACCGCAAAGCCCGAACCCTCGTGAACGACGCTGGCGTCGATGTTCAAGAGTTCGCCGGGGGCGACGAAACCGCGCATCTTGGCCTCCTTGACTGCGGCGAGGAAGGGCATGCGTTCGAATTTCAGCAGCGCGATCAACAGCCAGCCCGAGGTCTGCGCCATCGCTTCGATCAACAGCACGCCGGGCATCAGCGGATAGCCGGGAAAATGTCCTTCAAAAATTGTGTTGTGCGTGGGAACCTCTGCCGCGACCGTAATGGTGCGCTCGCCGACATCAAGGTCGTCGATCCGGTCAATCAGCTGGAAATATTCAAGACGCATGGCGGGCGATTACGCGCCCTTTGCCGCGACCAATTCGTCGATGCGAGCGCTGAGGTTCTTCAGGACGAAGTATTGTTCGGTGGTCGCCTTGCCGTCGTTGACTTCCTGAGTCCATTTTTCCAGCGGCAACTTGATTCCGAACGCTTTGTCGATCGCAAACGCGATATCGAGGAAATCGAGGCTGTCGATCCCCAGATCGTCGATCGCGTGGCTTTCCGGCGTGATCGTGTCGCGCGGTATGTCGCAGGTTTCAGCGATAATCGTTGCCACCTGATCGAATGTAGAAGACATCACTAAGCCTTTGATATATTAAGGATAAATCCAGAGCCCGTGGGAGGGCGACCGCAGCGCCCCGGAAATGCCCTATCCACCGCCCGGAGCCGAGTGCCCGTATATCGGAGCGCCGCCTTTAGTTCAATGGAGCTGGTCGATAGCTGTGGCGGCCAATTCGGGCGCAAAAAGAGCCGGTTGGCCGCAAAAACTAAAGCAGGATCGGGAAAAAATCGGGACAAGCGACGGCAATGATTCGGACTTCCGAATCGCCACACTAGAGCATGATCCGGAAAAGTGGAAACCGGTTTTCCCTCGCGACAAACGCGAAACGCGTTTGCGCGGAGATCATGCTCAAACAAAGGGATGAGATCATGATGCGATTCCATTTAATCGCATGATGATCTAGGTCTGCCCGGGGGTAATCTGAACGCAGTCGTGCCGCCCCATCAGGACGCAGTCCTGGGTTCTTCGCAAGTGAGCGATGCTCATGGCGAGCCAAATTCCGATCGCGAGCAGGGCCATGGTAAATGCGAAGGCGGCGACGTTTGCCAGCATGCGGTGCCGAAAGTCGTCCGGCTCTTCCGGATTGCGCTCATAGCGGGACAGATCTTTGGCGACGTTGAGCTTGCGTATCATCTCGTTCGGATTTCGGCGCACCGCCGTCACCGGAACCTGGCTGCGCGGCCGGAACGGGAGCACGCGGTGCTCGTCGTCCGAAGGGACCGAAATGATGGGCCGCTGGGTTTTCACGGCTGCCAGCTCCGGGAAGCTCTGATTTTATCTGGTGTCACGATTCCGAATTCGCATCACGGTGTGGCGACCTCATTTACGAACTCCGGATCGAAACGACAGCAAATTATCGATGTTAGTGCGGCCTTGATTCGGAAAGTCCGCATGACAGACAAGTGGCAGCAATGATGCGGATTCCTGAAGCGGAACACTAGCACGCTCGAATTGCATCTCCCAGAAAATGTTGAGATGGCAAAGCCGCTATCCGTCCAAAGTCTCATGGAACTTGCTGTAGTCAATTCTGAGCCGGCCATCTTCCAAAGCATCGAGAATATCGGCATAGCGCTGGCCGAAGCGGATGTCGGTATGATCGTAAGACCTTCGGGCGTGCACGGTTTGCGCCGCAACAACGTCATATCCGGTGACCACAACCACAAGTGACACGCTGATTGCGGCGAAGTCGTCGGCGCCAAGCCCATAGAGCGGACTTTGCTCGTCAAGGACATGATAGAGCGTCCAGCTCAGCGCCAGCGCCGGGTGCTCGTTGCGCACCAGTGCCAGCTCATAGAACCTTCGCTGTGACTGGCCTTCCTTGCTCACGACGTTGCGCAGCAGCCAGAGCTTGGCGGTGGCGTTGGCGATGATGTTGTGACGTTCGTTGGCAAAACGGACCATCAGGGTCGGCTGGCCCTCATAGTTTGAAATGACCGGATTGTCTGCGAACAAGAGGCGGGCATTGGGCCGCGCAAACCGGGCAAAGACCAGCCCGGTCATGAGCGACATCGAGAAGATTCCCGTAAAGAGCTCGGCGGTTGCGATGAAATGGCCGTAATGGGTCTGCGGGTGCATGTCACCATAGCCGGCGGTCGAAAGCGTCTCGATACTGAAATAGAGATAGTCGAGATAATCGTTTCGAGCCACGTTCGAGACGGGCTGATCGCCGACCCAGTACAGCACCGCAAAAACCGCGTTGAAGGCAAGAAACACCAGCGCCGCGCCGGCGATGAAGGCCGGCCAGGAGGCGGTCATGCAGCGATGGCTGATGTCGGCCCAGAAATTGAGGCGAAGACCCTCGGCCACGATCTCGCGATCGCCAAAACGGACGATTTGCGCCTTCGACATCCGCTCGCTCAGACCTTTGAACATCTCTTCCGGTTCTTTCGATGCATCGGCCCATGACCGTCCTGGACCGTTTTCCAAAAGCAGCCATGCGCTCTTTCAGCCCGGGGCGGGATAGCACGCAAAAACCGGCCTAATTCGCCGATCGCGCCCCTGTCCAGGCAATTGATCGTCGGCAACATCATGCCATAATCGCAGCAATTGCAGAGGCCGTTTTGACAATCCGACAGGGGATTTCAAGTCATGGCGAACGTACGTGAACCGACACTTCAGCCGATTCCAATTCTCGCGCTCCGCCCGACCCAGATGACCGTTGGAATGCGTGAGGTGAAAGACAAGCGCAAGCGCTGGCGCGACCATAGATCGAAAAAGAAGCAGGCCGAACTCCTCGGCCATCACATGATCCCGGTTGTGCACGGCCCGGACGACCGTTTTTACGTCATAGACCATCACCACCTGGCGCGCGCCCTTCACGACGAGGGCGTGCGGGATATTCTCGTAACCGTTGTCGCCGATCTCACCATGGTCGACCGCGATGCTTTCTGGGTCGTGCTCGACGACCGCAAATGGGTCTATCCTTACGACGCCAAGGGTGAGCGTCGGCACTATCGCGACATTCCGAAATCTGTCGTCGATCTCAAGGATGATCCGTTCCGCAGCCTTGCCGGTGAATTGCGGCGGGTTGGCGGTTTCGCAAAGGACACGACGCCTTTCAGCGAATTTCTCTGGGCGGATTACCTGCGCCGGCGATTGTCTCGCAAGGGTGTCGAACAGAATTTCGACAAAGCCCTTGAACGTGCGCTCGCTCTGGCAAAGGACAAGGCCGCGATCTATCTGCCGGGCTGGTGCGGGCCGGCGACGGACTAAAGCCATTTCGGTTTTGATTGAATCAAAACCGGGCTCTACTCTTTTGTTTTGACGCGTTTCCTTCACGCGAACCGGTTTCCACTTCGCTCGAAAACGCTCTAGCGGGGCGGTTCCGAAGTGCTACCTCCGGATTACTTTGGCAGGCGCCCCATCAGGTAGAACTCGTCGTTCGGGCGCATGGCCGTCACGTTGGCCATTCGGTTCGACAACGCGAAAAACGCAGCGATCGCTGCGATGTCCCAGATGTCGCTGTCACTGAAGCCGTGAGCGGCAATTTCGCCGAAATCCGCCTCCGAAACCAGGTGCGCTTCCCTGCTCACCTTCATGGCAAAGTCGAGCATGGCGCGTTGGCGCGGCGTGATATCCGCCTTGCGATAGTTGACCGCGATCTGGTCGGCGATCTGCGGATTCTTGGCCCGAATTCTCAAGATGGCTCCGTGCGCGATCACGCAATAGTGGCATTGATTGGCGCTCGAAGTCGCCACGACGATCATCTCGCGTTCAGCCTTGGTGAGCCCGCTGTCCCTCTCCATCAGGGCGTCGTGATAGGCAAAGAATGCGCGGAATTCATCCGGCCTGTGGGCCAGCGTCAGAAATACGTTCGGGATGAACCCGGATTTTTCCTGAACCGCAAACAGGCGGCTGCGAATGTCCTCGGGTAATTTTTCGATTCGCGGAACGGGGAAGCGTGATGCGGTCGGCTTCGTTGTGGCAACACTCATGGCAGGATTTCCGCTCGGAGATTTCGCGCGATACCTGTGGGGACAATAGTCCACGGAATTGCTCGCGCAAGGCCCGTCGAGCCGCGGGGCAGCGGATCGGAATATTCAGCGCAGGGGCTTTTTCAGCAACGAAAAGCGGTCGGGATCGAGTCCGAGCGAGGGCTGCAACATGGGCGCTTCCACCGTCGCCGTCCGGGTGGCCGAGCGGTCATTGAAGGACGGATCGTTCGGAACATCGCGGTTTGAAGTGGCTCCGCGCCAGCGTTCCAGCACGGCGCTGACAAAATGCATGTCGTGGCCGGTGGTTGCCGAAGGGACAGTCGAGATCGTGGCCTCGCTGCGCGGCAGTTGATGAATTGGAACTTCCTTGAAGCGCAGCCGGGTCGGCAGCGCCACCCCTTCGCCGAAGGCCAGCACCTCGCGGGTACCAAGCGAGGGAACGAACGAAAGCAGGTTTGCCGCAGCATCGGAAACCGCCGATCGCAACAGCGCCTGGTCGCGTTCGTTGGCAAGGCGCATCGTGAACAGCGTGTTGCATTGGGAAATGATGGTCGCGTCCAGTTCGGCAGGGCGTTGCGTGACGAGGCCGAGATAGACACCGTATTTGCGGCCTTCCTTGGCGATCCGCGAGACGGCCTTGCGTGTCGGCCCGAAGCCGATGTTGCGGTCGGCCGCAGCATAGCGGTGGGCCTCTTCGCAAACGAACAGCAGCGGCGACACGCCGTCGCTCCACAGGCCAAAATCGAACGCCATGCGGCACAATACCGAGACCACGGAATTGATGACTTCGGCGGGGAAGCCGGCGAGTTGCATTACCGTCATCGGCCGGCCGTTCGAGGGCAGCCGGAACAAATGGCTGATGACCTCGGCCATGGTGTCGCCGCCGACATTGGCGTTATCGAACATGAAGGCGTAACGCGGATCGTTGCGCACGGTCTCGATGCGCGAAATCAGCTTGTGATAGATGATGCGCGAGGAGCGATTTTCGAGTTTGCCCATACGCTCGTCGATCAGCGAAATCAGGTCGACGAGCCGATAAGGCACCGGGGTGTCGACGGTATAGCCGATCGACTTGGGATCGACGCGCTTTAGACCGACGCGATCGGCGTTCTGGTACTGGGTATAGATCCCCTTCGCCGCCGGGATGACTTCGGCGAGAATGTCGAGCTCCTCGGGCACGCCGGGCCGGCCGGCGAACAGGACATCGACGATCTCTTCGAAGTTGAACAACCAGAACGGAAGCTTCAGGTTGCGCGGGTTGAGGACCAGTGCGCGTTCGCCGAAGCAACGGCCATATTCGTTGTGAACGTCGAGCAGGAAAATCCGCAAGTTCGGCCGCGATTTGAGAATCTCGTTCAGGAGCAGCGAAACGCCGGTCGATTTACCGACGCCTGTCGACCCAAGGACGGCGAAATGCTTGGAGAGCATTTCTTCGATATCGACATAGGCAATGACCGAGGGATCCTGTTGCAGCGTTCCGATATTGATCTGGTCCGATCCGCTGGGCGCATAGACGGTGCGCAGCTCCTGATTGCTGATCAGGTCGACGGCGTCTCCGATGGTCGGATAGTGAGTGACACCGCGCTGGAATTTCTGGCGTTCGGGGCCGCCGAAGATTTCACCCAGCAGGTCGACAGAGGCGCTGGCGATGTAATTGTCGGAGGTCGGAAGATTCTCGCACGAAACCTCGGTTATCATGGCGACGATCGTGGAGTTCGCGCAGCGGATGCTGACGAAGCGGCCGACGGTCGCCCGAATCTCGGACAGGCCCATGCTCGTCGCCATCAAACCCACCCGGGCGAGAGAGCCGCGCACTGAAATTACGCGTCCGAAGGAATTCACAGTGGTTGAACCCGGCATGTCATCGATTGTGCTGTAGAGCACACTATGCCGTCAGTCGTTGCACAAATGGTTAAGCCAGGTTCTGCAATCGCCGCTACCTGGGCTGACGCCCGCTCAACTGAAGAGCAGGGGCGCGCCCAGGTGATGAATTCTGCGGCAAAAGCCGATTCCCGGCCCGCCGCGGACGGCGAAACGGGGCATGACGGTAAGATTTGGTTTACCTTCTCGATAAGGAAGTTCCAACCGCTTCCGCGGTCATCGCTGCGGCCCGGGACGATGGGACGGCCTGGCACTGCTTGATGCGCGGGGCGGCCCGGAGTAGGTCAGGAAGACGGCCGAAGTCGGCGGGACAGCGGAGGAGAGGTAGAGGCAATTCCCAATACGCTCACGCTTCAAGGCCTGAAGAGGGCCTCCCGGTCGATTATCAGGCAGTCGATCCGCAGGCGGATCGTAGCCATCGCGGTGGGGTTGGTCATCCTCATGGTGGCGACGTCGGTCTTGTCGATGCTGATGGTTGGACGGGTAGGCCATCTGCTCGATGAACTCACGGACCGGTATATTCCCGCCAACGCGCATCTGACACGCATCACCGTGCTCTCGCTCGAGAGGGCCCTGGCGCTGCGTCGCATGGTGATTGCGAAAATGGAGGAGCCACCTGATGAGGCGGTCTATAAAACCCGCAAGGAGCTTTATGATGCCAAGGACGCCGAAATCGATTCCGAAACGGAGGCGGTGCGCAAGCTGATCAACGCGATCATCGACGATACGAGCACGCCATCGGACAATGCGGCGCTAGCGCGAATAGATGGTCACCTCGATAGCTTGATGAACGACAGCCGACACCATCTGACACAGGAATCGAAGGAACTGATTGCGAACCTGGATGCGCGGGATTTTGTCGCGGTAAGGCGCGGTCTTGCTCGGGCGGACGCTCTTCGGGATGAACTGGACGTAAAAATCGACGCCTTGCGGGTCGAAATGCTCAGGGTGAGCGCCGGCGCAGTGCGGACGATCAGGTCGGAGCAAATCCAGGCAGTCGCGTTCTCGGCGATCGTGACACTGCTTGCCGCGATCGTCGGCTTGATTTTCGCCAACCTTGTCAGCGGCGGCATCATTCGTTCTGTCAGGCAATTGCTCGAAGGGACGCGCGCGGTCGAGGCAGGTCGCCTCGATCAATCGATCGACGTGACGACGGCCGACGAAATCGGGCAACTGGCTGACGCCTTCAACCGGATGGTCGTGCAATTGCGCGACAACCAGCGCATCCGGGAAACCTTCGGCAAATATATCGATCCTCGCGTGGTTGAAGGGCTGATCGATCGACCGGCCCTGACCGCCGCCGAAGGCCAGCGCCGGGTGATGACGGTCCTGTTCTGCGATCTGAAGGGGTTCACCGGCCTGAGCGAGGGATTGACGCCGCAGGGCCTGGTCAAGGTGATGAATCGCTATCTTTCCGTGATGTCGGAACCGATCCGGTCCCACCGTGGAATCATCGACAAATACATCGGTGACGGCATCATGGCCTATTGGGGACCTCCTTTCGTCGACGCGGCGGATCATGCCCGGTTTGCCTGCCTTGCGGCGCTCGAGATGATCGAACGTATCGCGGCCCTGCGCAAGGAAATCCCCGATCTGCTTGGGGTTCGCGGCACTCCGATGGAAACGTGCGATTTGAGGATCGGAATTGCCACCGGCGAGGCGCTCGTGGGCAGCATCGGGTCGGATGTGATGATGAGTTATACCGTGATGGGCGATGTCGTGAATCTGGCGTCCCGCCTGGAGGGCGCGAACAAAGGGTATGGCACCCGCAACCTCGCCTCGGAAACCACCATTGCCGCGGCAGGCGCCTCGCTCGAAGTTCGCGAGATCGATCGGATCGTGGTGGAAGGCCAGACCCGTTCGGAAGTCGTCTATGAAATCATGGGACGCAAGGGCGAACTCACGCCGGAGCAATCATCCTTGCGCGCACGGTACCAGGAGGCGCTTGCGGCCTACCGCGAGCGGCGGTGGGATGATGCGCTTGGCGCGCTTGAAGCCGCCGTCGAGGTGATGCCCGGCGATGGGCCGTCAATGACGTTGAACCGCCGCCTTGATGGTTTGAAGGCAAATCCGCCCTCGGAAGACTGGGATGCCTCGTGGCACATCCAGAAGTAGTCGGCCACGCGAGATCTTTTCCGCTCCTCAACAGGGGCAGGGGGCATGCGCTATTGCAAAGCCGCCGACGCCCGAACCTCGTCGAGAAACTCGTTGACTTGACCGAGTGATTTGTACATCTGTACAAGAGAATGGCCCGCCAACCCGACGGCAAAGAGGCTGCCGCGCGCAAGCCGAACATGCGCGAGGCGATCCTGTGCGCGGCAGAGGAGCTGTTTTCGACCAACGGTTTCAATGCGGTGTCGATCCGTGACATCGCGCGGGCGGCGGGCGCAAATCCCGGCAGCGTTACGTATCATTTCAAAACCAAGGACGGCCTGCTTCTCGAAATTTATCGCCGTCATTGCGGGCCGATGAACCGCAGGCGTTCGGAGTTGCTGGCGGCGGCCAGAAGCGTGCGGGACCTCCAGGACCGCCTGGAAGCGATCGTGCGTGCCTATGTCCTGCCGGCCTTTTTTTCGGGCGGCGACCTTGCAGGTGGCGGGGCGCGCTTTACCAGGCTGCGAGCAGTGATGTCGGCGGAAGGAAACGAGGTTGTGGGGCGGATCATCGCGCAGACCTTCGACGACACAAGTCACGCTTTCATCGATGCGATCTGTGAAAGTCTGCCGCAGGTACCGCGCACCGAAATCGTCTGGCGCAGCCATTTTCTGTTGGGAGCGCTTTACTATACGCTGGTCACGCCTGAACGCGTCTCGCGCCTGTCGCGAGGCGAAGCCGATGGCGGCGATGCAGCCGGTGCCATCGAGCAATTGGTGCAGGCAAGCGTCGCCTCGCTTCGGGCTCCCGCGCTCGATCGAGGCGGGCCGCGGCGTATGCTCAAATCCTGTTGACCCGGCTCGGACGTTTGGTGCCATGGCGGGGTTTTGGCTAGCTTTGCTCTGCACGCGTTGGCTGCTAACATCGGCCGGTGCTGTAAAACGGGGCGGGCTTCCCGATCTGTCAGGAAGGCTCGCAACCAAGAAAATTGGGAGGAATCTTCATGAATCGCCGGTCCGCTATCGTCTTTCTTCTCGCTGGTTTCGCTGCGCTCTCGTACGCGCCGCAGGCCTCCAGTGAGAACGGATGGGTCACGCTTTTCGACGGCAAGAGCCTCGATAACTTCAACAAGATCGGCGATGCCAACTGGCGGGTCGAGGACGGCGTAATCGTCGCCGACAAGGGCAACGGCTTCCTTGTTTCGAAGAACAGCTACAGTGATTTTCAGATCAGGGCCGAATTCTGGGTCGAACCCGATTCCAACAGCGGCGTCTTCATTCGCTGTACCGATCCCGACAAGGTGACGGCCGAAAACGGGTACGAGGTCAACATCTGGGATATGCGACCCGATCCGAGCTATGGCACTGGCGCGATCGTCAACATTGCCAAGGTCGATCCCATGCCGAGGGCTGGCGGCAAGTGGAACGTCTACGAGATCACCGCGAAAGGGCCGGCGTTCACCGTGGTGCTGAACGGGCAGAAGACCGTCGATGGCGTGCAGGATGCCAAGCACGCGAATGGCCGCATCGCGCTCCAGCATGGGCTGGGCAACAAGGACGACAAGGGCGTGGCGAACGACAAGGGCGTGGTGAAATTCCGCAAGGTTGAAATCAAACCGCTCTGACGCTCCGCGCCCGCGCAACCTGAAGCAGCCAACCAGGCGCAAAGGAAGCCTCGGTTCTGATCGAATCAGGATCGAGGTTCTTTTTTTAGGCACGGTCTGCTGGCGAACGGTCGTGCTGCTCGCTCGAAAAGTTCCAGCGGAGGTCGAGGTGGAAATTCGTGAATTCTCGCCTGACCATGCGCGCGCGGTGCGCGAACTCTTCATTCGGGTGAACCGCCTGTTGGCACCTGCGGATATGAAAGAGGCGTTCGAAATCTATATCGCCCGAGCCTTGAGGGAAGAAATTGATAGAGTCTCTGAATATTATTCGCAGCGGGAGGGCGGTTTCTGGGTCGCTGTCGATGGCGAGACGCTCGTTGGCATGTTCGGGCTGGAATCATCGACCGACTCGGGAATGGAGCTGCGCAGAATGTATGTCGATCCCGATTTGCGGCGCCGAGGGATTGCTCGAACAATGCTGGTTTTCGCAGAGGAAGAATGCCGGCGACGCAACCGACCGAGATTGAATCTGAGTACTTCGGAACTTCAGACAGAGGCTCTGGCGCTTTATCAAAGTGCGGGATACGAGCTCGTCCATGACGAGGTCGCAGTGATCGGCAGCAACAAGTCTTTGGGTGGCGGACTTCGTCGTTATCACTTTACCAAGGCGCTCTGATCGGCGAGGTCCTGCCTGGAAAGAGGCGGTACATGGGCTGCGGTAAAAGAAGCCCGCTGGATTGAGCAGGTCGCGGGCAATTTTTTTGCTTCAAGCCAGTTCAAAACCTGTCTACCATTCGACTCAGTTGGGAGGCGTCGGGGCATTCGGTTCCAGCCGCTCCTCGTTCGATGGTGGTGCAGGCTCGGATTCGGAGGTCATCTCTGCTCAAGGGGCTACTCACATTCGCCCTGACCCGAAGGCCGCTGGTCTTATTGGGCTTGCTTATATTTGTCGCTGCCGGCACATTCGCATTTTTCAGGCTCAACATCGAAGCATACCCCAATCCGGCGCCGGTCATCCTGGAAATCACGGCGCAATCTCCGGGCCTGTCCGCCGAGGAGATGGAACGCTACTTCACGATCCCGATCGAGGTTGGGCTGGCGGCGACGCCCGGCGTCGATGTCATTCGTTCAACCTCATTTTATGGCCTTTCCTTCGTCCGCGTCGTTTTCCAGTACGGCACCGACTACTATTTCGCGCTCACGCAGACTGCGATCAACCTGCAGCAGAACGTCAGTCTCCCCGGTGGCGTCATACCGCAAATTCAGGCGACGAGCCTGGTCGGCGAGATCTATCGCTACGAGGTGGTCGGACCGCCGCACTTCGGGTTGAGCAATCTGCGAACGGTGCAGGATTGGATATTGCAGCGGCGACTCCTTGCCGTTCCCGGCGTCGTGCAGGTGAATACCTGGGGCGGGACGACCAAGGAATACGATGTCGAGGTCGATCTGCAAAAGCTCGAAGCCTACGGGGTGACGCTACCGCAGGTAATCAGCGCAATCGGTAATGCCAACGTCAACGTGGGTGGCCGCACCATCAATATGGGGCAGCAATCCGTCAATGTTCGGGGCATAGGGCTCATGGACAGCGGCGGCGAAGCAAATCTGACGCAGGGCTACAAGGTCCAGGACATCGAGAACGTCCTGCTTTCTCAGTGGCAGGGCCTGCCGTTGTTCGTGAAAAATGTCGCAAAGGTCTCGGTTGGTCATGTGCCGCGGCTTGGCAAGGCCGGTCGGGACCATGCGGATGACGTGGTCGCGGCGATCGTCATCATGAATCGCACGCTGCATACCAACGACGTCGTCGCACGCGTCCGATCCGAGATCGAAAAGATCAACGCCGATGGGAGTTTTCCGCCCGGCGTGAAACTGGTCCCGTTCTACGACCGCACCAGCCTGGTCGGCGTCACCACCAACACCGTCCTGCACAACCTTATTTTCGGCTGTTTGCTCATTTTCGCGGTTCAATGGTTTTTCCTTGGCGACCTGCGCAGCGCGATTATCGTAGGCGCCAACGTTCCGTTCGCATTGTTCTTCAGCATCATCATTCTCGTCCTGCGAGGCGAAGATGCAAACTTGCTGTCGGTCGGCGCCGTCGATTTCGGGATCATTGTCGATTCGGCGGTCATCCTTGTTGAGAACGTCTATCGCAATCTCCAGGCCAGCCCGGAACAAAGAGAAGAACTGTTACGTGAGCTTGCGGAAAAGCGGTGGGGTGACGATCCGACAGGCAGCGGAGTCTCGTCAGACAAGCCGATGTGGACCGATCGCCTTCGTCTCATCCTGATCAGCGGTTTGCAAGTCGACAGGGCGGTATTGTTCTCGACCGCGATCATCGTGGCGGCTTTTATTCCGCTGTTCACGATGCAGGGGGTCGAGGGTCAGATTTTTGGTCCGATGGCGCGAACCTATGCCTACGCTCTGGTGGGAGCGCTGGTGGCGACATTCACGGTCACGCCATGTCTCGCCTCGATACTGCTCCCAGAGCGCGTCAGCGAGGTCGAGACGATCGTCGTGCGCGGTTTGCGCAGGATATATTCTCCTGTGCTGCGCTGGTCGCTGAAGAGGAGGAAGATCACGGTCGCCATCGGATTGGCTTTCCTCGGCATCAGCGGCTTTCTCGGCTCCCGCCTGGGCAGCGAGTTCCTGCCAACGCTGGAAGAGGGCAACCTCTGGATTCGTGCGTCAATGCCGCCGACCCTGTCGCTTGAGGCCGGAATGCCGCTGGTAAACCGTATGCGGGAAATTCTGCTGCGGCATCCCGAAGTCATCACTGTGGTCTCGCAACATGGCCGCCCTGACAATGGCAGCGATGCTGCGGGGTTCTTCAACGCGGAGTTCTTCGTGCCGCTCAAACCATTCGAGGAATGGCCGGCGGGGCTGACCAAGGAGAAGCTTGTCGAGGAACTACAGGCCGAGTTTTCCAGCGAATTTGTCGGCATCAACTTCAATTTCTCGCAATACATCCAGGACAACGTCGAGGAGGGATTGTCGGGCGTCAAGGGCGCCAACTCCATCAAGATCGTGGGTCCCGATCTCGCAACCCTCGAAAAGCTCGCCAGGGCTGCCATGGCGGAAATGGCTCAGGTTCCGGGAATCACCGATCTTGGCACGTTCTGGATACTCGGCCAGCCCAATTTGAATATCAGGATCGATCGCGAACGAGCTGCTCGCTATGGATTGAATGTCGCCGATGCCAATAATGTCGTGCAAGCCGCTTTGGGCGGGACCGTGGCGACCATGCTTTTGGAGGCGGACCGTCAGTTTGGCGTAGTCGTGCGGCTGGCCCCCGAATATCGAAACGACGTAAATGAAGTGCGCAAGATCAAGGTCGGCGTTCAAACTTCCGCCGGAAACGCGTACATTCCTTTGAGCGACTTCGCTTCGATCACCATCGACACCGGTGCCTCCTACATCTTTCGCGAGCGCAACCAGCGTTTCGTGCCGATCAAATTCAGCGTAAGGGGCCGCGACCTTGCCGGCGCGGTAGAGGAAGCGCAACAGCGCATCAATCGCAATCTGAAGCTGCCGATCGGCTATCGCATCGATTGGGCCGGAGAGTTCGAGTGGCTGCAACAGGCCAAAAAGCGGCTCTTGATCATCCTGCCGATTACTTTCGTATTGATCATGGTGCTGCTGTACGGGCTGTTCAATTCGTTCCGCGACAGCCTGCTGGCGCTGCTCGGACTTCCCTTCGCGGTCGGCGGCGGCATTTTCGGACTATACGCATTCGGATTGAATTTCAGCATCTCGGCCGCAATCGGCTTCGTCTCCCTGTTCGGCGTGTCAGTGATGAGCGGCATCCTTATCATCCACGGATATTATCGAGTTGCCGGTCGCGGCTTGAGCCCGGCGGAAGCCATGTTTCGTGCGGTCGACCAGCAGATGCGACCGATCCTGATGATGACCCTGTCAGCCTGCATCGGCCTGCTTCCGGCCGCGCTCTCCACCGGTATCGGCAGCCAGGTACAGCGGCCGCTCGCAACGGTGATCGTGGGCGGAATGTTGATCGGGCCCGTCATGCTGCTCGTGATCGTGCCGGCGCTGCAGAGCTACTTCCTCGGAGTTGAGGGCGCTTCAGAACCGCAACCACGCGAGGCGGAAGCCGAGGAGGCATAGTCGAGCTCTTCGAGTTCGCTCCTTCGCCCGTCCTTTGCCAAGAAAGGTGCGGCGTCTGTGTCGCTGGTTAAAGGTTGCAGCGTCATTCGATCACATCGTCCACCCGGACCATGATCGTCGGTGGAATGGCGAGATCCAGATCCTTCGCCGCCTTGAGATTGACCACAAGCTCGAACCTGGTTGGTTGCTCGACCGGGATATCGGCGGGCCTCGTCCCTTTCAGAACAAGGTCGACGAGCTCTGCGCCACGACGCCATTGCGCGCGATGGTCTGTCCCGTAAGACATCAGTCCTCCCGCTTCGGCAAACTCGCGGTAACCGTAGACGGCGGGCAACCGCAGTTGTGACGCAAGGGTCGCAATCTCGTCCCGGCGGCTTAGCGTTAGGGGGTCCTCAAAAATGACCAGCGCGCCGGCGCCTGCTGGCCGGGTGGCATGGAGCTGCGGCGTAATCTCCTCCACTGAGCGCACCTCGAAGGGACGCAGCTCGATCTTGGCGACCTTGGCTGCGGCCTCGAGCTCCTTGTAGGCGAGGGCGGCGTAGGGCGTGCCCGGATTTAATACCACCGCCACCAATGAAACGGCGGGCGCGATCTCGCGCAGCAACTGAAGACGGCTGCCCTGCAAATTGGATGCAAGATCGGAAAGCCCGGTGACATTGCCGCCAGGCCGGGGGAGGCTCTCAACCACACCTGCGCCGACGGGATCGCCGACGGCCATGAAGACCACGGGAACGCCGCCCGCGGCCGCCTTGCCTGCTTTTGCCGCCACCGTGCCAAATCCGGTGACAAGCACGTCGGGTTTCAGACCGACAAGCTCTGATGCCAGATCTGGCAACAGTTCCGGTCGGCCTTCGGCAGAGCGATAGTGAAGATGCGACCTTTCGCCCTCGACATAGCCAAGCTCATTAAGCCGGCCTTTGAAGCTTGCCATGAAACTCATGCGATCCTCGCCCGGGAGCAACGCCAGATAACCGATGCTGAATGACTTTACTTTTTGCGCCGTTGCCTTTTGTGCCCTTGCGGTGGCGGCCGCACTGAGCAACAACGCGCCTGCAAATGATCTGATCAGTATGCGTCGGTTGGTCATGTCATTCCACGGGGCCTGTGGCCGGTAATCTCGGTCACATGAGCGGCGGCAGGTTTCAATGTCTACCAGAAAGCCTCGCTGGTGGAGAAGACGACTCAAGTGCACGATGACGCGAACTTCGCAATCAGGACACTAGCCGATGGGTGGTGGGAGAGTTTCATGCGGTTTGCAGCGGCCGGCGCTGTTCTGGGCCTGATTTATCCGTCGAGTGCGCCCGCAGCCGAGCTGCCGTCGCGTAAACCGGGATTGTGGGAAGTCCGGACGACGATCGGTAACAGCAATATCCCGCGGCTGATCCAGCAATGCATCGATGCGTCAACCGACCAGATGTTGCAGTCGAATACCGGCCCCTTTGCAGCTTCAACCTGTCGGGAACGCGAGGTTAAGCGATCAGGCAACTCGGTGACGATCGATTCAACATGTACGATGGGCGGCAGACCGGCGACAGCGCAGGCGCTCGTAACAGGGAATTTCGACAGCCAATACACGATGACGGTGACGTCGCAAAGCGAGGAACTGCCGGGCGGCAAAATGACGATGACGATGGAAGCGAAGTGGCTCGGTCCTTGCGCGGCGGATCAGAAGCCCGGCGATGTCATCATGAGTAATGGCGTGAAGATCAACATCCCCGAAATGCAGAAGCGTGGTCTCTCGCCCGGCAGTCCGTTGCCGCAAAAATAAGGACAAATGGCATGCAGGCGATCAGCACGCTGGGTAACGTGCAATCGCGCCGAGATAGTAAAGCGCCCGCTGGTCCAGGTTGACTTGGTCCAATATCCGGCGGCGCTGAAGCTTCGCCGTGTCGTTCGCCTGCGGTTCCACCCGAAGATGAAGGCCGGCCTACCAAGACCACGGGGGGCAATTGCAGGCCGACCTGCGACAAATGCTCCAATTGGCGGTGCCTCAGGCCGGGAGCCAGCCGACGAAATGCTGGCTTGATCAAAACGCTATCGCCGATTTAAGGTCGATAGCCAGAAAAACAGCCGGTTACCTCAAAAACCGACCGCGACAACAGGGAGGTGCAGCTTCAATGAGCAGACACATTACTCGTCGTACGATGCTCGCGGGTGGTACGGCCGGCCTGCTTGCCGCCCCCTGGGTTGCCAGGGCGCAGGCGAACACGTTGCGTATCGGAATGCAAAGCATTCTGTCAGGGCCGATCGCGCTGCTTGGCACCTCGTCGCGCAACTCGTTGATGATGGAGCAGGATCGCATCAACGCCGCCGGCGGTTTCCTCGGCCGGCCGATCGAATTCGTTTTTCGCGATTTAAAAGGCCAACCCCAGGAGGCCGCACGCATCGCGCGCGAACTCGTGAACAGCACGGGTTGCGAGTTGCTGATCGATGCCGAAGCGTCGTCCGCTTCCTTCGCGGTCCAGGAAGTCGTGCGCGATCTGGGCGGTATCGCCTGCATCCACACCAACAGCGAAACCTCGTCACTGACCGCCGACCCCAAGATCCGCGCACCTACCGCCTTCCGCGTCGCGCGCCAGGGCGTGCACGATGCGGTGGCTGGCAGCATCTATCTCTCCGACTACGCCAACGCCAGGAAACTCAACAAATGGGCGACCTGTTCGCCGGACTACGCCTACGGTCGCGACACCACCGCGCAGTACCTGCAGTTCTTCAAGCAGTTCAAGCCGGACGTCGAAATCATCACCGAGGCCTGGCCCAAGCTCGGCCAACCCGACTTCACCGAAGTCATCACCAAGCTGATCCAGGCCAAGCCGCAGGCCTTGTTCACGCTTCTCTATGCCGGGGACCTCTCGGCATTCGTGAACCAGGGCAACGTCTATGCGCTGTTCTCCCAAATGACGGTGGCGACGCCCAACGTCGACTATCCGGTGCTGGCCGCCATCAAGAATTTGCCGGCCGGCATTCAGTCGGCGACACGCTACCTCGAGACCTTCCCGAATACTCCCGCCAACAAGGAATGGGGTCAGGCCTACCTCAAGAAGTGGAACGAGCGGCCGACCAACTGGTCGTGGCAAAACTCGGTGGCGATGCAGTTCTACGAGCAAGCCATCAAGAAGGCCAACTCGCTTGACGGCAAAGCCCTGGCCGCGGCGCTCACGGGCATGAAGATCAATTCGCCGTTTGGCGCCGACGGTACGATCACCATGCGCGAGGACCACACCACGATCGGCTACGCCATAGGCTGGGGCCAGACCACGCCGAAGGAGCCATTCATCATCGATGTCAAGGCCGCCGACTGGGGCAAGATCATCGAACTCGAGACCGAGTGGAAAAAGCAGCAGAAATACATCTGAATTCAGATGGACCTCGACGCGCTCGGCGCCTGCTTCACAACGTCCGCCTGTGTGGTCACCCAGACCACCAGCGGGCTGATCGTGGGCATGTTGCTGTTTCTTGTCGCCGCAGGCGTGACCCTGATCTTCGGCGTGCTGAAGATCGTGAACTTCGCCCACGGTACCTTCTACATGCTGGGCGGCTACATTGCCTATACCGCGCTCGAAGCCACCGACAGCTACGCGCTTGCAGTGCTGTCGGGAGCGCTCGCGATGGCGCTGTTCGGCGCGCTGTTCGAACGCGTACTGATAAGTCGCGTCTATGGATCCAACGTGCTGATGCAGCTTCTGATCTGCTACGCCGTGGTGTTGATTTTTGACGACCTCGTAAAGATCGTTTGGGGACCCGAGTTTCACGCCATGGGAATGCCGGCGGCATTCCAGGTTCCGCCGTTCTTCATCGCGGGCGGCGTGGTGCCGCCGTTTTACGCCGTGCTGATAGGCATCGCGGCGCTGATCGCGATCGTGCTTGGCCTCGGCCTTTCGATGACACGGCTCGGCAAGACGGTGCGTGCCGCCGCGATCAATCCCCAGATGGTTTCGGCGCTGGGCATCAATACGTCGCTGCTTTTCGCGATCGTCTTCGCCTTTGGTGGCGCCTTGGCAGGGTTGGCAGGCGCGCTCGCGGCGCCCGTTCGTTCGCTGTCGCCGGGCATGGGCTTCTCGGTCCTGATCGAGAGCTTCATCGTCACGGTGATCGGCGGCATGGGCTCCATCGCGGGAGCGTTGGTCTCGGCGCTGCTGATCGGAATGGTCCGCGGCTTCGGCACGATCGGTTTTCCCAGGTTTACCGATGGACTGATTTACGTCGTGATGATCGCCATCCTCCTGCTGCGTCCGCAGGGCCTGTTCGGTCGCCGGTCATGAGGGGTCACCCTGCATTGCGCGATACGGCGATTGCCGCCCTTGCCCTGATCGTGGTGCTGGCGATCCCGCTGCTGCATCGCAGCCCTGCGTTCGAAGATTTCATCATCCGATTGAGCGCCATGGCACTGTTTGCTACCTCGCTCAACCTGCTGGTCGGCAACACGGGCATGGTCTCGTTCGGCCACGGCATGTTCTACGGGCTGGGCGCCTACGCTTTCGGGCTGACGATGCAGATGACGGCTCTCCCGCTGCCTGTCGCCGTTGGGCTGGCGGTGCTGGTCACGACCTTTGCCGCGCTTTGCGTCGGTGCAATCTGCGTACGCCTGAGCACGGATTACTTCGCATTCATCACGCTTGCGGTGCAGATGCTGTTCTACAGCATCATCATTTCCTGGCAGAGCCTCACAGGCGGCGATCAGGGCCTGCGCGGCGGCATCCCGCGCCGCGAGATATTCGGCTTCGAGCTCGCCTCGCAGCTTCATCTTTACCAATTCTGCGCGGTCGTGGCGGTGCTCGGCCTGCTGGCGCTGCGCCACATCTCGGCGAGCCCATTTGGCCAGACGTTGCGCATGATCCGTGACAACGAAAACCGCGCGAGCTTCCTGGGCATCGTCTTGTGGCAAGCCCGGCTGTGGGCTTTCACGATTGCCGGCGCCTTCGCAGGCCTCGGCGGCGTGCTGGCTGCACTGTTCGTATCCGGCGCCTATCCTGAATTTGCCGATTGGCCGAATTCGGGCCAGGCGATCTTTGCCGTCATGCTGGGCGGCCTCAACAGCTTCCTCGGACCTGTCCTGGGCGCGATGATCCTGCTCGCGCTGAACGATGTGGTGACGCGTTTCACCGAATATCATGGGCTGGTTCTTGGGATCGTGATCCTCGCATTCGCCCTCGGCCTGCGCCACGGGGTGCTCGATTTTCTCCGACTGGCCTGGCCCGGACGCTCGCGATGAAGCTCGAGATCAGAAATCTCACCAAGGCGTTCGGCGGCGTGCGGGCGATCGACGATGTGTCGCTTGCTTTTCCCTCTGGGTCGCTTTCGGCGGTGATCGGTCCAAACGGAGCCGGCAAGAGCACGTTCTTCAACCTGATCAGCGGCGCGTTCCCGGCCGACACCGGCCAGGTGTTGCTTGATGGTCAGGACGTGCTTCGTCTCTCCAAGGCCGAACGCATGCGTCGGGGCATTGGGCGCGCCTTTCAGGTGGCAAGCTGCTTTCCAACCATGACGGTAGCAGAAAACCTGATGGCCGCCGTCACCGCCCATGTCGGCCGGTGGGTCGATCTCTCCCACCGCTTTCCGCCACCCGGCGTGCGCGAGCGCGCCGAAGAGGTGATGGAGCTGGTGGGCCTGACGAAGGTCCCGAACGTAAAGGCCGCGATCCTCTCCCACGGCGACCAGAAGCTGCTCGATATCGCCATCGCACTTGCGCTCGAACCCAAGGTGCTGCTGCTCGACGAGCCGACCGCCGGCATGGGTCCGGAAGAGCGCTGGCGAATGATCGAACGCGTGCGCGGTCTATGGGAACGGGGCAAGCTCACGCTGGTTTTCATCGAACACGACATGGACATCGTCTTCCAGGTCGCGAGCACCATCCGCGTGCTGTGCTACGGCCGCGTCCTGGCCGAAGGCACGCCGGACGAGATCCGCAGCAACCAGGCGGTGATCGACGCCTATCTCGGCACGGAGGAGCACGCCGCATGACGGACCTCCTGCGTGCCGAGGGATTGAGCGCCTTCTACGGCGCGAGCCAGATCCTGTTCGATGTCGATCTCGCCCTTCAGCAAGAGCGAACGTTGGCGCTGCTCGGACGCAACGGTGCAGGCAAGAGCACCACCATGAAGACGCTTGCGGGAATCGTGCCAGCGAGAGGCGGACGCGTATTGTTCGCCGGCCGCGACATCACCCATGCACCGCCCTACGCGCGCGCGCGGCTCGGCATCGCCTACGTACCGGAGGACCGGCAGGTGTTTGCCGAGCACAGCGTGGAGGACAATCTCTTGATCGCGGCAAAGAATGGTCCTGACGGACGGCGGGACTGGACCCTGCCGCGTGTCTGGGAAACCTTTCCACTGCTCACAAGACTCCGCTCGCGTCAGGCAGGTCGCCTGTCCGGTGGCGAGCAACAACTCCTGGTGATCGCGCGTGCCTTGATGGGCAATCCTCTGGTGCTGCTGCTCGACGAACCGAGCGAAGGGCTGGCGCCGATCGTGGTCGCCACCATCGGCAAGGTCCTGCGGGAACTGGGAGCGAGTGGCGCCACTATTCTGCTTGCCGAGCAGAACATGCATTTCTGCTTACGGATCGCCGAGCAGGCGATTGTCATCGATAAGGGAAAGGTGGTGCATCGCCAAGACACGGCAGGCCTCGCCCGGAACGAGGACATCCGCCGGCGCTATCTTGCGATGTAGCAAGACTAATGCTGG
>CAVRMY010000026.1:0-55252 GCA_963721935.1 uncultured Alphaproteobacteria bacterium
GCATCCCCATCCCCGTTCGGCGAAATTGCAAGTCGGGAGCTTGAGGCGAACGCTTGGCGTACAACGCCTCAAAGGGTTGAGGCGAAAGTAAAGGCTTGAGGGTGCCTGGAACAATTCAACGATCGACTGAGGATCCCGTTCGCAACGAGCGTCTGCGGCTTCGGATCGAAGGGTTCGGGGTCGGGACATGGGATCTCGATCTCGCCACGCAAAAGCTTGAGTGGTCCGATGCCGCCAAGAGCCTGTTCGGCGTTGCGCCCGATGAGCCCGTAACTTACGCGTTGTTTCTTTCTCTGCTGGAACCCACCGATCGCGACCGCACAGAGGAGGCGATCGCGACGGCCGCCAGGACCGGCGCCAAACTGGACATCTCTTTCAGGATCGGCGGAGGAGCCGGCTCTGGTCACTGGATTCGTGCGCGGGGCGGCCTCGTCAGGGACGACAGCGGGGCAGCGCGTCACATCAGCGGCATCGTGTTGGATATCGACGAAGAGAAACAGCTCGAACAGGCCCTCAGGACGCGGGAAAACCACCTGCGCTCGATCCTCGACACGGTGCCTGACGCCATGATCGTGATAAACGGATATGGCATCGTGCAATTTTTCTCGACGGCGGCAGAGAGGCTGTTCGGCTATGCCGAGCGGGATGCTATCGGCATGAACGTCAGCGAGCTGATGCCCATGCCCGATCGTGCGCGGCACGACGGATATCTGGCGCGCTACCGCTCCACTGGTGAAAGGCACATCATCGGGATCGGACGAATCGTAACCGGCATGCGCAGGGACGGAACCACTTTTCCGATGCACCTCTCGATCGGCGAGATGCAATCCGGCGGTGTACCCTACTTCACCGGGTTCGTGCGCGACCTGACCGAACATCAACAGACGCAAGCCCGGCTTCAGGAATTGCAATCCGAACTCGTGCACATCTCTCGCCTGAGCGCGATGGGCGAGATGGCATCCGCATTGGCGCACGAGCTCAATCAACCGCTCGCAGCAATAAGCAACTATATGAAGGGATCGCGCCGCTTGCTGGCGGGCAGCACGGATTCCAACGCGTCGAAGATCGAAAGCGCCATGGATCGCGCGGCCGAGCAGGCCCATCGGGCCGGTCAGATCATTCGACGCCTGCGCGACTTTGTTTCGCGCGGAGAATCCGAAAAGCGGGTGGAAAGTCTGTCCAAACTGATCGAAGAAGCCGGCGCGCTTGGCCTCGCCGGCGCCCGCGACCAGAACATTCAGCTTCGTTTCAATCTGAACCCCGACTTCGACCTCGTATTGGTTGACCGTGTCCAGATCCAGCAGGTTCTGGTGAACTTGTTTCGTAACGCGCTCGAGGCGATGGCGCAATCTCCGAGACGGGAGCTCATCGTATCCAATGCCGAGGTCGCCGACGACATGATCGAAGTTTCGGTGACCGATAGCGGATCGGGTTTGCAGGACAACGTCAAGGCGAACCTTTTTCAGACGTTCTTCACGACGAAGGAAACAGGGATGGGGGTCGGACTTTCCATCAGCCGCTCGATCATAGAGGCCCACGGCGGAAGGATGTGGGCGGACAACAATGCCTCGGACGGGGCAACTTTCCGCTTCACATTGCCCGCAGCACCAAACGAGAGCTGACCGATGTCGGGCGAGCGAAAGGTTTATGTGATTGACGACGATGCGGCGATGCGCGATTCGCTGAACTTCCTGCTCGAGGCCGCCGGCTTCGAGGTCACGATGTTCGATACAGCCACGAAGTTTCTAAATGTGCTTCCGCGTCTGGATTTTGGTTGCGTTGTTTCCGACGTCCGCATGCCTGGTATCGATGGCATCGAACTACTCAAGCGCATGAAGGCGCTGACAAGCCGGTTCCCGATCGTGATCATTACCGGACATGGTGACGTCCCCCTGGCCGTCGAAGCAATGAAACTCGGCGCCGTCGATTTTCTTGAAAAGCCGTTCGAGGACGATCGCCTGATCGCAATGATCGACGCGGCGATTCGCCAGGGCGATTCCGCCGCCCGGGACCAGGCCGTCACGCGCGATCTCGCGGCACGGATAGCAAGCCTGAGCCCTCGCGAGCGCCAAGTTATGGACGGCCTGATTGCAGGTCTCTCCAACAAGCTGATTGCGCGCGACTACGACATCAGTCCTCGCACCATCGAGGTGTATCGGGCGAACGTGATGACCAAGATGCAAGCCAACAGTCTGTCCGAACTGGTACGCCTTGCGATGCGCGGTGGACTTCTCAAGGATTGAGTTAAATCAAGCACGCCGGGCGCGGCGCCTGTTATTTTGCCATGCTATGCCCTATTCGCTGCAGCAAAATTTGCACGGGGTGGCGTGATGGCGTCGGCCACAAAGCCTGCTGTCTACGTGGTGGACGACGATCCTGACGTCCTCGGCTCGTTGCGATTTCTTCTTGAAACGGATGGCTTTGACGTTCGCACGTTCAGGGCCGGTGCGGCGTTGCTGCGCGTGGTGCGTCCGGCCGACGCCGATTGTTTTGTGCTCGATTACAAAATGCCCGACATGAATGGGCTGGATCTCACCAGTCGATTACGCAACCGCGGTATCGCCGCTCCCGTCATCCTCATCACGGGCTATCCTGACGAGAATATCCCGGCGCGGGCCGAAGCGGCGGGCATTTGGCACGTGCTGCGCAAACCTCTTCTCGAGGACAGCCTCGTTGCCCATGTTCGCGGTGCAATTTCGCACTACCACGCCAGTACGCCGTAAGAAACGCGACCTCCGGGATTATACGTAGGTACACATCCTTAAGATATCGCGCGAAATTTCCTGGCTCTTCGACTTCCTCTACCAATCGACCATCGCTGCAAAGGAGATGGTCAATGCTCAACCACTCGATCGGCCCTGCCGTTGCCTCCATCATTGGCAACAAGATCGTCCCGCCCTCCTGTCCTGTTATCGATGCATTCGGCGCGGTTACCAGTCATGCGGGCCTTGTCGCGACCGAGTTCTCGTATCGAAAGGATGAGGAGATCTATGGCGAGGATGAACCCGCGGAATACGTCTATCAGGTGATCTCGGGCGCGGTTCGCAGCTACAAGCTGCTGTCGGATGGACGCCGTCAGATCGGTGCGTTCCACCTGTCAGCCGACGTATTCGGACTGGAATCGGGCTCCGTCCATCGGCTGGCTACGGAGGCCATCATCGATACCACGGTGCGGCTGGTGAAGCGACGAAGTCTCGAGCAGGCGGCTGCCACCGATGTTCAGGTCGCGCGCAAGCTCTGGACCATGACTGCCGGAGATCTCCGGCATGCCGAGGACCATATGTTGCTCCTCGGGCGAAAGACTGCGATGGAGCGGGTAGCCACTTTCCTTCTTGAGATGGATCGCCGACTGGCGGTTGCCGGAATGATGGCATTGCCGATGTGCCGCCGCGATATCGGCGATTATCTCGGGCTTACGCTCGAGACCGTCTCAAGAGCGCTTTCACAACTCCAAGTACAGGGCATCCTGGGCTTTTCCGGCGCCCGCCAGATCGTGCTTCGCAACCGCCAGCGTCTGCGCAGTATGGACGCGTGAGCGCTGGCAATCACGCTGGAGGCCGGGTTTCCGGCATCGCGACCCAGATCAATGCAAGGCCTGCCGCCGCGATGGTGGCGAGCCCGGTAAAGGCGACCACGCTGCCGAATTGATCGCTGACATAGCCCGCCAGTACCGTACTGAGGGAGGCACCGATTCCGGTGGCCGTCCCGACGATGCCTTGGGCAAGATTGAAGTGACCGCTTCCAAACGCGACGTCGGCCACGATCAAGGGCACCATCACACTGAACACCGCCGCGGTAATGCCGTCGAACACCTGCACGGCGACCAGCACGTAGGGGTCGCCGACTGTCGCAAACAGCACACCTCGAATCGCCAGCGCCGCAAAGCCTATCAGAAGCAGCGGCCGCCTGCCCCACTGTTGGGCCTTGCGTCCGACCGACGGGGACGACAGTGCAACGATCGCTTGGGGCACGATGATACAGGCTGCGATCAATACCGTCGCCCATTTGCTCGAGCGGGTGGTCACGACACCCGCCATCAAGGGAAGCATCGCGCCGTTGGCAAGCTGAAGTAGCAAGATGCTGGCGGCGAAGATCAACAGTGTGCGCTGGCGCACCAGATCCAGGATACTGGTCGATTTGGCCTCCGGTGCCGTGCGTGGCACAGCACCGTGGGCGCGGGCAATGTCGACCTCGCGCTCGCGGATGCGCGCCAGCGCCAGCAAAGTCGGAATCGCCAGAACGAAGGTAACGAGAAACACCGAACGGCTCGACAGCAGATAGCCGGACGTCCCCATCACCGCCGCGGCGACACCGTTGCCGAGCGAGGCAAAGCGCGCATTGCGTCCCAGGCGTTCGCCGATCGCCAGCGGTCCGACGAGACCGAGGCTGATTGCCGCGATCGCGGGACCGAGCACGCAACTGGCCGCGGCGTGCAGCGCTGCCGCCGCCGCCACTACCGGAAAAATCGGCCACGCGGCATAGGCAAGCGCGCTGCAGCCGATCGTGGCGATGGCAAGAGCCGCGACCAACCTTTCGGAACGGGCCGCATCGATGATGGCACCGCCCGGCATCTGGCCGATCAGTGCGACCACGCCACCGATCGACAGTACGGTGCCGATCTCGACCTGTGTCCATTTCTGCGTGGTCAGGTAGACCGCAACGAACGGGCCGAAGCCGGTTTGCACGTCGGCCAAAAAGAAAATGAACCAGTCGAGGCCGCGCAGACTTTCGGGTGAGGGAGCCGGTGGCGGACCGCCAATCGCCGTTCCGGATGCGGCCGGCGGCAACCGATCGTCGGTGCCCCTGGGTCGATGGTCGTCGGGCTGCGACTTGTCAGTCGCGTATCGGGAAGTGCGCGCAAACAGGATTTCTCTCCACCTTCGCTAGTGCCGCCGATTTGAAGTCCCTGCAAGACCCGCGGCGAATTCGACCAGGAACTTCAAATCGACGGCACTGGAATCTTGGTTTACTGGTACCCTTCGCTTTCCGAAGTTCGCAAACGAGGACGCCGCATGATGATGTGAACTTCGGAATCCGGACACTAGATCATGATGCGATTGAGTGGAATCGCATCATGATCTCATCGCTTTGTTTGAGCATGATCTCCGCGCAAACGCGTTTCGCGTTTGTCGCGAGGGAAAACCGGTTTCCACTTTTCCGGATCATGCTCTAGTGATCAAATTGCAAGGGCTGCAGGCTGCCGGACGCGCCCAGTACGACGATCGGCGTGCCCTCCTTGTATTCGGGTGCGGCCATGACCTGTTCCTTGGTAAATTCGAGCGTGATGCTGTCGCTCTTGTTGGCAACGTGCCCGAAATGCAGTGCGTTCCAGTCGACCACGATTTTCCGGCTTCCCACTCCGAGAAAGCCGCCAAAATCGATGACTGCCGCCCGGACCGAGCCTGCACGATCCACGATCACATCGACGACGCGCCCCATGTTCTCGTCCGCCGGACTGCGGACGTCGCGTCCGAGCACGCCGTGTGCCTCGCTTGGGCCGATGATGGTCATCGACGGTGGTGGCGCGGGCTCTTTCGTCGAACCCGACGGAACTTGCTGCTGTTGAGGTGGCTGGGGCACGGTTGCATTGTCTTGCGCCCAGCATGTCGCGGCGAACCCCGTCGCAAAGCCGGCGATCAGCAGCCTGGGCATCGTTCTGGCGCGCATATCGTCTCCTTGATTGATGGCGCGACGGCGATGCCGTCCGCCCCAAAGCTTCAGGCTCATTGTGCCAGCACGAGGGAAACCTGGAGCCTGCCCCGGCTCCGCATGACTTCCAACGATACGTCGTCGCCGTGCTGGCGAACGCGAAGATCGACACTCGCGGGGCCCAATCGCAATTCGCGAAGGATCACCTCATTGATGAAGCCTGGCAGGCGCGGGTTTCGTAGACGGATCTCGCCGCGACGCGCGTCGAATTCGAGTCCGAGCGCAGCCTCGAGCAAGGTGAATGGCGTCGCACTCGCCCACGCCTGAGGCGCGCAAGCCACCGGATAGAGCGTCGGCCCCCGTCCCTTCTCGCGGCGGAAGCCACAGAACAATTCCGGAAGGCGGCGTAAATCCATGTAGGTCGCTGCGTCGAAAAGCGCCTTGAAAACCTGTTCCACCGAATGTTTCAGCCCGTAGCGCGCGAGCCCCAATGCGATCAGGGCGTTGTCATGTGGCCAAATCGAACCATTGTGATACGACATGGGATTGTAGCGTGCTTCGCCGCGTGCCACGGTTCGGATGCCCCAGCCGGTGAAAAAATCCGGTCGCATCAGATCGGCAGCGACGATGCGAGCGCGCTCCTCACGCACCAGTCCGGTGAACAGCAATTGCCCGGCATTCGACGTGCGTACGCGGCACGGCTCTTTGGTACCATCGAGCGCCAGTGCATAGATGCCAAGCTCCTCGCACCAGAAGGCCTCTTCAAAGCGCTCGGCAAGCCGTTGCGCCTCGGCCTCCAGCTGCCGCGCCCTCTCTGCAAACCCCAGGCGCATGGCGCAAAGCGCCGCCAATCGTTTGCCGGCAAAGACGTAGCCCTGCACCTCGGCCAGCGCGATATGGCCCTGGGCGAGCCTTCCGTCGGCGTGGAAGATCGCGTCGTACGAATCCTTCCAGCCCTGGTTGGCTAAACCTTGCTCGGACGCGCGCCGGTATTCGACGAATTCATCCTTGTCAGGATCGCCCGGCCCATCGATCCACGAAAGAGCTGCTTCGATCGACGGCCAGAGTTCGGCCAGCGTCTTCTCGTCGCCGGTGCGCTCGACGTAGAGACCGGCCAACAGGACGAACAAGGGCGTCGCATCGACGCTGCCGTAATACTGCGCGAAGGGCACCTCGCGCAGCGCGGCCATCTCGCCGCCACGCATTTCATGGAGGATCTTCCCGGGTTCGGCGTCGGCAAGCGGGTCGACCGTCCTGGCCTGATAAAGCGCGAGCCGCTTCAGCACCCCGCGCGCGACGCGCGCATCGACCCACAACATCTGGAGCGCGGTGATGATTCCGTCGCGGCCAAACGTCGTCGAATACCAAGGGATGCCCGCGTAGGGGTATCGCCCCTGCGCCGTATCCGTCATTAGAATGTTGAGGTCGGCCATCGAACGGCACAGCACCTCGTTGAAGATATCGTTGGACGTTTCGATGCTCGTTGCCCCCCTGGTCGACTGGCGCATTTCGCGCCGATGGGCAAGCAAGCCGCGAAAGAACGGCACCGGCTTCGAGATCGTCTGCTTGTTGCAGGAAACCGTGACGAAAAGCGATCGAACCTGTTGCGGGGCGAGATCCAGATGATAGGTCGCCGCGTTGACTGCAAGGCGCGTCGGGCGCGGATCGAACTGAAGCGCCGTGACGCGCAGCTTTTCGTCAAGCCCGACGTAATCGAGCACCACATCGGACGGGCCGAGCAACTTGCTGGAGCCGCTGCCCCGGCGCTGACGGCGCTCGCCTCGTACCTCGAACAGATCGGCAAAATCATTGTCGAACAGCAACGTCAGATCGAAGCTTGCGGGGTCTTCACTGTGGTTCTGCACGCCGACGCGTTGATACGCGGCACCGCGCCACAAGAAGATGGTGCGTACGATGTGGAGCATGTCCTTGCGCAGCACGAGCCGCCCCCCGCGATAAACGTCGGGATTTGTCAAATCGACCGTCAGCGCCGAATTATCATCCCGCAAATTTGACCCCAAAAGCAACGGCTGCACCTCGTCGAGTACGAGTTCCAACCGCGCCAGATAGCGGGTGTCTGCATTGAACAGGCCATCGGGTCCGCCCGCGGAAGCACCAATGTCGCCGTGGCTGTCCAGCACAACGAAGGTGTCGTCATGTTTGAGCGAGCGCCGTGGCCGGGCCGCGGGTCCGGTCATCGGAATATAGAATGGCAATTCGGCAACCGGCTCGAGGACGCGGAGCGTTGTAATGTGTGTTACGACTTCGGCTGACATCAACTGACCTCGATCGGCTGCCCCCAGCGCTGCGATGAACGCACCCAACGCTACTACCGCAGATCAGGCCGCATGCTTGGCGAGACGGCTTAATTCCTGCGTCACCAATTCGCGATAAGGCCCCTGGCCCTGCATCAGCCGATCCGGAGATCCGTCTTCGATGATCTTGCCGGCCTTGAGCATCACGACGCGGTCGAAATGGCGCAATGTCGCAAGACGATGGGCGATCGCGATGACAGTACGTCCCCGCATCAACCGCGCAAGTGCCTCGCGTATCGCCTCCTCGGATTCATTGTCAAGGGCGGCTGTCGCCTCATCCAGGAGGAGGATTGGCGCGTCCTTGAGGAATGCACGCGCAATTGCAATGCGCTGGCGCTGGCCACCCGACAATTTCACGCCGCGGTCGCCGACCATTGTCTCGAGCCCTTCGGGAAGGGCCTCGACGAAATCGCAGCGCGCCGCAATCGCAGCGCGTAGCACTTCGTCGTCGGTCGACTTCGGGCGCCCGTACCTGATGTTCTCCAGGATCGAGCGATGGAACAGCGAGATATCCTGCGGAACGACCGAAATTGCTTCGCGCAGGCTTTGTTGAGTCACGCGGGATATATCCTGGCCATCGATCGTGATGTTGCCGTGCTGGACGTCGTAGAACCGCTGCAGAAGAACGAACAGGCTGGATTTTCCGCCACCGGACTGGCCAACCAGGCCGACCCGCTGCCCGGGCTGAATCCGAAGGCTAAACCTTTCGAAAACGTTGACGCCGCCAGGATAGCCAAACGAGATATTGTTGAAAACAATCGCCGCCCCGCTCTTGACCAAAGGTTCGGCCTCCGGATGGTCGCGCAGCTCGTGCGGAAGCAAAAGCGTGGCAATGGCTTCCGTCAACCGCGCGACGTGCTGGGTGACGTCGACCAGCGCCACCGCGAGATCTCGTGTTGCGTTGAGGATCGAAAGCCCCAACGTGCAGACCAGTACGACATCCCCCGTCGTGGCAGCGCCGCGCTGCCAAAGCGTGATCGCCCAGGCCAGCAGCCCGACGGTGAGCGCGACCGTCACGGCGGCATGGGTGAGCCGCAGCTTTTCCAGATAACGCAGGCTGCGCCCGCGCGCCGTCACTTCCCGATTGACGGTTGCGTCAAAACGATCGTGTTCGAAGCTCAGGCCGCAGAATGCGCGGACCAGGGGCATGTTATTGATGACATCGACCATTTCGCCGTCGACGGCGGCCGCCTTGTCGGCGAAATCGTCATGGAGCGGCCTTCCCGCGGCCGCCAACCGAAACATGGCAACCACCATTCCGCCCGCGATCACCATCAGCCCCGCTGACATTGGCAGACTCACTGTCCCAATCAGGGCGATGGCCGCGATTGTGGCGATGCATGGCGGCAACACATTCCAGACGAACATGTTTTCGACCGAGAAAACCGCGTTCGATGTGGCAGTAATGCGGCTGGTCAGCATCCCCGGCAGGCGGTCGGAGAAATAACTTGGCGCATGGCCTGTCAGATGACGGAAAATATCGCGGCGCAAATCGCCGGTGACCCCTACGAAGGTAAAGCTCGCTATCCAGCTTGCGATCCGCCAAAGGAAATTATCGGCCGCAATCAGCGATATGAGTAAAATGAATGCGAGCCATACGTTCCCCGCCTGGACCGGTCCGCCCGATAAGCCATCTACCAGAAACTTTACGCCGTATTGGGTGCACACCGAACAGACAACCGCTGCGGCCACGGACATGAAAATTACGAAATGCGCCGCAAACCGCTGGCGAAGATAGCGCAGCACGAATGGGAACGGCCGATTGGCGTAGCCTGAGAGGTTGTCCATGTGGCTTGCAAACCTGTTGAAGGAACTGAAATCCGCGCCCGCTATGTCTTGCCCGCTATGCTTCGACTGATCGAATGCCGAACACCTCACTGCGGTTCCCTGCTTGCCGCTTCACAACCCACCATTTAGCATTGTCGGCCGCGGCAAGACGTTGATCGGCCGCAATGTCATCAACAAGACCATCCCGTGAAAGAAGTGCGCTCGTTCTGGGGAACTTCGCATATGCGGAAACGTTCCCTTGCTGGCGGGCCGACGCCGGCTGCAAATGGGGCTTTTTCAGACATGGAAATCACAGGGAGAAGTTGAGATGCGCATCGCGCAGGTGGCTCCGCTGACGGAGGCTGTTCCCCCGAAACTTTATGGCGGAACCGAACGGGTGGTACATTGGCTGACAGAGGAACTAGTCGCGCTGGGAAACAACGTCACCTTGTTTGCCAGCGGAGATTCCCGGACAACGGGCAAACTCGAGGCGACATGGCCCAAGGCACTTCGATTGGACGGATCGGTCCGTGACCCCAACGCGCTGCATATGGTGATGCTGGAACGGGTTCGGCAAAAATGCGACGAGGAGGAGTTCGATTTCCTGCATTTTCACCTCGATTACTATCCGTTCTCGCTCTTTATGCGCCAGCCGACCCCGTTTCTGACAACCCTGCACGGCCGGCTCGACCTACCCGAGCACCAGCCGGTATTTACGACCTTCTCCTCCGTTCCGGTGATTTCCATCTCCAATTCACAGCGGCGCCCGGTACCGCAAGCCAACTGGGTTCGCACCATCCATCATGGCCTGCCCGAAAAATTGCTCACGCCGCGGCCGACCACGCCTTCATATCTTGGCGTGCTGGGCCGCATCGCGCCGGAAAAGGGCGTCGATCGCGCCATCAGGATAGCGATCCGATGCGGCATTCCTCTCAGGATTGCGGCCAAGGTTGATCGAGCTGATCAAGATTATTACGACGAAATCATCCGCCCCCTGCTCGACCATCCCTTGATCGATTACATCGGCGAGATCGGCGACCACGAAAAATCGGAATTTCTCAGCGGCGCGATCGGTTTGCTTGTCCCCATCGACTGGCCGGAGCCGTTCGAACTCGTCATGATCGAAGCGATGGCCTGCGGAACGCCGATCGTCGCCTACAACCGCGGCTCGGTGCCGGAAATCATCGACGAAGGTCTCACCGGCTTTATTGTGGAGGATGAAATCAGCGCGGTGGCCGCGGTGGACCGCCTGCCCCGGCTCGACCGCACGAAGGTGCGACGACAATTCGAGAAAAGATTTACGGCGCGACGGATGGCACTCGACTATCTCGACAGCTACCGAAGCCTGCTTGCGGCCGACGAACCGCGCATCAAGCTGGTCAGCAGCGCCGAATAAGCGTCGCGTCGCTCTTCCGGATCGCGCTTCTGGATCATTGCGCCGCCAGATCGGCTTTGCCGAAGCGGCGCTCGTAATCCTTGATGTAGGCCTCGGGCGCTGGCTGCAGATGGCGCCGGGTCAACGCCTCGAGTTCGTCCCGGCGTGCGCCGCGAAGTGCCTTGATCATGGCCAGGTGATCGCGTCGGGCGCGGTCGAGCGCCTCGGGAAACGCATTCGCATAGGACCTGATGCCATAAACCTTCTGGGCAAGCAGATCGATTGTTTCGATCAGGCAGGAATTGCCGCACAGCCCGAACAACACCTGGTGAAAGCTCAGGTTACTGTGAAAGACGGTGAGCAGGTCACCCGAGTCGATCGCTGCGGTATGCCGGAGCTGTATTTCCTCCAATCGTTCGATATCTGCGGCGGCGACCGGGAACGGAATGATACGAACCGCCATCACCTCCAGCTCTTCCCGAACGGCGTAGATTTCCCTTACCTCGCGGGGGGTCAGTCCGCGCACCAATGCACCGCGATTGGGAATTCGCCCGACCAGGCCCTTCTTCTCGAGTTCGAACAGCGCCAGTCGCACGTCGCCGCGATGGGTCTGGAACTGGTCACAGAGATCCTGCTCGATCAGCCGTTCGCGCGGTTGACGCCGTCCCAGGACTATGTCCTCTTCGATGCGCTTGGCGATGATGGTCGCGGCCGGTTCGCGCGCGCGTAATCGCGCCGTGGGCTGGGCTCTGGCCGCTCGGCGTGGCGTACGTTTGGCTGGTTTTCCGACCATCATCTCCGATCCGGCGGCGCGCCCCGGCCACATCAGGCATCCCGCAGAAGTAAATTGCAAACCGTATTGTAAACAATCTTGAATACGGTTACCATCGGAAAAAAAATATGCTCAAGGCAGCCATAAAGGGCGGATGCAGCTTTTTGCCCCCGCCGGAAGAAGGGGAGAAGGCATGAACAAGGCACGCAAGGAGTCCGCCGGCAGTGGGGCTACGCCAGATCAGGTTTCGCCGAAGCGGCGCAGCCGCCGCGAACTTCTCATAAAGACAGGCGGCCTGCTTGCAGCCGGCGCCTTTGGCGCCGTGCCGCTTCGCGGCTGGGCGGCCGACCCCATCAATATCGGCGCGCTCTACCCCACCACCGGCAGCATGGCGCAAATCGGCGTCGGCTGCGTCGCCGCCGCGAAACTCGCGGTTGACATGGTCAATGAAGCCGGCGGCATCAAATCGCTCGGCGGTGCCAGGCTCAACCTGATCATCTCCGACGTACAGAGCGATACCACGGTGACCCGCACGGAGACCGACCGGCTCATAACCGGCAACAGGCTTTCTGCGATTCACGGCTGCTACGCCAGCGCGCTGACCTTGATCGCAAGCGAAGTTGCGGAACGCGCCAAGGTCCCGCTGATCACGGGATCGAGTTCGGATCAACTCAACAAGGGACGCACCTACACTTTCACGCCCTTCGCACGAGCATCCCAGTTTGCCCGCGCGCAATTGCAGATGTCGAAACTCGTCAGCGACACGCCCAAGGTCGCGGTGATCTTCGAGAACACCGCCTTCGGTACCTCGACATCGAACGGGTTGAAGGAGCTTGCGCCCGCCGAGGGCGTCGAGATCGTGATGTTCGAGCCTTATTCCGCCGGGTTCACCGACGCGAGCCCCTTGATCAACAAGGTGAAGTCGTCGGGCGCCAATGCCTTGTTCTCGGTCTCCTACCTGAACGATCTCATTCTGATTGTACGCACCGTCAAGCAATTCGGTCTCAATGTTTCGATCAACGGCGGTTCCGGGGGCTTCGTCATTCCCGATTTTTACAAGAACGTCGGAAAACTTGCCGAGGGCTTGCAGGGCGTGGCCCATTGGAATCATGACGTCAGCGAAGACGCCCAGAAGGTGAATGCCGAATTCAAGAAGCGTACCGGCGAATTCCTGTTCGAATATGCCGGAGGTCTGATCGCGCAGACGTTCATGCTCGCCGACGCGCTCGAACGCGCCGCCTCTTCCGATCCCCAAAAGGTTCGCGAAGCCTTGTCCATGCTTGATGTATCCTCCGGCTACGCAGCTATGGCGCCGGGTGGAAAGGTCAAGTTCGGACCCGACGGCAAGAACATCTATGGGCACCCGGTCGGCGTGCAGTGGCAGAATGGCGACCTTGCCAGCGTCTTCCCGAAGGACGATGCCCGTGCACCCCTTTTGAAAACCTGAAAGCCGGCCAAGCCAGATGTGGGAGACAGTGGCCCAGGCCGTCATCAACGGCCTGTTGATCGGCGGAATCTATGCGCTCGTAAGCATCGGCGTCACGCTGATCTTCGGCGTCGTCAAGATCGTCAACTTCGCCCAGGGCGAATTCGTGATGATCGGGATGTACATCGCCTTCTTCCTGGCCAATCAGTTCGGCATCGATCCCCTGCTCTCCCTCTTCGTGTCGATGCCCGTGCTGTTTGTAATGGGCGTGCTGATCCAGCATTTCCTGATCCGCAGGGTGCTCGGGCCAAACGACATGCCGCAGATCTTCCTCACCTTTGCGCTCTCTTTATTGCTGCTCAACCTTTCGTTGATGCTTTTTACGGCAAACTATCGAACAGTCCACACCTCCTATTCCGACGAAGCGCTTCATATCGGCGGCCTCTATGTCCCGGTGGCGAAGCTGATTGCCTTCGTCGTCGCCATGGCGCTGAGCGGCGCGCTCTGGGTATTCCTGCACACGACCGATCTCGGCAAGGCGATGCGGGCTGCGGCGCAGAACCGCGACGTGGCGATGCTGATGGGCATCAACCCCAATCGGGTTTTCTGCGTGGCCCTTGGCATCGCGCTTGCGCTCGCAGGCGCGGCCGGTTCGCTGCTGATGCCGTTCTATTCCGCCTATCCATTTGTCGGACAGGTGTTTGTCCTGATGGCTTTCGTTGCCGTGGTACTCGGCACGCTCGGCAACGTCGTCGGCGCGCTGGTCGCGAGCCTGATGATGGGCATTGCCGAGTCGCTCGGCATTCAATATGTCGGCGCGGATTCCGGATTGATCGTGGTTTTTGCCATGCTGCTTCTGACGCTTGCCTTTAAACCGACCGGTCTCGGCGGAGGGAGGGCACGATGAAGGAGCGGACTCTGAATCCGCGCAACATTGTCCTCTTCGCCATCGGGCTTTCGATCCTGATCGCCTTGCCGCTCCTGGTGAAGAGTTCGTTTGCGATCGACATCTTCATCAGGATCCTGCTGTTCTCCTTCATCGGCACGGCCTGGAATCTCATGGGCGGCTACGCCAAGCAACTGTCGCTCGGACATGCCGCCTATTTCGGATTGGGCGCCTACACCTCGACGATCCTTGAGATCAATTTCAATATTTCGCCGTGGCTCGGGATGATCGCGGGCGGTGTGGTTGCAACGCTGGCAAGCCTGCCGATCGGTTGGCTGTGCTTCCGCCTGCGCGGCCCCTATTTCACCATCGCCACCATCGCGACCGCGCAGGCCTTGATGCTGATCTTTCTCAAATTCCGCGATTTTGCCTGGGGTGCGGAAGGCACGACGATTCCAAATCTCGGCTCAGCACCGCTGATGATGCAATTCGAGACCAAGGCCGCTTACTACTACGTCGTGCTCGGCTTGCTCGTCGTCGGATTGTTGATTACCTGGCTGGTCGAACGATCCTGGGTGGGAAACTATCTCGTTGCCATCGGCGAGGATGAAGACGCAGCCGAAGCGATCGGCGTCGATGCCCCGCGGATGAAACGCGATATCTACATGATCAGCGCGTTTCTCACCGCGCTCGCCGGCACTTTCTACACTCAATACATCTACTTCATCGATCCGGCGACGGCATTTTCCTTCAGTATCTCGATCGAGGCGGCACTGGTGTCGATCGTCGGCGGGATCGGAACCCTGTGGGGACCCGTGATCGGCACGGTCCTGCTGGAGACGACATCTACGCTGCTGCAAAGCTGGCTCGGCAGTTCGATCGGCGGCGTGCAGTTGACCGTATACAGCCTGATCCTGATGGCCGTGATCTTGTGGCGGCCGACCGGATTGATGGGCATGATCGATGAAGCGCGGCATCGTTTTGCCGGCCGCAAGCCGGTGCAGGCGTAAGGGCAAACCCATGACTGACGCGCTTGTCATTTCCGGGCTCAGCAAGCGGTTCGGTGGCTTGCGCGCCGTGCAGGAAGTCAGTTTCACGGTGAAGGAAAACGAAACCGTTGCCCTGATCGGGCCGAACGGCGCCGGCAAGACCACGAGTTTCAACCTCATCACCGGCTTTCACCGTCCGGATTCGGGCTCGGTCCTGGCCTACGGGCGCGAGATCGTCGGCCTGAAGCCTCACGACGTCTGCGCACATGGCCTCGCCCGCACCTTCCAGGTGGCAAAGCCTTTCGGCGCCATGACGGTATTGAGCAACGTGATGACGGGCGCGTTCCTGCGCAACAAGAACTCGGCCGTGGCGCGCGAGAAGGCCCGTGAGGCGATCGACTTCGTTGGCCTTTCGGCCAGGGAACAGACGCGAGCGAAGGATTTGACCACCATCGATCAACGCCGGCTGGAGATGGCGCGCGCGCTCGCCACGCAACCCCGCCTTCTGCTGCTTGACGAAGTCATGGCCGGGCTCAATCCGGCGGAGATCGATCAGGCGGTCGCGCTGGTCGGCAAGCTTTCAGAACGCGGATTGACCATCGTCATCGTCGAACATGTGATGCGCGCGATCATGGCGGTCGCCCGCCACATCGTGGTGCTCGATCACGGACAAAAGATCGCCGAAGGCACGCCCAAGGAGATCGTGGAAAATCCGGAAGTGATCCGCGCCTACCTCGGCTCTTACGTGCATCCACAAGCAGCGGGAGGGGCGTAAGGTGCTCAGGCTGGACAAGGCAAGCGCCAGTTACGGTTCGGTGCCTGCGATCGCAAGTGTCAGCATCGAGATTGGCGAAGGCGAAGCCGTGGGCCTGCTCGGCGCGAATGGCGCCGGCAAAAGCACGACGCTGCGCGCGATTTCCGGCCTGGTGAAACTTACCTCGGGGACGGTCACGTTTGCCGGCAACGATCTCGCGTCCTATCCGCCGCACCGGATACCGGAATTGGGCATCGCCCATGTGCCGGAAGGGCGTCAGGTGTTTCCGGAGATGACGGTGAACGAAAATCTCGAGATCGGCGCCTATGTGCCGAGGGCCAAGGCGGAACGCAGCCGCACGCTCGAATTGGTCTACAGCATCTTTCCAAGGCTGGCCGAGCGGCGGAAGCAACTCGCGGGCACCATGAGCGGCGGCGAGCAGCAGATGCTCGCGGTGGGCCGTGGCCTGATGCTCAAGCCGCGGCTTTTGATGCTGGATGAACCCTCGCTCGGCCTTGCCCCCGTGATGACCGACGTGACGTTCGAGAAGATCGGCGAGATTCACAAGATGGGCACGGCGATTCTGCTGGTGGAGCAGAACGTCAGCCGCGCGCTGTCGCTGGTTCAGCGCGCCTATGTGCTGGAAAGCGGCCGTGTGATCATGCACGGCACGAGCGCGGAGCTTGCCAACAACAAGCAGGTGCAGGCGGCGTATTTGGGGATTTAGCGCGCATCACCGCAACGCGACGCGGGTTACGCGCTCCCTTCACGTCGTCCCCGCGAAGGCGGGGACCCATAACCACCGATGCCGGTGACGGATGGAATTGCGGCTCCAGCCCGGCGCAACATGGACATCGGTGGTTATGGGTCCCGGATCGCGTTCGCTGCGCTCACTTGTCCGGGACGACAGGGTTACCCTTGTTTCCCATTCAATTGTCAAACAGCCCATTTCGGACACGCCTCCGCATTCCCGCGGCGCAATTCGCCCGAGTCTTGCATGAATCCATCGCCCATCGGAGGGCGCAGGGAATGCCGGGCGCTCAACGCACCCGCAGCCTCGCATGCAAAATAGAAAGAGCATACGAGTATAGTCACCACGGTCACGCCGGAAACACCCGGCATTCCCCGCGCGATGGTTTTAACGGTTTCCTTCGTACTCTCCCCGGTGACCGGGCTTTCTTGCCACCGTCGCCCGCGAAGTTGCCTCCGCCGACTTGACGCCAGCGTCGGGGCGTCAGGACCACACGACTTCGCCGTCCGCAAGATAGCGCCCTCGTCAGAAGCGCCGCCTGCGTCCACCGCATCCCGCCCCACGTCCGTGACGATCGCGAGCCGCCCCTCTTGTCGAGGCGGGATGGCGGGGACTTGTAGAGATGATTTGCCCGACGGGCGAAACGGAATATTTTTGCGGGAAGGACTGGACTGGGGGAATCAGCCTGAATTGCTTCAACAAATTCGATTTTACGCGCAGGCGCCGGGGACCCGATTTCACTACGCCAATTATTTCCTCCATCGCTCCATCGCTTCAACCGCGCCAATCGCGGCCTTCTGGCAAAATGCCTGCGCCGGGAACGACAGGTGAATTGCCTTCGACCGAAACGAAAAGAAGAAGTGCAACGCACTTGCAGCCGACAGCCGCCGAACGGCGCGAGACGACCGAGATGAAGGACGGGTTGGTGCTGTTGGGTGGAAGAGCAGTCGCGCCCACGTGAGTGGCCTCGCGGCTGCCTAGTGCTGTGAGACTGCGGTGGCCCACTCGGCAAAATAGACGTCGTCGCCGGACATGTCGCTCCTTATAATCTTGCGCAAGGTTTTCGGCGGAACCGTTTGGATGATTAAACCGGATTGAAACTTAATTTGAGAAAAAACCCGGTTGCAAAAGGAAAACAGGACGTTCGAGTTGGCAACCTCGCCGATCAGGAGGTCGCGTCCCGTATGCAGTTCGAGAAGTGCGTCGGGGCGCGTAATAAAATCCGGCTCGGCAAAGTTTCGCGTGTCGGGAGCCTTTATGGCAACAAAGGGAGCTCCGATTGCGCGTGCCACGCCTGCGCCTCCCTGGCCTGAGACGCCACGTAACATGATCCCGGAAAGGCAGGGGCTCGCCGCAAAGCGCGGACCTACCTTCTTCGATTCGACGTAAAGTACCAGCGAGCGTAGCGCCAGGCGGTCCGGATTCAGATCGTGTTTGCGCTGGATCAGGCTGAAGCCGTAGCGGTGGCTTATATATAGAGCACCGCTGTACATGAACTCCGAGGAAGCCTGCGTGTGGCTGTACATTCGAAGTGTCGCCCGTCGCGTCGTCTCGTCAACTTCGATCGACATCGCTTCAAGCACGTATTCGTCGGGGTTCGAGGAGTGCGGCCGAACGATTTGGTAATCGCCCGCTATAGCGCGGAATTGAGCGGGCGCTTCGGTGTCCTTGACATCCCAAGCGCCGATCGAACCCACCCTCTGCCGGCGCTTCTTGGGCGCCGGCCTCACGACGGCCCTGGTCAATGATTCCAAACATGCCCGGATTTCATGTAGCGCTGCCTTCCGGGGCTCGGTCATGGCGGAGGTCGCTTGCTGAAGGATCCGCTCAACAAAGCTGTGCAAGAAATCCAGCGCAACTCGGCGTGTCGGCGGCGACGGCTTGGGTCTCTTGAACCAGCCCTTGATCGCCGTGTCAGAAACACGGAGGGTTGAGCCTGCTTCGGCGAGCTCGTAGTTGTGTTCTTTTAACTCGTTGAAAAGGTTTTCTTTTGTAGAGTCGCCGACTTCGTCGTAGCGGGCGGCTACCAAGGCTTCGATCAGCGTATCCGGACCCAAATCTCGCGTCACAAAGCTAACTTCCCCAAAATTGCGGAACGTTACTAAGTTTCGACTGACTTTTGGTCAAGTTTCTGCTAGCTTTGGTTGCAGACGGCTCCTATATCAGGTCACGAGTTGAGTATCTGGACGGCTTAGGTGCGCCGCAAAACTTGCTGATCGGAGGCTCGGTACGCGCCGGGTGGACTTTCATGGGATTACTTTCTCGGAGCCCGTCATCACCCCGTACTTCCTATGAGGGTGACAAGAAACCGTCCGCGGCAATTCGCGACGGCCAGGCTTCTCGTGAATCCCCTCGCCGTCCGTCCGAACCGCACAAGACGCTTTCCCAGATCATCAACGAGCGACTGGACGCAGCGTTGCGCCGCTAGGCCTCTACACTCCGGCTAAAGGTCTATTTCAATCGGCCTCAGCCGGTGGTTTCGCCTGTCGATTGACACTACCCCAAGTATTGATGAAGGCTTCATTACAACGTAAGTCCCTTCTGGGGTAGAGGGCAAAATCCATGATAAGGGAGCTGTTGAGGTCCGTGAACTGTGGCGTTCCGGGGGCCAGCGACGCTTACGCACGATTGTACGTAATCGTAAAACGACAATACGCCCACTATGATGAACCAAAACAGGCCATCATCCTTGCGCTGGCTTACGCGCAGTATTCAGTCATAAAGAAAGACAACATCAAGGGAATTTACGAGCCCGCGGTAGCGGCCCCTCTGAAAGATGCGGAAATAAGGCGCCGCGATAGCGAGATAAAAGGTGCGTGGAAGCACATCTCAAATGAGAATCAGCTGACCCAATATTGTGAAGCGTCCGATCGGCTACTCACCACGCTTCTAAAGGCCACGCAAGGCGAAGCCCGGCAAGTCATCGACCAAGCCATTATCTCCGAGATCGAGAAGATTGTAGAGGCGGTCGGGATCATACAGGAAGACACCGGCAAGCTGTCAAACGTCGAAACCATGGTTCGGAATGCGCAAAACGATAAAGCAAAAGGTAAACTGGCGCGAAGCGTTTGGGACGATGAAGCACGCCCAATAAGGCTCTTCGTTACGAAGCCGTTGCAAACATTGGTTGCCTCGGTAGTGATTCTCCCGGTAGCCATTCTCGTCGCCCTGGGAATTCAGACTTTTTGGAGCGATGGCGCCACCTGGATCGTCGAGAAACTCAAAGCGTTGGAAAAACTCATTGCAACGCCTCGCTAAGGGCGACTGGCAGTATCGCAGCCCGCATGAGCGCTGGCGATATGCGGGAATGTTTGCAGATGCAATAACCCCGGATGTCGCTTTCGCTGATCCGGGCTGCAGCCTACAGCCCCAGATAAGCCGCAACCACGGCGGGGTTGGCACGCAACCCCGCCGCCGTTCCCGCAAGCGTAACGACGCCGGCTTCCAGGACATAGCCGCGCGTCGCGACCTCCAGCGCCAGTTCGACATTCTGTTCGACCAGGAGGATCGAGGTGCCGCGGCCGTGGATGATCTTGAACGCGGCGTGCATTTCCTCGACCACCCTTGGCGCAAGCCCGTGGCTCGGCTCGTCAAGGAGCAACAGCGCCGGCCGCAGCATCAGCGCGCGGCCGACCGCAACCATCTGCTGTTCGCCGCCCGAGAGTGTTCCGGCAAGCTGGCGGTTGCGTTCGCGCAGGCGCGGAAACAGGCCGAACACTTCTTCAATCCGCGCCGGCAAGTCGGCCTCCTTGCGGACGGTGAACGCGCCAAGCAGCAGGTTCTCCTCGACCGTCATGCCGGGAAAGATCTGACGCCCCTCGGGCACATGGGCGATACCGAGCGCAGGTATCTCATGCGCGGCAAGTGCCGAAAGATCGGTCGTGCCGTAACGCATGATCCCGCTCGATTTCGGAACCAGTCGCGAGATCGAGCGCAGGATCGTGCTTTTCCCTGCCGTGTTCGCCCCGATGATGCAGACGAATTCGCCCTGCGAGACCTCGAGATCAATTCCATGCAGCACCTCGGCATCGCCGTAGCCGGCCCGCAATTGCCTGATCTCGAGGAGCGGCGAAGAGGAGCTCATTGGCGTATTTTCTCGGCAGAACGGCCAAGATAGGCTTCGATCACAGCCGGATCGCTTGCGACCTGCCGGGGCGTGCCGTCCGCCAGCAGCCGGCCAAAATTGAGCACGATGATGCGATCGCAGACATTCATGATCGCCCGCATGTGGTGTTCGACAACCATCAGCGTAACTCCGTCATCGCGCAGCGAACGCATCAGCCGCATGATTTCGGCCATCTCGGCATGGTTGAGCGCCGCCATCACCTCGTCGAGCAGCAATATTTTGGGCGCGGTGCAAAGCGCTCGCGCCAGTTCGACCCGCGCGCGTTCGGGAAAGGAAAGATCGCCCGCAAGCTTGTGCGCCACCTCCCGCAAGCCGACACGGTCGAGGCATTTGAGCGCTTCGCCCCTTGCGGCCTCCACGCCGTGGCGGAGCAGGCCCGCGGTAAGCACATTGTCCAGCACCGAACTCTCGGCGAACAAGGCGACATTCTGGAAGGTTTTGGTCATCCCCAGTGCGGCCACCTTGTGGGGCTTGAGGCCGGCGAGAGGCTCGCCCTCCAGCATCACGCTGCCGCTATCGGGACGAATGAGGCCCATCAGCGTGCTGAACAGGGTCGTCTTGCCCGCACCGTTCGGACCGATCACGCCAACGATCTCGCCCGGCCTCACGGAAAACGTGACGTTCGAGAGCGCCTGCAGGCCGCCGAAACGACGCGATACGGCACGGACATCGAGAATTGTCACGGCGCCCCCTTCCGCGACAGCCGCGCCCGCAACGAGTTCAACGCAGTGATGAAGCCGCGTGGCTGCCACAAAATGACAGCGATCAGGATGATGCCGAAGACGAGCTGCGACAGACCGGCCGCACGGGATGATAGAAGGCCGTTCATGATCTCTTCGAGCGGAATGATGAAAAATGCACCGAGGATCGGGCCAGCCGCGGTTCCGACGCCGCCGATGATCGCGATCAGCGCGACCCGGATCGAGATACTCGCAATGCCAAAGACCGTATCGGGGTCGAAGAACACTGCCACTTGCGCATAGAGCGTACCAAGCATCGCCATCAATGCGCCGGAAATTACCGCGGCAAAAAGCTTGACCCGCGTAGTGTCGATGCCGATGACTTCGGCAGCGTCGGCATTCTGCCTGATCGCGCGAAGGCGATATCCCATCGCACCGCGGCGGATGGCCTGGAAAATCGCGGTTACGACGATCAGCGCGGCCAGCGCGATATAGGCATGCGGGCGCAACAATTTGAACGAATAGGCGAGGAAACTTGGTGGAACGAAGGGCACGGAGAGCCCTCCCGGACCGCCGGTCAATGATGTCCACACATTGGCGATCACCCGCATCACCTCGCCGAAGGCAAGCGTCGCCAGCGCAAAATAGTGACCTTGCAACCGCATGGTGGGGATTGCGATGACAAATGCCGCCAAACCGCCAAGCGCGCCGCCTGCGAACATTCCAAGCCACGGGCTGATGCCGAATTTGAGCAGGAGCACCGTGGATGTGTAGGCGCCGATCCCGAAGAACGCCGCGTGCCCCAACGATATCTGATTGGCGAGGCCGCCGACGATGTTCCAGGCTTGCGCCATCGCGGCAAACAATAGCGTGATGGTGAGGACGCGAATCCAGTAACCGCGCGGATCGAGCAGCAGCGGCACGAGCACAGCCGCGACGATGAAAAGGCACGGGGCGTTCCGGCCTTTCATCGGCTTGCTCCGACCAGGCCTTGCGGACGGACAGCGAGCACCAGGATGAAGACGATGAACAGCACCAGGTTCTGCAACTGAATGGGGAAGAACAGCGCCGAGAGCGACTGAATTACACCCACCGCAAGTCCGCCGACGACGGCGCCGGCTACGCTGCCAAGGCCACCCAAAACGACGACCGTGAACATCAGCACCACGAACTGGCCGCCGACGCCCGGAAAAACCGTGACGTAAGGCAGGATCACCGCGCCGCCGAACGCGGTCAGGCCAACGCCGAGCGCAAATGCCATCCTGTACATCAGCCCCGCATCGATGCCCATCAGCCTTGCAGCCGCGGGATTTTGCGCGGTGGCGCGCATCGCGCGGCCAAACCAGCTTGCGCGCATGAACCACCACAGCGCAACGCCGCAGACGAGCGACATCGAAAATGCGATCAGGTAGGGAACGCTGATGAAGAGCGGGCCCAGAGACAATGAAACGGTTTGATAGGCGGTCGTCACCGACCGGAATTGCGAGCCGAACAGCAGCAGCGATCCGTTTTCGATCACGATCAGGATTCCGACGGTGAGGAAAATCTGCGCGACCGAGGGAGCGTTCAGTACCCGGGCGATCAACTGCCCCTGCACGACCCAACCGATGGCGAAAGCAACCGCAAACGACAACGGTGCCGCAATAACCGGATCGAGCCCGAGAAAGGCCCAGGCAAACCACGCGACGAACATTCCGATGGTGAGGAATTCGGCCTGCGCGAAATTGACGATTCCCATCACGCCGTAGACGAGCGTGAGGCCGATCGAAATCACCGCATAGACGCCGCCGATCAGGAGCCCGTCGATAATGGCCTGGAGGAGCGACACCTCTGTATCGCCCGGCGGTCAGGACCGCCAGACCGGCGCGCTCTTGGCAATTTCCTTCGGCCAGACGGTGACGATATCCTTCCCGCGCCATTGCACCATCAGCGGCACCGAGAGCACGTTCAGCCCGGTCTGGTCGAATTGCACCGCGCCGCCGGTCATGCCGTTGATCCAGCCGCCGGTGAACTTCGCGCCGCGAAGTGCTGCAGCAACTTCTTCGGCCTTTGCCGATTTTGCCTTCTTGATCGCCTGCACCACTATCTCCAGGCAGACGGCGTGTTCGAGCGCCTCATGCACCATGAAGTATCCAAAGCGCTTGCGGAAACGATCCGTCAGCTCCGGCGCCAGATCGTAGTTCGACGTATCGATCGAGAGCACATTTTCGGCGAATTCGCCGAGCCCCTTCTCGAAGTCGGGGATGACGTATCCTGCCGCCCCGCCGATCGCAGGAATCGTGACCCTCTGCTGGCGCATGGTACGGATGATCAGAAGACTGTCGCTGAGATATGAGACGGGGAAAACGGCCTTCGCGCCCGAAACGCGCAATTTGTTGATCAAAGGCGTGGTGTCGGTGATGCCGAGCGGATAGGCATCGTCCATGACGACCTCGACATTGGCCGCCTTCGCCCCCGCCCTCAAGCCGTTGGCCTGGGCGGTGCCATAAGCGGTGTCCTCGTACATGATGGCGATTTTTTCGATTTTTGCGCCGGCGGCCTGCGCGATCGCCGCGGTATATTCGAACTGCGCCTTGCCGATCACGGACGCCTTGGCGACCACCTGAAAGATATTCCTGTAGCCGCGGCCGGTGATCTGGTCGGCGAACGACATGGTCAACAGCGGAATGTCTCGCCGCTCGGTGACTTCCGAAATCGCAAGCGTCAACGAAGAGGCGAACGCGCCGAGGACTGCCGTGATATCCTGCTGGGCGATCAGTCGTTGCGCTGTCGTGCCCGCTGTGGTCGGCGTCGAGGTCGCGTCGGCCACGACCAGGTTGATTTTCGCGCCACCGAGTTCAGCGATACCGCCGGCCGAATTGATTTCGTCGGCGACGAGCTCGACGCCGTTGCGCGAGTTGATGCCGAACTGGGCATTCGGCCCCGAGAGCGGCATGACCACGCCGACATTGACTGCAGGCGTCGCCGCCCGAGCCGACGAAATGACGTAGGGAGCGGCGAGACAGGCGGCGGTGCCTAACAACACCGCGCGGCGATCGAGAAAAACTTTCCCCTGCGAATTGCTGCCCGGCATCTCGTCCTCTCCAACTTTTTTGCCCTTGAAGGCTTGCCTCACCTTGCCGCACGGCAAGAGCCCCGTCTACCGCAACGTGACAGCCGCGTTGCGAGATCAAGAGCGCATATTGTCGCTCTCGGCCAGGATCTTCACAATGGCCTCGCCTGTCGCGGCGGTTCCGAGCTTGCCGCCAACGTCCCTTGTGGCCTGGCCAGTCTGTATCGCTGCCTCAACCCCGTTTTCGATGGCGCGCGCGGCCGTCTCGAACCGCGTCGAGCCGGAGCGCTCGCCGTGCCAGGCCAACAGCAATGCCATCGACAGGATCAGGGAGAACGGATTGGCGACATCGCGCCCGGCAATGTCGGGGGCGGAGCCGTGAGCGGCCTGCGCCATGGCATGGTTGGCGCCGACGTTGAGCGAGCCGCCAAGACCGAGGCTGCCCGATAGCTCCGCCGTCAGGTCGGACAGGATATCGCCGAACATATTGGTCGAGACGACGACGTCGAAGCGGTCGGGCTGGCGAACCACATGCGCCATCATGGCGTCGACGAGAACGTCGTCCACGACAAGTCCGGGAAAGTCCTGCGCGGTCTTGCGGCAAACGTCCAGAAACATGCCGTCGCCGATCTTGAGGACATTGGCCTTGTGAACGATGGTGAGGTGCTTCCTGCGCCGCATCGCGAGCTGGCAGGCCGCCTTCGCAATCCGTTCACAACAATGCCGCGTGATGCGGCGAAGCGAGACAACCACGTCCTTCGTCACGAGAAGTTCGCTGTTGCCCTGCTCCATGTTGCGATCGGCGTAGAAGCCCTCGGTGTTTTCCCTCACGACCACAAGATCAAACGTGCCGATCCGGTTGGGCAATCCGGGGTAGGTTCGCGCCGGTCTGACGTTGGCAAACAGATCCAGGTTCTTGCGGAAGAATTTGGAGGGATTGATTTCGCCGCTATTTTCGTCCTTGAAATCAAAGGTAGCCGTCGGGCCGAGGATCAGACCGTCCGCCGAACGCACGATCTGAAGCAGGCCCGGCCGGACAGTCGTGCCGAACTGCCGCAGGCTCTCATGCCCGACCGCATGTTGTTCGATCTGGATGTTGAGCCCAAAGCGCTCCGAGGCAGCCCGCAGCACGGCCGTCGTCGCTTTGGCGATCTCCGGGCCGATCCCGTCGCCGGGCAGAACGACCATTCGCATCTGAGTTTGCGCCCCCATCACCGCGGTCAAAAAATCGGAAGATCGTCCGTATCGCAATACGCCGATATTGCGATAGGCGAGATTGGCCGAAATAGCGCAAAAAAGCGGCTCGCCCAAGCCGATTTATTGCAGGTCACAAGCGCAGAATATTGATTTGAACTGTTTCAGGTTCCAGTCCAGATTTGCCCCGAAGTCCTATCGATGGATTGGACTAAACAGGGAATCGCGATGGCAAACCTCACAGTGAATGGAAAGTCTTTCGACGTCAACGTCGAGCCGGATACGCCGCTGCTCTGGGCTATTCGGGAAAATATCGGCCTGACCGGTACGAAATACGGTTGCGGCATTGCACAATGCGGCGCCTGCACCGTCCATGTTGACGGCGTCGCAATGCGGTCTTGCAGCGTGGTCGTCAGCGAGGCGGCTGGCAAGCAAATCACGACAATTGAGGGTCTCGCCGGCAATGGCGCCCTGCACAAGGTCCAGCAGGCCTGGATCGCCGACGACGTTCCTCAATGCGGCTATTGCCAGAGCGGCATGATCATGGCGGTCGCAGCACTTCTGAAGGAGAAGCCCAAGCCGACCGATCAGGACATCGACGATGCCATCACCAACATCTGCCGTTGCGGCACCTTCCAGCAGGTGCGCGAGGCGATTCACGCCATCGCGAACGCCTGAGCAGGAGGTCACCATGAATCACATGCCAAAACTCAACCGACGCACTTTTGTCATCGGCAGTGCGGCGCTCGGCTCGGGCCTCGCGCTTGGTCTCGATATTCCGTTCGGCGGGCCCACCGTCGTGCGCGCCGCCGACGGCTCGCCTGAAGTCAATGCCTGGGTCGTCATCAGGCCGGACGACACCGTCGTGATCCGCATCGCACGATCGGAAATGGGCCAGGGAACTTTGACCGGCCTCGCGCAGCTGGTTGCCGAGGAGCTCGAATGCGACTGGATGAAAGTCACGACCGAATATCCGACACCGGGCCAGAGCGTTGCGCGCAAACGGGCCTGGGGCGACTTTTCGACCGGCGGCAGCCGGGGCATCCGGGCCTCGACCGAATATGTGCGCAAAGGCGGTGCCACGGCTCGCGTCATGCTGCTGCAGGCGGCTGCCAACGAGTGGAAGGTGCCGGTTTCGGAATGCGCCGCCGCCAACAGTGTCATCACCCACACGCCGACAGGGCGGACCACGACTTACGGCAAGGTTGCGGAGGCCGCAGCCCGACTTGAGCCGCCGGCCGACGTCAAACTGAAGGATCCGAAGGACTGGAAACTCATCGGCAAGGGCGTCAAGCGTCTCGATACCGCCGACAAGACCACTGGCAAGATGATCTACGGCATCGACGTGAAGCTGCCGGGAATGCTCAACGCCGCGATCAGGCAATGCCCGGTTTTCGGCGGCAAGGTGAAGAGCTACGACGAAGCCAAGATCGCCAACATGAAGGGCGTCAAGAAGGTCGTGAAGGTCGGCAACGAAGCGGTCGCTGTCGTCGCCGATACCTGGTGGCACGCCAAGACCGCACTGGATGCGTTGCCGATCGTCTGGGACGAGGGCGACAACGGCAAGGTCTCCAGTGCCTCGATTGCGAAGTGGCTCGAAGAAGGTTTCGACCCCTCGCAACCGACTTTCGTCGGCAACGAGAACGGTGACGTCAAGGCCGCTATCGCAGGCGCCGCCAGGAAGGTCGAGGCGTTCTATGACTATCCCTACCAGAACCACGCCACGATGGAGCCGATGAACGCCACCGCGCTCTACACCGCGGACAAGTGCGAGGTGTGGTGCGGAACGCAGAACGGCGAAGCCGCCTTCGCCGCAACGCTGGAAGCATCGGGCCTTCCCGCCGACAAATGCGACGTTCACAAGCTCATGCTCGGCGGCGGTTTCGGCCGCAGGGGCCAGACCGACTATGTCCGGCAGGCGATTGCCATCGCCAAGCAGGTGCCCGGCACGCCGATCAAGCTGTTGTGGTCGCGTGAAGAGGACATGCAGCACGGCAATTATCATCCGGTCACGAGATGCAAGATGACCGGCGCCTTCGACGCCAACAACAATCTGACCGCGCTTCATATGCGGATTTCCGGACAGTCGATCCTGTTCAGCCTTCGGCCGGAAGCCCTCGTCAACGGCAAGGACCCCGTCACGTTCCAGGGTCTCAATCCGAGCGGAGAAACGGCGTTCGGCTATTCCGTGCCGAACCTTCTGATCGAGCATTCGATGCGCAATCCCCACGTTCCGCCGGGGTTCTGGCGCGGCGTCAACGTCAATCACAACGCGATCTACGTTGAATGCTTCATGGATGAGCTCGCTCATTCGGTCGGCCAGGATCCACTGGAGTTCCGGCGCAAGCTCATGGCCAAGAATCCGAAACATCTGGCCGTGCTCAATGCCGTAGCCGAGCGCATCGGCTGGGGCACGCCGGCGCCGCAGGGCGTCTCACGTGGCCTGGCGCAGTTCATGGGCTTTGGCAGTTATGTTGCCGGGGCTGCAGAAATCTCGGTGATGGACAATGGCAGCAAGATCAAGGTCCATCGGATCGTCGGCGCCACCGACCCCGGCTACGCCGTCAATCCGGCGCAGATCGACCGCCAGGTTGCGGGCTCGTTTGTCTACGGTCTCTCGGGCCTGTTCTACGGCGGTTGCACCGTCAAGGACGGCCGCATCGAACAGGCGAATTTCGATACCTACAATTCGATGCGGATAGCCGAGATGCCGAAGGTGGAATCGATCATCATGCCGAGCGGCGGGTTCTGGGGCGGCGTCGGCGAGCCGACAATTTGCGTCGCAGCGCCCGCCGTGCTGAACGCATATTTCGCGGCGACCGGAAAGCGAATCCGCTCGGTACCGCTGAAGGACCAGAACATCGCCTTCGCATAAAGCGCAACGCGGCGGCCTTCTTGGCCGCCGCGCATTTTCATGGATCGCGTTTATGAACGCACTGCGCCTGATGACGACGCGGAGAAAGTTCGTTCGTGGCATTGCGGCGACGGTAGCGGGGCTCGCGTTTCCCTCTCCTTCCCTTGCACAATCCGCTGCTCGCGTCGTCGTAATCGGCGGCGGCTTTGGCGGCGCTGCTTGCGCGCGCGCCTTGCGCAGAATCAACGACAAACTGCAGGTGACGCTGGTCGAGCCGAACCGGACTTTCGTTGCGTGTCCGTTCAGCAACGAGGTGATCGCAGGCTTGCGCGATCTCGGCGCGCAGCAATTCAGCTACGACAGGATTGCAGCCGACGGGGTAGCCGTTATTGCGCAGGCTGCCGCCAGCGTCGATCCGCAGAAGCGGACGGTCGGCTTGGCGGACGGCACCACGCTTGCCTATGACCGCCTCGTGCTTGCGCCGGGCATCGACCTGCGATTCGATGCCCTGCCAGGCTATGACGAAGCGACCGCGGCCAAAATGCCTCATGCGTGGAAGGCAGGCGAGCAGACGTTGCTGCTTCGACGTCAACTCGAAGCGATGGATGATGGCGGCGTGGTCGCGCTGGCAGTCCCCGCCGCACCCTATCGGTGTCCACCTGCGCCATATGAACGCGCCAGCTTGATCGCCCATTATCTGAAGGCGAAGAAACCGCGATCGAAAGTGCTCATTCTCGATGCCAAGGATGCGTTCTCGCAGCAGCGGCTGTTCGAAACTGCGTGGAAGAAATTTTATCCCGGCATGATCGAGCGGATATCGCTATCGCAGGGCGGCAGGGTCGTTTCCGTCGAGCCAGCCACCAATACCCTCGTCACCGATTTCGGCAATTATGATGCCCAGGTCGTCAACGTCATTCCGCCGCAACGGGCCGGCCGTATCGCGAGTCTTGCCGGGGCAACGGACAACACCGGGTGGTGCCCCATCGATCCCGTCACTTTTGCCTCAAGGCTCGTGCCCAATATCCACGTCATCGGCGATGCAGTGATCGGCGGCGCCATCCCGAAATCAGCATCCGCAGCGAACGCCGAGGCCAGGGCATGCGCGAACGCGATAGCAAACCTGATCGCCGGCACGGCACCCGCAATCCCAAGGCTGGAAGGTACCTGCTACAACACGGTCGCGCCCGGCTATGCCTTTTCGCTGTCAGGGACCTATCAGCCTCGGGATGATATTTTTGCCGAGATGGAGGGCGCTGGCTTCACGAGCCCGGTGGACGCACCGGCTGAGGTGCGAAAGCGTGAAGCCGATCAGGCGCAATCCTGGTTTAAATCGATCACGGTGGAAACGTTTGGCTAGGTCAGCGATTAACATTACCGGTACATGGCTGATAGCGGCGACGCTGGCGATGTCATTTGCTGCCAACGCACTGGAACTGCGACCATATACCGTCTCCGGCGATGCCATCACGGAATCGCTGACCGGCAAGGCGGGCGAGCCGGTGCGAGGCCGCGCACTCGTAGTGGAACGAGCCAGCACCTGCATACTTTGTCATAGCGGCCCTTTCCCGGAAGAAAAGTTCCAGGGCGATCTTGCACCCAGCCTCGCAGGGTCCGGCAGCCGCTGGTCGGAAGGACAGCTAAGGCTACGATTGGTCGACGCGTCCCGCCTCAATCCCGCGACCATCATGCCGTCCTATTATCGCCTGGATGGACTGCAGCGCGTTGGCCCGGCGTGGCGCGGAAGGCCGATACTTTCCGCCGAGCAGATCGAAGATATTGTGGCGTATCTTGCAACGCTGCGCGAATAGGAAGGCACCATAAGATGCGCAAGCCAGAAGTTCCCACACGTCGCCGGTTTCTTCGCCTTGCCGGCAGCGCTGCAGCAATCGGGGCGGTCCCCCTCGCAAGCCTGCGGCCGGCCGCAGCGACACCCGACACCATGGCGGCCGCGATCAGGACCATCGTCGGAACCGCCGCGGTGCAACCCGGCAAGGTCAAGCTCGAGATTCCGCCACTGGTCGAAAACGGCAATACAGTTCCGATGAACGTGAGCGTGGCTAGTCCAATGACGACGCACGACTACGTCAAGAGCATCCATGTCTTCAACGAGAAGAACCCGCAGCCCAATATCGGAAACTTCTATCTCGGACCGCGCGCCGGTCGCGCCCAGATCTCCACCCGCATTCGACTTGCCGACAGCCAAAAGATCATCGCCATCGCGCGACTCTCCGATGGCTCTTTCTGGTCGGCCAGCACCGAAGTCGTGGTGACGTTGGCAGCCTGCACCGAAGAGGTGATGTGATGGCCTCCGCCCTTATCAACGTCCCCAAGAAAGCCAGGCGCGGCGACATCATCGAAATCAAAACTTTGATGTCGCATATCATGGAGACTGGTTATCGTCACACAGCCTCCGGCCAGGTGGTGCCGCGCGACATCGTCACCAGCTTCACCTGTCGCTACAATGGCGAAGAGATCTTTCGGGCCGACCTGTTTCCGGCGATCGCGGCCAACCCATTCATCAGCTTCTTCACGATCGCGACGGACAGCGGGAAATTCGATTTCGAATGGATCGGCGACAACGGTTTTTCCGAAACGGCCTCCGCCACCATTTCGGTAGAATGAACCCCCCTGGCACGATAGTCGTTCTGCTGATTGTGATCGGTTTCGCGCTCGCTCCGCTTGCCGCAACGGAAATTGCGCCAAACGAGCGCCGCTCCGGCTACACCTTCATGGCGCCCGACACCCAGGCCATCCAGGATGACGATACGGCCAATCCGGGAATGCTTTGGGTGCTCGATGGAGAAGCCTTGTGGAAGACGAGGGCCGGCTCCGCCGACAAGGCCTGCGCCGATTGCCATGACAATGCGCGCGTCAGCATGAAAGGCGTTGCGGCGCGTTATCCTGCGTACGACAAGACGATTGGACGCCCGGTGAATCTGGAACAGCGCATCAATATTTGCCGTGCGCGACATCAGAATGCCTCGCCTCTTTCTTATGAAAGCCGCGACCTGCTTGCGTTAACGGCGTTCGTCGCGGAACAGTCGCGCGGCATGGCGATTGCGCCCGAGCAAACTGCCGAACTGCAGCCATTCGTCGCCAGGGGGCACGACTTCTTCATGAAGCGGCAGGGCCAGCTCAACCTCGGCTGCGCCAATTGCCATGACGACAATTGGGACAGGCATCTGGCCGGGTCTGCCGTCACGCAGGCGATGGCGACAGGTTATCCACTCTACCGGCTGGAATGGCAGTCGCTGGGGTCGCTGCAGCAACGTCTGCGCAATTGTATCACGGGGATGCGCGCGCAGAACTTTGATTACGGTGCCCCAGAACTCGTCGAGCTCGAACTTTATCTGATGTCGCGCGCGCACGGGATGCCGATCGAGACGCCGGCTGTACGGCCATGAACTATTGCGGCACCGTCATCGAAGCCAGGCGCGACACATCGCTGCTCCCATCGACTGCCCAGATCGCGTCGATCAGCGGTGCAGCCTCGTAGGAAGGGTTCCATCCGGCAGCGGCCGTCCGCAACTTGTCCTCGAGGTCGGAATCGGAAAGCGGATTGGCATCGCTGCCGCGCGCCGCGGGCTGGGTCAATTCATGGGTCCTGCCGTCGGCCGTGGTAATCTCGACCGCCGCCGCGGTGGTCGCAAAATTCTCGTCGCGCAGGACCTCGACCGTGCGCCGCAATTCCAGCACTTTCGGATCGCGCACACAGGCGTCCGTGAACTGGTCGAGCCCAACCTTCCCGAACACGAGCGCGGCCGCGACCGCATGCTGCACACTTACCTGCGCCTCGCGTCCGGTCGAAATATCCGGCCGGTCGGCGCGGACGCTCAGCAGCGGATGGCCGCGCACCACGACGCGCGTCACGGCGGCAGCAGGATTGTCGCCTCGCCAGGCCAACACGCAATCGAGCACCGGATGGATGACGAAGCCGCATGGATACGGCTTGTAGGAAGTCGCCATGATCTCCCAGCGATCGCCCCAGCCCGCAGTGATGACGGACAAATCGGGGTTTTCCGCCAGCGCATGATAGTAGCCTTGAACACCCGCCAGCGGCTCCGACGGCCCCTCAAATCCGCTTCGCGCGAGCAGCGCCGACAACAGCCCGTTGCGAGCCGCATTGCCTACGCTCAGACTTTTTGCCGGCGTGCCCAGGCATTCGCAGAGACCTGCCGATTGTGTTGCCGCCATCCCAAGCGCCCATACCATCTGGCGCTCATTCAATCTCACGAGCTTGCCGCAACCCGTTGCCGCTCCAAACACGCCGCAGGTCGAGGTGATATGCCAACCTCTGTTGTAATGGCTGGGCGAAATGGCAAGACCGATGCGCCCCTGTACCTCGTTGCCGAGGATAAGCGCGAGCAGCAGATCGGGACCGCTGACGGCTTGCAATTCGGCAAAGCCCAGCAGCGCTGCGGCCACCGGTGCAGTCGGGTGAATGACCGTGGCTACATGGGTGTCGCAGAAGTCGTCCACATTGGCTCCGGCCGCGTTGATGAACGCGGCACTCGGCGCATCCAGGCGCTCGTTGCGCCCGATCAAAGTGGCCTGCCGGCCGCCTGAGAATTCGGCGAGACAGCGCAGCGCAGTTTCGATCGGTTTGCTGCGGCAGCCAGCCAGTGTCACAGCGAAAAAATTGATCAGAGAGCGCTTGGCCTGATGCCGGACTTGCGGCGGGATGTCGTCCCACTGCGTTGCAACAATGTGTCGAGCAAGACTCTGCGTCACGCCGGGATTGTGCAGCATGAAAAACCCCCAGTTCCAATCGGAGACGAACATCGCAGGGTGGCAAAAAAGCGCAAGCCGGCGGAGAGATCCGCCGATCGCAGCCAGATCGACCCGAGGTGTCGGATGGACCGGGTATGAACAATTGCCCTATGGTGGTGCAAAATAGTCGGGATGAAGTGCTGAAACCATGCGAACCCTGCCGAACTGCCGAGTGCTGGCCTTCGCGTCTCTCACCGTCGCCCTTGGCGTTTCGTCTTCAGGCCGCATTGCCTGCGCCGAGGATTACCCGTCGCGTCCGATCCATTTGATTGTCCCCTATGCCGCCGGCGGTGCCGCCGATTCAGTCGCGCGGGTGCTGGCCAAACGAATCGGAAAGGCCGCTGGCCAGACTATCGTGGTCGAGAACCGGGGCGGCGGAGGATCGATCGTCGGCACCGAGTTCGTCAACAAGTCCGATCCGGACGGCTATACTCTCCTGCTTGGCCAATCCGGCCCCATCTCCATCAACCCTGCGGTCTACAAAAACCTGCCTTATGATCCGGTGAAGGACTTCGCGCCGATTTCCCTGACAACCAGCTATCCCTACATCATGGTCGTAAGCCCTGCGCTCGGCGTGAAATCCGTGAAAGAATTCGTGGCGCTCGCCAAGAGCAAGCCCGGCGAATTGAATTACGGCACCACCGGCGTCGGCGCGGCCAATCATCTGGTCACCGAGCTCTTCGACAGCCAGGCCGGCATCAAGATGACCCACATTCCCTATCGCGGCACTGCGCTTGCGGTCGCCGACCTTCTCGCGGGCCAGGTGCAAGTGGTGTTTGCCGATCCGATCTCCGCGCTTCAACACGTCAATTCGGGAACGCTGATCGCGCTGGCAGTGACCAGCAAGGAGCGCTCGCCGGTGGCGCCCGCCGTGCCGACGATCTCGGAGAGCGGCTATCCTGGCTTCGACGCCGTCGGCTGGCACGGGATCCTTGCGCCGGCCAAGACTCCGCCTGCGATCGTGGCCAGGCTGAATGCGGAGATTGTCGAAGCGCTCAGGGACCCCGAGACGAGGGCCCTGCTCGAAAGCCAGGCAATGCAGGTTGTCGGCAGCTCTCCTGAAGCCTTCGCTGGTTTCATCAAGCGGGATATCGCCGTCTGGAAAGAAGTGGCGGACCAGGCCAGGATAGAAGTGCGGTAAGCCGCCCTTTGCTATCCGACCCGGTCGTCAACATCCCGGCAGCATGATAAAAACCCGCTGCCTGACCTTCCGTCATTCGGCCGGCGCAGCGACCGGCAAATCATGCTGCGGTACGTAAGAAGTGCTGGTGGTGCCGTACTTTCCGACGGCGAAGAAACCGGCCGCGACCACCGCGTAAGCCAGCGCGACGCCGGGCGTGACACCATAGCCGCCGCCGACGCCGACCGCCTCGCCATGCATGAAGCCGAAATAAGTGAGCACCGCGCCGGCGAGCGAGAAGGCCGACGCCTTCACGAAATCCCGCTCGATGATGAACACGGCAATCGCACCGAGGATGAGCCCGGCGATAATCGAACCGCCGCCCATCACTTCCAGCCCGTGGTAGAGTACGCCCTGCTGCGGCAGCGAGGCAATCGCCGCCGACTTGACCGCTCCCACCTTGTCGGGAGCAAGGCCGCCGACCGCCTGGGCCGCAACCACGGTAGCCCCAAGCATCGTGTCGACCTGCAACTTGGCCCATGCTGCGAGATGCGGGGTCAAGGCGACCACGACCGCGGGTGCATGCCGAACCGGCGTGGTCTGGAACGCCTGGGCACCGATCAACATGCCGATGTAAAGCAGGATCGGCGAGATCGCGACCACCGGAACCAGAGCCAGCATCACCGAGATGATGCCGAACCATGAAAGTACCACCACCATGATTCCTGTCGCCGCCGAATAGCCGATCCGGCCGCCCATCGCCTTCCATCCGGGATGACCGATGTAGACGGCGTTGATGAACGGATTCCCCATCAGGCAGCCGATCAGGCTGACGATGCCATCGGCCGTCAGGACACGCGTGGTTGGATATTCGTCGCCGGCGGCTTCCGCGCTTTCGACGTTGTCCATGGCCTCGACCAGGTCGTAGATGCCGAACGGGATCGCGGTCACCAGAATAATGCCGAGAAACTCAAACCCGGAAAATACCTGGTTGACCGCGGGCAACGGCACCGAAAAACCGAAATTGGCAAAGGCGTCGCCGAGACCCTTCAGACTCAATCCGCCGAGATTCAATCCGAACAGGGTGGATCCCCATGCGATGATCATGCCGGCCGCTATGGCCACCAGGCCGGCAGGGATGCCCTTGAGATACTTCACGCCGCCGAACCAGCTCACCAGGATGATGGCGAAGCAGATCAGACCGATTTGCGGCGTCATGTAAATTTCAAGCGCGGGCCGCATTGCGATGAACGTCACGGATACGCCGGCAAGCGTGCCGAGCAGCGCGGCGCGAGGCGTAATTCTTCGCACGACAGGGGCGATGAAGCCGCCGATCATCAAAATGAAGCTCTGGAAGAACACCCAGACGAGGCCGGCCGACCAGCCTTTCATCGGATCGCCCGTCTTCAGCGTAATCGGCAGCATGATGACGAAGGTAACGATGAACATGTGCGGCACGCTGACGCCGGAAGGCAGCGCGCAAACGTCGGTGCGGCCGGTCTTCAGCGCCAGCCGATAGGCGAGCCAGGCGTAGTAGAAAGTCGAAAGACACATCATCAGGCCGAGCGCAGGCAGGATGCGGCCGAATACCAGCGAGTCGGGCATCTTCAGCACAAAACGCAACAGCCCCGTGAGCACCAGCATGTTGACCAGTATGTTGGTGCCGAAACCGAAGAACGCGTTCCAGTCGCCTGGTGTCCATAGTGCCGGTTTGAAGTCCGATTTTGGGACCGAAATGCTCGCACTCATTTTGATGCTCCCGCTGCCACCCTGTTTGAAGTCTCCGCTTTCATCGCATTGAGAACTGCGGCTGAATCGCTGACCCAGCCGAAGATGCCACCCTGGGCCTTGATCATTTTCAGGCCCATTTCGTGGAATTCCGGGAAGTAGGATGCGCAACCGTCGGCCAGCACGACACAACGGTAGCCGCGGTCGTTCGCTTCCCGCACGGTGGTGTTGACGCAAACCTCCGTGGTCACGCCGCACACCAGCAAATTCTCGATGCCGTATCTCTGCAGGATATCGCCAAGTTCGGTGGCGTAGAACGCGCCCTTCCCCGGCTTGTCGATCACGATCTCGCTGTCGAGCGGATACAGTTCGGAAATGATATCGTGGCCGGCTTCGCCGCGGATCAGAATCCGGCCCATCGGACCGGGATCGCCGATCCGAAGGCTTGGCGCGCCGCGCTCGATCTTGGCCGGCGGCGCGTCCGACAGATCAGGCAGATGACCTTCCCGGGTGTGAACGACGAGCATCCCCATCTCGCGCGCGGCCTTCAGCACCGCCGCAATCGGCTTCACCGCCGTCGCCAGGCGTGACACATCGTTGCCCAAGGTTTCGCCGAAGCCGCCCGGCTCCATGAAATCGCGCTGCATATCGATGATCACGAGGGCCGTGGCCGGCCAGTCGATTTCGATCGCTTCCGGCTCTGCGGCGACGATGCCCTTTGGTAGCTGACTTGAGTTCGCCATGACCTGCGCGCCCCCGGGGCGAGAGAACTCCTGATCAGAGCAAAGCAAGGCCTGTGCCATTGTGTACAATGCCTGCGATCAGCCCCGTGCTTGTGAATTGTCCCTGTTTTCAGCTAGTTGGGTTTTCCGCCGCCTCGCCACGATCGATCAGGCGAGCTGTTTTCGGCGTGCAATTGCTCATTCGTTGAGCGTCATGCCGTCAGGACGAGAAGGGTTGCGCGAGATGGACTGCTCGGGACGGCGGGATGGCGAGCGGCCAAACGGATCGCTAAAGCATGATCCGGAAAAGTGTGCGGCGGTTTTTGCGAAAAGATCATGCTCAATCAAGGAGCTAAAGCGCGATGACGGTTCAACCAAATCTCATCGCGTTAGAGGCCTGCCAAGGTTGACCGCCGACCCACCGCCTGAAAGATTGGCTTCGCTATGGTCGGAAAATTCGAAAAATGTTCGAGGTCTCTGGCGCGGAATTTGCTGCTCGCTTGCGGCTGACGGCTGCGTCCGGATCATGGGGAGCGTTTGATGGCGACAATCACCGCTGCTGCGCCGGTTGCGCGAAAACCGCTCTATACATCGCTGTTCTTCCAGGTCCTGGTGGCGCTCCTGCTCGGAATCATACTCGGAATGGCCGTTCCGGACTTCGCCGTCAGCCTGAAGATTTTCAGCGATGCTTTCCTGAAGCTGATCTCCATGATCGTCGCCCCGATCGTATTTTGTGTGGTGGTGCATGGCATTGCGGGTGCCGGCGACCTCAAGAAGGTCGGGCGGGTCGGCGTCAAGGCCCTGGTCTATTTCGAGGTGATGACAACGGTGGCGTTGATCGTGGGACTATCGCTTGCCTATCTGTTCGGTCCCGGCCACGGCATGAATATCGATCCTACCAGCCTGGACGCCAAAGCGCTGGGCAGCTTTGCCGACAGGGCGAAAAACCTCAAGGGCGAAGGCATCGGCAGTTTCCTCCTCAACATCATCCCAACCACGTCGTTCGACGCGCTGTCGCGTAACGACGTATTGCAGGTGCTGTTTTTTGCGATCATCTTCGGCACCAGCCTGGCGCTGGTCGGCGGCGAGAAGGGCGAGAAAATATCGTCGCTGATCGACGCGGTATCGACCGTACTATTCCGCGCGATGGGCTTGATCGTGCGGGTCGCGCCGATCGGCGTGCTCGGCGCGGTCGCCTACACCGTTGGGAAATACGGCGTCGGTTCGCTCAAACAGCTGGTTTCCCTGGTTGCGCTGTTCTACGTGTCCGTCGCGATCTTTGTCCTTGGCGTGCTCGGCGGCGTGATGGCGCTTGCGGGACTGAACATCCTCAAATTCCTGGCATACATGCGGGAGGAATTGACGATCGTTCTGGCAACCGCCTCCTCGGATGCGGTGTTGCCGCAGATCATGCGCAAGCTCGAGCGGCTTGGCGTGAAAAACTCGGTGGTTGGTCTTGTCATCCCGACGGGCTATTCGTTCAACCTCGATGCGTTTTCGATCTACCTGACGCTCGCAGTCGTCTTCATCGCGCAGGCGACCAATACTCCGCTCTCGCTCGGCGACCTCCTGCTGGTGCTCGGCGTGTCGCTGGTTACGTCCAAGGGCGCGCACGGGGTTCCAGGTTCTGCGATCGTCATCCTGGCGGCAACGTTGAATGCGGTGCCGAGCATCCCGGCGATCGGCCTTGTGCTGGTTCTCTCGGTCGACTGGTTCATCGGCATGGCGCGCGCGCTTGGCAATCTTATCGGCAATTGCGTCGCCACCGTCGTCATTGCGGCATGGGAGGGCGATCTCGACCGCGCCCAGGCCAGTCGTGTGCTCGACGGCAGGGAAATGGTCAACGTCACTGCGGGGTAGCAAGACGCCCGAAAACATTCGGGCATTCCCTGCACGGATTCAACGAAGCTTCGCTTCAGGTATCCAGCGACCGTTCAGGAGCATTTGCCAACAGGGAATGGCCTCTTGATCCTCCTACCCTGTTGCGCTTCTATACCTGCATCTGGAACAGTCGCTGCGATTTTCGGAACCTAGACAGTGGCGCCGGGTTGGACAAAGCGCATTGCGACTGGCGACAGGATCTCTCTTACAACTCAAGATGAATAACAGGTGGCGATTCCGGCATTGGCTTCCGGCAGCCTTTTGCGTTTTGGGTATTGTTGCGCTGATCCTGCTTTCCTATGCCGCCCTGTTGCTTGGGGTCGATTTTGCCGAGGCAAGATTTTGGCTGCTGGCTGCCGTTGTCCTGATATCCTTGCTGGGCAGTTACCTCACATCGATCATGCTCTCGGTCGTGGCCGTAGGGTGCCTGAGCTACTTCTTTACCCCTCCGATCTTTTCGTTTCGTGTGGAGCAGGAAGACGATTTGCTGGCGTTACTGGTGTTTCTGACGACTTCAATCGTGATCACGGGTCTCGCAGCCAGGATTCGCCGAATGTCGGAGGAGGAACTTCTGCAGACGCGCGCAGAGCTCGCGCGGTTCGGTCGCGTGGCCATCCTGGGCGAATTGACCGCCTCCATCGCACATGAGCTCAATCAGCCGCTGGCCGGGTTGGTAAGCAGCGGCGATGCCTGCCGGCGATGGCTTTCAAATCAGCCGCCCAATATCGATCGGGCAAATCAATCCCTGGAACGTGTCATCAGGGACGCCGATCGCGCCAGAATGGTCGTCGAACGCGTGCGCGGTCTGGCAAAGAATACCCTGCCGCGAAAAGCCGGAGTGAACGTCAGGGAGGCGGTGCGCGAAGTCATCGTGCTGACGCGCGGCGAGGTCGAGCGAAACCAGATAAGGCTGGAATCCCAGTTTAGCGAGGACCTGTCGGTCTGGGCCGACCGGGTCCAATTCCAGCAGGTCTGCCTCAATTTGATCGTCAACGCGATCGAATCTTTCAAGGACCTCAGGAGCGGACCGCGAAAATTGCTGGTGCGGGCGGAAAAGGATGCTTCCGATAACGTGCTCGTCACCGTCATCGATACCGGAGCGGGTTTCGATTCCAGGAATTCGGAAAACATCTTCAACGCCTTTTATACAACCAAGCCGGATGGCATGGGCATGGGATTGGCGATCAGTCGCTCGATCGTCGAAGCCCACGGGGGCCGGCTTTGGGCGTCCGCCAATATTCCCCAAGGCTCGAAGTTCCAGTTCACTCTGCCGCACTATAGCGAGTAGGTGAGGCGATATGAGCGTCGAGCAGCCCGTCATATTTGTCGTCGATGACGATGCTTCCGCGCGCGAGGGCATCGAGGATCTTCTTCAGTCCGTCGGCCTGCGCGTGATGACGTTCAGATCGCCGCAGGAATTTCTTGAAGGAGCCCGCCCCGACGCACCCGGCTGCATCGTGCTTGACGTGAGATTGCCCGGCACCAGCGGACTGGAGTTCCAGAAAATGCTGATCGATGCCGGCATCCATTTGCCAGTGATATTCGTAACCGGCCACGGCGACATTCCCATGTCGGTGATGGCGATGAAGTCGGGTGCCATCGAATTTCTCACCAAGCCGTTTCGCGAACAGTCCCTGCTCGACGCCATCAACGCCGGAATCGAGAAGGATCGCCAGCGACGCGATGGATTGAAGCTTGTCCTGGAATTGCAGCAGCGCTTCCAGCGGTTGACGCCACGTGAACGGGAGGTATTCGCTCTCATCGTCACCGGCCGCCCGAACAAACAGGTCGCCGCGGAACTCGGCCTGAGCGAAATGACCGTCAAGGTGCATCGCAGCCAGGTCACCAAGAAGATGCGGGCCACCTCGATCGTCGAGCTGGCCAGGATTGCGGACCGTCTCGGCTTATCGGTCGACAAATAGTAACGATCCAAACCGAAGTGCGGCCAAAAACACCCTTGACTGAATTGGGATAGGCCACAACTCGGCTGTCCGGCTCGACAGAAGACGAAATTCCCAACTACCGGGCTGCGTCCTGCGGCCGGAAATTTTCGATCAGGCGCAGCAAAACCCGCGCACCGGCATCGGCGTCGGCCACATCGACATGCTCGTCCGGGTGATGGCTGATGCCGCCTCGACAGCGCACGAAAATCATGCCGATGTCGGCGATGTCGACCATCGCCATGCCATCGTGGCCGGCGCCGCTTGGCAGTTCGAACACGGGGTAGCCCTCCGCCGCTACGGCTTCTGCCACCTGTGTCTTCAGCCAGGACGCGCAGGGCACAGTGCGGTTTTCATGCGTCACGTCGAGCTGCAATTGCAGTTTTCGTCGCTTTGCGATCACCTCGATCTGCCGCACGATGTCGCTCACCGCTTTCTTGCGGTGCGTATCGGTCGGGGCGCGCATATCGATGGTGAAATGGGCCTGCCCCGCGATGACGTTGGTCGCGCCCGGCGTGGCATGGATATATCCGACCGTCCCGACCAATCCGCCATGATCGGTGAGGCACAGTTGCTCGATCTTTGAAATGCATTCCGCGGCGCCCGCAAGCGCATCGTGCCGCATCGTCATGGGCACCGTCCCGGCGTGGCCCGCCATGCCGGTCAGCCTCGCCGCGAGCCGGGTTGCCCCCGCAATGGCCGTCACTACCCCGACCGGGACATTCCGGGTTTCCAGTACAGGTCCCTGCTCGATGTGCAATTCGACATAGGCCAAAAGCTCGCTTCTGATCCGTGCGGCAGCCCCGATATGGTCGGGATCCAGGCCGAATTTGACAAGCGCATCGCGCATCGAAATTCCGGACTTGTCCCTGGTGCCGAGCACGCTCTCATTGAACGTTCCGGCGACCGCGCGGCTGCCAAGCAGCGTCGAGGCAAAGCGGACCCCCTCCTCGTCGGCGAACCCCATCACCTCGATCGCGAACGGCAATCGCAGCGCTCCTCGGTTCAACTTCGCGACGCAGGAAATCGCGGTTATCAAGCCGAGCGGGCCATCCCATTTGCCGGCGTCGCGGACGGTGTCGTAGTGCGAGCCGAGCATCAGGCACGGCATGCCCGGCCGTTCGCCTTCGTAGCGGCCGCAAACATTTCCGATTGCGTCGAGATGGGCCCGCATTCCGGCCTCTCGCATCCAGGTCATGATCAGCTCTGCGGCCGTGCGGTGCTCCGCCGTCAGGAAGATGCGCGTGAGATTGTTCGGGGATTCGGAAATCGCACCGAGCCGGTTGATCCGGCTAACGATCTCCTCGCCGAGTGCGTTGGTTTGCCGCCCGGCGGCTTGCGCATTCATCTTGTTCATGTTTTCCCGATGGAGCCAGAGTCGACAGGATTTCGGCTGAGTTTCGGCGGTCGAATCCGAAAGACGGTCGTAGGTAGCAGCCTAAGCCCGATTGACCAGCCCGCATATATTCCGATGTCCGTGCCATGGCCGCTCCGGGGACAGGCAAGGTCATCGGCTGCGTAACTCCCTTGCATACAATCTGGGAATGTCGCCTAAAATTTAGTCAGCCACCCCTCGCCAAAGATTTAAACCGCGATCCCGAAGAGCACATATATCCAGCAATTCATATACTTGGCCTGCGTTGCTCACCGAAAAAGCTCTGGCACGAAGATTGCGACAAGCGCGTCGGGCTCCGCCGGACGGCGAAGCCGCGTATCAGCGGCGGTCCATCCGCCAAAGGGAGCAGGCACATGGATTTTGGCAGGATTTCAAAACGACAGCTTTTGCAGGGAAGCGCTGCCCTGGCGCTAGGCTCGACTTTCGGAGCGCGGACCGCTTTCGCGGCCGATACCACGATCGGCTTCATCTATGTCGGGTCGCGCGACGACTACGGCTACAACCAGGCCCATGCGCAAGGTGCGGCGGCTCTCAAGAAGATGTCCGGTCTCAAGGTGGTCGAGGAAGAGAAGGTGCCGGAGACCGACGCGGTCGAGAAGACGATGGAGTCGATGATCAATCTCGACGGCGCCACGCTGCTGTTTCCGACATCGTTCGGATACTACAGCCCGCACATGATCAAGATGGCCAACAAGTATCCGAAGCTGCGATTTCAACACTGCGGCGGATTGTGGACGGAAAAGGATCCGAAGAACGCCGGCAGCTACTTCGGTTACATCGACGAGGCGCAACATGTCTCGGGCATTGTCGCAGGTTACACGAGCAAGAGCGGCAAGCTCGGTTTCGTCGCAGCAAAACCGATCCCGCAGGTGCTGCGCAACATCAATGCCTTCACGCTCGGCGCGAGACTCGCCAATCCCAAGGTCACCACGCAGGTGATCTTCACCGGCGACTGGTCGATGCCGGTCAAGGAGGCCGAGGCAACCAACAGCCTGATCGATCAGGGTATCGATGTGCTGACCTGCCACGTCGACGGCCCGAAGACCATGGTCGAGAATGCCGCGCGGCGCGGCGCGATGGTGTGCGGCTATCACGTCAACCAGTCGCCGCTCGCCCCGAAAGCCTATCTCACCGGCGCAGAGTGGAACTGGGAAGCGCTCTATCCCAAGTTCGTAAAGATGATTGCCGCGGGAGAAACGATACCGAATTTCTATCGCGGCGGACTGAAGGAGGAGATTGTCAAGGTTTCGCCCTATGGCGAAGCTGTCTCCGAGCAAGCGCGAAAGCATGCCGACGATATCAAGGCCAAGCTTGCCGCGGGCAGTTACACCATCTTCAAGGGTCCGATCGTCGATAACAAGGGCAAGGCCGTGATTACGGCCGGTACCGAGCGCGGCCAGAAGGATCCAGAACTGGAGAAGATGGACTACCTCGTGGAGGGCGTCATCGGAGCGACTTCGTGACATCGGAAGTTGCCGGTCCTGCCGAAGCGATCTCGATTTCCCCGGCCGCAGACCCGGGGTTCCTTCAGCGCTACGGCGGGACCATCGAATACATCCTCATTCCGGGCGCGGCGCTGGTCGGCGCGCTCGCAGTGTTCGGGATTTTCGTCGCCTTGTTCGGCAAGAACCCGCTCGACCTCTATTTCTATATGTACCAGGGCGCCTTCGGCACCTGGTTCTCCTGGCAGAACACGCTGACGCGCGCGGCCCCGCTGATACTCACCGCACTTTGCACTGCACTGCCCGCCCAATTGGGCATGGTCATCATCGGTGGCGAGGGTGCGCTGCTGATCGGCGCGCTGGCCTCTACAAGCGCGGCGCTGGCGATGCCCTCGGCACCGCCGCTGGCCGTGCAACTGGCCATGGCAGCCGCCGGAATGATCGCCGGCGGGCTCTGGATCATGCTCTCGGGCGCGCTTCGTCAATACCGCGGCGTCAACGAAACCATTTCAAGCCTGCTTCTGGTCTACATCGCGCTTGCGATCCTCAACCATCTGGTCGAGGGCATGATGCGCGATCCCACCAGCCTCAACAAGCCTTCGACGCGCGAAATCGGCGCAGCCAACATGCTGGGATCGATACCCGGCACCGACGTGCACTGGGGTCTGGTGTTCGGCATCCTCGCTGCGGTCGCCTCCTATATCCTGATCTATCACACCGTGTTCGGTTTTGCCGCCCGCGTCGCCGGCGGCAATATTCGCGCCGCCAGGATCGTAGGCCTTGGCGTCGGCAAGCTGATCTTGACCATCTGTTTTCTCGCAGGCGCCTCCGCGGGTCTTGCCGGAATGGTCGAAGTTGCCGCGGTGCAGGGCCGCACCAATGCCAATCTCGCCGCGGGCTATGGCTTCACCGGCATTCTGGTTGCATTTCTTGCCCGGCAAAACCCGCTTGCCGTCATTCCGGTTGCCATCCTGCTGGGCGGGATCGGCGCAAGCGGCGGCCTGCTGCAGCGCAGGCTCGGCCTGCCCGATGCATCCGTGCAGGTGCTGCAGGGGATAATCTTCGTGTTCGTTCTGGCGAGCGACGCCCTCTACGGACGGATCGGCTTCCTGAAAGGAAAATCCTGACATGGCCGACGGGACGATCGGACTGTGGACCGTACCTCTGGCCGTGTTCGGCGGCGCCATTCGCGTTTCCACGCCGTTTCTGTTCGTCAGCCTTGGCGAATGCATCACCGAGCGATCGGGACGCATCAATCTCGGTCTCGAGGGAACGCTCGTGATGGGCGCGATGAGTGCCTACGGTATTTCCTATCTCTCGGGGTCGCCCTGGCTTGGTGTGCTGGCCGCCGGCGTCACCGGCGCCCTCCTGGGCGCGCTCCATGCGGGAATTTGTTCGCTGCCGCGGGTCAATGACATCGCCGTCGGCATCGCCCTGATGCTGTTCGGGACCGGTCTTGCCTTCTATCTCGGCAAGCCCCTGATCGAACCAACCGCGCCGCGGTTGCCGGCGATCGACTTCGGCTGGTGGAGCGATATTGCGCAGGTCAGAGCTGCGCTGCGGATCAATGTGCTGTTCCTGATCGGGGTAGCGCTGGCGCCGATCCTTTATTGGGCGTTCCGAACGACACGATGGGGCCTTTTGATCCGCACGGCCGGCGAAAGCTCGGACGCAGCGCGCGCCATGGGACATTCAGTTCTCGCGATCAGGCTGCGGGCCACCATGGTCGGCGGCTTTCTCGCCGGAATCGGCGGCTCGTTTCTGTCGCTGTTCTATCCGGGCAGCTGGAACGAAGGCCTCTCCAGCGGTCAGGGTATCACCGCCGTGGCGCTGGTCATCTTTGCGCGATGGGACCCGATGTTGTGCATGTGGGCCTCGCTTGCCTTTGGCGGCGCAGCCGCGCTCGGGCCGGCGCTGCAGTCGGTCGGGGTAACCTCGGGATATCACCTGTTCAACGCCGCGCCCTACATCCTGACTCTTGCGATCATGATCATTACCTGCTCGCCGAAGCGCACCCTGACCGGGGCTCCGGCCGAACTTTCCATCACCCGGTGAACCGATTTCGACAGATGAGACCGTGACATGGCCGAACGCTACCTGAAATCCGAGCCCTATGCCTGGCCCTATAACGGCGATCTGCGCCCTGACAACACCGCGCTCATCATCATCGACATGCAGACCGACTTCTGCGGCGTCGGCGGCTATGTCGACAAGATGGGATACGATCTGTCGCTGACACGCGCGCCCATCGAGCCGATCAAGCGGCTGCTCGCCGCGATGCGTGCAAAAGGTTTCCACATCCTCCATACCCGCGAGGGCCACCGTCCCGACCTGAGCGACTTGCCCGCGAACAAGCAATGGCGATCGCGGCAGATCGGTGCAGGCATAGGCGACCCCGGCCCGTGTGGACGTGTTCTGGTCCGCGGCGAGCCAGGCTGGGAGATCATTCCGGACCTTGCGCCCCTTCCGGGCGAACCGATCATCGACAAGCCGGGCAAGGGATCGTTTTGCGCTACCGATCTGGAACTGATGCTGCGCCTGCGCGGCATCGAGAACCTGGTTCTGACCGGCATCACCACCGATGTTTGCGTTCACACCACCATGCGGGAAGCCAACGACCGCGGCTTCGAATGCGTCCTCATCGAGGACTGCTGTGCCGCCACCGACAAGAGCAACCACGATCATGCGCTGAAAATGATCAAGATGCAGGGCGGCGTGTTCGGCGCGGTTGCCACTTCCGCAGCCCTGATCGGAGCCCTGTCATGATCATCGGCGAGACGCCGCTGCCCAGCGGGCCGCTTGGCGTTGACGCGCTCAACATGACGATGCGATTCGGTGACTTCGTCGCACTCGATAAAGTCGAACTCAAGGTCCGTCCCGGCTCGTTCCACGCCCTGCTTGGCGAAAACGGCGCCGGCAAGAGCACCCTCGTCAAATGCATCATGGGGTACTACCACCCGACCGAGGGTGACGTCCTGGTTGGCGGCCGCGAACGGGCGATCGCCAACCCCAAGGATGCTCACGCGCTGGGCCTTGGCATGGTGTATCAGCATTTCACCCTGGTGGGCGCGATGACGGTCGCCGAAAACCTGGTGCTGGCTCGTGACGACGTTCCCGCCTTCGTCAACTGGGCCAGGGAAAAGCGCGAGCTCGAGGCGTTTCTGGCGCGCATGCCTTTCAAGGTGCCGCTCAACGCCAGGGTCTCCGACATTTCCGCAGGCGAGCGGCAAAAATGCGAAATCCTCAAGCAGCTTTACCTGCAGCGGCGCTTTCTCATTCTTGACGAGCCGACATCGGTGCTGACACCCGGCGAAGCCGACGAAGTGCTGGGCCTGTTGCGCACCATGGTCGTCAATGACGGCCTGACGATCCTGATGATTACTCACAAATTCCGCGAGGTGATGGCGTTTGCCGATGAGGTGACGATCCTTCGTCGCGGAAAACTGGCCGGCAATGGAAAAGTCGCCGATCTCACTCCCGACGCCATGGCCCGCATGATGATTGGCGCCGAGGAATTGACCCTTCAGCCGGCCCGGGTCGGAGAAGTGGGCGCCACCCGGCTCGAACTCGACAAGCTCAACGCGCTCGACGACGCCGGCGGCATCGCCGTTCACGATGTCTCGCTCGCCATACGGGGCGGAGAGATCGTCGGCATTGCCGGCGTTTCAGGAAACGGCCAACGGCAGCTCGTGGAGGTGCTGGCCGGTCAGCGCCAGGCCGAGAGCGGCGAAATCCGGGTCATCGGCGAGGTCTACCATGCAAAGCGCGAAGAAATGCGCCGACACAGGATGTCGCTATTGCCGGAAGAGCCGTTGAAGAACGCCTGTGTCGGCGGCATGAGCGTCGCCGACAACATCGCCTTTCGGGAGTTCGACCGCGCGCCGTTTGCCAGCGGCGGCTTCTGGCTCAACCGCGCGGCCTTCCTTAGCGACGCCGAGAAGAAAATCAGGCTCTACAAGATCAAGACCCGAACGCCCGACACGCCGATCTCGGCGCTCTCCGGCGGCAACGTGCAACGCACTGTGCTGGCGCGCGAACTCGGCGGCGATGTCGAGGTCCTGATCGCCGCCAATCCGTGCTTCGGACTGGACTTTGCCGCGGTTGCGCAAATTCACGCGGAGATCATGGCTGCGCGAAACCGCGGCGCCGCGGTGCTCCTGGTCAGCGAAGACCTCGACGAACTGCTCGAGCTGTCGGATCGCCTGGTCGTGATGTTCCATGGTCAGCTCGTCTATGAGGCGCGTGCCAGCGAGGCCGACCTCACGGAAATCGGCCGGCACATGGCCGGACACTGATCGGCGGGCTTGCCTGTCGCGGCCGCGGTCTGCATGATGAGGCTTAGGATTGTCATTGCGAGCGCCAGCGAAGCAATCCATGAGCTTTGTGCGGGAAAAATGGATTGCTTCGTCGCTTTGCTCCTCGCAATGACGGCAATATAGCGTCTATCTCCTACCCGCATTTCCAGTCAGACTCTGAGGAAGCGCGAAGCGCCGTCTCGAAGGATGAAGCCACTGAACTGGCCAGACCTTGATATGACGACCTCCGAATTCGATCAACATTTTCTGCGCCGTGCCTTCGATGTCGCGCGGCGTGCCATGGGCCATGGCAATCATCCGTTCGGCGCCATCCTCGTCGATGAAGGCGGCAACGTCCTGATCGAAACCGAGAACGGCTACATGCCGGCGCACGATGGAACAGCTCACGCCGAGCGACTGCTTGCCACGCAGGCGTGCCGGACCCTCGATGCGGATATTCTCCGCGCCGCCACGCTGTATTCATCCGCCGAGCCCTGTGCCATGTGTGCCGGCGCAATTTATTGGGCCGGTATCGGCCGCGTCGTCTATGGGTTGAGCGAACATCGCCTGCGCGCCGTGACAGGCAATCACCCGGAAAACCCGACACTCGACCTGCCGTGCCGTGAAGTCTTCAAAAGCGGTCAGCGTCCGACCGAGGTCGTCGGTCCGTTGCTGGAGGACGAGGGCGAAGCCCTGCACGCCGGCGTGTGGGACAGGTAGCGCGTTCGCCCCTGAAGTGATCCCCAACAAAAACGGCGATGCCCCAACGAAAAAGCGCCGCGAAAAGCTCGCGGCGCCCTTCCTTCTCGCTGATCGGAAGATCAGAACTTCACGGTAACACCGGCATAAACAGTCTGCTCGGTACAGCTGTTGGTGCTGGTGACAGCGCCGTTCAGGACGATGTTACAGACCGGGATATTCGCATTGTGGTCGAGACCGAACTTGTTCTGCCAGTAGCGGTAGGCAACCCACAGGTCCACGAAGTGGGTGTACTTCGGGCCCAGGAACGCCTTGGAGGCGTCGAAGGTCAGACGGATCGGCTCGCTGTTGATTTCGGTCTTGGTCGCGGTGCTGAAAGGACCCACGCCCGAGTTGAACGGAAGGCCGTTCGAGTCGCCTTTAGGTCCATAGAACCCGGCACGACCGCTGATCGACCAGAACTGCCAGTTCGGCGGCAGGAAGCCAAGATCCATGTAGTAATTGATTTCAACGGCCCAGGTGGTGTGGAAGTCGGTATTGCCATCGGCGTTGCAGCTCAACCCGGGAACCTGTCCGCCAGCGAAAGCAGTCCCGCACTGGTTGAAGGAGTTGTGGTTGATTTCCTTGTAGGCCAGTGGCGCTACGTTGAAAAAGCCCTTGTACGGAAGATCGAAGGCAAACTGCAGACCGGCGACAAGGTCGCGCTTGGCGGGCGCGAGATAGTTGTTTTCGGTTTCGATATCGGCGCCGATCTCAAACGAGATGTTATGCAGGAAACCCATGGTAAACATCTTGGTGTTGAAGATCTCGTTCCAGCCGAACGTCGAGCGGACCAACCCATAGACCTCGCTGGCGCCGGCGCATTCCGCATTAACCGTAGCAAAGCCACCGCCAATCGTGTTGCTGGTGATTACACCGGCATTGGTGCATGGATTGGCAGGATCGTTGTGATCCGACTTGAACAGCGAGATGGTGAAGAAGTTGGTGCCGTAGCCCCACACGTCGAAATGCGTGAACGAATAGACGCTCTTTGCAGTCGTGCCATTGATCGTGCCATTGGGATTGACGGAGAAAACTCCGGGATCGGTGCCTTTGGGCATCCAGGAGTATGTCACCCGGTCATCGATCAGCAGGAAGAACGGCAAGTCGGGCGGCGGCTTTACCGCCTTGACGGGTAGGTCTGCAGCACTGGCGGCGCCCCCCGGCGCCAGTGTGGATAGCGACAGCAACGCCGCTGCAATTACTTTGCTACGATAGGACATTCGGATTACCCCCAAAGTTGACGATCAGAAAACGATCGAAGTCCCTGAGTGTGACATTTGCCTCATTTCCCAATGACGTGAAGCCTCAACTTTCCCCAAGGCCTGCCGCCTGATTGATCAAAATTGCAGCAGGCGTGCGCAATCCGCTCATTCCGGCGGTCGCCCCTCGTCCATACCCGGGTATTCAACGCTGGATTTCAGTGGGCTCATGTACCTGAAGGTATTATATTTTTCTCAAACTCCGAGACATTGGACCTGCTCCGGAGGGAACTCCGCAGCAAGTTTCGCTGTGACGAAAAGGCACCGCCCATATTCGCGTCAGCCGTGAAAGGCCGCTACGATTTGGTTTGAACCGTTGCAGTTCTGCAACAGGATTTCCGTCGATTTCCGTCGGTCCTGGCGGAAATTGAGCCTCCCGCGGCATGTTGCATGGTCGGGAGAATCACGTGGGTGATTTGCCGAAGAGTTGGGCAAACGCTGGCGCTTTTTCCCTACTTACGCTCAAGTCCAAACTGGCCCACTATCGAGGCACCTGTCTTCTTGCATGCGTGAAACTGAATGCTAGACCCGACGCCTACCGGCCCGCGTTCCGGCGGAACGCCCTTGCTCCAGACGATTGGGCTCACCAAGCGCTACGGCGATTTTCTCGCAAATGACAAGATTGACATCGAGATCCGGCCGCAGCAGATCCATGCGCTGCTCGGGGAGAATGGTGCGGGAAAATCAACGCTCGTCAAAATCATCTACGGATTGATTCAACCGAGCGACGGCGAGATGCGCTGGCTCGGCGAGAAGATGGTGCTCTCCGGGCCGTCCGAAGCGCGTGCGCGCGGCATCGGCATGGTGTTCCAGCATTTCTCGCTGTTCGACAATCTCACGGTCGCGGAGAATGTAGCGCTCGGCCTTGATGGCAAGGAATCGTTCAAGGACATGTCGGCACGACTGGAGCAGGTCTCCAGGACTTACGGACTTCCGCTCGATCCAAGACGCGAGGTCTGGCAGTTGTCGGTAGGCGAGCGCCAGCGTATCGAAATCGTCCGCGCGCTGATGCAGAATCCGAAATTCCTGATCCTGGATGAGCCGACGGCAGTGCTGACGCCGCAGGAAGCCGACCAGTTATTCGTCGTGCTCGAGCGGCTGAAGGCCGAAGGCCGCGCAATCCTCTACATCAGCCACAAGCTGGAAGAGGTGAAGCGCCTTTGCGACACGGCCACGATCCTGCGCGGTGGCAAGAAGGTTGCGACCTGCAATCCGCAAGCCGAGACTGCGGCCTCGCTGGCGCGAATGATGGTCGGTGCCGATATCAAGGAGGTGAAGGCGCCGGCGGGCCGGAAAACGACGGTGCCCCGCCTTGTCGTCAACGACCTGAGCATGGAGCCGGACGATCCTCATGGCGTGAGGCTGCAGCACATTTCGCTCGAGTTGAAGGGCGGTGAAATCCTCGGCATCGCCGGCGTTGCCGGCAATGGGCAGGACGAGCTGTTCGCGGCGTTGTCCGGAGAGCGACCGTCACCGGATCCCGGGACGGTGGTGATCGACGGCAACGCAGCCGGACATCTTTCGATCACGCATCGCCGCAGGCTTGGCGCGGCGTTCGTTCCCGAAGAACGCCTTGGCCACGGCACCGCCCCGCGCATGAAGCTCTCCGAAAATGCCCTGCTGACCGGTCACGCCGCCAGCGGCATGGTGAAGCGCGGTTTCGTCGACGCGGCCGCCACCTTGAGAACGGTCGATCGCGCGACGGAGGCGTTCGATGTGCGCAAGGCCAGGCGCGATCCCGAAGCCGCAAGCCTGTCGGGCGGCAACCTGCAAAAATTCATCGTCGGTCGGGAAATCCTTCGTAACCCTGCGGTCCTCGTCGTCAATCAGCCGACCTGGGGAGTTGACGCCGGCGCTGCCGCGGTGATCCGCCAGGCGCTGATCGACCTCGCCGCACGCGGCGCCGCCGTGCTGGTCACAAGTCAGGACCTCGACGAGCTTCTCGAGATCACCGATCGAATTGCGGTGATGTTCCACGGCCGCCTTTCAGAATCGCTTTCGACCGTCGCGGCCACCCGTGAACAGCTCGGCCTGTTGATGGGAGGAAGCAGCCTGGCGCAAAAGGAAACCGCTCATGCAGCTAGTGCTTGAGAAACGAGCCGAACGATCGAACACAATCGCCCTCGTTTCACCGTTGATCGCGATTGCATTGACGATCGCGACCATGAGCATCCTGTTCGCCATTCTCGGCAAGAACCCGCTTTTGGCGCTTTGGGTCTACTTCATCGATCCCCTGATCGACAGCTATTCGCTGCAAGAGCTTGTGGTGAAGGCGACCCCGCTCGTCATGATCGCCATCGGCTTGTCGCTGTGCTATCTCGCCAATGTCTGGAATATCGGCGCCGAAGGGCAATTTCTGATGGGTGCGGTCGCCGGCAGCTGGCTTGCGGTCGAAACCCACGGCACCGACGCGGGTCCCTGGGTCCTGCCCGCCATGTTGCTGCTGGGCGCCGCCGCGGGTGCACTCTATGCCCTGATTCCTGCAATCTGCAGGGTCCGGTTCGGCGCCAGCGAGATCTTGACCAGTCTGATGCTGGTTTATGTCGCCGATCTCTTTCTCGACTATCTCGTGCGCGGTCCATGGCGCGATCCGGCCGGGTTCAACTTTCCGACCACTGCGGAGTTCGACCCCGTCGCCACAGTGCCAATTCTGATCGAGGGCGGCCGGCTGCATCTGGGCGCAATCATCGCGTTGGCAATCGTGATGGCCGCCTCCGTGCTGCTCGGCCGAACCATCAAGGGCTTCGAAATCCGCGTCGTCGGCGCCGCACCCCGCGCCGCACGGTTCGGCGGCTTTAATTCCAACCAACTGATCTTGCTTACGTTCGCCATCTCCGGCGCACTCGCCGGACTGGCGGGGATCATCGAGGTAGCCGGACCTGTCGGGCACCTTCAGCCGGGCTTCTCGCCCGGCTACGGCTTCACCGCGATCATCGTCGCGTTTCTTGGGCGGCTGAACCCGGTTGGAATATTAATTGCAGGCCTTTTTCTCGCTCTCACGTTCATCGGCGGCGAACAGGCCCAGATTGCCATGAAGATACCCCTGGATGTTACAAAGGTGTTCCAAGGCATTCTGCTGTTCTATGTACTGGCCTGCGACTCCCTCATCCTCTACCGGTTCAGGCTGATTTTCCCATCGCGGCAGGTGCGCAGTGGAAATATTTGAAGCCATCGTTCTGTCGGTGCTGGCGGCATCAACCCCCTTGTTGATTGCGGCGACCGGCGAACTCATTGCCGAGCGCTCCGGTGTGCTCAACCTTGGCGTCGAGGGCATGATGATTGTCGGGGCGGCGTGCGGATTTGGCGGCGCCTGGCTCACCGGATCGATCACCGTGGGGGCCATCTGCGGGATTTTTGCCGGCACCCTGCTGTCGCTGATCTTTGCCTTGATGACGCTCGGCCTTGCCGTCAATCAGGTCGCCACCGGACTCGCGCTTACCATTCTCGGCGTCGGATTGTCCGGCCTGATCGGCGCCGGCTTCGTCGGTGAAAGAATAACTCCCGCGCCGCACCTCTACATCCCGGGCCTCACCGACATTCCACTGGTGGGCCGCATCCTGTTCGGCGAGGATCCATTCGTTTACGTGTCGCTGGCACTCGTCGTCGGCATCTGGCTGTTTCTTTACCGCACCAAGGCAGGGCTCGTGCTGCGCGCGGCAGGCGACAACCATGTTTCGGCTCATGCGCTCGGATATCCCGTGCTCCGGATCCGCCTGTTGGCCGTAATGTTCGGCGGCGCGTGCGCGGGTCTGGCAGGAGCCTATCTTCCCCTGGCATACACGCCGTTTTTCATCCCGGGCATGACGGCAGGCCGCGGATGGATCGCGCTTGCGCTCGTGGTGTTCGCATCGTGGCTTCCGGGCCGCCTCGTGATCGGCGCCTATCTGTTCGGAGCCGTCACCATCCTCCAGTTGCATGCACAAGGCCTCGGCCTCGGAATTCCCTCGCAATTCATGTCGGCCTTGCCTTATCTTGCAACCGTCATCGTCCTTGTTCTGATCTCGCGCGCGAGGACCGGCGGCTCGACTGCGCCTGCGGCGCTGGGAACCGTGTTCGTGCCGGATCGATAATACCCGAGGCGCGCGCGATGGGGCACGTGCGCACCGGGATCGTAAGTTCATCCCCTCAAGTAGTTGGAGAAACCCATGAGAAAAATTCTCATCGCGGCGGCGGCAGTGATGGTCACGGCCGGCGCAAGCCTGGTCGGCGCATCTGCCGCCGACAAGCTCAAGGTAGGCTTTATTTATCTTGGCCCGGTCGGAGATTTCGGCTGGACCTACCAGCACGAAGTCGGGCGTCAGGCCCTGGTGAAGGAATTCGGCGACAAGATCGAGACGACCTATCTGGAAAACGTCAGCGAAGGTCCGGATGCCGAGCGCTCGATCGAGCAGCTCGTGCGCGCCGGCAACAAGCTGATCTTTACGACCTCATTCGGCTATATGGATCCGACGCTGAAGGTCGCCAAGAAATACCCCAACGTGCATTTCGAGCACGCCACCGGCTTCAAGCGCGACAAGAACATGTCGATCTACAACGGCCGGTTCTACGAAGGCCGCTACATCCAGGGCATTATCGCCGGCAAGATGTCGAAAGCCGGCGTGCTCGGCTACATCGCTTCGTTCCCGATTCCGGAAGTCATCATGGGCATCAATGCCACGATGCTCGGCGCGCAGACGGTCAATCCGAATATCAAGGTCAAGATCATCTGGGCAAACACCTGGTTCGACCCCGGCAAGGAAGCTGATGCCGCCAAGGCGCTGCTCGATCAGGGTGCGGACGTGATCATGCAGCACACCGACAGCCCGGCCGCGATGCAGATCGCCTCCGAGCGCGGCAAGCTGGCTTTCGGCCAGGATTCCGAAATGATCAAGTTCGGGCCGAAGACGCAGTTGACGTCGATCATCGACAACTGGGGCCCCTACTACATCGATCGCGTCAGGGCCGAACTCGACGGCAAGTGGACCTCGAGTGACGTCTGGGGCGGGCTGAAGTCAAAAATGGTCGTGATGGCGCCCTACACCAACATGCCCGACGACGTGAAGAAGATGGCGATGGACACCGAAGCCGCCATCGTCGCCGGCAAGCTGTTTCCGTTCAAGTGCCCGATCGTGGACCAGACCGGCAAGACCGTCGAGTGCAAGGGCGGCGATCATCTCGACGACGGTCAGGTGCTGGGCATGAACTTCTACGTCAAGGGTATCGACGACAAGATCCCCGGCAAGTAGGCGGTAACTCCCGCGATTGCAGGGTCCGGGCGGCAACGCCCGGACCCTTTTTTCACGCCCGACCTCATCCTTGAGGAGCGGCCTCTTGGCCGCGTCTCGAAGGATGGGCCATGGGCTTCATGGTTCGAGACGGCGCAAGCGCG
>CAVRMY010000027.1:0-25532 GCA_963721935.1 uncultured Alphaproteobacteria bacterium
TGCTCGGCTGATCGACACGCCTCGGGCGATGTTGTCACGCGGTTTCGCCCGGCGCGCCGGCCCGAGGGAAGAAAGGGATACCGCCAATTCGCGCCATGAGATAGCTAAACTCAGCCGCATCGGGAAATGGGAGTGTTCCCTCGCGGGCAGGTCCTTCTAGATTTGGGTCAACGTCAGCCACGGAGACTGAAACAGTGAGCCAGAGCGACCCGACCGATGATGCGCTCGCCGCGATTGCCAGCATCCTGGATCACCCAACAGCCCCACGCGAACCGGAGAAGACGTCGCCGGAGCGAGAACCTCAGGGGTCAGGGTCGGTAGAGGCTGAGGGCTACTCGAAGGTGGGTCCTGGCCCGATGGAGTCCGTTCGCTTCAAATGGACGGTCCGCCGCGAAAGCGACGGGCAATATTTTGTCGATGAAACCATCGGCGAAAATTCCCGCCCTGTCAGCAACGGTCCGATGTCTGCGGACGCAGCGATCAGGTTTGTCGACGATCAAGCCAGCGAAGCGCGGCAGCGCTTTGAGGCGCTCAGGAGTGAGATGGCCGGGCGCGCAGCCGCATTGAACATTCTTGGCAACGACGGTGACGAAGATTAGCGCCGCCGACTTCCCTGGACTTGCGTTGGCCGAACCGGAGGGCAATGCGTTTCTCGTCTGCTCGGGAGGTGAAGATGAAAAGGCTTGCCGTGATCGCCGCAATTCTGATGTTGACCTCGGCCGCCCACGCTCAATACACATTTGAATACGGTGGAAAGACCATTCGAATCGATCCCGATCGCGGGACCGTCTCGATACCGGGCATCTTCGACAACACCGGACCGCGCAGCAAACGTTCACGTAACGATCAGGACGCGGCGAAAAAGCCGAGCCCAGATCAAGCGAAAACAAATCCACGGACGCCAGCGCCCTCCCCGCCGACCACATTTTCCCCGCCGTCTGCGGCTGCTGACCCGGCCACCGCTGCGCCGCCCGCCGATGCCGCCGTGTCGCCGACCGCCACCGCCAAGGTGACTCCGGCCGACGCCGCGCCCCCGAAGCTGCCCGTTCAGGCCGCCACGCCAGAGCCGCTCGGCCTATGGCTGACGGAGGAAAAGAAAGGCAGGGTGAGAATTGAGCACTGCGGTGTCAATCTCTGTGGCTATTCCGTAGACCCGAAGTCGAACCAGAACGGCGAACAGGTTCTCATCGACATGAAGCCCGACAAGGATGCCTCGTGGAGCGGTCGGATTTTCAATTCTGAAACCGGCAGCACCTACAACTCAACGATCGCCTTGAAGGGATTGGACAGGTTGCAGTTACAGGGCTGCGCGTTTGGCGGCATATTCTGTGGTGGCCAGACCTGGAGTTGGCTGAACTAGCCTGTTCGTTGGTCGTCCGACCGCTGCGCGCCTTTCAGCCGCCAACCTTCGCCGAGTATTCGGCGTCGGTCACCGGCTCCATCCAGTTCGCGTAATTTCCGTCAAGCAACTCCTGCATCGCGATGTGGGTCATCCCGTTGGTCGGAGAACCGCCGTGCCAATGTTTTTCGTTCGGCGGAATCCAGACAACGTCGCCGGGCCGTAGCTCCTGCACCGGGCCGCCCTTTGTCTGAACGCGTCCCACGCCCGAGATCACATATAATGTCTGGCCCAGCGGATGGGTGTGCCAATTGGTTCGCGCACCCGGCTCGAACGAAACGCGGTTGGCGACAACGCGCGCCGGCGCGGGCGTCGCCACAATCGGGTCCTGCCACACCGTGCCGGTGAAGTATTGCTGAGGTGCGCGGCGGGTGGGCCGTGAACCTGCGTGATGGATCTCCATGGATTTTCTCCTGCAGTTATTTCACTCGGCGCGGATGTATTATTTTTTCGAGGCCGCGTAGCGCGCCTTGGTTTCGGCGTTCATGGGATAGAGCCCGGGCAGCACCGCGCCATTGTTCACCTGCTCGACGATCCAGCCTTCCATTCGCTCCTGCTCGGCGCCTTCGGCGAGGACGTGATCGACAAACGCCTTCGGAATCACGACCGCACCGTCCTGATCCGCTACGATGACGTCGTCAGGGAAGATGGCGACGCCGCCGCAGCCGATCGGTTCGCCCCAGCCGACGAACGTCAGCCCGGCGACCGATGGCGGCGCGGCGTGGCCGTCACACCAAACAGGAAGGCCGGTGCCAAGCACGCCCTCGAGGTCACGGACAACGCCATCGGTGACGAGTGCCGCAACCCCGCGCTTGACCATGCGAGCACAGAGGATGTCCCCGAATATACCGGCGTCTGTCACGCCCATTGCGTCGACCACCGCAACGCAGCCTTGGGGCATCGCCTCGATGGCGGTCCGGGTCGAGATCGGCGACGACCACAATTCCGGCGTTGCCAGGTCTTCCCGGGCAGGCACGAAGCGAAGAGTAAAGGCTGGTCCGACCAGCCGCTTTTGTCCTGGTCGAAGCGGACGCGTCCCCCGCATCCAGACGTTGCGCAGGCCCTTTTTCAACAGAACCGTGGTGATGGTGGCGGTGGAAACGCGTGAAAGCGTCGCGATCGCTTCGGGGGTCAGGGACATCGAGAGAGCAACTCCGGTGGGGATGGATCGGGTGCGCATCTTGCGGCGCGTACGCGAGGCGTCAAGGGCCGTGGCGGCTTTTGGCGGAAGCCGTACAGCGCATCGCGCCGGTCAGGGCAGCTTATCAAGGCCCGTTGAATTAGTTTATTGAACCTGCAGGGTTATTTTCCGCGAACCGAATTCCCCTTCGCCTGAAAACGCGCTAGATGTGGGCCCCGATTGAAGAGCAATTGAGGTCATGGCTTCGCCACTCTCACCGCCCCGACTTCTTCCAAGTGGCGACAGCGCCATCACGGTCGAATTTTCCCGCCATATCGATGACGCCGCAAACCAGCGGGTGCTGGCACTCGATCGCGCCGTCGCGCAAGAGCCAATTCCCGGGGTGACCGAAACGGTTCCCACTTATCGATCCCTGTTGGTTCACTACGATCCCACCCTGACAGACTTTGACGTCGTGGGGAAACGGCTCCTTGAACGTGCCGGGCATCCTGCTCAGCATTCGGAAAGAACCAGGCGCTGGCGCGTCCCGGTCGCCTATGGCGGTGAGCACGGCATCGACCTCGAGGATGTGGCAACGTCGCTGGGTATCGCCCCCGACGAGGTCGTCGCGCGGCATGTTGCCGGCGACTATCGTGTAGCCATGATCGGCTTTACGCCGGGGTGGTCCTATCTCAGCGGTCTGGAGAAGTCGCTCCACCTGCCTCGCAGACAAAATCCGCGTCTGTCCACACCCGCCGGCACGATCTCGATCGGCGGCGTGCAGGCTGGCATACAGTGTCTTGCCGGTCCGAGTGGCTGGCACCTGTTGGGTCGCACGCCTGTGAGAACCTATCAACTGCACCGCGATCCGATCTTCCTGCTTGAACCCGGCGACCGCGTCACGTTCTACGTCATCGATGCCAGGACGTTCGCGGAACAGGATCGCGCAGCGGAACGTGGCGAGATCGTTGCCGAATTGATGGCCGCATGAGCAAGCTCGTTATCTCAGCCATCGGACCCGCAAGCTCGGTGCAGGATGGTGGACGCTTCGGTGCCCAGCGCTACGGTTTGACGCCGAGCGGCGCGATGGACCGGCTTGGGCTCGGCGCCGCGAATTGCCTGGTCGGAAACACGCTGCTCGCACCGGCCGTTGAAATCGGCCCATTCCCCGCCTCGTTCACGGCGCGCGAGGGCGCCGTCCGCGTCTCCCTTTCCGGTGCACCGCGCAGTGCCGAGATCGCCAAACGAACCGTCGCGTGGAACACGTCCTTGACCATCGCCGACGGCGAAACCGTGACCCTCGGAATGGCCCGCGGGGGCTCTTTCAGCTATCTCGCGATCGAGGGTGCAATCGCCGGTGAACCGATGTTCGGCAGCCTGGCGGTGAATGCACGCGCCGGACTCGGAAGTCCCTACCCGCGCCCGCTGCAAGCTGGAGACGAATTGCCGGTGGCGGCAGCGAGCGGGGCGGCCGAGTGCCGGATCGATCTTCCCCCTGCTGTGGCGGGCCCGATACGCGTTGTGTTGGGTCCGCAGAACGATGAATTCGGCGAGGACGCCATAAGGCAGTTCTTGAGCAGTCAATGGAAGATATCGGCCAGCAGCGATCGCATGGGCTACCGGCTGGAAGGACCCGCGATCAAGCACCTGTACGGCCACAACATCGTTTCCGACGGAACAGTCAATGGCAGCATCCAGGTGCCCGGCAACGGCCAGCCCATTGTACTGATGCCGGATCGCGGCACGAGCGGTGGTTATCCCAAGATCGCTACCGTAATATCAGCCGATTTCGGACGCTTCGCGCAGATACAAGCCGGAACCCCCTTTCAATTCAAGGCGGTGAGCGTGACGGAAGCGCAAGCCGCAGCGCGCAGGTTCGCCGAACTTCTGCGCACCCTGCCCGATCGCCTCCGAGGAATCGAGAGCTTTGATCTCAACGTCGAAGCGCTGCAAGATGCCAACGTGGCGGGGGCCGCGGTCAATGCGGTAGACGCCGGAACGTGGCAGATTCTGTCGGCTGCCGATGTGCTGACCCAAGACTAATCCGGGCAAACGCCCCAACAGGAAAACGGACAGGGACATGAAGACGGTCGACTTGAACAGTGATCTAGGCGAATCCTTTGGCGCGTGGGAAATGGGCAACGACGCTGCCATGATCGAACTCGCGACCTCGGTGAACGTCGCCTGCGGCTTTCACGGCGGCGATTACAACACCATGCGCAAAACGGTCGAGCTTGCAAAGGCGCGCGGCGTCGGCGTCGGCGCGCATCCCGGTTACCGCGATATCCATGGCTTCGGCCGTCGGCCATTCTATGGCATGAGCACCAGGGAGATCGAGAACCTGGTGGCCTATCAGATCGGTGCGTTGCAGGCGATCGCGACCTTGGCCGGCTACAAGGTGACCCACGTCAAGGCCCACGGTGCGCTGTCGAACGTCGCCTGCGAGGAGGAAAGCACCGCACGCGCGATCGCCTCCGCCATCCGAGCAGTCGACCCCAATCTGGTATTTGTCGTGCTGGCCAATTCCAGGCTGGTGCAGGCGGGCGAAGCCGCCAATTTGCCGATGGTGCATGAGGTGTTTGCCGATCGCGCCTATGAAGATGACGGCATGCTGATGTCGCGCAAGAAGCCAGGCTCGGTTTTGCATGATGCAAAACAGATCGCCGGCCGCGTGGTCCGGATGGTGCAGGACGGTGCCGTTGTCGCCGCCAGCGGCAAGGTGATCAAGATGCGCACCGACACGGTTTGCATCCATGGCGACACGCCCGGCGCTGTCGAGATCGCGCGCGGTGTGCGCAAGGCGCTGAAAGACGCCGGCATTGAAGTGGCGCCGTTCAAAAGGCCAGGTTAGCGTCTCATCTCAGAACGGATGCACTGAAAGCGTACCGAACAGGACGGCCGCAATCAGCGCGAACGCGCCGTAAAGCGCCGCGGCATGAATTCCACTTCCGGCTTTCCGCGAGAGGGAGCGCGCGTAAAGGTGCAGGCGGGCTTCCGCTGACAACTGGCGCATGGCCGCTCTCCAACCTGACATGAGCGGAATTGGAATATCGTTCGCAGGCAGATGCAAGCGGTTCGAAAAAATAGCGATGCGACCGCCGGGACAGGCGGATTCGCAGCCGAAAATTCTCCGTCACGGATTCCAGCGAGAAATGTTTTTCGCTCAAATTTGCGGCGACTGGAACCGGTTCCGCTTCCTAATAAACGTCCTGCTGGAGCCGGCCCTTCTTTTTGAGCTCTCCGACAAAGCTGACGGCCTCATCCGTCGAGCGCGCGCCATGCTGCGCCACGATATCGACGAGAGCACGTTCGACGTCCTTCGCCATCCTTTTGGCATCGCCGCAGATATAGACATGCGCGCCTTCTGCGAGCCACGCCCATAATTCCCGCCCGACCTCGCGCATGCGGTCCTGCACGTAGAATTTCTTGTCGCCGTCGCGCGACCAGGCCAGCGAAAGGCGCGTGAGAAGGCCGGCGGTTTTCATCGCGTTCAATTCGTCGGAATAGAAGAAATCGCAGCTTGAGCGCTGGTGGCCGAAGAAAAGCCAGTTCTTTCCGGTTGCGCCGGTTGCCCTGCGGTCGAGCAGGAATGCGCGGAACGGGGCGATACCGGTGCCGGGTCCGATCATGATGATGGGCACTTTCGCATCCTGCGGCAGCGCAAAGCCGTGTGCTTTCTGTACGTAAACCCTCACCTCGTCGCCCGGCTCGATGCGTTCGGCGAGGAAGGTCGAGGCAAGCCCCAATCTCTTGCGCTTGCCGACAATGTAGCGCACGCAGTCTACCGTGAGGGACAATTTGCCCGGAGTGGCATTGTGCGATGACGAGATCGAATAGAGCCGCGGTTGCAGCGGTTCCAGCGCTTCGACGAACGCTTCGGGATGCGGGCGGACGCCGGAGAATTTCTGCAATGCGGCCATCACGTCGAGCGTTGCGGCATCTCCATCGGGATCGTCGCCCTGCGCCAGCGCGCGTGCTTTTTCACGTTGTGCGCCGCCAGTGATGAACGAGATAAGTTCAAACAGCGTATCCGGTGCAGGCGACAGCGAGACCTCGTCGGTCAGAACCTCGCGAAGCGTTCGGCCTCTCACCTCTGTCGTATGCGAGGCGCCGAGCAGGGCGATAATCTGATCGACATGGCCGAGTTCATTGCGGGCGAAGATGCCGAAGGAATCGCCGACGACATAGTCGAGGCTGCTGCTGCTCAAGTCGAAATCAATGTGCCAGGTTTCCTTTTCCGATCCCTTCTTGTTAAGCAAACGCCGCGACACGAAAGTCGCGGGCACCGGATTGTCACGCGAACGGCCCGCTTCCGCGATCGGCCGGGGAGCCGGTGCGGTTGGCTCCCCTGCGGGGGTTTTTGCTGCGAGAGGCGCCTTGTCCAGGTCCTCGTAAAGTGTTTTCAGCATCCGGGCGGTTTCCTTGCCGCCGGGAACACAGAGGTTGAGGCGTGCCTCCGCCTTGCTCGCGATCGCTTCGGAATAATCGTGACAATTGTAGCCGCACTGGCCGCAATCCTGCTGCGCCATCGCGGCCATCATACGCCTGCGCAGCGGCCGCCCTTCCGCGAGCTTCATGCGATCGACGATCGGGATTGTCTGGTCGTGCCAGGGCGCCTCGCCGTCGTCGCCATCGCCTGCAGGAGCCTCCATGACGGCGGCGCCCTGCTCGGCGGTCAACGGCGTTGGGGCTTCGCTCAGAAACCCAGCGAAAAAGCCGTTCAGCCACGAACGCTGGGCTTCGGAGAACGGTGCGCTCGAGGGAATGATTTCGATTTTCGGCGGAGGCGTCATCTGGTTCATGTCGAGGTCTCCGCATCTGCGAGCCTGCGCAACGCCTCGCCATCATGGCGGCGCGCGAACGACAGGAAGGTCTCGCCTTTGGAGGTGCGATGCGCGAGATAGGCCTTGAGCAATTTCTCAACCGTCCTGGGCGCGTCCTCCGCCTTGAGGTCGCGGTAGACCTCTTGCCCGAGATCGGCATCAAGACCGAAGCCTCCACCGGCGAACAGGTGGTAGCCTTCGACGCTGTCATCGGTATCACCGACGGGAACCTTGGCGGCGATCAGGCCTATGTCGCTGATGTAGTGTTGAGCACAGGAATGGTGGCAGCCAGTCAGGTGGATATTCAGTGGCGTATCGATTTCAACGCGCGGATCGCACCAGTCGCCGATCGCCGCAGCGTGACGCTTGGTGTCGGAAGCCGCGAACTTGCAGCCCGCATTGCCGGTACACGCGATCAATCCGGCGCGAATGTGTGACGCCGTGACCGCAAGACCGGCCGCCTCGATCGCAGCGATTGCGAGCCGAACCTTGTCGTCCGCCACGCCCGAGATCAGCAGGTTCTGCCACACGGTGAGGCGGATTTCGCCGTCGCCGAGGTCCGAAGCAATTTTGGCCAGGCCGCGCATCTGTTCGCAGGTCACTTTGCCGAGCGGCAGCGAAACGCCTATCCAGTTCAGACCCTGCTGCTTTTGCTTGTGCACGCCTATATGCGCCATCCGGTCGAAGGCAGGGCGCGGCGCCAGGGCTTCCGCTGGCACCCGCGTCAACGCGCACCCTAGCTTCTGCTCGACAAGCGCAAGGAACTTGTCCATTCCGATACCGTCGATGACATATTTCAGGCGTGCCTTGAGACGATTGGTACGATCGCCGGTGTCGATGAATGCCCGGACGATCGCATCAGCAACCCCGGTGGCATCGGCCGGCCTGACGATGATGCCGGTCTCCCTGGCAAAATCCCGGTGGCCGGTGATGCCGCCGATAGCGAGGCGAAACCACACGCCGGGTTCAACCCCGAATCCGTCTTTCACTTCAACCGCTGCAAAGGCGATATCGTTGGTGTCCTCGAGCACGGCGATCTTGCCGGCACCGTCAAAGGCGACGTTGAACTTGCGCGGCAATCCGTAGAGTGAGCGGTCGTTGAGGATGTGAAAGTGCCATTCGCGGGCATATTGGCGGGTGTCGATCAATTCCTGCGGATCGATTCCGGCCGTGGGTGTCCCGGTGACGTTGCGAATATTGTCGGCGCCAGAACCGCGCGAACACAGGCCGAGGTCCTGGATTCCTTCGATCAGGGCTACGGCATTCCTCGGTGGAACTTCCCGCACCTGAAGATTGGCGCGAGTGGTGACGTGGCAATACGGTCCGCACAGCCGTTCGGCAAGATCGGCCATTCCGGCGAATTGCCAGTGCTTGAGTACGCCGTTGGGAATTCGCAACCGGCACATATAGGAGTCCTGCGCGGGTGCTACATAAAACAGGCCGTGATAGCGCCAGCGAAAATTGTCGGCCGGTGACGGCGGCGAATTGGTCGATGCCTGCTGCTTGAGGCGCGGATAGGCATCGAAGGGATGCTCTTCGCGCTTGAACTTTTCCTGGTCAGCCAGTTTCCTGCCCGACGCCAAGACCCTGTCCTGCGCCTTGAAGTGCGCGGCATCCGGTCCGACTGGCTCAGCGTTGAGTTTGGCCTGACCGCCACCCGGGCCGCGCCGGATCCTGCTGATTTGCAGGCCGGTGGTGAAACCCTCCAGATAGCGTTTCTGCTCGTCGGTAAATTCGACTGAGACCGTATCGATCTTCATAGCGCGTAACGAAGCTCCTGCGGCCACGACTGGTGGCATCAACGGGAAGGAAGACGTGACCGGACTGAAATCGGGTTGGCGCGATTGCCGCCCCTCCTCCAGATGCGGTCCGACCAGCCTCGTTGCTGCGGAAATCCATCTTGGACATTGAGCCAGCGGGCATCTGCGACGGCTGGCTGCACTGCAACATTCAAGTTGCGTGCCATCGAGCCGGACTAGAATTATCTTTATTTTACAGCGAGGTGACCGAATCAGATGGAACTGTTTGCTATCGGCTGCTCTCGAAATTCGAGCAAGATGCCTAAACAATAATCCAAATGAAAGTATGCCTAATAAATGTTCAAAGAGGCTTCCAGCGTCCGATCCGGAATGATGCCAGGTGTCCCGCGATGTCATCGGCATCGAAATTTGGCCCGGCGAAGGCTCCTACAGGGTGAGGCGAGTTGGCTGCCAACTTCCCCCGGTCCAACGCAGCAGCGTACAGGTCCGGCCTGAACACGCGCTTTGCGGTGCCGAGCGCCTCGGCGCTCATCGGCGCCTGTCCCCAGCGCACCATCTGCGCGTAAAGCCATGCGGCCTGGACCGGATCGGGCCGAGATGCGTCTTCCCGCCCCAACAGCAGATAGCGGCGGCATTCGCGAAAGGTGCCATCTGGCGATATCTTCAGGCGGCCTTCCAGCGTCCGCAGGATCAGATCGGCATCGACGCCGATATACTCCGGACGCGCCAGAACGAGCGCGACCTCGGCCCGGTTCTGCGGCTGTTCGATGAATTCGGCCGCGCGGGATGCCGCTCGAACGAGCGCCGCCACAACTTGTGGATTCTTCTCGGACCAGCCTGCTCTGATCGCCAGCACTTTCTCGGCCGCACGTTCAAGAATGTCCGATACGAAGTGCAGGATGTGACCGACCCCGCGATCGACCGCAATCGAGTTCCAGGGAGCGCCGACGCAGAAGCCATCGATCTGCCCGCTCGCAATGCTGTCCGCCATGAAAGGCGGCGGCAGCACCACAAGCCGAACATCCTCGTCCGGATCAACACCGCCGGCGGCCATCCAGAACCGCAATTGGTAATTATGGGTCGAGAAGGGAAAGGTCATCCCGAAGGTCAAGGGCTCGGCGCCGCCCCTGCGCCGCGACGCAACGACACGCGACAACGCCCGTGCAGTCGCCATCGGATCGAAGCGGTCGCCGTCGATTTCTGCCATCAGCGCCGCATGAAGCGGGGGCGATACGGTGATCGCATTGCCGTTGAGGCCGAGATTGAACGGCGCGACGATCGGCACCTTGATGTGGCCGAGTCCAAGGCTGGAAGCGATCGCAACGGGAGCCAGCAGGTGAGCGGCATCGAACAGCCCGACGTTGAGCTTGTCGCGAATGTTAGACCACGAGACTTCGCGCACGAGGGTAACGTCCAACCCTTCCGCAGCGGTAAAGCCCCTGTCGACCGCCAGGATGAGGGCGGCGGCGTCGATCAGCGGAATGAAGCCGATGTGGAGCGGTCTGGTCATTTCAGGAGCTCCGATGCCGTCAGGATCGACTGAGCGATTTCGCCGATTTTTTTCTTCTCGCGCATCGCGGTCGATCGCAAAAGCACATAGGCCTCGTCCTCGGTCAGCCCCTTGAGCTTCATCAGAATACCCTTGGCCCGATCGATGACCTTGCGGTCTTCGAGCGCCGATTTGGTGCGGTCGAGTTCATCCTGAAGCTTCGAGAAGGCATTGAAACGCGAAATGCAGAGATCGAGAATCGGCTTGAGACGCTCCTTCTTCAGGCCATCGACGATATAGGCCGACACTCCGGCATCGACGGAGGCCTGGATCGAGGCGGCGTCGCTTTGATCGACGAACATGGCGATCGGCCGGCGCACCGCGCGGCTGACCTGAAACATTTGCTCCAGAATGTCCCGGCTGGGGTTTTCGAGATCTATGACGATGACGTCGGGATCGAGCGCATAGATGCGGCTCAGCAAACTTTGCATCTCGCCGATCCGCACGACGTCGGTATAACCCGCCTCCCGCAATCCCTCTTCGAGAATTGCCGCGCGGATCGGGCTTTCGTCGACGATGGCAATTTTTGGAGACGACTCAGCGCCCATCGATCACTCGCATTCCACCACCGCATTGATAGCACGCTGGTGCCCGCTTTCCATCCTGGCGGTTGGGTTCAGACAGTCCGTACCACGATTGGCGCCGGCTCGAAGCCTTGTAATTCCGCGCAATTGCGATTAGCTCGTGCCTGTTAATCGGACAGATTGAATATGAAAAAGGCGGCAGCGCCCAAAGTCAGCTTTGTTTCCCTGGGATGCCCCAAGGCGCTGGTGGATTCCGAGCGCATCATCACGCGGTTGCGCGCAGAGGGTTACGAATTGGCGCGCAAGCACGATGGCGCCGATATCGTTATCGTCAACACCTGCGGTTTCCTCGACAGTGCCAAGCGAGAATCGCTTTCCGCCATCGGCCAGGCGCTGGCCGAGAATGGCAAGGTCATTGTCACCGGCTGCATGGGCGCGGAACCCGAACAGATCGAGGCAGTCTATCCGGACGTGCTCTCGATCACGGGGCCTCAGCAATATGAAAGCGTGCTCGACGCCGTGCACCGGGCGTTGCCGCCGCTGCACAATCCTCATATCGACCTGGTGCCGCCGCAGGGCATCAAGTTGACGCCGCGGCACTACGCCTATTTGAAGATTTCCGAAGGTTGCAACAACCGCTGCAGTTTCTGCATCATTCCGAAGCTGCGCGGCGATCTCGTCTCGCGGCCGGCCGCCGACGTGTTGCGCGAGGCCGAAAGGCTTGTCTCCGCGGGCGTGAAGGAGTTGCTGGTGATTTCGCAGGATACTTCCGCCTATGGCGTGGATCTCAAATATGCGGCGAGCCTGTGGCAGGATCGCGAGATCCGGACGAAGTTTTTCGACTTGGCTGAAGCGCTTGGCGAGCTCGGCGTCTGGGTCAGACTGCAATACGTTTACCCCTACCCGCATGTTGATGAGGTCATCGGGTTGATGACCGAAGGCAAAATACTTCCCTATCTCGATATCCCCTTTCAGCACGCGAGCCCTGATATTCTCAAAGCGATGAGAACGTCCGGCCGCGCAGGAAAAGACGCGGGCACGAATTTCGAAGTGGCGTGAGCAGTGTCCCGAACTGACGCTGCGCTCGACCTTCATCGTCGGCTTCCCCGGCGAAACCGATGCCGACTTTGCATATCTGCTCGACTGGCTCGAGGACGCCGAGATCGACCGCGTGGGCTGCTTCAAATATGAGGCTGTCGCGGGCGCATCGTCCAACGCGCTTCCCAACGCCATTCCCGAGGATGTCAAGCAGGAACGCTGGAACGCGCTGATGGCGCGGCAGCAGCAGATTTCCGCCCGCCGCCTCAAGCGCAAGGTCGGCACGCGGCAGCAGATCATCATCGACGAGGTCGGCCCGACCGTTTCCAGGGGTCGTTCGAAGGCCGACGCGCCGGAGATCGACGGTGCGGTTTATCTTTCGAGCCGGCGCCCGCTGCGGGTCGGCGAAATCGTTACTGCGAAAATCGAAAGATCTGACCAATACGACCTGCACGGCTCCGTCTCGGGCTTCTGAGACTTGACAGCGTCTGGCTTACCGCTGTATCTGCGTGCGCCATGATTTTCAACCGGACCAAAACCCGCGCCCGCTGCCGCCGTCAAGTATTCGACGACGACGGGTCGCGCCATGTCCGACGACAACGCTGAAAAAATAGTTTCAGCAAGGTTTTCGAGAAGGCCGCACCCGAAAAGTGCGGCCTTCTTGCGTTTTGGCCAGCCCAACCTCTCACATCACCCGGAGTTTCACATGAACAAGGCCCCGCATCCGTTCGACGCGCTGATGGAGATCACTTCACGTCCGCCGACCGTGTTCGTGCGCGGCGAAGGGTCAGTTCTCTGGGATGACACCGGCAGGCGTTATCTCGACTTTGTCCAGGGATGGGCCGTCAATTGCCTCGGACATTCGCCGCCTGCGGTGGCCGAAGCGCTGGCGACACAGGCAATGCAGTTGATTACGCCGAGTCCGGCTTATTTCAACGATGTAAGCCTGAAGCTGGCCAAGGCATTGGTCGACCAAAGCTGCTTCGATCGCGTCTTCTTTGCCAATTCCGGCGCGGAGGCCAACGAGGGTGCGATCAAGCTGGCGCGCAAATACGGCGCACGTTATCGAAACGGCGCCCACGAGATCGTCACGTTTGATGGCGGTTTCCACGGTCGGACGCTGGCGACGATGTCGGCGTCGGGCAAGAAGGCCTTCGAGCCCTTGTTCGAACCGAAGGTGTCGGGGTTTCCCAAGGCGAGGTTGAACGATCTGGATTCGGTTGAACGGCAGATCAACGACAAGACCGTTGCCGTGATGCTGGAGCCGATCCAGGGGGAAGCCGGCGTCTTGCCAGCAACGGATCAGTTCTTGCGGGACTTGCGCGAACTGACCACGGCACATGGTCTGCTGTTGATCCTTGATGAAATCCAGACCGGCATCGGCCGTACCGGCAAGCTCTTCCACTATCAGCACGCGGGTGTCGCCCCCGACATTGTGACGCTCGGCAAAGGCATAGGCGGCGGCGTTCCGCTCGCCGCGTTGCTGGCGACGGAGGAGGCCTGCTGTTTCGAACATGGCGACCAGGGCGGCACTTTTTGCGGCAATCCCCTGATGTGCGCGGCCGGGCTTGCCGTCCTGAAGACGGTCGCAACGTCGGAATTCCTGAAATCGGTGGCTGACACCGGCCTCTACCTTGAGAGCGAACTGCAGCGGCTTTCGGCGCGGCATGGTCTTGGCGAAGTCCGCGGTCGGGGATTGCTGCTCGCGCTCGATCTGAAAGCGCCGATCGCGGCATCGATCGTTGCAAGGGCATTTGAGGAAGGCGTGCTGCTCAACGCGCCCAAGCCAGACGCGTTGCGCTTCATGCCGGCGCTCAACGTCGCCCGCCAGGAGATCGATTCCATGGTCGGTTGCCTCGACGCGGTTCTGACCAGAATGGGGGTCGCAAGACGTGTGGCCTGAAATGCGAGGAGCTTGACAATGGGGAGATTGCATCCACCCGCTCTGCCTCTGACCGGCGGCTGCCCCTGCGCCGCCGTACGCTTTGCGGTCAGCGCGATGCCGCTTCTGATCTTTGCCTGCCATTGCACGGAGTGCCAGCGATGGTCGGGCAGCGCGTTTGGCCTGTCGATGCCGGTCAGGCGCGAAAGCGTATCGCTGACGCGTGGTGAACCAAAAGCCTGGCACCACGTCGGCGCCAGCGGCTTCGCAAGCAAATATTGGTTCTGTGCCGAATGCGGGGGCCGAATCCTGGCAGAGCGAAGCGATCGGCCCGATGTCGTCACCTTGCGCGCCGGGACGCTCGACGACACGTCGTGGGTACGGCCGATTGCGCACATCAACCTGGGGAGCGCGCAGGCCTGGCAGCGTACACTCAACAATGCAGAATGCTTCGACGCCGTGCCGAGCGACTTCGGCGCGCTGGCGAGACGATGGCAGGATTTATGGCGGGAGGTCGAGACGATAAGTTGAAGCGACACTGTCCGATTGATCGCACTTTCAGGGTTTGAGAATCGACGCGCCTGTTGTCGCCCGGCTCTCCAGATCGACGTGAGCCCGAGCCGCATCCTTCAGGGCATAGGCGTGGTTGATCGGCACGTGCAGCTTGCCGTTGATGACCGCGGCAAACAGGGTGTCGGCGCCTTCCAATAGCTCCGAACGCTTGCCGATATAGTCGTTGAGCTTGGGCCGGGTCGCAAACAACGAGCCGTGGTTGTTTAGTTCGGCAATCGAGAACGGCGGAACCGGGCCCGACGCGCTTCCGAAACTGACGAACAGACCGCGCGGCTTGAGGCAAGACAGCGAGCCCGGGAAGGTCGACTTGCCGACGCCGTCATACACTACGTCGCAGAGTTCGTTCCGGCTGATCTGTTTGACGCGCGCGACGAAATCCTCCTCGTTATAGAGAATGACGTGGTCGCAGCCATTGGCCAGGGCAAGGTCGGCCTTGGCCTTGGAGCCGACAGTGCCGATGACGTGGGCTCCCAATGCGCTTGCCCACTGGCATGCGAGCAGGCCAATGCCGCCGGCGGCGGCGTGAATGAGCACCCGATGATGCGGCTCGACCTTGAACGTCTTGTGCAGGAGGTACCAGACCGTCAGTCCCTTCAACATCAGCACCGCGCCCTGTTCGTGGGTGATGTGATCGGGCAGTTTGACGAGCTTTTCCCAGGGGATGTTGCGCTCGCCGGTATAGGCCCCGAGATTCGTATAGTAGGCGACGCGGTCGCCCGGATGAAAATTCGTGACTCCCGCCCCGACCGCAAGCACTTCGCCGGCTGCCTCATTGCCGGCGATGAATGGGAGTCCGGGAGCCTTGTAAAGCCCGGTGCGGTAGTAGACGTCGATGAAGTTCAACCCGACGGCGCGCTGGCGGATGCGCACTTCACCGGGTTCCGGTGCGGGCACATCAACGTCTTCATAGACCAGGGCTTCCGGCCCCCCTACCTTGTGCACGCGCACGGCCTTCGTCATCTTCGGGTCCCTTCACGAAACGTTTCGTCCAGCGACGAGCGAAAGCCATCGAGACCGCAATGTCAACGCTGACATGGTCACCCGACCGATCTCGAAACCCCGCAGATCAAATGGTTAACGAGGTTTTTTGCGGTTGCGCCGGGCCAATACGTTGAAGAGTTCCACGGCGGCTGAAAACGCTATGGCGAAGTAGATATAACCGCGCGGAATGTGGAATTTGAAGCCATCTGCGACCAGCGCAACTCCGATCAGCACCAGGAACGCCAGTGCGAGCATCTTGGTTGTCGGATGCTCGGCGACAAACCGCGCCACCGGGCCCGATGCCGCATACATCACGATACACGCAATGATCACTGCGGCGATCATGATCGCGAGATCCTGCGCCATGCCGATCGCAGTGATGATCGAGTCGAGCGAGAATATCAGATCGACGATGATTATCTGTACTATCACCCAGAAGAAAGCCGTTCCGGCCTTCGCGGCCTCGCTCGCTTCATCGCCAGCCTCCACCTCGCGGTGTATTTCATGGGTCGCCTTTCCGATCAGGAACAGCCCACCGCCGATCAGAATGATGTCGCGCCAGGAAAACGGCAAGCCGTGAAGGGTGAAGATAGCTCGCGTGAGTCCGATCAGCCACACCAGCAGGCTGAGCAGCAGGATACGGAATACCAGCGCAAGCGCCAATCCGATCTGGCGCGCACGCCTGGCCTGTGCCGGCGCGATACCGGACACGACGATGGACAGAAAGATGACGTTGTCGATGCCAAGAACGATCTCGAGCGCCGTCAACGTCAACAACGCCGCCCACGCTTCCGCACTCGTCAAAAGTTCGATCATGCATTGAGCGATCTGACAAACCGGATCGCAGCATCGCAACCCACGATGTAGACGGCGATCAGGCAAAGCGCCACCTTGACGGCTGCGCCCACTTCGAAGTCGTTGGTCAGTACAACCATCACGAGCGCGGCCCAGGCGCCCATCAGCGACAATGTCAGCCAGCGCAGGCGCGCAACCCGGATCGGATGCACAACGTTGAAGGGGACAAATGTCAGCACGATCAGAACGGCGACGGCGAGCGTGGACAATGCCTGCGGCAGTTGCAGCAGGAACAGATAAAGCGCGGCGATGTTCCACAACCCGGGAAAACCCCGAAAATAGTTGTCGGCGGATTTCATCCGACGGTCCGCAAAATAGAGGGCGCCGGTGACGGCGATCGCCACACCCAGGATCGGCGCGGTCAGCGGCAACAACATGCCGCTTGCAGTAATGGCATAGGCGGGTACGAAAACATAAGTGACGAAATCGACCACGAGGTCGAGCACGTCGCCTGACCAGTTAGGCTGCAGTCGTTCGACCTCCAGGCGCCGCGCCAGTGGACCGTCCACCCCGTCGATCACGAGCGCAAGCCCGAGACACCAGAACATCGCGGCCCAGCGCTGGTGGACCGCTTCAAGCAGCGCGATCAGGGCGACGCCAGCGCCGAGCGCGGTGAAAATATGCACGGAAAACGCAGCAGCGCGCATGAGCGCTGGTGTCCGGGAAAATCCCTCCTGGTTTGGACGATCCATGTTTGCCTTTGGTGGTCGAATTTGGACCACTGCTATCAGGAATCGCCTCGATTTGTACATCCACTGTGTCGCACCGCGGTCGCCGGCCTGACGGAAACAATATGCCGGGCGTGGGCTTGAAATGGTTTCCAGAGACGTCAAATGTTCCGATATGAGCGAACCATCCACAGCATATGACGTAGCCGTCGTCGGCGGCGGTCCCACCGGATTGGCTACGGCAATCGCGCTGGCACAAGCTGGTGCGCGCACCGCGCTCCTTGCCCGGCGAGCGCCTTATACCGACAACCGGACTACGGCGCTGCTCGGCGGTTCAGTCGATTTCCTGCGGTCGCTGGAAGTCTGGCCGCGTTGCAAGGATCAGGCCTGCGAACTGCGTGTGATGCGGCTGGTGGACGATACAGGCCGCCTGGTCCGCGCGCCTGAGGTTCGTTTTTCCTGCGACGAGATCGGTCTCGAGGAGTTCGGGTACAATATCGAGAACCGCACGCTGGTGGCGGCTCTTGAAGAGCATGCGGCTGCGCTTTCGAACCTTACCCGCTACGGCGATGAGGCCGCGGCAATTCACCCCGACGTCGACGCCGTGACGATCGAATCGGCAAACGGCGGATCGCTGTCGGCGCGACTTGCAATCGGTGCCGACGGAAGGCATTCGCTTTGCCGTGAGGCTGCCGGGATCGGCGTCCGGCGACGCGCGCTTGATCAGACAGCGCTGACCGTCAACGTCAGTCATTTGCGACCCCACCGAAATGTCTCGACCGAATTTCATACTCCGCGGGGGCCCTGCGTATTTGTGCCGCTGCCTGGCAATCGCTCCAGCGTCGTTTGGGTGTCTGCACCAAAGGAGGCCGAGCGGCTGATGGCGTTGAGTGACGACGAGCTTTCCGAGGCTGTTGAAATCCAGTCTCACTCCATCCTGGGCCGAATGCGGGTCGAAGTTGGCCGGAACATATTTCCGCTGGCGATCGAACAACCCACGCAATTTGCAAAGGCGCGCATCGCACTTGTCGGCGAAGCCGCACACGTGCTGCCTCCGATCGGCGCACAGGGCCTCAATATGGGTTTTCGCGATGCCGCCGATATTGCCGATATCGTGCGAGACGAACTGGCATCCGGCCGGGATCCCGGATCGCCGGCAACATTGAACAAATACGCCTGGGCGCGGCGCGCCGACGTTCTCAGCCGCACCTTTGCAATCGATGTCGCAAACCGCTCGCTGCTCAGCGCGTTCCTGCCGATGCAGTCGCTGCGCGCCGTCGGTCTGCACCTGATAGGCTCGTTCGGGCCGCTGCGCCGCCTTGCCATGCGCGAGGGGTTGGCGCCGTCCTGGCGGGCATCGACGGTAAATCCGGCAGTCACGGAAACGCGAGCTGACCGGTCTGAATGAACCGTACCGCTCCAGGTTCGGCTTCGGCCCTCGATTCGCGTTTGGGAAAGAGCGGTCACAGCAGGGTTAATTCGGCCGTTTGCCTCTAGCATCGGCCACAATCATGGTCTATTCGACGAGATATGATCAAAACGCGCAGTGCCAAATTTCAGATCGGGCAGATCGTTCGCCACCGGATCTTCTCCTTCCGGGGCGTGATTTTCGATATCGATCCTGAATTCAACAATACCGAAGAATGGTGGCTCTCGATTCCCGAAGAGGTCAGGCCCCACAAGGATCAGCCGTTCTATCATCTGCTCGCCGAGAACTCCGAATCCGAATATGTCGCTTATGTTTCGGAACAGAACTTGTTGCCCGATGACTTAGGCGAGCCGATCCGGCATTCCCAGGTCGCCGAAATCTTCGTCAAGGACAAGTCTGGCGGTTATCGTCCGCGCAATCCCTCGCTGAATTGAGCGTCCCGTTGCGCTCCGGCATTTGATGCGGAGCCAAGTCATACCAAACCAGGTCATGGGAAAAAACATGCGCGATCGGATCGCGCGCAAATGTAAAAGGCGCTCTGTCGGAGCGCCTTTTGTTTGATTTGACGAACGTTAGCCGATTGCCAGTGTGCGGCCTGCCTATTTGGCTGCCGGATTTGGCGTCGCGCCACCCGCGGCCTGACCGGCTTCCAGTTTCTTGCGCTGCTCCTCGGCGCGTTTCTGCAACTCTTCCTGCAGTTTCTTCTGGGTATTTTCGAATTCCTTCGGGTCCGTTGGCGGGCCGTCAAAGGCCTTGGCGAAATCACCGAGCGGCAGGGGCAATGTGACCGGCTGTTGGTTGGAACTGATCGCCTGAATGACCAGGTTCTGACCCTTCTTCATGTTGGCCAGCAACTCGGGAGTTACCTCGTAATCCGACATGCAGCCGTTCTGGAAGCAGATCACATAGGGTGCCTGTGCAGGCGTATTCTGGTCGACGATGATGCGGGTGCCGTGGACGAGCAGCATCCCGAGTGGCAGGGTAACGCGGAGGATCTTTTTCGGCTCGCCCTCGGGCTCGATGATCACGGCCGCGACCACCGGCTGGCCAGATTCGATTCGACCATCCTTGCCCGTAAAACAAACCTGCTTGGCATTGGCATCCTGGCCTTTGAGACAGAACTTGGTCCACGGCGCATAGATGAGTTGAACCTGTTGATCAGCCGGTTGGGCCGCTGCGGGAGCGGCAGCGGCGGGAGGCGCCTGGGTCGGTTGCGCCGATTGCGCGGGCGCGGCCGGCGCTGCCTTTGGCGCTCCCTTCGGGGCCGCTTTAGCCTTGGGCGCCGGAGTGGCAGGTGCGGGAGCCGGAGTTTGAGCCCGCAAGTCCGGGGCCGGCAGCGTGGCCGTCAAAGCCGTGACCGCCATCACTGCGAATACCCGCCCACGCGGCCAGACCGGCGCGGCCAAGATACGGAAATTCATTGCGGAAAACCCTTTCTGATCGGGAGCGTCCGAAACCGCTGCGGGCGCTGGCACTTAGTGGATCGGACCACTAGCCGTCCCTCGGGCGGCTGTCTCCTTGCCAATTGAGGCGGATGCGTGACAGCCCCTGCCCCAACGGCCAACGCACGCCTTCATACAGACACGGGAGAAAAGATCAATGCCGACGGCCTTTGAGGTCGATGCCGGCGGCCGCTTCGCCATGGTAAAATCCGATGGTGCAGTATTGCGAATCAAATCGAAGTGCCAAATTGCGGGTTCCGTCGCACGGCTACGCAGCCGCTCTCAGATCGGCTTTTCTGGCCCTCGTTTTTGTGTCCACGGCCGGGCCCGCGGCCAGCGTGGCGCAAAGTTACGCGATCGCCATGCATGGCGCGCCGGCGCTGCCGCCTGATTTCACCCACATGCCTTACGCCAATCCCGATGCCCCGAAAGGTGGCCGGCTTGTTCAGGGCATTCTGGGAACCTTCGACAGTCTCAACCCCCTCATTGTGAAAGGGTTGGCGGTTCAACAAATCAGGGGCTTCGTCGTCGAGAGCCTGATGGCAAGGGGTAACGACGAGGCTTTCACGCTGTATGGTCTGCTGGCAAAAAGCGTGCAAACCGATGACGCGAGGGGCTACGTCATATTCCACCTCGATCCGCTGGCGCGCTTTTCCGACGGCAAACCGGTCCTCGCCGACGATGTTCTGTTCTCCTGGGCCCTGCTGCGCGACAAGGGGCGCCCAAACCATCGGCAGTATTATTCGAAAGTTGCAAAGGCCGAGGCGCTCGATCCGCTGACGGTAAAGTTCGATTTTGGCGGCACGCAGGATCGCGAATTGCCGCTGATCCTCGCCTTGATGCCGGTGCTGTCCCAACATGCCGTCGATGTCTCCACTTTCGAGGAAACTTCGATGACGGCCCCGATCGGTTCCGGCCCCTACCGCGTCAGCGCCGTGAACCCTGGCGCCAGCGTTACCCTGACGCGCAACCCCGATTATTGGGGACGCGATCTGCCCGTCAATCGCGGCTTATGGAATTTCGACGAGATCAGGCTCGACTTCTACCGCGAGGCCAACGGCCAATTTGAGGCGTTCAAACGCGGTCTCTACGACTTCCGGGTCGAGACGGAGCCGCTGCGCTGGCACGACGGATATGATTTTCCCGCCGCGCGCAAGGGCGAGGTGATCCGCGATACCGTCAGGACAGGCCTGCCGCAGCCTTCGGAGTTTCTTGTTTTCAACACGCGAAGGCAGGTGTTTACCGACATTCGCGTCCGCCAGGCGTTGACGCTCCTGTTCGACTTCGAATGGATCAACCGAAACTATTTCTTTGGGCTTTACGGCCGCTCGGGTGGTTTTTTTGCAGGCTCGGAGCTGTCGGCCTATGGCCGTCCGGCTGAGAAGCGTGAACGCGACCTGCTGAAACCCTTCGCATCGCACATAGCACCCGACATCCTGGATGGAAATTATCGCCTGCCGGTGACCGATGGTTCGGGGCGGGATCGAAACTCTCTTCGGAGTGCGCTTGGTCTGCTGTCGCAGGCGGGGTACGAACTCGATGGCACGGTGTTGCGGAACCGCGCGACCAAAGCGCCGCTTGCCTTCGAAATTCTGGTTGCCACTCGCGACCAGGAGCGCATTGCGCTCGCCTTTGCGCGCGATCTCAAGCGCGCCGGAATCGAGGTATCGGTGCGCGCGGTGGATGCCGTTCAGTTCGACCAGCGCCGTCTCGCCTTCGACTTCGACATGATCCAGAACCGTTGGGATCAATCCCTTTCGCCCGGCAACGAGCAGTACTTTTACTGGGGCAGCGAAGCGGCCGACAACCAGGGCACACGAAATTACATGGGAGCGAAAGACCCGGCCATCGACGCGATGATCGCGGTCATGCTGGAAGCGCGCGAACACCGCGACTTCGTTTCGGCGGTGCGGGCGCTGGACCGTGTGCTGATGTCCGGCTTCTACGCCATCCCGCTTTTTAACGTGCAGGAGCAATGGATCGCGCGCTGGAATCGGATAGAACGTCCCAAGGCCACCGCCCTGACGGGTTATCTTCCCGAAACCTGGTGGCAAAGGTCCGTGCCCCAAACCAAGTGATCCAGTGATCCAAGCCAACATATCGCCCACGCTCGACGGATTATTTTGCCGCATCCTGGCCCGACAGCCGGACGCGCCGGCGCTGCTGGATCCCCTCAACAAGCCGCGGATCACGGGTCAGGCGGCAAGGCGCATGACCTTTGCCGAGACCGATCAAGCGATCTCGGCGCTTTCGGCCCACTTCATCGAAGCCGGTCTGCCGGTCAATTCCGTCGTTGCGGTCCAACTGCCAAACACGGTCGAGTTCATTCTCACGGTTCTTGCAGCGCATCGGGCCGGCCTGATCGTCGCCCTGCTCCCGCAGCTATGGCGGCAAGCGGAACTGACCATGGCGCTCAATCGCACCGGCGCAAGAGCGATCGTGACCTCGGCCAGGATCGACGGCGTCAACCACGCCGATCTCGCCATGAATGCCGCGGCCGAGGCCTTCTCCATCCGGCACGTCTGCGGCTTTGGCGAAGACCTGCCGGAAGGAATGGCATCGCTCGATCTCGCCCTGATGAGCGGATCGACCACGGCGCGAACCGTCACACAGGATGGCCGCAGACCGGCGCTGATCACGTTTGATGTGACGGCTGACGGCTTTCGCGCAGTGCCGCGGACGCACCTCAATCTGATTGCCGGCGGCCTTGCAATATTTCTCGAAAGCCGGATCGCTCTGAGTGCAAAACTGATGTCGGCGTTCGCGCCGTCGTCATTTGCGGGCTTTGTCGCTTCGCATTTGCTCTGGTTGCTGTCGGGTGGAACCCTCGCGTTGCATCATCCGTTCGATGCCGAGGTGCTTGAGCGGCAGATCGGCGAGGACGGCTGCGACACGCTGATTGCGCCGGCGGCGATGGCATTGCGCCTGGCGGAGCTCGATCTGGCGGCGCGGTTGCCGACGCTGCGTGGCGTGGTCGCCATGTGGCGCACGCCGGAACAGGTGGTCTCGAGCGCACATTGGACGGAGGAAAAGATACGCTTCACCGATGTCTACCTGTTCGGCGAGGCCGGCCTGTTTGGCGCCGGCCGGACCGTGGATGGCCTACCGGCGCCGATCCTGCTGGGGCCGCACGGCGCGCCGCGCGATATCCCGGGGACTTCGACCGCCGGCGAAACGCTCCTCACACCGGCAGGAACGCTCGCTCTAAGAGGACCGATGGTGGCGGCGGCGGCTTACGCGCCGTCTTCGCCGCCAGGCGATTTACTCGTGGCACACGCCGCGCGCGACTTCGTCGACACCGGCTATGCGGTACGCCTGCATCGTTCGACCAAGGCGATCACGATCACCTCGCCGCCCGCGGGACTGATCTCGGTCGGCGGCTACCGGTTCCTGTCCCGTGACCTTCAGGAATGGTCGAAACGGCTCGGCCAAGGCGCCTTGCTCACCGCATTGCCTGACCGTTTGTGCGGCTACCGCCTTGCCGGGCGCGCCCAGGACAACGCCCGCGGCCGCGAAGCCTTGAGCCAGCTCGGGCTTAACCCGTTGATGGTGGAGGCGTTTCGGGATCGGACCCTGCTCGGCTATTCCTGAACAGGAAAGTTCGTTGACGCGCCATTAAGATGAGACCTGGTTTAGTTCTTTTATTTCAGCTACTTAGAAAAAGTTAGACACTCAGCGAGAAACCGTTAGACACTTGGCGTTCCCTTTTTGGTCATTTTCGAGAGCGCGCTACGGGCCAAGATCGCCTGATTTGCGTCGATCGAATACCGCTCGATTTCCTTGGACGACCGATGGCCCGAGATCGATTGCATTTCTTTGGTGCTAGCGCCGTTGTGCGCCATCCGTACCAGCATCGACTTGCGCAATCCATGTGGCACGCACCGCGGCGGCAAGCCTGCGAGCCGCACCGCCTTCCCGATCAGTTCTGTCAGTGAAGGCCGCGATATCGGTCGCCCATTGCGATCACCGATCAGCGTTAGGCCGTTTGTCCTGTATGCTTTGATCGCGGCCATCAGCTCGTCATGGATCGGAATCACCATGACGGTTCCGGTCTTCTCTTGCGTAAGCCTAATCTCTCCGTTCACAATGTCGCCCCGACGCATGCGCACGACATCACCACCGCGTTGGTCCGTATAAAGCAAGAGCGCATAGGCTAGTCGCTCGCGCGTTCCCAACGGCCACCGCGCTTCGAATACATCCATCTCCAATTGCGTCCACGTGTGATGCGCGCCGCCTTTGTAGGGTACGATCTTTCCGCCGGTGACCGGCCGCGGAATCCACTTGCGCTCATACGCGATCGTCAGAAGATTTCGCAACACGCGTTTGGTCAGGTTCGCCATCTGCGGTGAGCGTTTGCCGATGTCCTCGATTATATCCTTCACATCAGGATCAGTGAGGAGCGCGACTGGCTTGTGACCGTGCTCCTTGGCGAGGGGCTCAAGCACATATCGATAATTCCGCTTCGATGATGGCTTGAGATTGATGAAGTTCACCGACGAATAATAGTTGGTGATGACGCGCCCAAATGTCCCTGGCGCTTTGCCGGTAGGCTCGGGTTGATGCCAGAAAGAACGCGTAAGCTTCCATGAACTCGGTTGAACCGGGCTCGCCGGGGAGCGCCCCGTAATTGCGTTTCTTCCGACGGAAGTAATAGCGCCAGACCCTATTGCGATCTCGGTACGCCTTCACGTAAGGCAGATCGATCTCTGTCATGGCCCCTGCTCTTGGTACGTTTTCCACGTCGGCGGCTCTGCCCCGACAGCCGTTTTACTCTTGCACTGCGAGATAACATTTTCGCTCGGTAGCGCATCGAACGCCATATCAAGATCCCGGATGTCCCATAGCTTACGCCCCACGATTATCTTTGGCGGAGCAATCAAGCCATTCACACGCATCTGATCGAACGTGGTCGTCGAGATCCCGAGATATATCGCCGCCTCTTCGCGGAGAGTCCGCGTCTCGGTAAGCTGGTAGCGCGGATCTTCGAAAGGGCCTGGCTCATTGGCTTGTATCAGTCTCCATTGGGCGCTCGGCCTGCCAAGCCACAAGCGCCGTAGTTCGCATTTCGCGAAACCGAGGCCCAATGAAACTAAAGGGAATTGGTTTTCGCGCTTATCCGGTTGGCAACCGGGAATTTCACTCGTCGTTCTAACTCAACATACTCATTTCACCTGGAGGCAGCGAACGTCCGTCAACACCCCTCCCGATACCAATGCACCACTCGTGCCACAAAAACCGCGGATGCGAAGCATTCGTTTCGGCTATCCCCAATTCCCACAATTTACTGTGGATGGAGACGTGGCATTTCTCTTGTTCGATACGCTCAGGCGACTCTGTGGCGAAGCAAGGGCAGGAATAGCTTTAGTGTTTCGAATGCCTGAACCCTGCGTCGTCGTCTTCTACGTTAGTTCATGGAGTGAGTTGGGGTGACGAGGCAATGCAATACTTGTGCTAGACGATCCAACCTCACTAAAAAAACATAGGTTTCC
>CAVRMY010000028.1:0-31384 GCA_963721935.1 uncultured Alphaproteobacteria bacterium
TGGACGAAATGGAACTCAGCGCTCTTTATGAGCGCGCGAAGGCGCTGCGCCCGATCGTGGAGCCGCGTCACGTAATCGCCGTCACGTTAATCACCGAAATGGAGCGGCGACCCAAGCGCCCGGCCGATCAGCCGGCAATGCGAAGGACGGCGTAACACTCAACGAAACAGACGAAAGGCAAAACATGGCATCGGGCGTGATCAAGAGATTTCGTGGCCCTGTCGTTGATCATTTGAGCGAACAACCATAGCAGTTGCTATACAGCCCCGCTGGTCACATCCAAACTAGGGAATGGAAGCGCTGTCGTGCGCCTGCGGTTCGCGGCTATCGCGTCTGCCGGATGCACGGAGCAAGAGGCGGCGCGCCGACTGGAAAGGAGAATGGGAATTATCGGCACGGCGGTCGCACAAAGGAGACGATCCAGGCAGTCAGGTACATCAACTTGCTGTCGCGCCTGGCGCGTAAATCCTGAGAAGGGCGTGTTGGCGGGCAGCGTCGTCGAGATGTTTAGTCGATGTCCGCTCTTGAGCGCATTTCGGACTCCCGGCGGACACGGCGCGAAGTCCGAAAAGTGCCAAACTCGGACATTGCACACTTGGTTTGGAATGAAAGGCCGCCAACTGAGGCGGGTTTACTTACCTCGTCGCCATCGGCGCAAAAGCTCCACTTGCACATGGCAATGATTATGATCGCGCTAGCCGTTCCTGATCACCTCGTCGGCGCTGACGAGTAGTGATTGCGGGATGATAAGACCAAGCGCGTTTGTGGTTCGCTGATTGATGACAAATCGAAAACGGGAATAGATGGTAGTCGGATAAGCGATGAAAGCGTTCCAGGAACTCAGCTGTTTATCTTGGGAACGAGCCCGGAGAACCGAGTGTTGCTTTGGCATGGAGGATATTGCCATGCTTCTGTTTTACTTACCGATCATAATCTTCGAAGTGATGCTCGAAGCCGACATGAATAAGCGCAAGGCGGACAAGTCCACAGTGATTGAATAGCTCAGCCTATTGAGACTGAAGCTTGAAGATGCGCCCCCCGATTTAAATCGGCAAAAGTCCACTCCTCCAAATCCGAGCAAATCTCACGCGCCTCTGTGATCAGCTTTTCCGTTGCCACAACCAAGCAAACCGCGACCGATCTCCTCGGCTTGCTTTGCTTGGTTCGTTCTCGAACCCGTGCTTCAAATCTGGAACGATCGATGGCGATCCACCCTCCAACTCATGGAGGCGCTCGACCTGCTTTCTGAGGCTGGCGGGTAGTTCAGTTTCTGCGATCAGATACTGCTCTAGGCGTTCGCCGATTTCTCGATAGATTGCATGGCTGTGCGTGTGGTCGATATCAATGGGGTTGCGCATGACGGAACTCCCGGCTCGGTGAACCCGCCCAAACTAGCTTTGAAGGGCTTCCAACCCCCGTACGCGACTTCGACCTGTCCCTGAAGTCCGAGACCGCCGCCATTGGCTATCTGCGCGAGCGCTTGGATGGAACAGCGGGTCCAACAAATCGACCTTTGGCTATCCGCGACCTGCGCCGTCGTAGAGACGGCGGGCGACGGTCTCACGAACACAACGCCGTCCCCGGGATAAATGTTCAGAAAAGAACTTTGGGAACACGATTCCGGACCATGGAACCAGACGGTCCTTTAAGGCTGGAACAATAGCAGAGCGACTCGCCGGACCAATCAAGGTCGGTGAAACGCATGTTAGTGGCATCGCAGCAACCTTTTCGTTGTGGGCCATAAGCGGAAGCGGCTCAGCCTGAATGACATGTCGGTTCTGCCCTCGATAGTGTTGCAAAAGTCCTTTCGCGGCATGTGTCTGAAATTCTCCGAGCCGTAGGCGCGACGATTGAATAATGATGTGGGGGACCACGTCGTCATGCGCCAAACTCGCAGGCCAACTCCGGTAGCCTGTTTGAGGCTCTATTGATCGGCAATTGTCGCTCATTTCGTCTTTTGGCAAGAAATTAGCCGCTGCGCCTTTTGGGAGTTTTGCAACACAATCCCCTCAGAAGCGGACATCGTCAGCTAGATCGGCCATTTCCGAAATGTGCCAACTGCCGACATCGGGAATAGCTGGTGCGAGCCAGAGTTAAACGGCTTTTATCAAAATCCTGACGGATGATCGGAGCGACCCTGGGGGTTACTCGACAGGTCAGAATGAGGATGCGCCAGCAGTCGGCTGGAGGCGCGGTAAAGTTGCCCCATTTTTCACCAACATTAAATGCACGCTTTGACCTCGGACGTCAGTAATCTAACAACGATGATAAAGCAATCGAGAGGTGTGAACATGTCTCTTATTCCTGACAAGGCCACTTTCCAAAAGAATTTCGCCGCGCTTCCTCTCTCGACCTACCAAGCCGGCGAGACCGTGATTGCCGATGGTTCGAGGACCGGTCGGTTGCTTATTCTCAAGAAGGGAACTGTCGCCATCGTCAAAGAGGGCACAGAGATTGCGAGGGTAGCAGAACCGGGCGCGGTGTTTGGTGAATTGTCCGTCTTATTAGACCAACCACACGCAGCGGACGTGCGCGCCTTGGAAACCTCACAGTTTCATGTAGCCGACGCGACTACACTACTCACACAAAATCCGATCGCGGTACTTTACGTTGCGACGATGCTGGCCCACCGGCTAGACGGCGCGAATCATACTCTTATTCAACTAAAGCACCAACTTTTGGCCGGTGAGCCGCAGAGCGTGGTGGCCAAGACGGTCCGTGAGATGGAAGGACTTCTCATCGCCAGCGGCAGCCTTGTCTACTCCGGATATCCACGCGATCCGTACGCATAAAGGGCCCCACAGTGGCAGCAGGGACACAGGCTATGAGTGACTGGCTTCACAATCTTCCATTGATATGGATGGCGCTCGTTGTCTTCGGTGTCACCTATATCTTAGCGGCCCTATTGCAGATACTCGTCGGGATGTTGGCGATTGGCGTGCGCGTGGGCGCGTTTAAGGCTGTCTCGCCGGGCATGCTCTCGCCGCTAGGCGTCATCTTCGGCCTCTTTGTCGCGTTTACAGCGGCACAGGTCTGGAGCGACAACGATCGAGCAAGTGCCGCAGTGAACCGTGAGGCTAGCGCCTTGAAATCGGTTTTAGTTCTCGCCGCTACCTTTCCGGGGGAGCCGGAAGCGCACCTGCGAAACCTCGTTCGGCGTTACATTGAAGAGACCGCCACCCAGGAATGGCCGATGATGGCTCGGCACGCGGCTACACTGAGCATCAGCCCTGCCTCGCTCATCGAAGCCATTCAGCAAACCCTGGCATTGTCTCCCAACAGTCCAGGTCAGCAAATTGCACAGCGCGAGATCGCCACTTCGCTTGAGAATGCATTAGAAGCGCGCCGCCAGCGCATTCTGGTCAGCCGCTCTCACGTTAATCTCACAAAATGGGCGTGTCTTGTCTTGCAAGCCGCGTGCGCGCTTCTGGCGATTGCAGTCGTTCACAGCGACAACCGGCTTGCCTCGACGATCAGCTTGGGAGTTTTTGCGACCGGCGTCGCCGCATCAGCCCTTTTAATTCTGGCCCACGACGAACCATTTTTGGGGCAGATCGCAGTCGGGCCGCAGCCGCTGCTGCAGGTCATGCCCAACTTGGTGAGTGGTTGATGCGAGAGGGCCATCAATGCCGCACATCGCCACCCCGCCGTCACGTTTGTGACGCAGGCTTTGGCTAGGCTCGCGCGACGCCGCCAAGAAGTCGCGTGAGGCCGGCGCGACGCCTGGCTTGCGCCTTGCCAAGAGGCTGGCAAGTGGCGTCGGGCTTTTGACCCGACACGCCCATGCGCCCTATACCGAAAACCCTCATTCTGTCGATTCGGAGAGGGTTCGGCAGCTGGTGGCGGGGTTGCGCTAAGCTAGTGAACTGCGCTCACTATGATGAAGGCCACGCTGCTGAAGACTGAGACGGCAATGAAGGTGCCAGCCGCTAAGTCCCAAATCTCGCTTTTCGTCTGCTCGTCCATCGGGGTCTCTCCCGTTGGCCACCAGCCAGCAAAGCCCAACAGCCAACATCTAGGAGAGTTCCACCTCGAAGCCCCCGCCCGCAACGCCAAGGCGCCCCCGTCACCGGCGTCCGTGCGTTAAAAGCAGGTCAGGTATATAGCCGGGAACAAAAACGTAAGCGATTCGATGGAGCCAAGGTCTACTTGAGGCCCGGTCAGACCCGTTGAAGACAAAGCAGCTGATCTTAAATCGCAGGCGGACAAATCAGGGACGCCGCCTGACCTGACGCCTACAGCACCAGACATTGAGCCGACATTGAGCCTCCCGCCGCATAAGGGATGCCCTCACCGTGGATCTTTGGCGCATCGAACTCCGGTTCCGCGCGGTCTCAACGCCAATATGCGTAGTTCGGGAGGAACTATCTTGCCGACAGCGGGTTAGAATGATGGCGCCGCAAGACGGGGAGTGCTGCCATGCGCTTGCAGACATATCGAGACGAGAGCCACTTCCGGCACCTCGACCTGATCAGCGGGGGTAAGCAACCAAGGCCAATCGACCTGGTGGTGATCTTGACTTCAATTCTGTTGGTGGTTGGTGCCGCCTGTGCCCTCATAGCGGACGTTAATGCGAATGGCACCGTCGGTTTGGCCCACTGGCTCCGCTAGAATTTGCGCCAGCAAGGACTATAAGGACGCGTCCGCCGAGAAAAAATAGAGCGGCCCGCCGCCGGGCCGCCGCCCAACTTATAGGGCGCTCGCCCATGTTCCGGCGCCGGCTATCGCGAGCACCAACAAGGCCGCTCCAGTGGTCGATAAAGTCCAGGGACCTCGCATCTTTGCAAATCCGGTGGACAAGCCCTTCAATCGAACGATATTCCGGCATTTGAAATGATTTTGCGGCTGGTCCACTTTTGCCCCGTCGCCAGCGGCACGATCCGGTATGCTCAGCCCCCGGCCGCGCCATGGCTTTGCCTCCTCGCGTGGCCGGCGCGGCGTCGAGGTTCCTGACAGGCGACTGATCGGCGCCGCGCCCCTCTCCCTCGCCAGTTGTTACCCAAGGTAACACCTGACGCCAAAGGTCACCGACGCCCTCGCCCGCACCGCCGCCGATACGGATTCTGCAAGGATGGTCCAGCTTTCCTTCGCGCCGCTCGCTCGGGCGGCCCCCAGCGTGGCCGGCGCGCCGTCGGTGCCTTCTCCGTTGTTGACCCCGGCGTCGCGCACCTTCGCAGCCTCTTTCAAAAAGTACACTATTTGTAAGTTTTCGTTTGACGTTGATTTGTCGATATGTTTCTACTTGCATATCCCAGACTTTCAAAATGGGGACAGCGGATGGCAAAAGTCGGATATGCGCGAGTGAGTTCGAACGCTCAAGACTATCAGGGTCAGGTTGAGGCCCTGAAGGCTGCCGGTTGTGAGAAAATCTACAGCGAGAAGGCGTCGGGCAAGAGCACGAATGGCCGGCGCGAGTTCGAGAAGCTCATGAAGGCTCTGATCCCCGGCGATATCGTCGTGGTGACCAAATTAGACCGCCTGGCTCGTTCCAGCCGGGATTTGCACAACATCCTTCACGAGCTCGCGGCCCTGGGCTGCGGCTTTACCTCATTGGGCGAAACCTGGTGCGACACCACGACTGACGTAGGCCGCCTCATGCTGACGATTATGGGCGGTATCGGCGAATTCGAGCGCGGCCTGATCCGCAAGCGCTGCGAGCAAGGGATTGAGCAGGCGAAGCGCAAGGGCGTTACATTCGGCCGAAAACGCAAGCTGGATGCCGAGATGATCCGGGTTGCCGCCGGGCGTTATGCCAAGGGCGAGACGATGGCGGAGCTTGCCGAGGTCTATGGCGTTTCCGAGCCGACGATCTGGAGGGCGCTCAACAGCCCTTTCGAGGCAAGCGCAAGCGTTTGAGGCGACGATGATGACCGGTTATTCCGGCGGCCGAAGTCCCGGCGACGTAAGCCATTCGTCGATATGGGCCGCTATTTCGGCCTGCCGGGCTCTGCGGATGATTTCGTCCCGAGCTGCGCCAGGTGAAAGCAATTTGGCTTCGGCTCGCAGGCGCTTTGCTTCTTCGGAAAGGCGGGCCTCAAGGGATTCAGCTTTTTTGAAACGGCGATGCAGAATGACACCATCTCCTGCATACGGGTCCTAACCGTAGGGTTTTGCAGTTCAGATCCTAATATGCAGATGCCCGCCCGTCAGTTCCTTTTTGAACCAAAATTCGGCGCCTCTGTGCACTCGTGCACTTTTGCCGACGCTATGGCAGCGAGTTTTGGCAAAGCAGCATGAACCTTATTGCCGCGCGCCTGCCTAAAGGTGGGGTGGAAATAAGGTGGTGTAGGTATGTCGATGAGGCTGATCCTAGCGGTCGTCTTTGCGGTCGCCGGCACTGCCTGCTGGCTCTTACCCGCTGAAATCAGCGGTTTGCTATCCGATGCCTTGCCCGTCAGCGCCCGCGAAAGCGCTATCATCGGCTCGCTATTTTTCGCTGCGGCCGCCATCCTGTGGTTCGTCCGACGCTGATGTGGTTCTTATTCCAAGGCTCGATCATCTTCGCCGTCGTCGCGTCGAATATACATTGGCATTGGACGCCGAACGGTTATCTGCCCGCGATACTTGGAGCGGGGCTTGCATGGCTGCTAACGCAGCTGCTGAGCGTTCGCTGGAGAGGACGCAATGACATTTAAACGGCCCCGTCGCGGACAGGATCGCGGCAGGGCCGTCTACCCTTGGGGGCCCTGGAGGAGGATTCTAAATTCCAAGGCGCTGTAGCATACCAAATGCCCTCAACCCCGAATATCACGTTCATGGGACGCCGAGCTGCCCGCCTATGTCACTAGGAGATTGTCATTTGGATTTTCGCCGCTTTTCGAACCGCTCTGGCGGCACTGTGACGAACTGCAACATGGGCTGGAAGGTCTGGTATCGAAGCGACGGGATCGACCATGTCGCGCTGCTACCGATCAGCAAAACACGCCGTCAGGCATATTGTCCTCATGTTGGAGCGGATAATAGCGTTTTTCTGCGGCCGAGCCGATAGCTGCGAACTCGTTGGAACGGTCCGGGGCACAAAGCTATGGGCCGGTGACTGCGTAGAGGCTCGACTACCGTAACGGAAAGGCAAGCCTTGCCTGAGCAAGCGACCGGAGAAAACACGCCCGATCAGAAACAGTGAAAAGCACCAGCAACATCGTGCTAACTTCTGTCCTGGCTGGCTGTCGTGGTCGCCGCCTTCTTCCAGACGTTCAAGACCCGGGGGATGTCCGCCTCTTGATCCAAAGCGGACGTCGCCCAAGGCTCAAAATCAGTTAGGTGCGAATCGAATTGCTTTTGCTTCAGTCCTCGTTGTCCTCAGACTGTGCTGCACGGCGCCGGTCTGCGACATCACTCATATCGTGGAGTACAAGGATCGCGAGGGACGCCATGCGATGCCTCTGCTCTTGGCTAAGCGTATTGTAGAGTGGCTGCCACGCCTCGGCGAGCTTATCCAGATCGGCTGATCGTTGAGCCAACGCTTGCGAGCGTCGTTGCAAAAAGGCGATGGGGTCACGATTGCGCATGACTTCGATACGGCTTTGGTCGGCCCGTATACCCACTGTTTCCTGGATTTTTGCAATACGGGCTTTCCGATCCTCCGCATTGGCACGAATTGCGGTCTCTACGGCCGGCCAGTATTTTTCCTGCTCAGGTGTCAACTGCAACGCGGCCTTTACCAGATCAACCCTCATGTCCGTGAGTGTATTCCGGTCGGTTGCATTTAACCGTTCCGGAGTTGCAGCAGAAGAGGTTTGCGAGGATTGCGCGTTGGCAATCGAGGAGGCAGTAAGGAAGAGTGCAGTTGTTCCGATCACTACTGTTTTCAACATCGGCGATCTCCTAGGTGAGTGGCCCCCAGGCACCCCAAAGATTGGTCACGCACTGCAGGTCGCGTTGATGCAAATCAAAGGAACCAGAGATTTTTTTTACGCGCAGGCCAGACCCATCGACATGTCCGCTTTGCGCCGCTGTTCGGGGCAAGACGAAAAACAGCTAAAATGCTCAATCACAGCGAAAGGGCGCTATCGCGCCTTGTTCATGGACGCCTGTATCTAAAGTAGAAAGCTGCGAACACCAAGACAATGCCAATATTCACTGCCAGCCGTTCCCAGAATCGGTTTCTGAAGAACGCGAAATCTACACCGACTATGACGGCTGCCATCGCCACCACGTAAAACACTACAGCTACCTGTCTGCCCATTTCAGCCAACATTCCCCGGATGAACCCATGTTGGAGCGGATAATAGTTTTTTTTTGAGCCCCGTTGAAGCGGTGGATGCTCGCGGATGACCGCCTCGGTTGGCGGCCTCTCTGTCAGTTCATCGAGGTAAAAAGCGGACCTCGTGGTTGGGCATGCAGGTCGTTAGGATCAACGCCGACTTGCTGCATTTCCATTCTACCCCATCTGCATCGGAAAGCAGTATTGGAGGCTTCGAGGACCTGATCGGAAGCAAAGTCGCTGCGACGGCGACCGCTACAACTCCTACCATGAGCAAATGAACTGACTAAGCCCGGTACCGAGCGGTAACCCAACTCGGTTCACTAGTGCGGCGGATCATACCTTGGAGGGGATCATGTATAGCGATTCGCTGTTCAACGCCTTCGCTCGGTCCTTCGAGGCTCGAAGTCAGACCGACCTGTCGATGGCGGAATATCTGGAATCGTGTCGAACAGATCCGATGCGATACGCTAACGCGGCTGAGCGATTACTAGCTGCGATCGGTGAACCTCGGATGATCGACACGGCCAAGGACCGTCGCCTTGGCCGAATCTTTTTGAATCGCACGATGCGCATCTATCCGGCATTCGCCGGATTTCACGGCATGGAAGAAACGATCGAGCGTGTCGTTGGTTTCTTTCGCCATGCTGCGCAGGGGCTCGAGGAACGCAAGCAGATCCTCTATCTGCTGTGGCCGGTCGGCGGCGGCAAGTCATCGCTTGCGGAACGTTTGAAGTCGCTGATGGAGGCGAATCCGATTTACGTGCTCAAGGCCGGCGATGAACTAAGTCCGGTCTTTGAGTCTCCGCTCGGCTTGTTCGATCCTGATAATCTCGGGCCGATGATCGAAGAGAAGTACGGCATCCCGCGCCGCAGACTGAATGGGCTGATGAGTCCATGGTGCTACAAGCGGCTCGAGGCTTTTGGCGGCGACATATCCCGCTTCCGCGTCGCCAAAGTCCAGCCTTCGCGCCTGCGCCAGATCGCGATCACGAAAACCGAACCGGGTGACGAAAATAACCAGGACATCTCCTCGCTGGTTGGCAAGGTCGATATCCGCAAGCTGGAAACCTACGCCCAGAACGATCCCGACGCCTACAGCTATTCCGGCGGCCTTAATCGCGCCAACCAGGGCATCCTCGAATTCGTCGAGATGTTCAAGGCGCCGATCAAGATGCTGCATCCGTTGTTAACGGCGACGCAGGAAGGCAATTACATCGGCACCGAAAATATCGGCGCGATTCCCTTCGGCGGCATCATCCTGGCGCACTCGAATGAGGCGGAATGGCAGGGCTTCAAGGCCAACAAGAAAAACGAGGCGTTCATCGACCGCGTCTGTGTCATCAAGGTCCCGTACTGCCTGCGGGTGACCGAGGAGCAGAAGATCTACGAGAAGCTGATCTCCGGCTCCGAGCTTGCGGCTGCTCCTTGCGCGCCGGCAACGCTGGAGACGCTGGCGCGCTTCTCGGTGATGTCGCGCTTGCGCAAGCACGAGAACTCGACGCTTTTTACCAAGATGCGGGTCTATGATGGCGAAAGCCTTAAAGAGAGCGATCCCAAGGCGCGAAGCGTTCAGGAATACAAGGATGCGGCCGGCGTCGACGAAGGCATGGACGGCGCTTCGACCCGCTTTGCCTTCAAGGTGCTGGCGGCGACCTTCAACCACGACACCGCCGAGATTGGTGCCGATCCTGTCCATCTGATGTATGTGATGGAGCACGCGATCCGGCGCGAGCAGTTCCCGGAGGAGGTTGAGAAGCGCTATCTCGAATTCATCAAGGCCGAGCTTGTGCCGCGCTATGCGGAGTTCATCGGCAACGAGATCCAGAAGGCGTATCTTGAATCCTATTCCGATTACGGTCAGAACCTGTTCGACCGTTACGTCGACTATGCGGATGCCTGGATCGAGGATCAGGACTTCAAGGACCCAGACACCGGTCAGATGCTCAACCGCGAGCTGCTCAACCAGGAACTGACCAAGATCGAGAAGCCCGCGGGCATCACCAATCCCAAGGATTTCCGCAACGAGGTGGTGAAGTTCTCGCTGCGGTCGCGCGTTCGTAACGGGGGCAAGAATCCGTCGTGGACCTCATACGAAAAAATCCGCGAAGTGATGGAAAAGCGGATATTTTCGCAGGTCGAGGACCTGTTGCCGGTGATTTCGTTCGGCACGAAGAAGGATGGCGAGACCGAAAAGAAACACGACGATTTCGTCGCTCGGATGGTGCAGCACGGCTATACCGAACGGCAGGTCCGGCGGCTCGTCGAATGGTACATGCGCGTGAAACGGGCCGGCTGAGGCGGCTGCAACACTGGCCACGGCGGTGGGACAAATATGCGGCAGGCGGCCTGCGCGGTCTCGATGTTCCTTCCCTTCCTGGGGCGCGGGGCCGCGCTTTCCAGGGGCCATCGCGTGAGGCCAGCGCGACGCCCGAACGAATTCCTTCACATTGCGCAACGGGAGGTACTACATGAAGAAAAATGTTAGAATATGGATGAGCGCATTAGCCCTTGGCATCATGGGGGTGTTGAGCCTTTCAACCCCATCGCGGGCCGAGACTGGAACAATTCGCGCCGTTTTCACAAGCGGAGGATTTATCATCGGCGTCGGCGGGGGTAACGGCGTCCTGACGTTCCGAGGTCACCATTATCTGTTCACGGTCACCGGGTAGGAGCGTTGGGGAGAGGATCGGCGCAGCGACCACTGAGGTATTCAGGACGAGCCCGGAATTTGCACTCGCCTGGAGATCTTGCTGGTACCTATAGCGCGATCGGCGCTGGCATAGCGGTTGCCGGCGGCGCCGGCGGTGTCGCCCTGTAGAACGCCCGAGGCGTGGTTCTGGAATTGCATGGTGTGAGGGTCGGTCTGCAGCTGTGGCCGCCGTGGTGGAGTCACGATCACTATGCGAGGTGAGGCCGAATGCACCCGATGAAAAACATTGTACGGCGGTCTGAAGATGATTGAGGCCGCCGCTTACTTCGTCGTCGAAACCTTGCGCGATGGGCGCCCCGTTAAATTCGGGCGCTCAAGCCGGAGGACCGGAGCGCGCATGCTGTCGGCAGTCGGGCGTGTCAGCGCCGAATCGCTCTACCGCGCTTCTTTGGTCCCAAGCGCGGATTTACAGAAAAAGAGACCGATTTTTTTGTCAACGTTGACTTCGTAAATCACGTTGCATTGGTGGCGGTGATCGACGGGAGTGACGAGAACACAATCATCGGCGGCGGGCGTACATCGTTACGCAATCCGGAAACGGCGGAAGTTGGCTTCGCGATCGTCGACGAAATCAGGGCTAGGGCGTTGGGACAGCGCTGCTCCGTCACCTCGTGCTGATCGCTCGCGACAGCGGGCTTCAGCATCTCGTTGCGGAGGTGCTGCCGGAAAATGTCGCGATGTTGATGCTGTTTCGGAAATTTGGTTTCAGTACCGCAAGGAGTAGGGGCGAAGCAGTGCATGTGGCGCTGGATCTGAGAACGTGAAAAGTCAAATCCAGCGCAAAAGAAGACGACCGAGCCAGGACCGTCGGAGCGAGCAGATTTTACGCCAATTCTTGTTCGGAGCCACCGTCAGCGGTTGCAACATTGCCATTCATGCGATGGCGATGCTCATCGTGATAGGCGTGGCGCGAAAAGTCGGCGAGATGACGGCGTCACGTGGAGCTTTTCGGTTGGTCGCCGTCATGGTTGCCGCCGTATCGATACTGATGATTGCGCATTTTGCCGAGGTGCTCGTGTGGTCCTTGAGCTACGCGATCGCAGGTGCTGCGCCTGAAAATGCCGATCTCATTTACTTCGCGTTCGTGAACTATACGACGCTGGGATATGGTGACATAACCCCGATGGAACGCTGGCGTCTGCTTGGGCCGATGACGGCGATGAATGGCGTGCTGATGTTTGGCTGGTCGACCGCAGTCATTTTCGAGGTGCTGCAGAAGGTTCTGATGTTGATAGAGAGCGGCACGGACATCGATCGAGATCGACGCAGATGACGAAGGGCCGGCATTGATGCCGGCCTTTTCGATTCGAGGATGTTAGCTTTTAAGCGCGATCAGTATCTCGCAACGACTGGGCCGGGGCCGCCGAACTTGTAGTTGAGGCGAATGGTGACCATGTCGACGTTCTGGTCGATCCGGTTGAGCGCACCGGCGAACACAGGACTGGCCACCGAGAACGAATTGTTCGCGTTGCCCATGAAGAGGTGATCGTATTCGAGGCCGACCGACCAATTCGGGGTGAAGAGGTACTCAAACCCAACCCCGGCGCTGCCACCCCAGCGGGTCGAGTCGATCGATGCCAGACCAATCCCGGTCAACGTGCTGTTCAAGAAGAACGAGCTGCTCGTCACCGCCGCGCCGCCCTTGAAATAAAGCAGGCCCGGGCCCCAGGTATAGCCGATCTGACCGGTGAACAGGCCCAAGCCGTTGACCTTGGAGCCCGTCGTGATCGTCGGATCCAGAAGGCTGACGTGCGAACTGCTTAAACTGGTCCAGTCGCCCTGAGCTTCCAATCCGAAGACAGCCGGACCCATCTGCCAGCGGTAGCCGGCCTGGCCGCCGATCAAACCTCCGGACTTGGAGAGACAATTGTCGCGCGTGAACACGCCGGCAACCGCTACGTCCCAGCAATGTTCGCCTGTCCCCAGCCTCCGTTGCCGCCGATGTAAAACCCGGTCCAGTCATAGATCGGCGCGACCACCACCGGAGGCGGTGCCTTATAGGGTCGTGCCGGAAGGTCGGCGGCGAGAGCGGGAGCTGCCATCGTCGCGACAGCAAGGGCGCCCAGCAAGAGTTTCTTCATTATTTTTCTCCTCAACAAAACTCGATTTCGTTGAGGTCAGTTTACCCTCTATTGGTTTAATTTGCACAACGATAGCGTGTGAAATATGTCACATCGCAATTATGAAACATGACTGAAAAATGGCACTGGTGAATGGTTCCATCGCTACCGTTCGCATGCATTCGGCATCAGTTTAAAAAATTCAGTTTTGAAGATGCACATGCCTCGACGCAATATCGGGCCTGGCGTGCGACAACACGCGCAGTTTGTTGTTGGAGCGCGGTGAGGACCACAGCACGCCCGAGAAGAACTGCCGGATAAATCAGCGAGCACAAAGGACGCCTTGGCAGCCGCTAAAAAGGCGCGGAATCCTGATAATCTCGGGCCGATGATTCGGCGGCCTCTACGGAGACGGCCGCGACCAAGGCATTCCGACAGCACGCGGCGCAAAATGGTCAGCCGTCCAGGTGTATCGCATGCTGGAGAGGCTGCGCCCTTTCGGCGTTATCGTTCTGGTGCAAAAGCGGCTCAGCGGCCGATCAAATTCCGGCTACCTCTTCGTAAGTATCCATCCAGCCCTGCCTGCCCATTCATTGACAGTCCGCTTTGCTCCCAAAGCGACCTGACGATCTAGCGCGTGCAAAATGTCGCGAAGGGCCACAACGGAAGTTGACCGGGCGCGGAACCCGCAAACCCAAACCATGCGAATTATGATAGCTGACTGCCAATATCGGGCAAAAAGGCAAGTTGGACCAATTCGGACCGATCATGGAGCACGATCTGTCGCTGGGATTTTGTCGGGAAAGCCAGAATTCCCTCGCGCCGGAGAAACGACAGGGATCGCGACACCGTTTCATGGGTGAGACCGAGATAATCGGCAATATCGCGGCGGCTCATCGGCAGCATCAACAATTCCGGTGATCTCAGGCGACGATCCATTTCCATCAGAAAAAACGCAATCTTCTCCAGAGCGTTTTGCCGACCGAGAAGCAGAACATGGTTCTCCGCGTGTTCCAGATTTTTGGCCACCAATTTCAGGCATGTTCCTCGCCCGGAAGGGTGTCCTCCTTCGAAAACTGAGAAAATACTGTCTCTCGTCTGGCGATCCCAACGCGGGTATTGATGATTGCTTCGGCCGTAAACCGATAAGCCTGGCCGCTCTCGACGCCGAAAATATCACCGGCCAGGTGGAAGTCTCCGATCTGCCGACGACCATCCGGAAGAAGCTTGAACGTCCGCACGGCACCCGACTTGACCTGGTAGAGCCGATCCGCAGGCTCAGCTTCACCAAAAATCTCACTACCTCGGCGATACTTGTAATCGTTCCAGAACGATCTTCCGACAGTAGGGCCGAACGCATTTACTGTGGGATGCATGCTGCTTCCAAAAACACAAATAAAGGTAGCCATTACGTCGCCGCAGCGCCGCGATCCGAAAGCGCGGGGGCCAAAGTCAGAAGAACATGCTGTACCGTTGCAACGACGCCAGTTCAAATCCGTTCCTTGGCGAGAGGCACGTTCCTGTGATGACGGGCGATCAATGGCGCGAGTTCGTCTGCGCACCGACCGGTAAGCTGAATGGGAATTATCGACACGGCATTCGCACAAAAGAGGCGATTTAAGCAGTGAGGTACGTCGACTTGCTGTCGCGCTTCGCGCGTAAATCCTGTAACCAAATCCCGAGGGCGCTGCAGCATACCCGATGCACTCAACCGGGAATAATCACGCTTTTGCGTTCATGGGACGAGGCTGCTGAACGCTCGGGTCATTTCGGTTTCTTTCCGAACCACACTGGCGCCATTAGCAGGGCGAAGATGGCGGCACCCGTCAGGGCTGATATCCGAATGTCTCGACTGGAGACGCCAAAAACATATTGGGCAACGAACCACGCCGTGACCGCCGCGACCGCCGCCACGCAGAGGGCAGCCAGAATGTCTATGACACGATCGTCCATCCCGAAACCCGCCAAGAGTAGATGCGCGCGGTGCTTAGCGGAACTGGCGATCCAATTCTGTGACTTCTCTTGTGATTTCGTGCCAATGATTTGGGATATAGCGCCACTGCTGACTTGCCTGTGCACTCGCTTGGGGAAAGCAATGCGCTCTTTTTCTGTCCTTCTTGCTGTGATGCTTACGTTTTGGACGGTGAGACCGGACGCACTAGCCGATGACGCTGTTGCGCGCAGGTTGGTTGAGCAAGCCAAGCAATCGCAGCTTCGGAAGGGCATGACTTACGACGAGGTGGTTAAGGTGATGGGCCGCGAGCCAACGCACCAGGGGGAAAGTATTACATACGGCAATGGAGCAGTCGGGACGTTTTACTATTGGTCGGAAGAGGGAGCAGACACCTTTAGTACCGAATTCGTAGACGGCCGGCTCTCCCAAATCGGAATAAGGGTGGAATCTGCTCCGTCTTCCGACCACGCCAGAAGCGAAGCTGAGCGCAAGCATGTACGATTGGCACTGGAACGTTACAAGCACTCGCAGCTCAGGAAGGGCATGACTTACGAAGGGGTACGTAATTTGATCGGCCGCGAGCCAGCGCACCAGAACGAGGGTGTTACATACGGCAACGGAGCTGTCGGGACATTCTATTTTTGGTCGGATGAGGGAGCGGGCGCCATACATACCGATTTCGTAGACGGCCGACTTTCCCAGTTTGGAATTTCGCTAACGGGTCCTGAATACGGCTGGGGTCCCATCCTCTACCCCGCGCCTCCCCGGTGACCGTGACAGTGGCCCGAGGACGCGCCATCGCAACATCCAACACACGGTGCGCTACACCGAGCTGGCGCCCGATCGGTTCAAGGACTTCTGGCGATAGACGCCGCTGCAAGACTGGCGTAGCCTTCGATCCGCGACGTAAGTCGCGCTCCAACTGGAGAGGATCCCCCAACTCGCCCCGCCACCGCTTCGGCGGGGGCTTTGTTTTTGAGGCGACATAGACGCTGCAGCGCGATCAGTAAAACCTTTCGACTGCGACATAAGTGGCGGTCAATTAATAGCCCCGCTATCCCCCTATTTTGGCGGGGTTTTTTGTTGCCGCCGCTGCACGTCACCGAATTGCCAAACGCGCCCGGACACGGTCGGGAAATCGCCAAATTGCTTCACACTCTGGCTATCACTTGAATTGTAGAACTTACTAAGCGGGATTGAAGAATGGGAGAGTTGTTGGATCTACTGAGCAGGCATTCGCGGAAGTCGCTGCTGCGCTTCCTCGACGGTGAAGGACGAGAACGGACGGTTAAAGATTTGAGCCATCTTTTCGCTCTCATTCGAGCTGGTCAGATCGACTACGACACCTTGATTTGGGATGTCCATGCCGAGCAATGGATTAGCGCCCACGATCACAAGTTTTTCCGCGGACTCGAGCAAGCCGCCGCGCCCCCCATCAGTCCCTGAGTTTCTTTAAGTGGGGCTGCATTGTGCGGGCCCCGTGCTTCCCTAGCCCCGAGCGTGCGATAAACTACGCCCCGAAAGGGCACCACGGCTGTCACACGGTCGCCAAGAATTGGCGGCGAACTCAATGCAGCGTCATTGCAGGCCTCGCCGTGGCGCATCCCAGCAGCCCCCCGCTCTCCCAGGAGCGGGGCTTTCTCGTTGCCATCATCGAAATACGAGGTCTCCCTCGCATGCGCCGAGGGCGCCTCTCACTTGAGGGTGTAAGTACCCCATTCATGGTTGCAGGTGGAAAGGACGTTCGGCACAGGCGGGAAAGCCCCTATAGGCATCCATTTGCCTTCCGCGGTCATCCCCTCAAGCTTCCCGGTTGCCTGGACAGTGTGCCAAGTTCCTTCAGCTTTTGCCGGATCGCCCTTGCGGCTGTACACGCTGAAAATCTTGTCGCCATTAGCGTTCGAGAGCTGATAACTGCCGTTTTCACTATAGTCGCCATTGATGTTGGTGAACTGCCCAAGGCAGAGTCCCGACAACCTGTAAAATGGCGTGCCTTCCGTTCCGGGCGACATTGCAGTAACGGCGTAGGAGCCGGCCACGATGCCGTCGCCCTGTTGAATGACATGGCTTGGACCCGCGTAACAACTGACCGAATCCAATTTGCCTTCAGCCGCCGCTTCTAGCGGAGAAGCGGAAAACAAAAGGCAGACAAGCCACTGAATTGGGTCGAAAATGACCCAACCCGGACATCGGCGTGGCCTTGCGGACGACACACCGGTCCACGACAGAGGACCTGCCGAAGCTGGCAGCAATTTCTTGGGCTCTGCTCAATATTTGGGAATACTGGGACCGGAAAAGGCGTAGTTGAGGCCTATCCGCACAATGTTGTCGGTGAAGTGCGAATTAAATCCCTGCACAAGTGTGGTGGCTCCGCCCGGTGCAACGACAGCCGAGTTGAAGACACCCGATACGTGGCCGAAATCGAGATAGAGATATTCGAGCCGCACGGACCAGCCGCCGCCGAAAGCACCCTCCACGCCTGCGCCCACGACCCATCCAGGATTGTCGTTTTCTTGTCTGACGGCGCCTGCAAGGTTTGAGTTGGTTTCGAACTGCCCGTAGGCAAATCCTCCGGTAGCGTAGAGAAGCACTTCAGGGACCACCAAGACGCCCGCGCGGCCACGAATCGTTCCAAAGAAATCCAAGGTCTGGTTCGCGGTCACTGAAACGGCGGGCCCGGGGACTGGTAAAATCCCGCCCAGAAGAACCGACGAGCACACTCCCGCGGGGCAGGTGAAGGAATGACTGGCTGTCTGGTTTGCGCCCTGAAAATCAGCTTCCAGGCCCATCACCCAGTTCTGCATTTGCACGTTGAAGCCGGCCTGGCCGCCACCAACGATTTCGTTCATGCTCAAGTTGGCAGTGTCGGAAAACGGGCTCGGAACAAGCACGGCGGTGTCAGAAGACTTCCCCCAGCCATAGCCGACGTTGAATCCGACATAGGCGCCCGACCAACTATAAGCGGGCACAATATAGGAGGGAGTGATGTATGGCCCCGTGCCGAGATCAGCCGCTGACACAGTGCCTGGCCCCTCGAATGCATGAAGCGCCACGATCGCGGCCCCCGCAAGGATCATCTTGAATTCACGCATAGGGTGGTTCCGGAAAAATTTGCCAAAGTATATCTTGAGCCCGCCCGAGCTCACGTTCCGCGCCATCGCACGCGATCCGAATGTCGCGGATTGTTGCGCAGTTGCCACACACGTGCCGCCGGCCCCTGCGTTATGCGCTGACGGTGCCGCGGCGGCGTGCAACCCCCGGCAACCTGCGTGTAACCACCGTGACCGTGCGTGCCACCTCAAATGCCTAACCCCATACGGGTGGCACGCTACGCACGCGTGCACACCCGCACAAGAGGGGATTAGGCAGGCACAAGGGACCTTTCTCTCTATCGAGGCAGGCCCATCCAATAGATCAGAAGATTGGCGAATGCCTGAGGCGCGCATTTCACCGAAAGTGATCTTCTGCTGAGGCTTCACCAATTACCATCAAGATTAAGAATTTGCCGCATCTTTGCCGGCTTTATTTCGCAGTGTTTCTATCGAACCATGCAGCAGAAGAGTACCGCGCGTGAGATTAGTGCGAGTAGCAAAAGGTGCTAAAAAGGTGTTGATCGGCACTTTGCTGATCGCGGCAGTAGCGTGGGGATTTTTGTATGACCACGTCCTCGAAGATGAACCCCAGCCAATGCAATTGCATACAATGATTGTCCCCTGAGTGCAGGTGAGCCTTGTTGTCGAAGGATGGAAAGGTCATAGCGCCGGCTGCGGCAGCGCTGCTGTTGTCAAGCCTCTCGCTCGGCGGCTGTGCGACTTCAACTGCTGGCTCATCCCTGATGGACGCGCGGGCTGAGGCACCCGGGGTCCCGAAAACAAGCGCTTATCCCTCGCTAGAACCGAGGCGGGCCGCGCCAGCCATGACGGCCGATGAACAATCGAAGCTGGCTAAAGAACTGAACGCCGCCCGCAACCGCCAGGCGCCAGCCGGTAAAGCCCGAAAGAGCGCTGCGCCAGTTGAGCCCATGAAGCCCTAGTAAAGCTCGCCTATTGGCTAACAACGATCCAGCGCAATGCTGATCTTCCAATTCAGTGATCGCGGGACCGACGCTCTGACTATCGATGCATCGGCAAAGTGCGCCGACGAATGCGACGCCGAGTCCGCTCGCGCGTCTTGAGGAGTGCCCGCACCGCGACGCGCACCTTCGATCTACTGCTCGCCATTGTCACCCTCCGATTACCCGCCCCAGCTCTATGTCGAGATTGGAACAAATCCGGACGATTCCGGTAGTGTATGGCGGCAACAGGGCGGGCCTATTTGTGGCTCGCGCCCTCGTCGGGTGAACCGGGCAGGCATGGCGCAGGGCTTCGGTCCCGCGCCTTTATTGCATGTAATTCAAAAAGAGAACCGAGCCATAAACCATGGCCGGAAGGCCGATCCCTGATGCAACCAACAGATCAAGCCACATGCGTTGCCCCCTGACTTTGCAATGGATTTCGCCAGATTGGGCCTTGAATCGTGTCAGAAAATTGGCCGGAAATGGCTCGGTCGAGGTGTTCTCCAATGGGCTAGATAGGCTTGGACCGCGTGCGCCACGAAGAGATGCTAGCGCCGAACGCCGCCGGCGCGGGGTCGCTACCATTTTTGCTACCGAACTCGATGGGACAAGACGATTCCAACGGGCAGGAGGGGATACGCCGTATCTGTTTTCCCCAAACGCTTCAGTACGCTTAGGAACAACCCAGCACTGGCAGGGACGTGGTTCTCCGAACTCCAAAACCGGGGGTCGCAGGTCGGGTAGCAGGTACGGGTAAGTCGATCTGACGCACGGCAGGCTGTCGGTGCGGGCAGGGCGCCGATAGCCCCGCCATGACTCAGGGAAGGCCGCTGGTGCGGGTTCGGCTGGCTGACCTATGTTACCGGCCGGTTCCTGAAAACAAATCCTAGGCCGCTCGAGGACTCGCCGTGGGTTCTGCAACGATTGGTTTCTCAGGAGCTATAAGCGGACTCTCAGCCCATTTCACCGCGGGATCGTCACAGCCTATGCATTGGAGGTCGGTGCGGCCGGAGAAGGTAACAACTGGGATCATTCGTTTTCCGCATTTTGCGCAGCGCGTTATCCAATTCATGAGATCCTCCCGATTTTTTCACCCATAACCGTCTTGGAATAGCCGAGCGCTCCCCGGGGCACGGCCACGGCCCATTGGTGATTTCTGGCTGGGGGCGGGCGGTGACCGTGCAGGCCACGTAATCGGCGGAAAACGCGACCCACTTGAATATCGCCCCCGAATTGAAAGCCACTCCAACCACATTTTCGTGTGTGGTCTAGGAAGGGCCAGGGGGCTCCTTAACTCTGTATGAGACCATTATGCGGCACGGCGAAGCGAGCATGGAATAAAAGCTGGCTATCAGACGCCCGTTCTAAACAGTAAGAGTACCATCAAATGATTGAAGCGGTCGCGATAGTCATGGGGCTTACGTGTATTGCCATCTTTGTAGCTTTTGCAATCGAAGCTTATCTAATGGCCGGAAACTAGTTGGCGCGGGACCGAAGCCCTACGCCAGAATAGCCCTGCACAACTCTAGGAAGGCCGCTGGTAAGTCAGGGCCGCGTCGGCACAGTATGGCCGTTGGTCGATCGATTTAGAGAGTTGGTCGGAGTCCTAGGGCGTTTGGGGGCTGGCTTGCCCAACAAATTTCCCTGCCGCACCTTTGAGTGCTCAGCAATCCAGTTAGCCGCGTCAATTTCCGTATTAAAACCCTTGACTACTTCCGTCTCGCCATCGGGCCATAGAATATCGACCTGCCAGCCAGTTCCGGGATTTTTTCCGGGATTTTTCCGAACCATGAAAGTTGGTTGCTGCTCTTGCATCTGTCGGAATATGCGCCTATGGCGGCCCGGTTCAAGCAGCCATCCTGCCGCAATCAAACTGTCCCACTGCCCTGGAGACGGGTCGATTTGCCGGGCCCGAGCGAGTCGCTCGTTTATATGTTCGGCTGCTATGGCGGTTGCCGCAAATGATCGTTGGGCTGGCGTGTCCCTTCAAGTTAAATCGCGCTGGGGAAATCTCCGGAAACAAAAAAGGACAGCCCGACACGATGCGAGGCGGCCTCCTTTGAATTCTAGCTCAGTCCCGATCAGCGCCTTATACGGCACCGCGCCATGTTTCAGGCGTGGATCGCAGTGGCGTGCTATGCTCGCGATCAGCCTTGGTCATGGATTTTTAAGCCCGTTCATGGCTCCGGTTAGAGCCGGGGCGGAAGTTGCTGCTTCCCTTCGGCTAGGAAGGCTCCGCAATGGAATATCCGCATTGGATGATGGTGGCCGGAGCCGCTTTAGTCCTGTTCGGATTTGTCGGTTTTGCATTTCGCAAAAACAACGCTGCGTCAGATGAAAATGATCCCGAGCAAACCTCGCCAACAGAGGAGCCGAGCCCAGCGCGGCCAACGCGGGACGCTGGGCTGAAGGAGAAGAAGTGAGCGAGCTTGAGCCAACGCCAGAGCTTCCGGATAACATGGCGATCCGTGAACTCCGATTCCCAACGCGCATAAGGAGCGCGCTATTTGCGGCCGGCCTGAAGACCGTGGGGGAGGTGCGCGAAATATCGGATGAGGCATTGCTTAGCCTTCCGGATTTTGGAAAGGCCTCGGTCGCCCATCTTCGCGAGACGCTTGGCCAGCCGTCGACGGACGGAGTTAGGCCTTTGGGCAAAAAGCCAGCCTGATATCGCTAAGCCCTCACGGGCGGCTTTCGCCGGGGCTGTCGCCCCACGCGCGGTCCCCCCTGGGGCATGTGGTGCTGGGGGACGGGCGGGGACCATGCAGACCGCTAACCGGCAAATCGGCCGCCACCGACTGGTTGCGAAAAGATGATCGGAAACGGCGGCCATTCTCGAATTGGTGCCTAGCTATTGCTCAACTCTCTCTTGATAGAGCCGTGTCACCTGATAGAGCCGTGTCACGGCGCAGACCCTCAAGCCGCTGAACATGTTCGCGGAGACGAAGAAGTTCTGCATAGCGATCGGGGAGCGGCGCAATGTCGGCGCGTCTCCATGTTGGCCTTATCGGTTTCACGGCAGTCCCCTTGTTATAGTTTGTTCTAAAACGGCGTGCCTGCTGCCGCAGTGATTTAGGTCAAAAATGATTGTCCGGCGCGGCAGGAATTTCGCACGCGGATGACGCTGCAACGAAGATCGCTTGTTAAGGTTGAATATCGGTGTCGCGGGTTAATACCAAACAGGCGTCACTGGTTTCAGAACCACCCCAAATTAAAAACTAGGGCGACGGCTTAAATGCCCAAAGCATTTAATGGTCCCGACATCGTTTTTCGCGGTTGCATTCGGGGAACTTTCCGCACATCCGCGCGTTAATGTCGCGGCGCGGTATGGGAACCCAGAGGATTAAATATGGAACTCGCCGATTTTAACTCGAAGTCCGTTGACGAGCTTTGGGCTTGGCATACTGAAATCACCGCAGTTCTTGCGCGCAAGATATATTCCGAAAAAAAAGCAACTTGAGCAGCGACTGGAAAAACTCCATTTAGGAGCATTGGAAGGAACCGCTCGACGGGAACGTCGTCCCTATCCGCGAGTATTTCCCAAGTATCGAAACCCCGACGATCCCTCAGAAACCTGGGCGGGCCGTGGCAAGCAACCACGGTGGCTTACTGCACAGCTGAGGACCGGGAGAACGCTCGACGACTTCAGGATTAAAAAGGTTTCTGGTAATCGGAAGCGGCGTTCGACGCGGCGATAATTTAAAGCGACCACAAGTCTACGGCCTTCTTCTGACAGCCAGGAAGTGAGTGGCGAACAACTGCCGGCGAGGCCCGTCGGCCAGTAGCCGCGTATCAACGAACTCATCGGCTTCAAAAATGAGAAGCAGCCCATGACCGTTCTGGGGCAATCCCGACCGAACGGGGCAGCCCAGGCCGTGTCCGGTTTACCCGGTTAGCAGCAGAACTGCGGATATCCCGGATCGGTAGCTTAGTGCCCTAGGAGCAGACCTCCTACCCAGTTATCTGACTCGATTTAACTGCGTTGGAGCGCGGCCATCTTGCGTTTCTTGGACGTTTTCGCAACGCTGTGATCGTCCCGCACAGCTAGCCGCTTGTGCTTCTTCAGGTTCGATCCCGCGTGATGAGCTTTCGTCGCGCTGTGGTGAGCGGCATATTCTTTGCCGCCGATCGGTGCCAGATGCGGCGGTCTTTATCGAGATACGGTCGCCCGATTCCAAACTCCTTCCCGTGAGCATCGATCCATTTCCAGAGGCCTTCAGTGGAAATCCTTCGCTGCGCCTCTGTCGAGCCTTTGATGCTCACGACATCGGCCGCAAGCCCGTGGCCATAGCCGCCGCGGAAACTCCAGCCATGAACCGTCTCGCGTTCCCCGCGGTTGCTGCGTGCTTCGCGGGACCCGGGCGGCCCCCAAGGGGGGTGGTCCCTGCCGCCGTTGCCTCATCGCATCGACTTGCCGATAGACTGCACCGCGACGGGCTTCAGACCGCCCCGCGAGCCCCGGTTTCAGGCGCAGCCGTTCGATCAGGGTAGTCCCCCCGCTGTCTGATAGCGGCCAGCATGTGAGGCCATCCACCGGGGCTTGTACCCGTGACGCGGTTCTTGTCACGGATGGACACTGCCATCATCCAGCTCGGCCAGCTTTTGCTCGGCGTCTCGCATTTCCCTTTTCAGGCGTTCGATGCGGTTCGAGAGTTTCGAGTGATACGCGCGTTTGCGGTGCGTCCGTTGTCGGCAGAACGCGCTGGCCGCACACCGTGCAGGAAATGATCCATAACCTTGGTAAGTTCGCGGAGCCTCGGCGCCAATGTCCAAAGACCGGCCGATTCTCGCCTACAAAAAGCCCTGAACAGCGCACCAGATGACGCACGTCATCTTAAAGATGTGGTCTTTTATTGCGGGGCGCGGGGCTTTTCATCACTCGACCTGGGGAGGGTTGTGATGGACCGAATAGATCATTCGCTGGAAGACCTTCAATCGCCACCTTGCCCGAACTGCGGCATTGAGATGCAATGGTATCGGTCGGAGCTCGTCAGATTTGCCCCGGCGACCGATCTGAACCTGTTCAACTGTCCGGCCTGCCTTCTGTTTGCAGAGTCAGAGACCGTTCACGAGCCGGTTTTGGTATCTCCCGACAGTTTTCGGTTTTTTGCCCTGGCGGCATAGGGGATACCCATCCGTTTGATGTCAGCGCCCCGACGAACGCAGGGGTGCAACGAAACTCGGCTCGATATCCGGTAGCCGGGACCTCATCCGGTCACCGGTCCTATGATCGAGCTTTGAGCGCTTCCTGGGGAGGAAAGCAATGCGCTCTTTTCCTATCGTTCTCGGTGTGATGCTTGTGTTCTCGATGGCGGCGCCAGACGCACTAGCGGAAGACGACGCTACGTTGGGTCGAGACACATCCGCAAAAGGCCCTTCTTGTTCCTTTAACTTTCGAAAGATGTCCGAACTCACGAAAGGCATGACGTACAAGGAAGTATTGGATTTGATGGGCTGTGAGCCAGCGCACGTCGGAACCAAAACGTACGAAAACGGAACCGGTGCGGAGGTCTACGGATGGTCGGTGGGAAACCTCCAAATTTCTGCAAGCTTTATAGACGGCGGATTATTTGAAACCACGGCTATTATTGCAGACGCGTTACCCTTCGACCCCTATGAGACCCAACGGGCGGAGTTCCTCAGGCGCTGGCTAAATATCCACCGTCAGGAAATGAAATAGGCGGCAAGGCTGGTCATGAATAGTTTGCATGGCAACAGGGCGGGCCTATTTGTGCTCGCGCCCTCGTCAGGTAGTCGTTCGTGAAGAACGTTTCTGAGCACTGTTTACGCAAGGTGTGGTTGCGATAGGCGGCGACAGAGTATCCATAGCAGGACGCGTAAAAGTTCCTTGAACCAGTGGCGGAGCAGGCTGAAGTTGTAGCCGGCGGCCGCGAGCACGGCGTTGATGCGGTCGCCGTCGCGGCCCTTGAGATGGTTGCGGCGCATTCGGTGGTCGTCCTTGAGATGGCCGATCACTGGCTCGACGGCGGCGCGACGCCGCATCTCGCGGCGGATGGCTTTGGTGACACGGCGCACCTGGCCGCTGATCCAGACCTTAAACCGGTCAGGATAGTTGTGGCCGCGATAGCCCTTGTCGCCGTGGATGCGGCGCGCTGCGACACCTGTGAGCTTTTCGAGATCGGCGATGACGGGACCGAGCGTGTGGCCGTCATAGGGATTGCCGTGCAGGGCCTTGGCATGCAGCACGAACTGCCCGCCTTTGGGCGCGGTGGCAGGCGTGGCAATCGAGACTTTGCAGCCAAACTCGTAAGGTGCCCGGGCCTTGCCTTTGCCGATGCACTCCACCTCGGGGGCGTGCAACGAGTAGACCTTGGGACCGCGCTGACGCTGCTCTTGATGGCGAACCCGGTGGGCGAGATCGAGCAGCGGACCAAAGCGATCCTCAAGCGCAGGGTCGCCCTCGATTTTGCGTCTGATGTCACGGATGATGCGGCCAAGCCGGGTGCGGAGGAATTTGAGTTCTCGCCGGGCGCGCTTGAACTGGTGGGCATGGGTGTAGCGCCCCACCATGATGGCGGCGCGCTTGGCCACGCGCAGATAGCTCTGGCGCAGTTCGACGCCCTCGCGTTTGGCCAAATCGACCAGCCTCTCGATCGCCCGGTGCATGAGCCGCGCATCGCTCGGATGCGCGATCGCCTTCTCTTGGACGGTGGTGTCCACAACGACCCGCTCGAGATCTTTGGTCTCGATCGCCCCGGTTCGATGCGCCACTGAAAGGCTCTCTTGCAACAGCGCGGCGATCTGCTCCTCACCCAGCCGCTGGCGCCAGCGGGTCAGCGACGAGCGATCGAACGGCAGCTCGTGCCGGAACACCACCTCGCCGCAGAAATACTGAAAATACGGGTTCTCGACCCACCTATCGCACAGCGCCTCGTCAGAGAGATTGTGCATGTGCTTGAGGATGAACAGTCCGGCTACCAATCGTGTCGGCAACGGTGGCTGCCCCGGTCCGAGGCGACAGACCGAACTGAAACGCGCCGCCAAGAAGTCCCAATCGATCTCGGCCGCCAGACGCACCAGCGGATGGCGAAGGTTGATGATCTTCTCCAGAGATGGACGAAACAGATCGTCCTGACGATCGTCGCGCGGCTGGCTCATCGGTCTCTCCCCAACAGCGAATCTCGCCGTCAAAGGAATCACGAAGCCGCCAAATCCGAAATCCTAAAACGCAAGAAAACCACTACCCACCTACGGCTTTCTTGCAAAATCGAATACTTGCTCAAGTCAAATCACCGCGACGGATCAATCGCTTCCGAATTCTTCACGGGCGACCAGGTAAACCGGGCAGGCATGGCGCAGCGCTTCGGTCCCGCGCCCTTTCTTTTGAGAACGCGACGCTGACTATCTGATTAGTCCACCGTCGATCGCGGCCCGGGCATATTTCATCGCTTCGGTGGCCGTGGTGGTCGCGATAGTGTCATAGAAGGCGTTTTGCCAACCGTGGCCCGCCTGGATAATCTTGCCGTCGAACCGCGAAATCCTTGCAATCCAGCGAGCAGGCTCTCTCTCGCCAACGTCGATAATGTAGCTTTTGTAGATCATGGATGATGCCGAAAGCGCGAGCTCAAGCCCGGTGGGGCGAGTTGTGACTGCGCAACTGAAACTTAGGCGCCCGTTCTCAAATCGCAACCCCGCGCGCTGCCGCCGCTGCTGCCGAACCCTGCGCTGGCGCCGATCGGCCGGTCCATGACAGCCCGCGAAATCCCGGACTCACCGGCGGCCTTCCTAGAGCCTCTCAGCGTAGACGCATTAGAGGCCAGACTTCGCGAGCTTGAGCCAGCCAGGCCGAACCCAATGCTGGATGCATACGCTAAAGTTGTTGATGCGATAACCTCAACTCGGCCCGTAATGGAATTGCGCTTTGATAAGGATAGCCATTTAGAGCGGCCTGGGCGGACACCAAGTCCGCCTAGACCAGCGATGTTGACTGGCAATCAAATAAAAGCCGCTCGTGTACTGGCAGGCGCCGCCCAAGTCGAGATTGCGGCTACGGCTGGCGTAACGAGGCAGACCTTGGTGCGGCTGGAAGCTAGTGGTGCTGGCGTCGTGAAACGCAGGAACCTACGAGAAGGCGTTTTTCACGCCTAACCCGGTTTCTTACATAACAGGAATGTCCCCAAAGATTTAAATGTTAATTCACGGGCATGTCGTAATTGGGTCGCGATTTGGTCAAATCGGACGCCAACGGTCTAGCTTTAGCAAGCATGTGGGGGACAACGTGCAAAATAGGAATCTCGCAATAATGTCCGTAGACGAGCTTTGGTGTCTGCGCGAAGAAATCGATTTAATCCTGCCAGCGAAAATTGAGGCTGAAAAACAAGAGCTTCAGTATCGTCTGGCAGGCGCAAAGCCAGGATCAGGATCGAGAGTCCACCTCCGTCTGATTTCTCGGACGGGCTGAAACGCTCAGGCGCTTTCCTGCATAGTTTGACTGACGCTTCGGATCTGCCTCGGCCTTCCGAACTTCGTTGCGAAGCCTTAGTAAATTGAAATAGAGATTTGCTAAGGCGTCGTCGGAAAACTTGCGAGTAATTTTCGCAGGTGTACTCATGAACAACCCCCTGTTGAATTGGATGTAAAAAGCTCACCGCTGCGGTTTGAGATTTTCAAGCAAACTCAATGAGCCGCCATATTGACCTAGCGGTCCACCCAAACCTTAGCTTTTTTGATCAGCCCCAGGACTTCAAGTCTTTACAGACTTGTGCCAGCGTGCCTAGCAACAAATTCTGTTTCCAACGATGGTACAAAAAAGTTGTTGCGGCAGGGCCACAATATTTAGCGGTTTCTTGCACTGGCGATCTCGCGAGCGCGCATTTCGGCGAGGGTGATCTTCAGCGGCCCGCGTCATTTTGACCAGTCGATATCCTTGGCACGAATCATGGCGGACGATTTTGGGTTTTTCACCTTCACCCAGTGTGGCGACCGGCCAGAACGGTACGGCCGGTCTCGGCGCTTCGACACTAAACCTTCCAGCCCCATATTGCAGGCCGCCCGAAACAGGTCCGGGCCGATCTCGCCTTGTTATAATGGGGCGATGAAGATGCCCTCGGTGCGGCAGGCCAAGAGCCGGGGGCTGCTTCACCCGTCCGACCCGATACCGGCGAAACGCGCGAGCGCTCAGCCCGTTGAGCGGTTCAACGAACTCGCTATTTTGGTGCCGATTTGGCTTGCGTCTTCGGCGGCGGCCTTCAGTTGAGACTGCAAGTATTCGACCTGAATGCGGACCGCTTCTTGGAAATCCTTTGCACGCAAAAGCCTTTCCACGAAATCCCGGTTTGCTGCAACTTTCCGCTCAATGTATGCCTTGAAAGTAGCAATTTGTTCGTCATTAGCACCCGGAAAGCCTCGCATGGTCTTGTCAACCGTGTCCATGTAGCTCTGCGTCGCGCTTTGCACCTTTTCGAGATTTTCAAGCATCATGGCTCGAACTGCTTCGAACGTATTCGTTGCTTCTGCCATGGGCTTCTCCTCCAGCTAAATTAAACTTACGTCGTAATGCGATCAGATCAGTAAGTTGATCTGTCATCGCTCTTGGCCGAAAAAATCTCATCATCCTCAATCTCGTCCGCGCGCGTTTGATATTCGTCTGCCAACCTGCGCAGCCTGACCTGCAAGGCAAAATCACTGCTTTCCCGCGCTAAGCGGCGGCATCGGTCGGCTTGTTCTCGGAAATAGGATTGGTCCATTGTCGCACTCCACGATGGGAGGCGGGAGCACAGGGCTCTCAGTCACCGGCACTAGCCACGGTCCTTGCGGTGATCCGTCCGATGATGCCTGAAAAATTTCCACCGCGCTGTTCAAAATAGAACAGGCAACGCGAAATCCATTGCGCTCTTGCTGCCGAGCCATTCGCTGGCGCCATCACGGCTGCCCGCGGCTCCCCAACTTACCAGCGGGCTCCGTAGAAGTCATGGAGGGACTATCTTCGGGGTGTCTGCCAAAAAACGCTCCGCTATCGCTTGGCGCATCCGATCCGCTCAAAGGCGGCCATGCTCTCCTCCACCTTCTCACGGGCGGCTAGCAGCCTAACTTCCTCGCGTTCCCTGAGCCAGCGAACGTCCTGCTTGATCTGGTGAAGCTCCTCCAGAATAGTCTGGGCCAGTCTTTCATCCATTTTCAGCCACCTCCGCTCTCGCTATCTCACACCTCTCGCCCCGGTTAAGTCAATGACGCTGAATGGTGGTATGGGTTCGATCCTCAAAGAAAAAAAGGAGCGGGCAATGGCGCTGTTTATGAAGCTAAGGCCGACGGCACGCACATTCCCTGTCATGTCATCTGGCGTCAAGGGGAGCAGATCGGCGTAGCCTTCGACTAGGATCGGAACGTCGAAGTGGCGGCGCCAACCCTTGTCAGGCATAGGCTTCAACCGATTGCCAATCGGGCCGCACATCCGCGCCGCGCCGGCCGCAAGCCTGGCAGGCAAATCGCGGCTCTAGATCAGACAGCCGCACATCATCCGGCCAGCGATCGCCGCTGATCGCAGTCCAATGTGAGCAGTGATAGTCGGAGCAGTAGATCAGCAATCCGCGCACATTGGTGGCGCGCATTTCGGCGAGTGTGATTTTCTGCGGTCGTTTAATTTCGGGCATGACGCCATCATCGCGTCGACAGCGGCGGGAGTGAAGCCGCTGGATATTGGGGACCTCGCCGATCGGAGCCACTATGACGCGCTATGCGTCAAGGCGGTGCCAGGGCGCATGAGAGGGTCATGGTGAACTGAAGGGCTTGCGGAATTCTAGCTGGGCATTTAATCTGTTTTTATGATCTGTCGCTTTACGCTGGCTAGTTGCTTCGTTTTGTGGAGCGGCTTCGCCGCTGCTCAAGGGCCTGCGGAGGGCGTAGTTACCTTCAATGGAATAGGGCGACATAGTTGCGCGCACTGGGCATCATCCCCCGCACTCAAATCGGAGGGTGACACGTGGCTTCTCGGTTTTTGGACAGCGATGAATTACTTCTCGTTTTTCGAGAAGCGGGCTCAGGTGCTCATTGATAGCGACGCTGTACTTGCGGAGGTGGCTAGGACTTGTTTGCAACGACCATCAGAAACCTTGGCTGTCGCGGCGTGGACCACCTTTCGAGATCTGGCGAAAGGCCACGGGGCCAAGAGGCCGTGATCCATTACTTTTGATCGACTAGCCTTCAAGGCGAGCGTTCTTCCCCACTCGAATTACAATCGACGGGACCTAGTTCAGAGAACACCCGTGTCAGAATTACCGGGTTGTATAATTCCAGCGGATCGCAGCCGGCCTCGACAAGATCGACGGCGACGTAACCGTCGCGGGGCCCGAGTGTGCCGGGAGGTACCTCAATCACATCCGTAAACATGGCGGGGTCGCAAATAGCACCCACGCTCTTTGGGCCGTGCCCGGCATTCATGCCGAGGTGTTCGCATCCCTTGAATGCGGCCGTCAGTGGCTGCCTTTGGGATGACGACATCTTGTGATTGAAGCTCTTCGAGTGAAAAGTCCCGTCGCGGTGATAGCTTGTGTGCGGATTCCAATCTCCATCGTTGCGGGGTATCAGGACGTAGACGTCGCCTTTGGGGGCACGCGTGACCCAAGCAGTCAGCCAGAGGTCGTCGCCTTCACGAACCGCCACTGCATATCGGGACTCGCCCGGCACAGCCTTGAACTTCATGGTGCCGCGCTTGGGAGCTGCCCTGGCGATCATTGCCTCGTCAAAGAACTGCCGAAACTGCGCCAGCACGTCGGGCGCGGTGGTTAGCGGGTCGATACTCTGAAGGCGCAGGTATCCCTCAAAGGTGTTGAGATCATCCTCGCTGATGAAGTCCGATGGCATGAGACTTATGACTTCCCTTTGGCCTTCAGCCCGAGCTCGACCAGGCGGCGGATGGCTTCGGGTAATTCACTGTGGCGGTCTATTCTCGAACTTAATGTTGCAGTTCTTGGCGATCGAGGCCTGCTCGACGGCAACCATTTGACCCTTGATCTGTGCCAGTTCCGCTGCCGTTTGTTTATCACCGCCGACCAAGAAGGCCGCGGGCCAGAACACGACTACCGCCGCCGCGGTAGTCCATTTGGCCCTGGTACGCTGGCTGTCCTGTACGCCTGACAATGCCGACGCCCTGTCGAAAGCGCTTGCGCCTCAAGCGCCAATTTGCTGGCACGTGTAGCCCTGAAACATGACCAGCGAAACATATGCCGGCGTGATTTCGGCCGAACTTGACGCACAGCCGCCCAACGCGGCGCTGAGCACCACGATTCCCAGATTACGCATTGGGCCACCTCCCCTTAGCCCAGCTAAATGCAATCGCAGCCTATGGGCGCTCGCAAGGGGATTTCTGCAAATTACAACTAATGGACGTGAGATTTCTCCAACCGCGCTTAAGTCGTTGTTCCATCGATTTTGCTGGGGATTG
>CAVRMY010000029.1:0-31028 GCA_963721935.1 uncultured Alphaproteobacteria bacterium
GGGCGGATTAGCCGAAGGCGTAATCCGCCATCTCGGCGGCTTTAGCGGCGGATTACGCTGACCGCCCTGCCGGGTACGCCGCGACCTCCATCGTCATTGCGAGCGCCAGCGAAGCAATCCATGGTCGGAGCAACGAGCAAAGAGTGGATTGCTTCGTCGCATTCGCTCCTCGCAATGACGCGGATAGTTGCGGATTAGCCGAAGGCGTAATCCGCCATCTCGGCGGCTTTGGCGGCGGATTACGCTGACCGCCCTGCCGGGTACGCCGCGGCCTCCATCGTCATTGCGAGCGCCAGCGAAGCAATCCATGGTCGGAGCAACGAGCAAAGAGTGGATTGCTTCGTCGCATTCGCTCCTCGCAATGACGCGGATAGTTGCGGATTAGCCGAAGGCGTAATCCGCCATCTCCATGGCGGCGGATTACGCTGACGCTAATCCGCCCTCAGGCGCGATCGCAATTCCTCATGGTGAGGAGCCGCGCGCCTTGCGCGGCGTCTCGAACCGGAGGGCCCGTCGCGCAGCCACAAGGGTTGCGCTATTCGCTTGGCAAGCTAAGTATCAGCCCTCGGCTTGTCATGAGGGCGCCATGAGTCTCGATCCCGAGGCGCGAGAGCTGGTCCTGACGGTGCGGCGCAAATCGCAAATCGCCGAAGGCGTCTTCCTGTTCGAGCTTCGCTCGACGGCTACGGCGGAATTGCCACCCTTCACGCCCGGTTCCCACATTACCGTGACCGCGCCTTCGGGACAGAAACGCCGCTACTCGCTTTGCAACGACCCGGCCGAGCGCGACCGCTATTTGATCGCGGTGAAGCAGGAGACCTCAGGCCGCGGCGGTTCCTTGAGTTTCACCAGCGATATCGGCGAGGGCGATGCGGTTACCATCGAACCGCCCGCCAACGAATTCGAGATGTCGAAATCAGAGCCGAAGCGCTTCATCTTCATTGCAGGTGGCATCGGCATCACGCCGATCCGGGCGATGATTTTGCATTGCGTGCGGCACGGAAAGCAGAACTTCACGCTGTACTATTTCACCCGGACGCCGGAGGCGATGGCCTTCCGCGAGGAATTTTCCGCAGCCGAATTCGCCGGAAAGGTCATTCTGCATCACGACAATGCCGATCCGGCCCAGGCCTACGACCTGTGGCCGGTGCTGGAACAACAGCGCGGCGCGCACCTCTATTGTTGCGGGCCGCGCGGCCTGATGGATGCGGTGCGTGACATGACCGGGCACTGGCCGGATTCGGCGGTGCATTTCGAGGATTTCGTCGGCGCTTCCGCTCCCCGCACCGACGACACGCCATTCGAGGTCAAGCTCGCCGGAAGCGGAAAAAGCTACGAGGTGCCGGCGGGCGTTTCCATCCTGGATACGCTGCGCAAGCACGGCCATGCGCTCGCAAGCTCCTGCGAAAGCGGCACCTGCGGCACCTGCCGCACCCGCTTCACCGAGGGCGAGGCCGACCATCGCGACCTCGTACTGTCCGAGAAGGAAAAGAGAAGCGAGATCATGATCTGCGTGTCGCGGTCGAAATCACTGTCCCTGACTCTGGATATTCGATCCATGACGGGAGACCCGCGATGAACGAACCGCTAAAACTCGGCGTCATCGGTCTGGGCCGCGCGTTCATGCTGATGCTGCCGGGCTTTGCTTCGCATCCGCTGATAAAAATGGTCGCGGCAACCGATCCGCGGGCCGATGCGCGTGAGCGCTTTGCCGACGAATTCGGCGCCAGGGGTTTTGAAGACGCCGAGGCGCTTTGCGCCGATCCCGGCGTTCAGGCCGTTTACGTGGCCTCTCCGCACCGGTTTCATGTCGACCACGTCAAGCTGGCGGCGAAACACCGCAAGCATGTCCTGGTCGAAAAGCCGATGGCGCTTTCGCTTGACGATTGCCGCGAAATGATTGCGGCGGCAGCAAAGGCCGAAACGAAACTCCTCGTCGGCCACAGCCACAGCTACGACCTGCCCTATTTGCGCACCCGCGACATGATCCAAAGCGGTGCCTACGGGCGCATCCGCATGATCAGCGCGCTCAACTTCACCGATTTCCTCTACCGGCCGCGCCGGCCTGAGGAGCTGGAAACCGGCGCCGGCGGCGGCGTGGTGTTCAGCCAGGCTGCCCATCAGGTGGACATCGTGCGGCTGCTTGCGGGCGCAAAAGCAACATACGTCCACGCCATCACCGGCAATTGGGACCCCTCGCGCCGCACCGAGGGCGCCTACAGCGCGCAGATCAAATTCGAGGACGGTTCTTTCGCGTCGCTGACCTATAGCGGGTATGCGCATTTCGACAGCGACGAATTCATGGGATGGCGGGGCGAGCTCGGCCAGAGGCGCGACGGCGATGCATCCTACGGGCGCTCCAGACTGGCGCTGCGCAATGCAAGGTCGCCGGCCGAAGAAACCGAAATGAAAAACCGCCGCGCCTACGGTTCCCTGGGCCGCGACGCCTTCCCGATCGGTGGCGATCCGGCGCACAACCATTTCGGGCTTTTGATCGCAAGCTGCGAGCGCGCCGACCTTCGCCCCACGCCGCAAGCAGTCGTGGTCTATGGCAACGAGACGCGCCATGTCGAAGAACTGCCGGCACCGACAATTCCGCGCGCGGAGGTCGTCGACGAACTCTACGACGCGGCGGTTCGCGGCAAGCCGCCGCTGCATTCCGGCGAATGGGGGCTTGCAACGCTCGAAATTTGTCTTGCCATTGTCTCTTCAGCCGAAAGCGGGCGCGAGATCGAGCTGCGATATCAGATCTAGCGCCTCGTCATGGTGCCTCATTGCAAGCCGCGCCGAAGACGCGGAGATCCATCATTCCACCCCTATCGTCGTCCCCCGCGAAAGCGGGGACCCATAGCCACAAATGCCCGTCGCAGACATAATGGCCTCACCGCGTCATTGCGAGCGCAAGCGAAGCAATCCACCTGCGGCTGGCGAAGCGATCCTGTGATCAAAAAGAGCTGGATTGCTTCGTCGCTCCCGCTCTTCGCAATGACGAAACAGGCTGCATCATCCCGACGGCGGATTGTTGGCGCGGCTCGCAATGATGGCGATAACGTCGTTCTCGGCGGCCGCCGCCGTCTTGTAGCGCGGCTCGGTCGTCACGAACGGCTGCTCGGCATCGGCGGGGTAGAAGATCTCGACATAATAGAGATCGGTCGAAAAATCCTTTTTCGGCTCGATACGGATCAGCGCCATGACCTGCTCCCTTCATCTTGTCAGTTTTCGCACCCGTCATTGCGAGCGATAGCGAAGCAATCCAGTGGTAGGAAAAGTTGGATTGCTTCGTCGCATTCGCTCCTCGCAATGACGACCGGGGCGCGAAACATCGTAGCGCACCATACGGTTAATCGATTTCCCCGTCATTGCGAGCGCGAGCGAAGCAATCCAGTGGTAGGAAAAGTTGGATTGCTTCGTCGCATTCGCTCCTCGCAATGACGACCGGGGCGCGAAACATCGTAGCGCACCATACGGTTAATCGATTTCCCCGTCATTGCGAGCGCAAGCGAAGCAATCCAGGACTAACGGTTTCCGGATTGCTCCGGAGCTGATGCCCCTTGTAATGGCGCCGCGGCCGAAACCGGAAACAACACATTGCGCAAACGGGAAGCCAGCTCCTCGCTCGCCGTTTCGGATATTTCGGCAGCGCCTCCCATTCCGAGGTAGCGTTCCGCGATGTCGGCCGAGTTCAGCAAAGCCTTCGACGAACCGGACAACGCGATCTTGCCGTTCTCGAACACGTAGCCGCGATCGGCAATCGACAAGGCCTGCCGCGCATTCTGCTCGGCGAGAAGGATGGCGATGCCTTGCGCCCGCAAGGCCACGATGAAGCGGAAGATTTCGGCCACCAGCAATGGCGCTACGCCAAGCGAGGGCTCGTCGAACAGAAGAAGCCTGGGCTTCGACATCAGGGCGCGGGCGATCGCCAGCATCTGCTGCTGGCCGCCGGAAAAGTTGCCCGCGATATCCTTCATGCGATCGCGCAGCAGGGGAAACAGCGTCCATACCGATTTGAGTCTTGCGGCATGATCCGCTTTCGCCGACGCATAGGCGCCAAGTTCGAGATTCTCCGCAACGGTCATGCCGGCGAAGATCTGCCGGCCCTCCGGCACGTGCGCGATCCCGCGGCGCAGGCGCTCGGCGGGGGGCATCGTTTCGATCGGCTCGCCCTCCAGGAGAATCCGGCCGGCCTGTATTCGCAGGAGGCCGGAGATCGACTTTGCGAGCGTCGATTTGCCGGCGCCGTTGGCGCCCAGCAGCGTCACGATCTCCCCGTGCTCCAGCGTCAGGTCGACATCCTGCAGCACGCAGTTATGTCCATAACCGACCGATACGGATTTCAGTTCAAGAAGCGGCATGGTCCTCGCGTCCCAAATAGGCTTCGATCACGCGGACATCGTTCTGGATCTCAGCCGGCGTACCCCTGGCGATCATGGCACCGGACTCGATGACGACGACGGCATCGGCCACGTTCATCACCAGCGACATGTTGTGCTCGACAAGCAGAATGGGAATGCCGAGCGCGCGGATCGCGCGCAGCAGCTTCGCCAGTTCGCGCGTTTCGCTGTCGTTCAATCCGGCTGCCGGCTCGTCCAGGCAGAGCAATTTTGGTTGCGCCATCAGGGCTCTGATAACTTCGAGCAGTTTCTGCGCGCCCATCGGCAATTCGGTGGCGTGTGTGTCCCGGAAGGTCGCGAGCCCGACCAGCTCCAGCATATCTTCCGCGCGGCGGAGAAGGCGGCTTTCTTCGTCCCTCGCCCGCTTGCGCCAAAGCGACTGGCTGGCGAGCGAATGGGTGGCCAGCCGGTGGCCGCCGACCATCACGTTTTCGATCGCGGTCATGCCGGGAAACACCCGCGCCGACTGGAAGGTGCGGATCAATCCCGAACTGGCGATCTTGACCGCCGACATACGGGCGAGGTCGCGCCCGAAGAACAGCACCTGCCCCGCATCCTTCGAAAGGATGTTGGTGACGAGATTGAACACGGTGGTTTTGCCGGCCCCGTTGGGGCCGATCATGGCGGTGATCTTGTCGGGTGCGACATCGAAGGACACATCATGGATGGCCCGCAAGCCGCCAAAACTCTTGGCGAGATGGCGCACGCTCAAAACGGAAGTTGGTTCGGCCATCGCAGCCGGCACCGTCATCACGGTGCCCTCTCTGAAGTTTCAGGTGGACTTTCGCCGGACGCCACCCCAGGCGGCCGCACCATCCGGAGCGCCATTTGAACGATCGCACCAAAGATGCCCTGCGGCAGATAAAGGAAGCTTGCGACCAGGAGCACGCCCGAGGCGAACGTCTTGTAGATCGCGAGCGGCTGAAACACGGTCGGCAACAGCGTCAGCAAAAGTGCGCCGAACAATCCACCGACCAGCGTGCTTTCGCCGCCGACGATCAGCATCGCCACCAGTTCAAGCGAGCGGCCGGTGCCGACCATTTCGGGCGAGAGAAAATTGAAGAAGAACGCGTACAGGCTGCCGGCAACCGATGCCAGCGTCACGCTGATCATGAAGGCGGCGAGCTTGTAGCGGACAATATTGATGCCAAGCGCCGCCGCCGCCATCTGGTCGGACCGGATCGCCTTCAGCGCGCGTCCGAACCCGGAGCGCATCGCACCGACGAGACCGGTCAGGATGACAACGTCGAGCACCAGCACGACATAGTACATCGCCCGCGGCGTTCCGAACTCGAATCCTCCGACAGAGAACGACGGGATTCCGACAAGGCCCGACGGGCCGCCGGTGATATCGAGAAAGCCGACCGCGCAGGAATCGACCAACAGCCCGAACGCCAGCGTCGCCAGCGCGAGATAAAGCCCCCTCAGCCGCAGCGTCACGACCGAGAGGACGAGCGCACACAGAAGCGAGACGCCGATTCCGGCGAAGATCGAGAGTGCCGGCGAAACCTCGTAGTTGATCGAGAGATAGCCCGACGTGTAGCCGCCGATCGCCATGAAGCCGGCCTGGCCGAGGCTGACCTGTCCGGCGTAACCCATCAGTACGTCGAGTCCCATCAGCGTCATGAACAAAATGCCCGCAATGACAAGACCGCTCAAGATGCCATTGTCGGTCACCACCAGGGGGACCAGCACCGCCATGAGCAGTGCGAGCGCCGCAAGCGGAAAAGCAAGCCGCGCCGGCAGCCTGGCGGCGTGTGCGGTCATCTTCACTTCGTCGCGGGTGTCCTGGCGCCTGCTCGCACCGCTCCCAACGAGGCCTGAGGGGCGGAAGATCAAAACCGCCAGCAGGACGAGAAGGGCAATTGCGGTCGAGAACAGCGAGGAAATGTAGGCGGTCGAAAGCTGCGTCGCGAGCCCGAGAAACAGCCCGCCGGCGATCGCGCCCGGGAAGGAGGCGATGCCGCCGATCGCAGCCGCCACGAAGCCGGAAATCGTGAACAGGCGGCCGGTATCGAATTGCAGCGAAGTGGTGGGCGCAACGATCACCCCGGCAATCGCGGCGATCAGGGTCGCAAGACCGAAGCTCAACAGCGTCATGCGCGGGACGCTGATTCCCATCAAGGCGGCAGCGTGCGGATTTTCCGCGCAGGCGCGCAAGGCCTTGCCGAGCCTCGTCCGCGCGATCAGCAACCAGAGCGCGCCGATGCAGAGAGCGGTCGCGCCCAACACCCAGAACGCCTGCGTCGGCACGCGGATCGCCCCGAACGCCAACGGCTCCTCGCCCGAGAATGTCGGCGTCGCGTAGGGCTGGCTGCCCCATACGATGAGCGAAAAGCCTTCAATCGCGGTCAACAGCCCGGCGGTGAGCATCAGGACATTGGCGTTCGACAGCCGGTCGAGCGCTGGCGCGAAGGTGAATGCGCCGATCGCGATCCCGACCGCAACCGTTGCGGCGACCGCCAAGGGGATCGCGAGCCACAGCGGAAAACCGCAAGTGACGGAGAGCGTGTAGCCGATCATCGCCGCGAAAAGGGCAAAGCCGCCTTGCGAGAGGTTGATCGCCCCGGTCACCCGATAGACCAGCGAAAAGCCGAGCGCAATCGCGGCGTAGATGCTGCCGACCACCAGACCGCCGATGCAGATCTGCAGGAACTCTAGCACTATGCAGTGGTCCGATTCACTCAGCGCGCGGGATGCCGAGCGGATCGCTTACCACAAGCCAGGTTTGAGCGGCAGGGTCCCAGCGCGTCACAACGACATTTGACTCATCAAGTCCGCGATTTGGCACCGCCTTGAAATCGTAATTGCCGTTGACGCCGGCAACGCCCCTCAGTTCGCGCAGATAGCCGCGCAGGTCCTCGGCCGTGGCATCCGCCTTGAGCTTGCGCAAGCCCTCGACAATCAGAAGCGCCGGGTCCCAGGCATAGGTCGAAGGCCCATCCGGCTTGACCTGTGTACCCTCGAACGCGGCGAAGAAGGCGTCCTTGGCCCTGGTCACCTCGCTTTCGGAAACGGGATGCGACGGCTTCAGCCAGTCTGCCGAGGGTATGTAAAGTTCCTTCGGCAGGAACGCCGCGTATTGCGCCATCTGGGCATAGGTCATGTTGCCGTTGGTGGTTGCAACCGGCACCTCCACGCCGGCATCGTGGATCGCCTTGAAGATGGTGCCGACGGGGCCGCCGGTGGACCATGCCACCAGCACGTCGGGGTTTGCGCCTTTGAGTCTTTGAATCTGCGCGGCGGCGCTGACATCGCTGGGGTTCAACTGGGCTTCGGCGACGAGCTCCACGTCCTTGTGGCCCTCGCTTCCGACCAGCGTCTTGAAATTGCGGTTGGCGTCCTGCCCGGTTGCGTCGGTCGTCGTGATCAACGCCACCTTCTTCCAGCCCTTGCGGCCGAAATAGCGAAGCAGTGCGCCGGCAAGTTCCTTGGTCGAGGTGCTCGAACTGTAGATGAAGCTTCCGCCAAGGGGCTGGATGCCGGGCGAAAAGCAATAAAGCAGCGGCCCTTCCTTCATCAGCGGCGCCATCGCGTTGCATAGCGCGACCAGCGCCGAGCCGAGAATGACCGGCGGATTGGCGGCCTTGACCTGGTTGGCGAGCTGGACTGCGACTTGCGGACTGCTCTGGTCGTCGTGGAAGACAAACTTGACCGGCTTGCCGTGAATGCCGCCGGTCGAATTCACCGTTTTCTCGTATTGCACGAGCGCCTGCTGCTCGGCCTTGCCGAGGAACGCACCGCTACCGGTCAGCGGCAGAATGACGTTGATGTCGTCGGTGTCGGCGGCGGCCCGCGCGGCAGTGACGCAAGAAAACAACGCGGCGGCAACGAGAATGGTGCGAACGCCCATCAATCCTCCCCAGGGTTTGTGCGCTCAAGAGATTTGTGCGTTCAAGAGATTTGCACGCTCGTAGAGATCGGTTCGCCTGAACGGCTTTTCCTCTCTTTATAGCGTTTTCGAGCGAAGTGGATACCGGTTCGCGTGAAGAAAACGCGTCAAAACAAAAGATTAGAGCCTCGGTTCTGGTTCAATCAGAACCGAAGAGGCTCCAGTGTTTTATGCGAGCGCGCGCTACGCCGCAGCACCAGCCATTTCCTTGTCCGTCTCGTCCTCTTCCAGGCCTTGCAGGACCCTCGCCTCCTCGTCGCTGGCCCCCAGCGTCCGCCACGGAACGGACTTTTCCACCACGCCCTGGTAAGAGCGGAGTTTGGCCTGCGCAAGCCGCGGTGTGAGGTGGCCGATCACGCGGCCGCCCTGCTCGAAGGCCAAGGCTGCATCGATCATCAGGCGGCGGAACTGCACGATGGCGATGTCGCTTGCACCAAGACGCTCCTGCGTCCGGTCCGCGATCGGTCCCATCGATTCCCACATCGCAATGTCCTGGTTCGGGATGCCGAGAATGCCGGTGAAGCTGCCCTGTTCCATCGCCGCGCGATCCTGAAGATAGTCGTTGTGGGCGTGGCGCTTGATGGGCCGAAACTGCGCATCGACGTCCTCACCCACGACCAGCACGCAGAACTTGCGCCAGGTGTGCGTATCGATGCCGGCCTGCTCGCCCTCCGCCCAGGCGATGAAGTGGAAATAGCTCGAAGTGTCGCTGCGCGGCACGATCACGCTTGCCACGTTGTAGGTGCTGTTGGGCGGGATCAGCGCCGTGAACGGTGCGACGAAGGTGGTGATGCGGACGTAGTCATGCGTGTTCGCGTTCACGATCGGACGCCGGATCGCGGCGTAGCGCATGCCGTAATTGGTGAGCTGGACCTGGATGCGCGGATTCTTGTCGGTCGAGGGACGAACCCAGTGATCGCCCCTGGCTGTGGCCTCGCCCCTGGCCGGGCGCATGTCCGAGGAATGCAAGCTCGAGGAGTGCGCCGAGTTCGATCTGGCCCTCCATGATCTGCGCCCAGTTGCAGGGAAGTTCGACCTTGGCGATCGCGACCCTTGCCTGATCGTGCGGCGCCCATGGCGGCGCCTCGAATTCCGGCATCGTGTCCGGCGGCCCCATATAGGTCCAGACGAAGCCGCCGGCCTCGCGTGTGGGATAGGAGAGATGCCTTGTCTTTTCGGGCAGCGCGCTTGCCTTCGGCTCGGACGGCATGTCGATGACGTTACCCTCGGTATCGAATTTCCAACCGTGATAGAGGCAACGCAGCCCGCACTCTTCGTTGCGGCCGAAGGCGAGCGAGGCCTTGCGGTGCGGACAGAACTCGCCGAGCAGGCCGAGCTTTCCGTCACTGTCGCGAAACGCCACGAGCTTCTCGCCGAAAAGCTGCACCCGCACCGGCGCGCCATCCGCACTCGCAACCTGTTCCGACAACAGCGCAGGCACCCAGTGGCGGCGCATCAGGCGCCCCATCGCCGCGTCGCCCTCGACCCGGCACAACAGCTCGTTTTCCGCAGCCGTCAGCATGCTCCCATTCCTCGCAAGGCAACGGCAGCACCCGGCGGTCGCCACATCCGCTGCCGCCGGAGATCCTCAGTTGCCCCAGCTTATAGATAAGCCAGGGATCACCGCCGCGTCCAGAGGTGACGGAAGCGGTTCCAGGAGTGACAGGGGAGCGATCACTCCCTATTGGCGGCAAGCGCTCATCGGGCGGGAGTGGATCAGAGGCCCTGGCGTGTCATTCGGCGGGAATCCTCAAGAGATTGCTTGGCGCACGCGCGGCGTCTTGAATTGAACGTTGAACTGAGCGGGAGCTAGATCCCGAGTATCCAGACCGCGACAATGGCGCCGAGAACGGCGAGACCCGACAGCGTCCATCCGGCGGCATATACCGCGCCATCAGTCTCAGGCCGGTCCACCATTGAATCGCGCCAGTCGGTCATCAGACCCTCCTCGAGGTCGCCTCTGGTCATTAGGTCGCGGCCAAGGGCTCAAGGTTCAACTGATTCTGTTAATTGCGGCGGGGCCCGGCGGTTCCGTCCGGCGGGTCAAAGACCTATCCCGCGCTGCAATGAAGCAGCCTTCAGCCGGCAGTGTTCCGGTTCTGCCGGCCGGGGAGAGGTGAATTGCGCTGCGGGAAAAGATCAATTCAATCTCAAATCATCCGGCTCTAAGGCATGATCCGGAAAAGTGTGCAGCGGTTTTCCCTCGCGACAAACGCGAACCGCGTCTGCGCGGAGATCATGCTCAATCAAGGAGCCAAAGCGCGATGACGATTCAACCAGATCTCATCGCGCTTTAGGTGGCGGAGCCATCAGAGCCCAAACTTGTATGCAATTCCCGCCGTCGCGATTTGCGTATGGAGCTTCAATTGATAAGCGATATTGGTCGGTGAAAACGCATCCGCGGTGTTCAGGTTTGCCTGAATGGCGTTCAATGTGCCGAAATCGGAATACCGGTATTCGGCGCGCGCAATCAGGTTTTCGGAAATTTTCGTTTCGACGCCGCCGCCGACCGTCCAGCCTGTTCGTATCGCGCTGTTCGACACCGTTGCAGACGCCGTCCCCGGGCCAAAGCAGACGGCATCAATCGGGCTGAACTGACAGCCAGCCGACGTTTCTATCCGCTGCCAGGCGACCCCGCCCGTGCCATAGATCAAGAGCGCCGGCGACAGCAGGTATCCCATCCGAGCCCGCGCACTCGCATCCCATCCCAGTTTCACCGTAGCTATGTCATTTGCAATAGAAAAGCCTGCGACGCATACACCTGCAGCATCTGCACACCCGGGAATTCCTACCGCCGCCGTGCCCGTGTCGGCATAGGCCCAATCCAATTCGATACCGCCGACCCATCGCGGCGCGAATTGCCAAACATGACCCAGATATACGCCGCTGCGGATGCCCGAGAAGTCAAAGTTTTGCGGCGATGTCTCATCGAGGGCGAACGGGGTATTCTGTATCGATGCCGATATGATCGAAGTCGTGGTCCAGGTGCTGGCTGCCCATTTTGCGCCAAACTCGGCGCCGGCGTAAAAGCCGGTCCAGCCGGAAACCGGAGCGGGTGGCAGGGACGGTGCCTTCACCGCCAAATCTGTTGCCGTGCCAGTGAAGTTGTAGTTCATGCCCAGCTTGAAGAGATCGACCGACTGCGTGATGGCGATCGGCGCTGCGCCGATGACCGCGACGGTCGGGAACGGGACGTTGGTCGCGGGCAGGCCGATATGGTCGTATTCGGCAAACGTGGTCCAGTGGTTGGTCAGCGCGTATTCGATGCCGACGCCGGCGGTCCACCCCAACGCGATCAGGCTGGTGCTGCCGGAACCGAGCCCAAGAGCGCCTGTGTTTCCCAACACGCTGTAAGTCGTGCTGGCCCACGCGGTGCCGCCTTTCACATAAGCCAGCGAACGGTCCCAGGCATAGCCGACCCTGCCGGTGAGGCTGCCGAGGGCATTGATCGAGCGGCCGCAAAGGACACCGCCAAGTCCGGTGAAGCAGGAATTCTCGCCTGTTATATTGGTTGCGCTCAAATCGGCCTGAACGCCCAATACCCATGCGCCGGTCTGCCAATTGGCGCCGATCTGGCCACCGCCGAGCGCACCGGTCGCACGAATGGCGTCGCCAAATCCGGCGACATTTGTACCGGTGAACAGCCCCGGCACAGACGGGCCGACCGTCGTTCCAAACGGATCGGACCAGCGATCGTTGCTAAAGCCACCGCCGAAATGTCCGCCGATATAGGCTCCGCTCCAGTTCATCGGAGCTGATGCCGGTGTCGGCGCCTTGGCCGCAAGGGTGCTTTCTGAGGGCGTGGGATCGCCCCAGCGATAGCTCGATTGCAGGAAAACGCCGTACCGCTCGACACGATGTCCGAGTAGTTCGAAGACGTCAGATGATGGCACGGCTACAAATCCAAAGCGTTCAACGCCAAAGCCCGCGTTCCAGGCCCAATAACGCAGGCCAGCACCGACGCTCCAATTATGTGTGATGTAATAGTCCAGGACCGCCTCAAGCATCACACCGTTGCCGGTGTTTGTGGCACTGGGTAAAACGAGTTGCCGGATGAGATGGTCGTCCAATGCAGAGAAATTGACCGACGGTAAATAGGCGAAATCGCCGGTGAATCTCAGCCGGTCGTTCAACATGAACTGGCTGGATAAGCCGACCCGCAGCGAGTTTAAATGGGTGTACTCTGTAATACCCAAAATGTTGGGGTCGCCGGTGGCGCCGGTGGCGGTGAGGTCGCCGGCGAGCTGGCGGCCGCCGAAGGCATTGAGGCCCTGAGCGTAATAGTTGTAGCCAACGAATGCGCCGAGCCTCGCATCCGCTGTCTTGAGGAAATTGTACCCCGCATCGATCGTCGCATAGCCGAGATGTCCCGCGACGCTCGCCAAGGTGTTGGAATAGGTGAGAAGCGCGGGGAAATCCTCATCGTTCATACGGCCGCCATTAATTCCGCCCGCTCCTAAATTTCCTTTGACAAAAAACCCGTTTGCATGGTCGGCGCGGGCAAAAGTCTCCTCGCTAACCGCCCCCAGCGAACCCCAGGTGAGGAAAGACAAGAGCACCGGAGGCCCTAACAGCGGTCCTTCTTGCTCGCGGCCGCTGCTGAACCAGACGCGCGCTCCTGTCTCCACGTCCCAATCCGACAGGATCGAGCGCGGGCCGTGCCATGCGGGCGACTTGAGCGCCGTGATCGGTGTGTCGAGAGAGGCCGCTCCCGCATCGCCAAAGCGATAATTCAGTCCGGCACGGACGATGTCGGCCTTGAGATCGCTGGAATGAGAGAAGACCGGTGCGGGAGGGAAGCTCTCGAGACCGCTATTCCCCGTCATCTGTCCAGCCGTATTGCCAAGACCGACGTGGAGGTATTCGGCCTTGAGGCTCAAACTGCGCGTGAGCGGCGCCTCGATGCCCGCGCCGGCGACATAACCCGCCTTGAGCGTGTTGACCCTTCCCGATTCAAAGCTGGGGAAGTTAATGGCGAGCAAGTCGTTGAAGAACGAAAAATCGCTTTGCAGCTGCGTCACCGCAAGACCGCCAGTCGCGTAAACCAGCCAGTGATTGGGCGTCACGTAGCCGATGCGCGGCCGTGCCGTGAGCAGCCAATCGGCATTGCCATAGGATGCGAGGGTAAACGCGGCGGGACCGAACACCGTTGTAAAGGGCACCGCGACGCTGTTGCTGGTACTGGCTTTTTGCAGATGGATCGCCTGAAGATCGCCCTCCAGCCCCAAGACCCAATTGCCGGCCTGCCAATTATAGCCGCCTTCGATGCCGGTCGCGAAACCGGTCTGCTTGAGGGCCTGACGACCCGCCACGTTAAGCGTTGCAGCGTCGGCGACCGTGGGAGTGCTGACGCCGGAGACGAAGGACGACGCGGTGTCATATTGCCCATGAGCGAACCCGGCGGTGACGCCGACATACCATCCGCTCCAGGCGTAAGCCGCCGGGGTGGCCGGAGGCGGCGCCTTGACTGGCAGATCACCTGCTCTTGCGTCATGCACGCCCGCGATCGCGACGGCCGCCACCGTTCCAAGTAAAAGCGTTTTGAGCTTTTTCACACTACTTCCGGTTTTAGAAACCGTACCAGATACCCGCAACGCGAATTATTAATCTGTCGATCTCCGTCATGCAACCCTGGATGTGAGCTTTCAGGAGGTTGTCCATTCGACCTGAGCGAGGAAGCTGAAGTTGTTGAGCTTTAGCGATTCGCGGAGAACCGAATGGACACGCACAAGAACGCTCCTTTGACGCCTGTAAGATCGAGAAGCCATGGTGCAAAGTGTTGTTGAGGAAGGGCCGAGCATGACGGCTGCTGCTCTGTGCGTTTTCGAGCGAAGTGGAAACCGGTTCGCGGTTTAAGAAAACGCGTCAAAACAAGGGAGTAGAGCCCGGTTTTGATTCAATCAAAACCGGACGGGCTCCAGCCGCCGGGCGAGCGCGCTCACCAGGCGGTCGGCATCTTCTTCGTCATTGAAAAGATGCGGCGAGATCCGCATCCGGCCGAGGCGCGGAGCCACATAGATGCCTTCGGCTGCCAGCGCCTCGACCAGGTCGTCCGGAAGGCCTCCTTCAAAGCCGAGGCTCAAAACGTGCGGCGCGCGCAGGCGACGGTCCGGGATGCGAACGCGCAAACCGCGCAGGCCTTCCTCGATACGGCAGGTCAGCATCGCGAGCCGTTCGCAAACGGCATCCGTACCCCATTCCGCCATCATTTCCATGCCGATCGCGGCCATCTCCATCGAAATGAAATGGTCGCGCTCGCCCATGTCGAAGCGCCGCGCATCCGCAACATAGTTCAAATCCGAAAAATAGATCGCACCATCGGAGCGCACGTCGCGGCGGCCGAAGGCGGTCTGTTCGAGCGGAATGCCATCCTGATGGCGCCTGGCGATGTAGATGAAGGCCCTGCCATAGGGCCCGAGCAGCCATTTATAGGTCGGGAACAGCACGAAATCCGGGTCGAGGATTTTGACGTTCATCGCAAGCACGCCGGCGCCCTGGGTCGCGTCGATCAGGAAGACGGCACCTTGCCGCCGAAGCGCGGCGGCTACGCTTTCGACATCGAGCAGCCCACCGTCCGACCAATGCACGGACGAAATCGAGGCCAGCGCAACCGGCGGCGCGCCTTGCCGTTCGATCGCCGCGAGCACGGCCGAGGTCCAGTCGCCGTCGCCGCTCTGGCGCACGGCCTCCACCGCAAAGCCTTGCGCCGCAGAGCGCGTCTGCCACTCCAGCACCGGCGAGGAATGATCATTTTCGAGAACGAGGACGCGTGCGCCCCGCGGAATGGTCAGGAGCTTCGCCGCGGCCGCGACGCCATAGCTGATCGAAGGGATCAGCGCAACATCGCTCGCTTCGGCATTGATCAGGCGAGCGGCAGCGATGCGCGCGCGCTCGTGCTGGCGGTTGGCGAAGGAGGCGTCGAGCGTCCAGGGCCTCGCCTTGCGCCCCACGGCCGCGCGGGCGGCTTGCTGGGTTCGAAGCGGCAAGGGGCTGTAAGACGCCGAATTCAGATAACAGATGTCGCGCGGCATATCGAACAAGCCGCGCTGCGAGGCAAGCATGAGAGGCTCTACATTGCTGCGGGCATCATAGCCCGCAGGAGCCGCCGGTCACAAGCGATCGTCTCTCGGCCGCTGCCGAAGTGCCCGCCTTGGCGGACGCGGAAGTCACCCGGTTCGAAATCGCGTCTCGAAAAGGCTTGATCAATAGCACCGCATGATATTGACGGTCTGCTCGTTTCCGTTGTGACCCGGAACCTTGACGGTCTCCGAGGGGCAGCTCGGCACATAGGGTTTTTCGCCGGGAGTAACGAATGGCGGATATCGATGCGCCCAATCCCAGGGAATATCGTAAGCCTGCGAGTTGCGGATATCGCTGGGCAGTGGCTGGGTGAGATCGACCGGCGGTACGCCGGGCGTCGGTCCGTTGGGGTAATCGTCCGGCCACGCGGCAAAGAAGCCGTTGTTGTTGTTATTGTTGTTGCGCAGGAAATGCCGGTGCAACAGCGCGTGGTGACGGGCGAGCGAATGCTTGGCGGCAACCGCGCCATGGCCTGCCGCTCCTGACCGGGCGGACGCCCCGTTCGCTGCAAATACAAGCGCTGCTGCGCCGACAGAGGCGATCAGCGCCCCATACTTTCTATACGCCATGGCACGCACCAATTTCGTTGGTCACCCGCGCCCCCGAATGCACGCTAGGCTGCGCCTTTCGCACCCGCAAATACATACTTAATTGTTAGTTAACGGGACTGGCATTAGGCGGCATTAAAAGCTGTTAAGTTTCATCAATAGAATCAATGGCTTATTGCATTTTGCAGCGGCAGGGTGTTAAGTGCCATTAACAACAATTTAGCCTTCGGCGTTAGCTGAGCGTTAGCTGTAAAGGGGGCTGCCGGTGGCTCATTTTAAGCAGAAGTTAATGCCGTTGACCGTGAACAAACTGCAACCGAAGGCCCAAGCCTATTTGATCTGGGATACCCTTCAACGCGGACTGGCGTTGCAGATACAGCCAACCGGGTATCGCGCTTACAAGCTGATCTATCGCTTTCATAACCGCCCACGGTGGTATCACATCGGTGCCGCTGACGCGATTGCTCTAGCGGACGCGCGCAAGTTGGCCGCTGAGTTGATGTTGCGCGTGATAAAAGGTGAAGACCCTGCTGCGGAAAAACGAGCCGAGCGCGGCACTGGCACGTTTGCTGAATTGGCAAACCGCTACGTCGAAGAGCACGCCAAGAAACGGAATAAGAGTTGGCAACAGGCCGAAGCTCTTGTGCGTCGAAACCTGTTGCCGTCATGGGGCAACCTCATCGCACAGTCCATCACCCGCAGTGACGTGCGCGCCGTCATGGGCAAGATCGCCTCGCCCACCACTGCCAATCAGACCCTTGCCGCAGCGTCCGCCATTTTCACATGGGCCGTGAAGCAGGAAATACTTTCTTATAATCCCTGCCGTGGCGTGGAACACAACCCCACGACAAGCCGGGAGCGTGTGCTAGCTGACGCAGAGGTGCCGCTGTTTTGGGAGGCCTTCGGCAAGGCTGACCTACCCGGAATAGCCTTGCAAGTTTTGTTGCTGACCGGTCAAAGGCCGGGTGAAGTGACACACATGCGATACGACCAAATCACTGACGGCTGGTGGACCCTGCCCGGTGCGCCTAATGCAGCGACCCAATGGCCGGGTACGAAGAACGCACAAACTCATCGCGTGTGGTTGCCGCAACCGGTGCAAGACATCATTGCGGAGTTGAACATCGGCGATGATTTTGTGTTCGGCCGATCGTTAAGCCTATCTCCGACGATGCGGAACATTTGCATGCAACTCAAAGTGCCGCGGGCGACACCGCACGATCTGCGACGAACTCATGGCAGTACAATCACCAAGCTTGGATTTGGTCGCGATGCGATGAACCGTATACAAAATCACAAAGATGGCGGCATCGCTGATGTATATGACCGGCATGAGTATGCCGAAGAGAATAAGCGTGTGATGGAAGCAGTTGCGTCACAGTTGTTTGCTCTTGCGCAAGGTGACGACGCGCCGAGCAATGTGATAGTTGCGAAATTTTAGCTGTGATGCTTTACGCAACCAAACACTTATTATAAGCTTTGCGTTGCCTAAGCACTAAGACTTGAGTTTGAATGACGTTCGCCGTTGAAGGCGTCCCGAGCTGCTTGTGAGACTTGCCACTCTTTAGGCAAGGGCTAGCGGCCCCCACAACTGAAATTCGCTCGCGGGAGCGGACGTGGCGGCTGCGTTTTTCATTTCCTCTTCTAAAAATGTAGCCACGTCACGCGCTCCCCTCAATTCAAGGGAGGGCTTTATTGTGCGCGACTTACTCAACTCACCGCAGGCAAACGCGTCTGAGTTATTACCTGAGGTTCTCGTATTCTTATCCAAGGCTCAGGTCCTCAAGAAAGTCCCGGTCACGGGTCCTACGCTTTGGACGTGGGTTCGCGCGGGCAAATTCCCAAGGCCACGATCCATTTCTCCTAACAAAACGGTGTGGATTGAGGCCGAGGTGGATGCCTGGATGAAGGCGCAACCGACCCCGAATTACAAGCGCTAACCGTCACGACTGAACTGTCTGCCCCTCGCATGACTGCGGGAGGAGATGACGATCGGATTTTATTTGGAGAGAGCAAATGTCTACTGGACCGACCTACACCAACGAGCCGGAATACATGACCGTCGTCGCGGAATGCAAAGCTGCGATCACCGAGATAAGCAGCAAACAATGGATCCTCGGAAATGGGGCCTGCACTGTCACGAAAAAATACGGTGACAACGCACTGGAGCGTTTCGCCGAAGACATCAACTTTCCTGGCGCTGCCTGCACTCTGGGGCGGTATCGCAGCGTCTGTGTTGCATTTCCCAAAACAGGGGGCCGCCCCCTGTTTTTCGGTTCAGCCCAGAAGCTGCAAAAGCACCCCGACCGACATCAAATCGTTCGAGATAATCCAGACATAACGAAACGCGAAGCCATCGAACTCATGCGCGAATGGCGTGCCAGGCAGAATGGCACAGCAGCACCACTAGCAGATGACGTTGAGGCAGACGACGAGCTTGAGGAAGATGTAGACGACGTAGAGGCAACGGACACTGAGCCATCGGCAACAGCGGACGCAACGGACACCGAGCCGGTGTCAACACCGGCGAAGGCAAAGGGGACCAAGAAACCGATAAGTGATGAACAGGTGGAGTTCAACGAAACCAAAAGATGGGTCGGCCAAGAGCTTGCTCGCGCCAACGAAATAATCGGCGCGGCTCAAGTTAGGCACAAGACGTATACGCCTAAGGAACGTCAGAATTTGATTAAGGCTCTGACTGCGGTACCGGCCTCGTTGGCGACGATGAAGCAAGCAAATCATGAGCACGCGGAGGAAATCGCTTGGTTAGAGGAACTTGTCGCTGAAGCAAAGGAAGAGGCCGCAGCTGAGGGCCGTATTAAGAGATCGCCTAAGTCAGCCCCGCCCGAGCAAGCAGCGATTTAAAGATGGCTGCGCTCGCTTGCGATTTTTTTGACGAAACCTGGAACCCGACTTCCGGGTGCATGTACCAAACCGACGAATGCAAGAACTGCCTCTACCCGTACTTTCACAAAAGTCACACCCACGAAACCGAAACGGTTCACACTGGCGTCATCGACATAGATGAAGAAACCGGCATCCCGTCGTGGACCGGCAAGCTCAACACCCTGCGGGACGGGCATCGTGAGTGGAATTTGCCGTTGAAGTATCCCGGTGCCGAGCATCCCAAGCTTGGTCCCGGCAAACCGTCGCTTATCCTTGTCGCGACCTCCGGCGATCTGTTTATTGGACGCCGATCACCAAAGATCATCGACCGGGTAGTTGAGACCATTGCGCTATCACCGCACATCGGTCTGTTTATCTCCAGGTACACCGGCCCTCAGTATAGGGGGCAGATGGCTCCCTATTTCCTCAACAAGTCGCCGCTCACCAATGTTTGGTTAGGTTTCAGCGCTGGTCGTCAAAAGCATTTCGATAAACGATGGGAGGACATGCGCCCATTGGCCGAAGCAGGATGGTTTGTCTACGTCGTCCTTGCACCACTGCTTGAGCGGATAGTGTTGCCGGACGACTTCCTCCGCCTAGCCAAGTGGGTCATCCTTTACGGTGAAGGTGAAGGAGCCCCTCCCGAACGCTGTCGGCGCATGGACCCCATGTGGGCGCGCGCGATCCGCGATCAATGTGCGGAAGCTGGCATCCCGTTCTTTTTGCGAGCGATGGCAAAGGGAGCACCGAGGCCGCCCGATCTGTGCATACGGCAATTCCCGAAGGTCGAGTGGTGCAAATTGTAATCCCAACCAAAGGCCGTATCGACCGGCAAATCACGCTGCAATCCCTACCGCGTGAATTGCGCAAGCGAACGACTATCGTATGCCCCGAGAACGAGGCCGTCGCCCTATCGTATGAATATGCTGATGTGGAAATCGTTGTGGAGCCGTACCCTATGACAATCGCGCAGAAGCGCACGTGGATTGTGCAGGAGTGGTCGAAGTGCGGTTACAACAAAATCATTATGTTGGATGATGATCTAACCTTCGCAACGCGCATCAGCAAAAACGAAACAGGCTTACGGCCTATACAAGGCAATGAACTCATTCCCGAGTTTGAACGTATCGAAGATAAGTTGGGTCCTGAATACCCGCACGTTGGATTCGGGTCACGTCAAGGTAATAACCACGAAAGCGGCGACTGGAAGTCCCCCGCCCGAATGCAGTGCACGCTCGGTTACTATCTGCCCATCGTGGCAAAGTGCAGATGGGACTTGGTGGTGTTGCGCTCAGATTATTGCATGACGCTTCAGTTGTTGTTGATGGGACACCCCAACGCTGTTTGGACTGGAACTGTTGTTGACCAACGTTACGACACGCCGGGAGGGTGCAGCACCTATCGCACCACTGAAATGTCCAATGCCGAAGCTGAAAAGCTGGCCGCACTGTTTCCCGGATATGTGAGCGTCCGTAGGAAAAATTACAAAGGATCAGTGCCACGGCTAGAAGTGACTTGTCAGTGGAAAAAGGCTCTTCAAGATGGCCTTTCGCAAAAATAAAGGTTGGTATTGGATTGCAACTTTAAGTTGGATGCGGTATAGTGTAATTTATTAATTGCGTCGGTGGATGCAGTGCGCGGCTGATATTAGCCGATGCCACGTCTCGCCAAACCCCAATCCCGCACATAATCGGGCTAGTGCGAAGCATTGTTCGCATTCAACCCATGGAAACAGAGAGGCGTACCATGCGTCTACCGCATCCTGTTTATCGCAAGATCTATCGCTTTGGTCGCTACTCCAAAGTCATGTCATTACCCGCAGATTTTATGCGGCGGAACGGTTTTGACGATTGTGACGAAGTTGAAATACAGGAACAAGAGGACGGCAGAATGTTGGTGACATTTCTGAAACCGCAAGAGGAGGTAGCCGAATGAATACCCAACCTCTCTTTGTGTTCACGAAAAAAGGCTACATCAATCTCTCGCTGGTGCGGCACATCAAACCGGCAGAACGAGGTGTGGTGCGGTTTGTGTTCAGCGATGATGAGTACATCGATCTTTCTGAAGAGGAGGCTCGGCGGGTTGAGCACATCATGGAGGGCGAGCTTTTCATTTATCCGGCATAAAAAAAGAGCCGAATAAAAAAAGCTGCCGGGAGCAGAAGCTCAACCGGCAGCCAATCAGTTTGACGATGACGACGATACCGGACGGACGACCAAGATAAGAAGAAAAGGCGCGCGACCAAAACCGTCTAACACGAACCGGCTGACGAGGCCGGTGGCTAATCTGTGTTTGTTCAACACAGGAGGTAGCTGTGTCTATTAATAGTTATACCACGGGTTGTGGACAAAAGCAAGCCATCAACGCGGGTGTTCGTTCATGAACGACCCTGCCCATATCAAATTGATGGAAGATATTGTTGTCGAGTTGTTGGGAGAGCCCAATGGCAGACCAGAAGATCGAAAGCGAGCAGACCTACGATTCGGTAAGCAAGGATCGATGTCTGTCAATCTTGATAAGGGTACATGGTACAGCCATGAAGATGGTGAGGGTGGTGGTGTCATTGATTTAATAATGCGCCAAGAGGGATTGAACGAGGCGCGTGATGCATATGAATGGGCAGAGAAGAAGGGCTACTGGACCAATGGTCATGCACGTCAATCATCTAAAACAATTGTCGCGACTTATGACTATACCGATGAAAATGGTGTGCTGCTATTTCAGGTCGTGCGTTTTGAGCCAAAGACTTTTCTCCAGCGTCGGCCCGATGGCAAAGGTGGTTGGATCTGGAAGTTAGAAGGTGTCCGACGCGTCCCTTATGACCTGCCGCGTTTGCTCAAGGCTGTTGGCAAGCAAACCATCTACATCTGTGAGGGCGAGAAAGACTGCATCAATCTGATTAGTCGTGGCCTCACGGCAACAACTAATCCAGGCGGTGCCAGCAAAGGTCATGGCAAATGGCGGGATGAACTGACACCACATTTCCGTGGTGCAGATATTATCATCATTGCCGACAACGACGACGCAGGGAGGACACACGCGAATAGCGTTGCTGCGAAGCTGAGTGGGACAGCACGTCGGCTAAGAATGTTGGACCTTGCGTCAGTCTGGCCTCAGTGCCCACTCAAGGGCGACATCAGCGATTGGCTGAAGGATCATAAAGCCGAGGAACTTGGTGTTATCGTTGCACGGTTGCCGGACTGGAAACAAAACGCTTCAGCCCGCCTCGGTGTTCTTGATGCTGGCGACGATAGCACGTTACCTCCCCCACGATCATGGCTGTATGGCGACATCTTCGCGCGCAAGTTTCTAAGCTCGTTGTTTGGCGACGGTGGCGTCGGCAAGACCGCCTTGCGATACGCGCAGTATCTATCATTGGCTACCGGGCGATCATTGCTGGGCGAGCATGTATTCCAGCGCAGCCGCGTGTTGATAATATCGCTTGAAGATGACATGGAAGAACTGCGCCGACGCATCTGGGCGCTTCGTATCCATTACAACATCAGCGAGGCTGATCTTAAAGGCTGGCTCTTTCTCTGGGCTCCCGGAGCCAAAGGCGGCAAGCTGATGGAGCTTGATGCCAAGGGCAATCCCAAAACCGGCGAACTCATTTCTAATTTAGAATTACTCATTTTCGAAAATAAGCTCGACCTCATTGGCATCGATCCGTTCATCAAGTCGCATGGTGTAGGTGAAAACAACAACAACGCCATCGATCTAGTATGCGGTGTTCTGACCGACCTGATGTTCAAGCACAACATTAGCGTTGATGTCCCTCATCATGTTTCAAAGCCGGGGCTGAGAGGAGAGCCAGAACCGGGAGACGCTAACCGTGGCCGAGGAGCCTCGTCGTTGAAGGATGCAGCGAGGCTCGTTTACACACTGAATGTGATGACTAAGGAAGAGGCCAAGAAATTCCCAATTCCTGAAGAAGAGCGCTCGGCCTACGTTCGCATGGATAAGGGCAAGGTCAACATCGCGCCTCCTGCGCGCAAGGCACTGTGGTTTCACCTAGTTGGAGTGAGGCTCGGTAATGAAAATGTAATGTATAAGCACGGAGATGAGGTGCAGGCCGCAGAGCCTTGGGCTCCGCCTGAAGTTTGGAAGGATATAACTGACGAACAGATAGATGCGATTATTGAGGAAATAGATAAAGGGATGTCGGATGGGGACCGTTATTCCGGTGATGCAAGAGCACGGAGGCGAGCCGCGTGGCTGGTGGTTATGAAGCACGTTGAAGGAAAAACTGAACAGCAGGCACGGGAAATAATAAGTACTTGGATCAAGGCAGGGAGGTTGGTGACGCAAGAATACCAGAGCCCAGTCAGTAGAAAAACTGAACAAGGATTGTTCAGAGGTGGGAAACAAGAGGACATACAATTTTGAAATAGGAGGCGCGTTTGGTGAAGAGAGACTTGGTTTTTGTTTGCGCAATTCGGTTTTTTTAATTGCGCAGGAATTGCGCAAAACTGCGCAAAAAGTTCTTTGCGCAATTGCACGGTAACCCTACGGGTAAAGCAATTGCGCAAATTGCGCGCAATTGCGTTTGCTTCGTTTGCGCACCAGTTGCGCAGGCACGAAAACTCCGCAAACCCCGATACGGGTTACCCTCGCCGATTTGCGCATCAGTTTCTATTCACCGCGTCTCTCAATAAACAAGATTTAGGCTGATTGTGGGGGGTGTGGTACAATACATCGCATAATACTTGGCGAGCCGGAATCCACTTCAAGGAGCGTACCGATGCCTGACGTAAGGGAAAAGCAACGCGAAGCCCGCCGGAAGATCATTCGCCAATGGGCGAAGCTTCCGAAGGATAAACGGCAGTCTATGGAGGGGATTTCTGAATTCGCCAGGACCGCCGCTCAGGAGAACGAGAAAGCATTCATCCGCAGTCGTCGCGATCCGCATGAGAAGATCATGGGATGGCTATTGCCGCGTGCTCATCTCTGAACGACTGAGCCCTCTGCACATCCTTCGAAGGCGACGACGGGTTCTTCAGCTTGACCCCACACGGCGAACGGCCCGCGTGATCCGGGGAGCAAAATCCGTGCCTGGTCAACCAAATTTTTTTGCTGTAAACTGTCAGCACAACCTCTAGCTTTAACTTGTAAAATACATGTCATGGCTCAATCAGACTATCACTGGCATCCTGGTAAATCAGGAAATCCCAACGGTCGTCCCGCCGGAGCACGGAACAAGACTTCGTATGCTCTACGCGAAAGGCTCAAGGCCCGTGGTGATAAAGACCCTGCCGAATTCCTTTCTGAATTAGTTTCAAACGAAAGTGAACCAAAGGAACTTCGCATCGCTGCCTCCGGTCAGTTGATGCCGTACTACCACTCAAAACTCGGCGCATCACCTGTTGCACCTGATCCAGTCTACTTTGAGCAAGCTGTCACTCTTCCCCGGCCCACGAGCATTCGTGAGGCATACGAAAACATTCTCAAGCTGACTGAAATGAAGGCGCTAGGTCAGTTAAACGTCGTCTCTGCCGACAGCCTCATCAGCGATCAACGTACCGTGCTGAACGCGATGGTTGATGAGGCGAAGCTCTTCTCTGCACAAGGTGGATCACCAGAGCAAACGATCCGCATCGAAGGCGGTCTTCCACCATTACCCGGCACCGATGTAATCATGCCTGATCGCAACCTCAACGGCCACCAACTGGAGCTCACTGCGGTGGTCAATCCACAAGCATCGGCGCCTGATCCCGTGTCCGCGCCCCAAGAGAAAAATGAACCCTGAGTGTGCGGCATATGCGCGCACCCATAGGTTGAATCAACTATAAGCTGCATCGTAAGTTGAATTCTAGTACATTGGAAATATCATCGTAATTAGAATGACTTAGCAGAAATGCCCGGCGTTGATACAGCGGCGTCATGGTTCGCACAACTGTTGCATTTTACGCCAGTTGGGCCACCCAAACTCCGAACGGCATTTGCCGGGCCGGGGATAGGCCGCCCATGCATTTTCAACCAAAGGCTGTACCACACACCGGCCAATTTTTACTCGGTCCAGCGGCCCGCAAACGGCGGACAAACGGCATAGAACCTAAGGTATTAGCGTACCAAAGGACAAAGGACCATCAACATGGCAGATCACGCATATAACGACCCTCACATCTCCCCGCATGACTTCTTAGAGGCTGTATATCGTGATCCCACTGTCAGGCTCAAACATCGGATGCAAGCCGCCAATCTCCTCACACAAATCTTCAGGGCCTCTCTTCCACAAGTTGTTATCCATGTCGGTGGGATCCCTGAGTACGACACCACTGCTGAGCCTTGCGTCGATGTGAATGACTGCATCAATCGTACGACACCATGTCCGTGGCACGATATCCTTCGTGCTGCTCAGGGTGTCAGGTTCACATCGTGTAAGGACCATATCGCCAATGCTCCTGGTCCAAGGCGACTGAACTGATCCTTGCACTAACAGGCCGTTACGGTGTTACTCCGTTACAGTGTTACATCCGCTCCGCTGCGAGGCACTTCCTAACCGTCATCACCGCAACACCGAACTGCTTCGCGATCGTACGATAACCGCCATCACCACGCGCATAGGCCTCACGTATTGCAGTCCGCACACCCGGCTTGACCGGTGGTCGCCCAATGGCCTTGCCGCTCTTAGTACCTTTCTCCTTCGCTCGCGCCATGCCCGCAAAGATACGCTCCCTAATCATGGCTCTCTCAAACTCGGCAAACACCCCCATCATCTGGAACATGGCCTTGCCAGCCGGTGTCGTGGTGTCGAGCCCCTGTTGATGCAGATACAGTCCAATGTTGCGGGCATGGACGTGGTCGAGGAAGTGCATCAAATCCTGCAAGCTACGGCCAAGGCGATCGACGCTCCAGGCCATTACGATATCGAACTTGCGGCTGGTGATGTCCCGATGCAACCGGTCAAACGATGACCGCTTATCACGGCCTTTCGCACCGCTGATGCCGTGGTCCTCGTAGACCTCGACAATCTCATGCCCGAGCCGTGCCGCCACAGCCTCCAGCTCGCGTCGCTGGTTTTCCGTGGTCTGATCATTGGTGCTCACCCGCAGATATAACGCCGCTTTCATCACGTTTATCCCATGCTAAATACCACCTGGATATTAGCACACCCTAGGGTTGAGCACAAATGCCCATTTTATAAGGGGTGGACATGGCTCTTTGCAGGGGGGGTTTTTAGTACACATCACGGGCCAAAGGCTCGGTGTCCTGGGCGCGTTCAGGCTCTAGTGGGTTCAGGCTCGCGGGATGGTCGACGGGATTTCACAGTCATTTCCGATTTCGTCGCTATATACCGGTCAGACAATGCGGAGACGAAAACCCCATTTTATATTGAGACCAAATTCTTCCTTCCCCCTTAAACAACTATTCTTCTTATCCGGTGGTAGTAGGCAATGGTCATGGCTTCGTTCTCCTGGTTGTCAGGTGTCCGGTAGCTAGAGCCGTCCGAAAAGCAGAGCGTGACGCCGTAGTCGGTTTCCTTGATCTTGCAGTTGGGGTCGAGGCGTTGGAGGCCGAGGGCGAGGCCGCCTAAGTCGGCATACTTCATTCGCTGAAACCGGTCGGCCATTGTCTCGGTCATCATTGTCCTCCTTTCAAAGTTGGACCTCCTTTTTCTACCATTCGTATCCCGACGACAATACACAAGAATGCATAAGTCAAAATCGTATACAGGCAAAATGCATGTATAGTATTTTGCTCTGATCTACCTCCCAAGTATCCAAGCATTTTTTTACTGTATAGAATTTGCAAACACAACCAATGAGTGTATAATGTAAAACATGTCAAACGTAATCGCGCATCGTATCCTCCGCAAGATCCACACAAGCCTCAACGTGTGTCTTCCCGCATCTTACGCTCGCGAGCAGCACCTCTCTCCCGGCGACCATGTAGTGTTGATCGCGGACGGGCCTGAACTGCGCCTGCGGTTCGTCAGGACTGGCGAGCCCGCTCTAGTCGAGGAGCCCGCAGCATGACCCACGACCCCGGCCTCGACTTCCTCGCTCCTAGCCACGACTATGAGCTTGCCCGCCAGATCCATCGCCTTGAGACACGAATACGCACTAACCCGCAGTCTGTCTCCCGGCAACTCGAAGCACTGTTCTACAAGGACTTCCGGCACGCGATGGGTCTTCTGCGGCACTATCGCGAGTTATGCGAAAACGACCGAAGCCGTTCATTCATCACCGCCATAATGATGAGAATGCACGAGCGTTATAACGCTCCACCCCCTCCCGGCCATCCACGGAATAACGACGCTCCACGGAGCCAGCCATGACCGACCCTGACACCCCACTATTTCGCCTGCTTGATCCAGAGGGCAAAGAGATAATGAGCGGCCCCATGTCCATACTCATGGAGTGCTTGCCCGACACCAACGCTCGCAATGAAGCCATCGAAAGTATGTATCAAGTTGCTTCTGCCACTGTGGAGGCAGAGGAACGTGCCAATGAGGCTCGTGCCGCAGCGGCGCAAGTTCTATCCGATGGCATCACCCGGCTCACCACGCGCCTGGACAGCTATGTCGAACAGGCAGAGCGCGAAGCCGCTTTGGAAGAGGAACGCAAGGACACGGCTCGGCTCGCTGAGATGCCACCCTCACCCGGCGACAGCGGTGAGTTACAAGCCACCAAGGACGCTCCATCAGACCCCATGGCTCGTGACGAACCCGAGGAAGAGCAAGAAGATCCCGATCTCCCTCGTGCCCCGGTAGCAGCGGGATTTGATTAGGAGGTTGCATGACATACACAGACCGAGATCACCTCGAACGTTCCCGTGAGTATCAAGCTCTTTATGATGATGCGATGCGCGAAGTCGGCGTTCGCATCCCGGCACCAGTCTTAGGACAGACCGTAAATGAATATCGCCGCAAGACCCTGCACGCTCTTCAACAAGCCACCATTCCACGCAATCACCCGCTGCATTCTGTAGACTTTAAATGTCTACAGAATGACGCTCTTCAGGTCATAGAGCCTCAGCTTCTGCAAGCGTCCAAGGCCGAGCGCACCAATCCTGCGAACGTTCCTCTAGGACAGCTAAAGCCCATCAAGGTCTTCGATCCTTATGGCCATGTGACCATGACAAAGTTCATTGGCCAAGAAAGCTTCGTCAAACAAATGGGAAGAGCAGGCAGGCGAGTGGTCGCCTTCATACGACCCTTGACCGATACAATTCAGATGTTCAGTTCGCCTCGTGGCAAATGAGGACAAGGAATGGCGTCCGCGGTTGTTTTCAGGTCGACCTGTGACGTCTAGCCCCGGCTTGGTGTTCGCCTTGGGAGAGGCATGCCAGACATCGAGCCGGTGCTCATCCGATCCCCGCGTTGGGTGTCTCCTACCCTCAACGCGGGCGCGCTCTCGCCGGAGCGCGACCCCTGCCTCGGTTGCGAGCAGCCGAGGCAGGGCGGGCTTCGGCGTGAACCCATAAATCTGCCCAGCGGACCGCTCGCCAGAGGTCCGCGATGCCCCGATCGCAACCAAATTCAGCAGCACAGCGAAATGACGTGATGTGCCAATTTCGGAAGTCACGCCTCACTCGATTAGATCGTCGGCGGCGGAGCTTGCGTGATGACAATCTTCTCGGCTTGCTGCTGATAGGCCCGGAAACCAGGCCGTTAGAACTTCTCCACGTCTCCGAGATGCCGCTTCGTCGGGAACAATGGAATGCTCGCTGATGTAAAACGCGGCCGGCCCAAAGAGGGTCGACCGCTTCTTCACATCATGCTCGCTTCACCGGGCTAATCGCTCGGGTGACCCTTGCTGTTCTTGATCTGCTCCATAACCTGCGTGAGGTTGTAGCTCGCCGGTGCCTGCATCGGCGGGAACGCTCGAAGCGTCTCGAACCACTTCAGCCAAAGTTCCTGACCAAGGGGCAGCATGTTCCAGTCGTAAACGTAGGCGGTGCTCGGAGCCGCCAGTGCGCCGCCCAGGCCCGTGGCGGTCTTCGGGTCGAGGCCCACTGCCTGTTCGAACGGGTCGCGCTTGATGTTCTGCACCCCGGTCCAGTGAAGCTCAACGAGAGGCAAGAGCCAGCCCGTAGCCCCACCTTGGGGGATGTTGTAGTACATCTTCCAGTTCTTGTAGCGCACCGCTGCGGGCGTCGCACCGGCGAAGTAGTAGAAGAAATCCCGAGCCGACTTGTCGGACTTGCCTGTCAGATAGTCGATCTGGTTGACACCATCGAGCGTGGTCTTGACGATGCCGGGGTATTGGCCGGCCTCGATCTGCTTCTTGAGCCCGTCGCCCTTTGGGCCTCCGGCGATCTCCACCAGCGTGGGAAGCCAGTCGAGGGCGGCGAACAGTTGGTCCTTGCGCTGGCCCGGCTGAATATGCCCCGGCCAGCGGATGAGCATCGGCGAGCGATAGCCGCCTTCCCAGGGCTCGCCCTTCTGGCCCTTGAACGGCGTGACGCCGCCGTCTGGGAAGGTAATTGCCTCGGCGCCGTTGTCGGTGGTGAAGACGACGATGGTGTTGTCCATCTGGCCCATGGTCTCGAGCTTTTTGAATACCTCTCCGATGTTGTCGTCGAGCTGCTTCATACCGGCTTCCTGGATGCCCCAATCTTTGCCGCCCTTCACGCCCAGCATGGCTTCATACTTCGGAGACAGCATCGTGGTGATGTGCATGCGTGCCGGGTTGTACCAGACGAAGAAGGGCTTGTTCGTCTTTTTCGGGTCGTTGCGGTCCAGGTAGTCAATGACCTTGGCCGAGATCTCCTCGTCCACGGTTCGCGAGCGATCCAGTGTCAGCGGTCCCTCGTCGTTGCAGGTCTGGTTCTTTGCCGAGCCGTCGGAGGATTTGCAGGCGATGATCGGCCGCGGAGGCATCAGGCAAAGGGTCGTCTGAGGATCGACGGCACCGGGAGGATCAGAGAGCCCGGGGACCGGCGTGTTCTTGCACGGCGGTGCGATACCCTGCACGGTCGGCGAACTATTGATGTCGGGGAAGCTCGCCTGCTGCATGGCGTCCAGATGGTACAGGTAGCCCCAGTACTCCTGGAAGCCGTGCGCCGTCGGCAGGGCGTCCGTATGGTCACCCAGGTGGTTCTTGCCGAACTGGCCGGTGTTGTAGCCGAGGTCACGCAAGAACACTGCGACCGCCGGGGTGCCCGGTTTCAGATAGGTCGGGCTGCCGGGGAGTTGCGGCGGGATCATGCCGGTGCGCAGCGGATACATGCCGGTGAAGAACGCGTTACGTCCCGACGTGCAGCTTTGCATGGCGACATAGTCCACGAACCTTGCACCCTCTTTCGCGAGGCGGTCGATGTTGGGCGTTTCCCCGACGCCCATGCCATCGGCGTAGGCCTGCACCTGCATCCAGCCGATGTCGTCGGCCATGATGAAGAGGATGTTGGGCTTACTCGCCGGCGCCTGAGCGAGCGCGGGTGCCGCAGCTAATGTCATGGCGGCAAACGACGCCGACAGACAGACCCGAATTTTTCGTGAGGTACTCATGCTTCACATCCTCGCGTTGCTGTCACAAAGGTTCACTCGGATCATACAGATCGAGCGCATGAATTGATGCAGATCAACCCATTTGTGTATGAATGTTTCTGGCGTTGGCTTGATCTAGCGCAATGCATTCATGGCATTCGTTCGGAAAAAAATATAAGAGCAGCCAAAAACGGTAGAGCCGCATGTCAGCAAGAAGCGCATTTCCATCAGAACACATTGCACCACTGGTGTCGGAAGGAACCGAAGATGACGTTCTCTAGCATCAGCCGCCGGGCGCTGCTCGCGACGTTAGCCGCAGCGCCGGCGTTGCCCCAACTCCTTCCTACTGCTGTGCAGGCGCAGGCCCCGGCGAGCGCGCTGAGTTCGTGGAACGACGGACCGGCGAAGCAGGCGATCATCGACTTCGTGCGCGCCACCACTGAGCAAGGAAGTCCGAATTTCGTGCCACCTGAGGAACGCATTGCCACGTTTGATCAAGACGGCACGCTTTGGGTCGAGCACCCTGTGTATAGCCAAATGATGTATTGCCTCGACCGGGTCCCCGTGTTGGCGGCCCAAAAACCGGAGCTGAAGAAGCTGGAGCCGTTCAAGACCGTACTTTCCGGCAATCGAGAGGCCATAGCCAAGTTGGCGCTGCCGGACCTCGAAAAGATTATTGTTGCCACGCTGACAGGCATGACAACGGACGAGTTCGACGCCGAAGTGAAGAAGTGGCTTGCCAAGGCCAACGACCCGCGCTGGAAGCGGCCCTATACCGAACTCACCTATCAACCCATGCA
>CAVRMY010000030.1:0-244717 GCA_963721935.1 uncultured Alphaproteobacteria bacterium
CGAAGTGGAGCAAGCCTACAGGCGCGGGACCGCACTTAAGAAAAGACGGCAACTAATGGAGGCGTGGGCCCGCTATGTCGAGGGAGCCTCCAACGTCGTCACCATAACGCGCTCCGCATAATTCGCGCATACCAGCAAGCGTGGGAAGCAAGCCAACGCTCAGCAAATTCCCGCGCCAATCCGGCGGACAACGGTAGGCGCCCGGTCTTGAGTTGACAACATTTGTCCAAACCTGAGTGGACCCGGAAGGCCGTATCCGCATTCCGATGTATCGCCGACGCTTTTTGGCACAAGCTTCGCTTTATCCTGAGGCATCTCAGTTGAGGTCGTTCCGGGTCACCTTGACCAGTTGATATCCTTGACGCGCGTCATCGCAGGCGATTTTGGGTTTTTCACCTTCACCCAATATGGCGACCGGCCGCCGCGGTAAGCACGATCTCGGCGCTTGGATACCAATCCCTCCAGCCCCATGCCGCAGGCCGCCGATCTCGTGCAGCCAGTCCGGGCCGGAAGGAACGCTGGTCGATCTTGTGGGGAGGCAGAAGTCGAAGGTGCTTGGCATGGCGCCAACATAGGCGCTGCCCCAGAAAAATACCAATTCTGCACCAATACGGCCCCGGCGCGGGGGAGCGCCGAGGCCGCCAACCCGACAGAGGGGGGCTTATTGGTGGGTTAACCAAAGCTCCGCGGGCTCAATCTGAGATAGGCGGCACCGCAAGTCTGTAAAGGCCTTCGGGCAAAAAGGCCCCGGTAAGTAATTGCCGGGGCCTGTTCAGAATCCTCAAGCAGCTATTTCTGGGGCGGGGGTGCTTTGGGCATGGCTGTGAGCATCTTGATCTTCCAAGTACCGCCCTCTCGCCGCCGAGCCGCGGAGGTTTCGAGATCCAAAGAACTGATTTGAGCCGAGAGTGTTGTATGCTTCGAGGCCTAGCTCTTCGATTGCCTTGATTTTACCAAGTCGGCGGATGAAGCTCCTTCGAGGGATAATCCGTACCCGACTTCCCGCACGATGCGCTCTTTCAATGGCTGAATGAAATGAATACGCGTGTTCCGGCGCGTCACTTCGGGAGCCTTCAGGTACAGATCAGCCAGTTCACGAGCGCGTACTATTGCCTTCCCGTTCGGCACGACCTCTGCCACAACTCCCCATTCGCAGGCGGTGCGCGCCGGCAGCGGCTGTGGATTGAGCAGGAATGCCTCGGCTCTCCCTGCTCCAGCGCGGTAACTCCATGTTGTAAAGACACCGTCACCCGGCGTAACTCCCACAGCAAAGTGGCCAACGTCCTGGAACGTCGCACCTTCAGCCGCCACAATGACACTCGCGAGGAGGGCGTAGTCCGAGTGGATATGGGCGCGCCCTTCGATGGCCGCGATCACCGGAACGCGGATGTTCGCAAGGTTCTCTAAAACCTGGGCGCCTTCGTCGTGAATTCTGCTCCAGACACCGGGATCGGTGACATCCCCGAAGGACGGCCATTCAACGTCCCCGATGAAATTGCCGCCCGCGCCTGTAAGGATGACGATCTTGTTAGCTCGGTCTTGTCCAATTCTGTGAAACGCATCGACAAACTCCGTATGGCCTTGCGCGTTCATGATGTACGGGCCGCCGTTGCTATGGAACTCGGCCAGCAGAACGCCTTTATCGTCACGTGACAGTTTCAAATGGCGATACGCAGCGAAGTAGTTAGCTTGAAGCGTTTCCATGGAGTTCTCCTCTGAGGTTTGGTTGATGAAAGAGTGTTTCCGACTAAACTGCCCGTTCACAGGGGAAGTCTGACGCCATTTTGAGCTGCTCTTGTCGGGGGCTGGGCCAATTGGACACATTCATCGAGCCCTCAATGCCCGGTGAAGAAATCGGCGAGCGCACACCCAGCGGCTGTTCCGTTTCACCGCATCAGAGCCGCTCCTATTATTAGCAATCCTCCGGCGATTGCGTGTTTGAGGTTCAAGGGTTGCGGCGCCAAGCCTGCAAGGCCGAAATTGTCGAGCGCGATCGAACCCAAAACCTGCCTGGTCATGACTAACGCGATCATCCGTTCAGCACCGAGCAGGGGGTCAGTGCGGTAGAAACCGAGAGCAGGACGGCTCCGCAAAAGCCGCCAATCCACGCCCAACCACGGGAGCGCACCCAGGCCATCGAGGCGCGGACCTCCACGGCTCGCGGTGCTGGCGACGAGAGTTGGAACAATGGTGAGGACGAGTCCCGACAAGGCGGCGGCCCAGACGGGTCCGCCGAGTGAGTCCGCCAGCCGGGCGTTTGTGGCCGCCTGCAAAGGGAGCATCCCACCAGCGAAGACGGCGAGTACGAGATAGAACACGACCATCGCCGCAACTCCTTCCGTTACCCACCTTGCCGCGTCACAGGATCTTTTCGACCGTGATCGGCAGGTCACGGACGCGCCTGCCCGTGGCGTGGTACACAGCATTGGCAATGGCAGGGGCAACTGACACGGCGGTCAGCTCGCCCAGGCCTTTTGCCCCTAACGGGCTTGCCTCCTCGTCGAACTCGCCGACGAACATGACGTCGAGGTTTGGAATGTCGGCATTGGTCGGGACCAAATAGCCGGAATAGTTGCGGTTGGTGAACTGGCCCGACACCGGATCGGTCTCCGATTGCTCCAACAGGGCCTGGCCTGCTCCCCAAATAATGCCGCCGATCGCCTGGCTGCGCGCGGTCTTCGGATTGATGATCCGGCCGGCGTCGTAGGCGCCGACGACGCGATTGAGGCGTACCAGGCCGAGGTCAGCATCGACACGCACCTCCGCAAACACGGCGGAGAAGCTGAAGATCGCCTTGGGGCCGTTCGCCTCCTCGATAGGGGTGTAATCGCCGTCCCCAGTAAGGCTTGCAATTCCGTTGCGAGCGAGCAGTTCGGTGTAAGTGATGTTCAGGTTTGTTTTCTTGAGCGCGAGTCGACCGTCAGCGACAGTCAGGTCCTCAGGTGCTGCACCGGCAAATGGCGCATCGCGTCCGGTTAGCGCCAGCACCATCGCCTTCTCGCGCACGGCCTGCGCCGCCAGCATGACGGCGGCCGTTGCATTGGCCGTCGTCGACGATCCGATGGCCGGGTGCGACTCCGGCAGCCGCGTGTCTCCGAGTCGCACGTTCACCCGGTCAGGCGGCAAGCCGAGCGCGTCGGCGGCGACCTGCGCCATAATCGTATAGGTGCCGGTGCCGATGTCGTGTGCAGCGGCTTGAACGAGCGCCGAGCCGTCGCCGTTGAGCGTCACCCGCGCCTTTCCCGGCCAACGCCAGTGCGTATAGATCGCCGCGGCCATGCCCTGTCCGACGAAGTAGCGTCCGTGGCGCATCGATCGCGGCTCCGGCGTGCGCTTGTCCCAGCCGAAGCGCGCCGCTCCTTCTGTCATACATTCGCGCAGAGCGCGCGTGGAGAACGGCCGGCCGCTATAGGGATCGGTCTCGGCATCGTTGCGCAGGCGCAGTTCCACCGGGTCGATACCGGTCTCATAGGCCAGTTCGTCCATGGCGCATTCCAGCGCGAAATGGCCTTGCGCCTCCATCGGCGCCCGCAACACGACCGGCGAGTTGCGGTTCACATGAACGACTTTGTGGCTGGTGGCGATCCCGCCGCTGGCGCGCCAAAGATGCCGGCTGGCCATGGCCGCATATTCAACGTAGTCGTCGAAGACCAACGTCGGATTGACGCTATCGTGACGGATGCCAGCCAGGTTGCCGTCGTGGTCGGCGCCGAGTACAACCGTCTGAACGGTCGCTGGCTGGTGGCCCACCATCGAGTACATTTGCGCGCGGCTGAGCTGCAACCGAACCGGACGGTTCACCATTTTCGCAGCAAGTGCGGCCAGCAGCGTGTGCGGCCAGGACCAGGACTTGCCGCCGAAGCCTCCGCCGAGAAACTCGCATACGACGTTGATTTTCTCCTCGGGAAGGCCGAGCACAAGCGAGACAAGCTTCCTCGTCCCGACGACCATCTGAGTCGAAGTCGTAGAGCGTCAGGGTGCCGGCATCATCCCACACCGCAAGGGTGACGTGCGGCTCCATCGGATTGTGATGACGGTCGGGCATCGTATAGGTGTGCTCGATCTTCACCGCGGCATCTGCAATTGCTTTGTCGGCATCGCCGATCGACGACGACAGCGGCCACATGCGTTGTGGAGGCTCGATGGCGTCCTCTTTGGCCGTCCGCAGGTCGAACACTTTGGGCGGATGCGATTCGTACGCCACCTTGGTTAGCGTGCCGGCATACGTCGCCTGGTCGAGCGTCGCGGCGATCACGAGCGCGACCGGCTGGCCCGCGTAGTGAATTTGGTCGTCCTGAAGCGGCAGGTAGGTTTGTCCCTGCGGGTGCAAGTGACTCCAGGGAAATGCTTTTATGCGCGGCATATTTTTGTGAGTCAGAACGGCAAGCACGCCGGGTGCGCTTTCGGCAGCGGCGGTATCGATCGACACGATCTTGCCATTCGCGATCGTGCTGTAGACGGTTGCGGCGTGAACGATGGTTTCGGGCGCAATATCTGCTGTGTAGCGCGCGCCGCCCGTCACTTTAAGGCGGCCGTCGATGCGAGAGATCGGCTGACCGACAGCGTTCATATGCGTGCTCCCGCAGTTTGCAGCGCGCGCAGCGCGGCACGCTGCGCCAGCTCGATTTTGAAAGCATTGTGAGCAAGCGGGCGGGCATCCAGGAACGACACAGCGATCGCTGACCTGAGCCCGTCAATATCGTCGAGCGAAGTTCCGCGCAGGGCGCTTTCCGCCGCCGTGAGCCGCCAGGGCTTGTGTGCAACCCCGCCCATCGCGAGCCGTGCCGAGCGAATGCGTCTGTCCTCGGTTGCCACCGCGGCCGCAGCAGATACAAGCGCGAATTCATAGGAGGCGCGGTCGCGGACTTTGAGGTAATGTGAGGCACGCGCTTCCGTGTTTGCGGGCACTTCGACGGCTACGATCAGATCGCCCCGATCAAGGGTATTGTCGCGCTCGGGCATGCCGCCGGGTAGCCGGTGGAAATCTCTGATCGGAATTCGTCGCTCGCCCGCTTGCCCCCCTACGATCACGATCGCGTCCACGGCCGCAAGCGCCACCGCCAGATCGGAAGGGTTGGTCGCCACGCAGCATTCGGACCATCCGAAGATCGCGTGATTGCGATTGAGGCCGTGCAGAGCCGCGCAGCCGGAGCCGGGGCTCCGCTTGTTGCAGCGGCCGTCCGTCTCGTCGCGGAAATAGGCGCAGCGCGTACGCTGCATGATATTGCCGCCGATCGACGCCATATTGCGCAATTGACCGGAAGCCGCGAACAGCAAAGATTCGGCGATCACAGGGAAGCGCAGCCTGACTTCCATATTGGCGGCGACGTCGCTCATGCGCGCAAGGGCGCCGATGCGCATGCCGCCGTCGGCGCGCGCCTCGATGCGTGCCAGCCCTGGCAAGTGGTTGATGTCCAGGAGACGCTCGGGAAGGGTCGCGTGGTCCTTCATCAACCCGATCAGATCGGTCCCGCCGGCAATGAAGGCGAGATCAGGATCCTGGCTGTGCGCCGCGATAGCTGTCCCAAGATTATCGGCTCGTGATAATGCGAAGGGATGCATGGCTCACCTCCTCGCGGCTGCTTCGGCAACCGCGTCGACGATGTTGGGGTAACAGGCGCAACGACAGAGGTTGCCGCTCATGCGCTCGCGGATTTCGGCCTCGGAGAGATCGCCAATATCAAACGGGCTCCGCAAATCCGTGGTTGCTGCGCTCGGCCAGCCCGCCCTTGCCTCCTCGATCAAAGCGACGCCAGACATGATCTGGCCGGAGGTGCAGAATCCGCACTGGAAACCGTCGTGCTCGATGAACGCTTCTTGGAGCGGGTGCAGCCTGCCATTCTGCACAAGCCCTTCGATCGTCGTGACACGCCTTTTGTCTTGCATCACGGCCAACGTCATACACGAGAGGACTCGCCTGCCTTCGATATGCACTGTGCATGCCCCGCATTCACCGCGATCACACCCTTTCTTTGTGCCCGTCAGCGCCAACTCTTCGCGCAACGCGTCGAGCAGGGTCATGCGAGGCTCCACCGTGAGCCGCTCGGGCTTGCCGTTAACGATGACGTTGATGGTGACGGTTTTGATCGGTGGCGTGTCGCTCGCCATTTTCCCGCGTCTTTGCTTGTAGGCCTCGCTCATTTGATCATGCTCCGGGTGATGTCCGCCGCCGCGTCTGTCCATTAAAGAGCAGCTTGCCGCCATTGGTGTGGAGCGCCACCTCCAGCACGCCCGTTCTCGAGCGGTTTAGCCGGGCATTGGGGAAAATAGGTTTCAAAGCAGCTCATGACACTTGCTCCTTTAGCCCTGGCTTTTGATTGAAAATTACGCGAGCGTTTCAGACAGACTAGGCGGACCGGTGGACTAACGATTATTCTGCGCTGGAATGACGGGTCGATTGCTGGTCGGAGCTCTTAAACCGGGAAGAAACCGAGCGTCTGCCCATGCAGGCGAGGAAAGCGAACGGGTGTTCCGATGCATCGGCCGCTCGCAAAATCGAAGGTGATAATTTCGTCTTTCGCCGTGCAACAAAGATTTCCCGCGCCGTCTAAACCCAGGCCGCTTGGCTTGCTGAGCTCAGCAACGCCGTTCGCAGAAGCACGCGCAGTAGACCTCCGCTGTTCGGGTCGTGTTCCCTAACGCTTGTTACGGCGTCAGGCACGCCGAACGGGCGCTCGCTGGATACGACGATACTGCCATTTGGCGCGATCGCCAGATCAAGCGGACTGAGGTCTGGGTCATCCACCGGCCGGCGAGACAGAGAGAAAGTGCGCTACCATTGGCGCTAAAGGCGAGAAGGGCGCCATATCCGTTGCTAATTCACGCCGCCCGCGCTCGTAACGACGAAAGCCATTCGACCACCTCAATTTGCACCCGCAGACGCTAACGATGGTCCACGCTGCGGCGTTGTGGCAGTAAAGTGCCGGCAATATCACCTATTCCGGCGGAGCATGAGCATGGATCGGCTGATGGCTATGGAAACCTTTGTGGCGGTGATCAATTCAGGATCTTTCTCCGCCGCAGCGCGCCGCCTCAACGTGGGACAACCGGCGGTATCCAAACTGGTCGCGCAACTTGAGGACCGGCTTGGCGTCAAACTGCTGGTGCGCACGACGCATGGATTAACGGCGACAGAAGCAGGGCTTAATTTCTACGAACGGGCGCGGCGCTCGATCGAGGAGGCAGATGAGGCAGAAATCGCCGCGCGCGGGGCCGGCAAAGGTCTTTCCGGAAGGCTACGCGTATCTGCCGCCGCCACATTCGCGCAAATCCATGTGATCCCGTATATGCCGCAGTTTCTTGCGGGTCATCCGGACCTCGCGGTGGACTTCGTGCTTGACGACCACAATGTCGATCTCGTTCGGGAGGGCATCGACGTTGCACTCCGCATGGGGAAGCTAGTCGATTCAACTCTTATGGCTCGACGAATCGCGAGCTGTAGGCACTCGGTGCTCGGAACACCGGCCTATTTTGCGCGCGCCGGCGAACCGGCAACTCCAGCGGACCTCTTCGCGCATGACGCCATCGTCTATGCCCAGCGAGGCGGTGGCGCCGAATGGGCGTTCCGGCGCAATGGGACCGAGGTTCCTGTGACGCTGAATGGCCGTTTGCGGATCAGCGCTGCCGAAGGCGTGCGGGCTGCTGTGCTTGCGCATGCGGGCATCGCCATCGCATCAGAGTGGATGTTCTCCCCCGAAATCGCCAATGGAGATGTCAGGACAGTGCTTCGGGAATGGGAACTGCCTCAGCTCGATCTCTGGGCCGTCGTCCCGGCTGGCCATTCGGCAACCACCAAGACGCGGACTTTCGTTAGTTTTGTCGAGAAGCTCATACATACGCCCAATCGGCCAGACGACAAGGCCAATTCCACGGGATAGTGGGTCAGTTTGATTATGGCAGAGTGCAGGACCGGCCCGTCCTGACTCAGAAACCCGGCGCCGAATTCGTTAGCGACGATGGCCCGCTCTCTGAATATCCCCCCAAATCCGAATTCACCAGCGGCCTTCCTAAAGTCGGCGCGTGCGATGTTGGCGCGATCACGCTCCCGCAATCATGGCGACAATCCGGTCGATGGTCCAAAAGGCGCCCACGCAGCCAACGACATAGGCCGGGACCATGCGTGCCGGCTGCGGCCAATGGAACTTGAGCAGCTCGAAGCAGCGCGCCAGTAGCAGCATGACCGCTACGAACGAGAGTTGGCCGGCCTCGACGCCGACATTGAACATCAACAGCGCGAGGGGAATGTCCCCCCGTGGCAACGCAAGGCTGGCGAGCCCGCTGGCAAATCCGAGCCCATGCACCAATCCGAACGCGAACGCGACGAGCCAGGGCTGGCGCAACGTGAGGCTCGTCTCGCCTCGCCAGGAACGCAGAACCTCGACGCCGACGAACATAATCGAAAGTGCAATTGCAGCCTCCAACGGAGGCGACGGAACGTGCACGTAACCCAAGGTCGCCGCCGCCAGCGTAATGCTGTGCGCGAGTGTAAAGGCCGTGATTGTCTTCAGGAGCATCCATAAGTCGCGCACCATCAGCATCAGGCCGAGCACGAACAGTAAGTGGTCAGTTCCGAACATAATGTGCTCGAAACCGTGCACGAGATAGGCGGCTGCAACGGCGGCGATCCCCTGCGAGGCAGCGATCTCCACCCATGGCTGCGATGGATGCACGAGCGTAGTGGTGTGGGTGCCATCGAGCGCTTGCACCCGCACCAGAACATCTGTGATGGTTGCCTGCTGGCCCACGAATTCGATGCGCTTGCCGGCAAGGCCGGTCTTGCCGGCGTCGATCCATCGACGCTCAAGCAGCAGGCCGGTAAACTCTTTCAGCGATGGCGCGGTGATGTTGCGCGTATCGTCAGGGAATTTGAGCACCACCGGCAGTCGCATCCCGGCATTGATCGGCGTGCGCCACAGCACCTCATAGCGCCCCGGGGCCGTCTCGTTGATCTCGAGATAGGCCGGGCGTGAATCGTGTGCCTGCGCAACCGGGCCGTGGCCCAGCACTCCAATCAGGATCGAGAGAAACAGCAGGCGAGTGAACACCAGTGCACCTGTGGTGGTGGTTCAGCGGGAAGCCGCGGCAGCGTGGGCCACGGCGTCGCCCAAGGTCGTGGGCGAGGCTTGCGGCAGCACGATCTCATAACGGGCCTTCATATGATCGAACACCTTGTGCTTCGCTTCGGCACGTTGCTCATCGCTCCATTCGGATTTGACCCTTGCCTCGACTTCTTCAAAGGTCGGTACTTTGCCAGGAATGGTCAATTCAACCCACACCAGATGCCAACCCAAGCCGGACTCGATGGGTCCCTGCCACTTTCCCTGCTCCAGCCCTGGCAACGCCTGCGCAAAATTCGCCCCGAAGATGCTGGCAATCTGATCGGGCGAGCGCTCGGCATAGAAGTCTTGGAACATGAAGGCATCGGACAGCCCCTGGACCTCCGGCGTTTCTTCCGGCTTGCCGGCAATCTTTCGCAACCCCTCCATGGCGTCGTCGCGCGCGCGGACGCCGCGCAAATCGGGCGAGAAATACAGGTGGCGAAACGTCACCAGAACTGGCGCGGCAAAGCGTTGTGCCTTCTGCGCGAACCATTGCCTCAACTCGTCGCCTGACGGCTCGCGCAGCGCCGATGCGTCCTCCATGACGAACTCCATCTTTTGCGCGAGCCGGCGCTTAACGATGGTGTCATCCTTGTCGAGGCCAAGCGCCATCGCCTCACGGAAGAGGACCTCCTCGCGGATCTTGCCGTCGAGGAGATTGCGCATCTCCTCCGGAGTGGGCGGGCGCCGCCACTGTGCCATCCAGGCCAGCCGGATTTGCGCGAGGTCATCAGCCGTAATCGCAATGCGGTTGGAATCCTGGCGCCGACTAGCACCGGGATTGAGCGCGTAGTTGACAACGAACAGCGTTGCGCCGATCAGCAAGACGTGCAGCAACGGTTCGCGCAGCCATCGACACAGCAGCGATAGCACTGGCTTGGCCAATGCGGGGTCACGGGAAACCATGGCGGCGTTCTGTCTGAGGTCCGCTCACGGGCTTACCCCTTCGACCTCATAGTTGGCATAGCCGAATTCGTTGCTGCGCGCAGCCATAAGCTTGTCGCCAAGACGATAGACGGTCACCTCGAACGGTGTCCCCTCGATCATCGTGACGATGCGACCGTCGCGGATCTCGTATTCCGCTGTACCCGGCGAGTTGGGATGCATCACGTCGCCCATCTGCTCCGGATCAGGCATCTTGCCGTTGATGCTCGAGACCATGCGCCGGCCACCGGCCGCGTAGGTGATCTCAAACCGCTGATCCGTCACCGTGTTGCGAGCCTTGAAGGTCTTGCCGACGATCAGGTCGCGCAACTGCGCATCGTCGAGCGTTGCCGCGCCTCGCTGCGTGAGATCGGCGACGGTCGGGCCGTGCGGCGCCTTGGCGCGCATGTCCGCCGTCGGCGTGTACCAGATCGGCGAGGTCCAGGCGCGCTCCTGGAGCGTCGCCGGCACGTTGCTCGGGGGCGGAACGCCCAGGGTCTTGGCGTCGTAGGTGGTCCAACGCGGGGTCGGGATCTGCAGCACCCGCGCGTAATAGAAGGCGTGCAGGCTCGGATCGAAGTCCGGGTCCGTCCACACGGTTTTCAATTCCACGGCGCCGATCGTGTTCGTGTAGCTCGCGTTCTTGATGTCGACCGTACTGCCGACCGGTGGCAGCGTCATGTCGTTGCCGCCATAGAGAACATTCTGAATCGGAGCGCGCGTGAGCTTCCGATTGCCCGACCATGCGACGTCATAGACCTTTTCGAAGATCTGGCCGCTCTTGGTCCAGCCCTTGACGATCTGGATGCGGTCCAGATTGGCCTCGTCCGGGTCTTTGACGGCCCACACGACGAATGTCAGTGCCTTGCCCTTTGGCGCCGCCAGTTCGCCACCCATCGGCACGCCGTTGGCATAGCCGGCCTTGACCCAGTCCTTCTGCTTCAGCACGTCCGGGTCAAAGTTCCAGCCGCCGAACAGGCGCACTTTGATGCGCGGGCCGCTGGTGCCGAACGTCTCCTTGCGCTGCATGGCGGCGAAGATCAACTCGCGTGTATTCTCCTCCGCCCAGACCCCGCCGAGGCCCGAGACGCTGAGCAAATCCATCATCGCTCCGGCTGTCTCCTTTCCGCTCAGGCGAGTCTGCGGTGTGGCGTCGAGGAGCCCATGGCCGCCGAAATAGTTGGACTGCAAGTAGGCGACAGCGGTGTCGTGCGAGTCACTCGCGCCCACCACCCCGAACTTATATGGGTTGTAACCGCGGGCGTCCTGCATCCCGAGGCCATTCTGGTAAGCCTCCCGAATATAACTGCCGTGGATCTTGGGCGCGCGCGTGGCGCCGCCCAGCAGATAGGTGAAAATCTCGAAATTCGCGAACTCGTCGTTGGGCGAAAGGCTCGGATGGGTCTCCGACGTACCCTTGAGTTGGGTGATTTCCGACAGTGGCTCGTTGTTCATCCGATCCTGCGCCCAAGCCGCGTCGATCGGACGCCCTTTGCTGTCGACGTCCAACGGAAACATGATGCCGTCAGACAGATTGGCGTTGTGCGAGATCGCCAGCAGCTCATTGCCCGCTCGGCGCTGCGCGTCCATCCAGGACCAGAGATCCTCAGGATGGGTCGAATCGATGGAGGTATAGGGAACCTCCGGTACTTTCTTCGTGTCTTTGAAGATTACGTTGCGATGCATATTGCTGTTGTTCGGCGTCGAGGTCCATTCATAGGCCGCAAAGGTCGTGAACTTTCCCGGTTGATAATACTTGTCTGCGATCGCGACGGTCTGTCGCCAGACGCTGCCGGCCACTTGGGGGTCGGTGAGCTCCTTGATCGGCTCGTTCTTCAGCAAGGAGGCTCCGAGGAAAAGGTAGATCTTCTGAATATCCTCCTGGTTGCGGACTTTCAGTTTGTCGGCGATGGGCAGCTTGCTCAACGTTGAGCTGGGATCATTGGCGAGCCTGACTGTACCGACGTATTCCGCATGATCGGTCACCGCCTGGAAGTCGAGCGGGTGCTTGAGCTGCACCATGTAGCCACCCGGGTGCTTGATCGGCTGGCCGAGCGCGTATTTGTACGCTTCTTCGGGCCCGGTGATGGTGTTGCCAAACACGTAGGCGTCGAACGACCAGCTTGTATGGACATGGGTCTGGCCGAAATAGACATTCCGCTCGGGGTTACCTTGGGCGGAGCCCGGCGAGGTGGCAAAAAGGCCAAGGCCAAATCCGAGCATCGTCATCGCGACGCCGCAGCCAACGGATCTTCGCAATGTCATGACGTTGTTCCAGCGTTGAGTTCGATTTCATGGCCTTTTGATATGTCCGGAATGCTGCTCAAAGGCAAAATTGGCTCCGGTCAGCTTTGCGCAACCGCCGCGCGGATTATCGCTCAAAAATGCGAATCTTCAATCTGACAAGCGTGTGTTCTGAACGTACAAGGCCTTTGACACGCAAAATCGGCCGGGAGGGGTGGAACGCGTGGATCACGCTTTCTATCTCATCCGCCGCGTCCATCCCGTCAGCATAGGGCGGAGATTTCTCACGCGCCTGTGCGTTCGATATCCTGGTCGAGGGCGATGACGATCTGCGTTGCTTGCCGGAGTGCAGGGCGTTGAAGTCGGAAATGCTGTCGACGCCAAGGACGACGGCTTCACTGCTTCTGGCGGTTCTTCAGCGCGGCTTCCACGATCCAGGGGAAGCGCTTGCTCCAGTCTGATAGCTGCACGCAATCGCCATTGCGTTCCAGGCGCACCGATAGCCATCGTATTTGATATCGTGGAGCCAATCCGGGGTGTGTGGAACCTTGGTTCCCCGAGTCGGAATGCAAAAAATCGAACGCCTTACTCATATTGCTCTAAGGATAGGAATTCACGGCAAATTGCGAACCAAGAGCTTGAACCCCATCATGACAGGACCCGTTGGTTTGTTGGGTCACGCTCCCCTCCATTGCGCGTGGCCTACACGGTCGCCGCCCGTCTCCGAGCCCATGTGCCCCCAGGGCGGGACCGCGCGTGGAGGATAAATGACGTTCGGGGTTTGGAACAATTGTTCCCGAAAAGAGTATTCTTTCCCGCGAAGTTCCTTTGGAATGGACAAGCTGCCGAAGCGGCGGCAAATTTACGCCATGGGACAGGCTGAGAGACCGACGTGCCCCCACTGCGGGGCCTACCAGACGTTGGCGCTTCCGCCCGGAGGCAAGGGCAAGCGCACATTCCAGTGCTTTGACTGCGACGGGCCCGATCCACTGACAACCGAAAAGACGATGGGTTGGCTGAAGGGCGAGCTACAGCCGCCGAAGGACCCGCGCTAGTCAGGTTGTTGACGGGTGTCCTGCATCGGTCAAGCTCGTCCGACACCAGCGCGACCTCGCCTGGGCGCACATCTGGCCTTTTGCCCCAAAAATCAGGTCTTTAAGCTTGATGCTTAAGTACGACGGCAACTTGCGCGACGTAGCGGCTCCTTTTTGAGGAACCCGCGCCAGGAGGGGTGTAGTTCTTAGAACCAGCTTGGATCATGGATATCTCGCATGGTTCAGGTTAGGGCTGTCAGGGGGAATGCCTCCACCTTGGCGGCCCGCCGAATTTCATGGGCCGGCTTCATCGATCTCTAAGCATTTCGACCTATCAACGCTTCATGGAAAAACGCGCGAGTCCTCGCAAACCGTATTGATGTCCGGAGCGATTGAGTTCGCTGGCAGCACAATCAACTGTTTAGTTCGCAACATTTCCATTTCGGGGGCAGCGCTCGATGTTACCAGCCCTCTCGACATCCCCGAGCGTTTCAATCTAGTCTTTAAGGCGGACGGCGCGCACATTCCCCGTCACGTCGTCTGGCGTCAGGAGGACCAGATCGGCGTGGCGTTCGACTAGTGCCCAACATTTTAGTCCGCTGTTACCTGACGGGTGAAGCCGTGCCGACGGGGCTTGATACCGAGACCGTGGCCTTTGAAACATTGCCCGACATAGCAATTCCGTTTCCGTGCCCTGCGCGCAGCAGAACCCATCATTGGCGACCGCGATCGGCTCGGGTCGAAGGAAGGAAAAAGCGTCCAGACCTGACGAGCTGATCAGCTAAGGCAACGAAAGCCCCGGCATGCGGGGCAGCGGTCTGATTAAGACGCAGGGTTCAATTCTACTCGGATAATGTCCAAGCCGCGCGACAGAGGAACCACAACAGGCAGGCAACCGCTGCAAGAAACACTGCGGTTTTCCAAGCCTCAGGATCGGTGAGCTTGCCGGCCACGATCGCCGCGAAGACCGTGAGCGCTGCCAACCCGCACATCAAGGCTATCGCTAGACTGATCAAGCAAACGACGATCCAGAGAAGACGAACCATTTGTGGTCTTCGCAAGCAGCCCGATCTCGACCAGGCGGCGGATGGCCTCAGCAGGCAGACCTTGATTGCTGCTCGGCCATTAGCCGCTCGACCTTCGCCGAGTGCTCAAGCGCGCGGTAATACTCCTCGCGGCGTTCGCCGGACATTGGCACGTCGCACGTTGGATATCGCGGCACGAACAGCGTTGCCGACCCGATGCTCCCAAAAGGAATGCAAAGCACAGCTCGAAACTCTCCGCCCCCATGACGTCCCCGCCGTCAACTATGTTCAGCTTGCCACGCCCGGGCTTGGCTGACAATTGCTGCACCGCACAGTCAAAATCCCGCCTCACATCCGCGCCGCGCCGGCCGCACCTTACTCTTGTGCAGGATGATGCGCTGCTTTCCGCGATTTTAATTGAGCGATCAGGGCTTCGATACGGTCCCGGGTGAGTTGATCAGTGATCATGGACGCTACCCACCGGTAACGCTCCATCTTGCCGTCGAGTTCGACACACTTATCACACATGCTCATATCCGTATTCGCAGGCTGCTGCCTAGTAGACGGCCGGGGAGCGGATTTGTTCATCTTCGTCAACTTTGAGATTGACGATCATTAGCCGCTCGAACGGCAGATCAGCGGGATTCGCGCCTTCGTTCGACGAACGCGCGTTCATGAACCTGACATCGGATTTCCGCGTTTGCTTTAAGGGGCGACAAACAAGCGAACCAAAAGAGGGAATGGATAATGTATATGCGTAAAGCGATATTGGGTGCGGCGAGTGCACTAGCTCTTGCCTCGCCAGCAGCGGCCGCCGATCTGCCGGTAACCCCCTATAGCCAAGTTCCAAGTTATCAGGGGGAAGCTCAACCGTACGAGTACGGAGCGGCGCCGCCCGTCGTTGTCGAGGAACCGGGTCCCGTCATCGTTCGCCGACCTGTGATTGTAGGGTCGCCAGTGGTGGTTGATGAATATCCGGTCTATGCGGCACCGCGCGTGGTTGCGGCACCTCCTCTGTATGCCTATGCCGGTCCGGCTTGGCATCCTGGATGGGGTCATCCCGGATGGGGTCATCGCGGTCACTTCCGCGGTGGTTGGTAGAGGCACTTCAGGTGCTTTCGTCGATCCTCTAGCAGGCTGGAAGATTTAATTGTTCCGACCGAAACAAGTCTCGCGGCGTTGTGTTGGCCCATGCAAGAGCTCAAGAAGAAGGAGGACAACTCATGGAAAATACCCGAGAGAAAGGTTTCGCCCTAGCAACCAACTTTTGGCTCACGGGGGAAGCAAGATTTTGCAGTATCAAGTCCAGTTTCTGAGACTTTGGGCCGACACCATTGAGAAGTATGCGCAGAACTATGAAGAGGGAACTGAAAAATGAGGTCGTCCGTGGAGCGAGAAGAACGCGCGGCCTAATCCTCGCTCGATGTGAAGCCAAGCACTTGCGAGGCCGCCAAGGTTGGCGGCCTCAATCGTGCTGTTTCTAACCTTGTTCCCCGCGTCGGGATGCAGAAGTCGTAGGTCTTGTGGATCAAAGGTCGGCGTCGTCACGAAAAGGCGAGCTTGTTTATTTAGATGAACCAATCGGCTGTGGCCGAGTCGAATTAGAATGTGTGATAAGTGTGTCGAACTAGACGGCAAGATCAAGCATTACGAGCGCCTCGCCGTATTCATAGCGGAAGGAACTACCCGGAGAAGGAACCAGGCCGCCACGCAAGTTTGACACCGCCGTCGTCAGCATTGGTATCGATCCGGGCAAGAACACACTGCACCTAGTTGAACGTTAGCGCTTCCGCCCGAAGGCAAGGGCAAGCGCACGTTCCAGTGCTTTGACTGCGACGGCTTTGATCCCTGAAATCGGATAAGGTCATCGGGGTGGTTGAAGGGGGAACTAGCGCCGAATAATGATCCGCGCTCGTTAGATGGTTGACTGGTGTCAGGCGTCCCTACGGGGGTCCTAACTGTCTGAGGACAAGTTTGGATATCGCCGCCGGGTCTTCAATTCCCGTCCGGCCAATCGCGATTATCTTCTCGGCGACAAGCTGCGTGATCGGGTCGTTGCGATCCTTTAATCGCAGCGCCCGCAAAGTCTGTTCGTAAGCCATCACGAGACGTTCAATATCCTCCGGCCCGAACGCAGTGTCTTTCAACAGCCTGTAGATAGTCATGGCTCAACAACGCGCGAGCGGAGCTGAGCGTGAGTAACTATTCGCCGGCAGCCGAAACATTCTTTTCGATTTAGAGGGGAACTAAGTGCGGCGCAATAAAAAGACCCTCGCGACATTGCTGTTGTTTGGGTTGGGCCACGTTAGCCACGCTGGTCGGTGGCCCGTTGGGCGCGCCTTGCTTCTTGCTCCCAATGGAAGTTCGGCCGGACATCCGCGCCACGCCGGCCGCAGGCCTGGCGGCTAAACCGCGGCTCGCGATCTGGTGATGATCCCAGCCCCCGGTCGTCACCGATTTGTGGAAATGACGGCCTCAGTTCGCCCCCCGCACTGAGGCCGTTTTCCCTTCCCAGCCGAAATGCGGCCGCACATCCGCGCCCGCGCCGTCCGCAAGCTTGGCGGGTCAGGGGCAACACCATGACACGTCATACCCGCCTCTTCTTCGCAGCGAGGCCCCGATCAGTGACGCGGTAGCATAGCCGGCCTTCAATGAGGTTCTTTTCAATCCAACCCTTTGTGAGCAGCTTTTCAACGACTTTGGGGCTCGAACGCATTGTGAGTGCCTTCACCCGGCCAGAGCCCTCCAAATGCTGCATGAACTGCCGCTCGTGATGATTGGGAATTTCGGGACCCCGAGGTGTCATTTATGTTTCGCCTTTAGCCCGTTCCGTCCAGTTCGACCAAATAGGCCAATACCATATCGTCAGATGGATCCACCCTATTTGCCACCAGGGCGAAGACGGTTGCCTCGTCGGGCGAGGCTAGCCGCACGGAAAGGTTGGATTTCGCGGTACGCAGCCGGACCCCGCCTGACGTTAAAATTGAAAGATCGTTGTGAAGCCACGACTCTTGGCAAAGCTGTCGAGCCTCTTTGGTGCCACTCGCCTCGAACGCAAGTATGGGTCGGCCATCCACCTCCAGCGTAAACACCCGCGAGAATGCAGCCTTCATTTCGCCTTCGCTTTCGGCTGATCGATTCGCTCGTCGCGAAACTCGGAAGGCCCCTTTGTCAGCCGGCGTCGACGCTGGTCGCGTTCCTCGGGTGATGCTGAAGGGTCGCTCATTTTATCGATAGCCGTCTTGGCGAGATCCTGAGCGCGCAACCTGCGACCAGGCTTGCTGACAGGTCGCGCTGACGCCTTGACGGTGAGCCCGAGCTCGACCAGGCGGCGGATGGCTTCGGAGCGCCCAGGCCGATCCGTCTGCCGCGCGGCCCAACCATCGACCTTTTCCAGAAACTCGTCAGATAGGCGGATGGCCCGGACGGGATCTTTCCCTGTCGCTGGACGACCAGCACCAGGTCGCCTTCCACCTCTTAATTTGGGTATTGCCGTTTTCATACACGGGTAGTACACCATTCAAACTTGCCAAAAGCAAGCGGCCCACGGCGTTAAGACCACCGCGCCGTTTTTAGCGTTACCTCAAGTAGGTTTCCCAGGGTTTCGATCTGAAACGGCTTTTGCAAAGCCGGCCGATCGCGAAATTCGCCTGGCAGGATAGACGCGTTGTAACCCGTCGCAAAAATAAACGGGCGATTGCGCTTTTTGATCGCTTTGGCGACAGGAAAAACCGGCTCACCGTGGAGGTTGATGTCCATAATGGCTATGTCGAATTCAGTGCGTTGTACGAGCCCAAGCGCCTCTTCAACGCGACCTGCCTCACCGGCGACGCGATAGCCCAGCTCCTGCAACATGTCGGCGACCATCATCCTGATCATGACCTCGTCCTCGACGAGAAATACATAACAGCCCTTCGGCATTCGTTCAGACATGGCGGAGTTGGCCCCTCAACGATTCGAGATCATATGTGGGGCAGCGAGCAGCATAAAGCATCAATTTGGCCGCGCAGTGCACAACGTCCGCTGGGAAAAGCAAATGCGTGAGGATTTCATCGGCCCGCGTTTTTCGTAGCTGATCCGTTGCCGCTAGCCGCAGGGTTGCAATCTCACCAAGGCCGATTTCCGAGGGCGGTTTGAGCGTGTGCATCCGGATCTTCGTTTTGCTGTGCAAACTGATTCAGTAGCTGACTGCCAAGGAAGGACACCCTATCATCGGCATCACTCGTCCGGGACGCTAATGATCCGGACGCTGATGGGAGGACATCATGCTGACACGTCGAGGTTTTGCGGGCGTTGCTTCGTGTGCGATCTGTGGACTGGCCGGATTTATGGCAACTGATGCTTCCGCGCAGGGTGCGCAACCGTCGGGCGGCGTTACGCGCAAGATCTTATCGCAAATTGATGGCCCGATCCCCGGCTATACAACGATAAGTGCGGACGTGACGTTAGAACCGGGAGCGAAAGTTCCGCGCCACACGCATCCGGGAATTGAGTCGAGTTACGTCGTGGAAGGATCTTTTGAGCTTCCGGTAGAGGGACAGCCGCTGCGTGTACTCAAAGCGGGTGATGCGTTCCAAATCCCTCCCGAAACGCCGCATGCGGGCGGCAAACCACCGGAAACGAAATGCAGGATACTTGTGACCTACATCGTGGACAAATCCAAGCCGCTGGCGACGCCCGTCTGATCGGACTCGCGCCGACGCGCTTCAGGTTCCATTCCAACAAGCCCGCCGATCAATCCGGCGGGTTTTTCTATTGCCCCGCGCTGCGTGAGCGATCTAGGCTGTCGCCGTGTTTTCAAAAGGGAGTGCGGACGTGGCGACAGGTACTGTGAAGTGGTTCAACGCGACGAAGGGTTTTGGTTTCATTCAGCCGGACGGCGGCGGCAAGGACGTGTTTGTCCATATCTCGGCCGTGGAACGAGCCGGCCTGAGCAACCTCAATGAGGGCGCCAAGGTGAGCTACGAAGAGAAGGAAAGCCGCGGCAAGATGTCAGCGGAAAATCTGAAGGTAAAGTGAGGAAGAGTTCGCGGCCAGGCGCAAGCCGGTGATGGGCGGGGCTTCGGTCCGGCCCAGAAATGAAAGAGGCCGCCGACCGAGGCGGCCTTACTCTTCAGGGTCTGCGAGAAGGCCGACAACTAGCCGCGGTCCGTTCCAAACCTCAATGCGCTGTCCCTCGAAAGGCGCTTTGCTTTCTCGATGGCCTCAGCGTCTCCCTCGCAATCGAGGGGCGAAACGCCGCTGATCTTGCCGTCGCTTCCGATGGAGTAAGCTCGGTAATCGGGCATGTGATGCACCCCCCGTTTGTGTCGGGCGGGAGCGCAATACTCTCAGTCACCGATAAATGCCGATGGCGGGGCGGCGATAATAGACCATGTGCTTCTAATCCAAGATTTGCGAAGTCAATCAGGAAAACCTAGAGGCGGAACCCAGAGGGCTCCTTAAACCGGTTCCCCGTGCGTCGCGCGGAGCCAGCCCGCGGCCCGGACCCGCACGAGCGGCCTTCCCTGAGTCATGGCGGGGTTATCCAAACGAAAGAGGTCGCCAACCGAGGCGGCCTATCTGAATCGCTTTTTCGGTTTTGGCTTTGCTGGCTGGTTTCCCGTTAAGATCTCTGTCCGCACTTCTTGCGCTTCCTTCGCCAGTCTTAACTCCCGGAGCCGCTCCATGTTCATACGGACATCAGCCGCGTTTTTGTCGATCTCTCCCAAGATCGCCGGGCGCTCCACTGGCGCAAGGCGCTGCCTGTTCGCCCTGGCGCCGTCCGGCGGAGGTTCGCTTCTGCCTATGGGCTTGCTCATTCGTGCTCCAGCTTTTTGACTCCCCTTCAGACCCGAGGGGGCTTCGGTCCCGCGCTCTTCGCACAAGAATACGAGGTGAGCGGGCTCACTTCATACCCCTGTCCAGGGGGGTTGGGTCCATTCCGAGCCACCACCGGTCGGTCAAAGCCGCTATCGATCTGTACAATGCAGGCGGCGATCGCGGCCGCCCGCGTCTGGAATTTCATATTGCCGACCACCGTTGGGCTGGCTTCTATCTTCGGACAGATTTTCCAGTGCCACCAAGAGGGCGGCTTCTCCTCAACGTCAAAATCAATTCCCCGATGCTTCACGAGATGATCTCTGATCCATAAGCAAAATCGCAATCGCCATCCCTGCCTCAGGTCGAATATTTAAACTCGGGCATCGCCTTCAGTTCATCCTTGGTCGCGTTGAACACGGCGTGATCGGGATACCAGGGAATGGATTTCGACGTTGCCGCACCCGTACTCGTCGAGGTCGAACCGGTGGTGGTCGGTGACGCCGGGCTATTGCTGCTTGTGGCGGCGGTCGAGGGAACACGCGTATCGACGAACTTTACCTTGTCGAAGGGAACCGCGACCAGGTGCTCGCCAACACCCAGGAAGCCGCCGACACCGAGCACAACCGCCTTGATGTTACCGCTCTTGTCCATCAAGAGATCGTTGATCGTTCCGACGCTGTCATTGTTGTCATTGTAAACAGCGAGGCCGACGACTTTCGAGGCGCGCCAGTTGCCCTGCAGCGAGGAATCCGAGAGCGTCGTTGCCGTGTTGGCGCGGTCGGTGGTCGTTGTCGGAGTTTGGGCTGACGCAACCGTCGCCAGCAACGCTGTCCCGGCAAGGGCGGCCGTGATATATTTTGCGAACATGTATTTTCTCCCTAAGCAAAATCTGTCGGGAGAGAACATTTCACCGCGCCGGCTGTTCCGCTTTCCTACAGAGTTCCCAACGTAGTCCTATTCACGCGTCCCACGACGCGCGCCGGATTGATCGCATGGGCGGGCTATTTCAAGGCGCAGTTCGATGAGGATTTAGACGACTGCTGGTCGATACCGGAAAACATGAACGGCGAGCCATGGGCGAAAGTATTCTTAAACTGCTTGTGTCGCTCTCTCCGAGGGATAGGCCCGGAGTTTCAGCGGTCGAAGCGCCGCACGCATTGGAAGCGTAACCGTCAGCAGGCTTAAAGCGATCCGGGGGCCGCCTCGCTTCATGCCGGGCGGCCGGGTTTGGGGCGGGATTTTCAACCTCGGTCAATTGTACCCGTCCCAATCAAGCCGCACCCGCACCTTGGTCTCTTCGGCGTTTCGCGGTTGCTCATTGCTGTATAGCCGGTTCGAAAAAAGCCATTCAGAGGTGCAGAGAATTCCCCGATCGCATTCATCTGCGAGCCTAAAAAGCAAGTCCGCATTGGCCTTGTCCTGCTCGGCCAGGGCCAGTCTACGATATCGGACGGAGCGGGCGTTTCCCATGGCACGCAAATCCCAGACGCAACAGAAATAAGGAAATCATGCGCGGGAAAAGGGATTGGTTCCGGCCGTCCGACAGATTGTTAACTTTGAGCAGCCGACGCGGAACCCGCACCGGCGGCGGCCTTCTCGTCCAGGACTGCTGGCCGGCGCTTCGGTCCCGCGCTCACTCCGCCGGTGCAGACCTCAAGCCCGCCGCTTTGACCCGGCGCGTTTTTCTTTGGCTTTGGCGGCGCTCGGAAGCTGTTGTTGTTGCTGTTGAGGCTGGCTTTGGGGCGCCGGACCTTTGTTCCCCGTGTCGGAATGCAGAAGTCGAACGCTTTACTCATGGTTTAAAATGTTTAGGCGTCTGCCAACGCCCTGTAAACCGACGCCCGGCCGATGCCGAGAGCTTTAGCGATCTTGGAAGGGCCAAGACCATCGGCTTTGAGTTGACGTACCTGCGCTGCGTCTATGGACGCTGGGCGCCCCTTGTAAACTCCGGCTTCCTTCGCCTTGGCGATTCCTTCAAGCTGGCGTTCTTTTCGGAGATTGGTTTCGAACTCGGCGAACACGCCGAGCATATCGAGGAAGGCTTTGCCGGCAGCAGTGCTGGTATCGATCGGCTGTTCTGTGGCCTTGAGCGAGGCACCCTTCGCCTTCACCGCGCGGACAATGTCCTGCAGGTCGCCGATGCTACGCGCGAGCCTGTCGATCCTGGTGACCATTAGGACGTCGCCTGATCGGAGGAAGTCTAAAATCGTTTGCAGCTCGGCGCGGCCGGCGGTGCTGGCGCCGCTGCGCTTCTCGGAACGGATGACCTCGCATCCGGCCTCCTTCAGCGCGACCTCCTGAATCTCAAGGTTCTGATCGGTGGTGCTGACCCGCGCGTAGCCGATGATGGTCATGGCAGCCTCTTGTCTCGTTTGGTTCTAGACCGCGAGACATTGATGTATCAGAAATCCAGTGTCAACCCACATGAGACGGGAATTCTGTCTCACGATGAGATGTCGGATGGGTGTACCCTGCTGAGACGGGCCCGAACCTGCGAATTGAAGTCGTCGCTGGGATTGACGACACCCTGGCGTCTGCCAGCAAGGCAAACCAAGCACTGGGCTGCGTTCGGCCATAACGGCCCGGAACCATTCGGCCAGGGGGGCAGATTTTCATGCGCTGGGTTGCGCCAAGTGAAAAAGACACCGCTACGGCGACGCTCGAAAAGCGCCTGTGGGACGCCGCCGATCAGTTCCGCGCCAACTCCGGGCTCAAGTCTCAGGAATATTCCGCGCCGGTCCTCGGCCTGATCTTCCTGCGGTTTGCCGAGGTCCGTTTCGCCGCCCAACGCGCCAAGCTGGAGAAGGCCGAGCGCGTCATCGCGGCGCGGCAGCCGCGTGGACGACCCGCCGCCTACCACGCCGAGGGCATCCTCTATCTGCCCGCCGAGGCGCGGTTCGAGTACCTGCTGAACCGGCCCGAGGCCGAGGACATCGGCGGCAAGGTCAACGCGGCGATGCGGGACATCGAGAAGCACAATCCGCAGCTCGCCGGCGTGCTGCCCAAGACCTACAACCTCTTCACCAGCACGCTGCTCAAGGAGCTGCTGAAGAAGGTCTCCGAGATTCCCGCCAGCGTGGACTACGACGCCTTCGGGCGCATCTACGAATACTTCCTCGGCGAGTTCGCCCGCACCGAGGGGCAGAAGGGCGGCGAGTTCTACACCCCGAGCGGCATCGTCCGCCTGCTCACCGAGATGATCGAGCCGTATCACGGGCGCATCCTCGACCCGGCGTGCGGCTCGGGCGGCATGTTCGTGCAGTCGCGCGCGGTTCGTGTCGGAGCACAAGAAAAATCCCGCCGCCGAACTTTCCATTCACGGCGTCGAAAAGACCGACGAGACCGGCCGGCTCTGCCGCCTGAACCTCGCCGTCCACGGCCTCGAAGGCGACATCCGCCATGGCGGCAACGTCAACAGCTATTACGACGACCCGCACAAGCGCGACCGGCCAGTTCGACTTCGTCCTCGCCAATCCGCCGTTCAACGTCAACGCCGTGGACAAGGAGCGGCTGAAGGACTCGGTCGGGCCGGCCGGCGCTTCCCGTTCGGCCTGCCGCGCACCGACAACGCCAACTACCTCTGGATTCAGCTCTTCTATTCGGCGCTCAACGCCAAGGGCCGCGCCGGGTTCGTCATGGCCAACTCCGCTTCTGACGCCCGCTCCTCCGAGCAGGAGATGCGGCAGAAGCTGATCGAGGCCAGGGCCGTGGACGTGATGGTCGCGGTCGGCCCGAACATGTTCTACACGGTGACGCTGCCGTGCACGCTGTGGTTCCTCGACCGGGGCAAGGCGCAAGACGGCGCGCGCCGACACCGTGCTGTTCATCGACGCCCGTCACATCTACCGGCAGATCGACCGCGCGCACCGCGAATGGACGCCGGCGCAGATCGGCTTCCTCGCCAACCTCGTGCGACTCTATCGCGGCGAAGATCCCGACTTCACTCTCGGCGGCGATGAGGCCAGCGCGAAGCTCGAAGAAATCTTCGGCAAGAAACCAAAATATGCCGACGTGGCCGGCCTGTGCCGCGCCGCCACGCTCAAGGAAATTGATGCGCAAGGCTGGTCGCTCAACCCCGGCCGCTACGTGGGCGTCGCGCCGGGCGAGGCGGTGAGCGACGAGGACTTCAAGGAACAACTCGAAACGCTGAACGAGGAACTGGAAACCCTCAACGCCCAAGCGCGCGAGCTTGAACAAACCATCGCCGGCAACGTGGCGCAGATTCTGGAGGCGTGAGGATGATGACCGAGTGGCGAACAGGCAAGCTTGGAGAACTGGTTACGCTCAAGACGGGCAAGCTCGACTCGAATGCCGCCGTCCCCACTGGCGACTACCCATTCTTTACCTGCTCACAGGAAACATCTGCGGACGAGCACTTATAGTCTTCGACGCAGAGTGCGTGCTACTGGCTGGCAACAATGCCAACGGCATTTTTCCGCTGAAATACTTCCACGGAAAGTTTGACGCCTATCAACGGACATACGTCATTAAGTCGCGTGATACAGAAGTGCTAAACACGAAGTTTCTTTACTACGCACTCCGGCCCAAGCTGTCTGAGTTCCGCAGTTTTTCAACCGGTGCCGCGACAAAGTTCTTAACGCTGACAATTCTCAACGAAACTGAGATTCAAGTCCCCACACTCCCAGCGCAGCGTCGCATCGCTGGCATCCTGTCGGCCTACGACGAGCTGATCGAGAACAGTCAGCGCCGCATCCGGATTTTGGAGGCGATGGCCCGCGCCCTCTACCGCGAGTGGTTCGTCCACTTCCGCTTCCCCGGCCATGAAAAGCTCCCGCGCGTCGCCTCGCCGCTCGGCGACATCCCCAAAGGCTGGGAGGTGAAGACCGTCGCGGACTCGTTCGAGATTTCCGGCGGTGGCACGCCATCACGAAAGGAGGACAAATATTGGGAAGGCGGGACAATCCAGTGGTTCTCACCCAGCGACCTCACCGGAGCTGGCACGATGTTCATGGACGATTCTAGCGACCACATCACCAAGCTTGGGCTGGCCGAAAGTTCCGCGCGCTTGTTTCCAGCGCGCAGTGTGATGCTCACAAGCCGCGCCACCATCGGCGCGATCGCCATCAACACCAAAGAAGCCTGCGCCAATCAAGGCTTCATCACCTGTCTGCCAAACAAGCGTGTCCCGCTCTTTTTCCTCTACCACTGGCTGACAGAAAACGTGCCGACGTTTCAACGCATGGCATCAGGAGCGACTTTCAAAGAAATCAGTCGCGCCGTTTTCAAGACCATCGACTTCCTTCAACCACCGCCAAATTTGGTACGCTGTTTCGAGGACACTGCCGCCGCGATGGCCGAGCAGGCGCTCGCGCTCCAACGCCAAATCCAGAACCTCCGCCAGACCCGCGACCTCCTGCTGCCGCGCCTGCTATCCGGGCAGATCGACGTGGAGGCCGCCTGAGCGATGAGCCCTCACGGCTATACCGAGGACCAGTTGGTCGAGCAGCCCGCCATCGGGTTATTCGCGACGCTCGGCTGGCAAACGGTGTCGGCTCTGGAAGAGACCTTCGGCGCGGGCGGCACGCTCGGTCGCGAGACCAAGGGCGAGGTCGTACTGGCGTCAAGGCTGCGCGCGGCGCTCGTACGGCTCAACCCCACGCTGCCGCCCGAGGCGATCGCCGCCGCTTTGGACGAACTGACCCGCGACCGCTCGGCCATGAGCTTGGAGGCAGCCAACCGCGAAATCTATCTGTTGCTCAAGGAGGGCATCCGGGTCTCGGTGCCCGACCGCGAACATGGCGGTCAGAAGACCGAGCGGCTGCGCGTAGTGGACTGGGAGCAACCGGAGAACAACGACTTCCTGCTGGTCAATCAATTCAGCGTGACAGGCGCGCTCTACACCTGCCGACCGGACTTGGTCGGCTTCGTCAATGGTTTGCCTTTGGTGGTGATCGAACTGAAGAAGCCCGGCGTGCCCGCCCGCGCCGCCTTCGATGAAAACCTCACCCATTACAAGGAGCAGATCCCGGCGCTGTTCTGGTTCAACGCGCTTCTGATCGCCTCCAACGGCACCGACAGCCGCGTTGGTTCACTCACCGCTGATTGGGAGCGCTTTTTCGAGTGGAAACGCATCGCGCGCGAGGATGAGCCGCGCCGGGTGTCGCTGGAGGTGATGCTGCGCGGCACCTGCGATCGTACGCGCCTGCTCGACTTGGTCGAAAACTTCACGCTGTTCTCCGAGCACAAAGCGGGGCTGGTGAAGGTGCTCGGGCAGAACCACCAGTTCCTCGGCGTAAACAACGCCATTGCCTCGATGCTCGAAGCCCGCCAGCGGGGCCATGGCCGCGCGGGCGTGTTCTGGCAGACCCAGGGCAGCGGCAAGAGCTTCTCGATGGTGTTCTTTGCGCAGAAGGTACTGCGCAGGGTGACGGGCAACTGGACCTTCGTGGTGGTCACTGATCGCGTCGAATTGGACGACCAGATCGCCAAGACCTTCAAGGCTGCCGGTGCAGTCAGCGAGGCCGAGGGCGACCAATGCCACGCCGCAAGTGGCGCCCACCTGCGTGAACTGCTGCGCGGCAACCACCGCTATGTCTTCACCCTCATCCACAAATTCCAGACGCCGGAGATGCTCTGTGATCGGCCCGACGTGATCGTGCTGACCGACGAGGCGCACCGCAGCCAGTACGACACGCTGGCGCTGAACATGCGCGCGGCGCTGCCCAAGGCACTCTTCCTAGCCTTTACCGGCACGCCGCTGATTGCCGGCGAGGAGCGCACCAAGGAGGTATTCGGCGATTACGTCTCGATCTACGACTTCCAGCAGTCGGTCGAGGACGGTGCGACGGTGCCGCTATTCTACGAGAACCGCACGCCGGAACTGCAGCTCGTCAATCCGGACTTGAACGAGAACATCTACGACCTGATCGAGGCGGCGGAACTCGACCCGGAACAGGAAGCAAAGCTCGAACGGGAGCTAAGCCGGCAGTACCACATCCTGACCCGCGACGACCGGCTAGAGACAGTGGCGCAGGACATCGTTCGGCATTTCCTCGGGCGCGGCTTCGTCGGCAAGGCAATGGTGGTGTCGATCGACAAGGCCACCGCACTCAGGATGCACGACAAGGTCAAGAAGCATTGGGATGTGGAGAAGGTCCGCGTGCAGAGCGAGCTTGCACGACACGGAGCTGTCTGCCGACCAGAAGGCCGAGCTATCCGCGCGACTGAACGTGCTCACGACCACCGACATGGCGCTGATCGTCTCGCCCGGTCAGAACGAGATTGCGCAGATGAACGCGCTCGGGCTGGACATCGAGCCGCACCGCAAGCGAATGAACGAGTCTCAGCCGCCGCTCGACGAGAAGTTCAAGGACACCACGGACCCGCTGCGGCTGGTTTTCGTCTGTGCCATGTGGCTGACCGGCTTCGACGCTCCGAGCTGCTCCACGGTCTATCTCGACAAGCCGATGCGCAATCACACGCTGATGCAGACCATCGCGCGCGCCAACCGCGTCTTCCCCGGCAAGCACAGCGGCGTGATCGTGGATTACGCCAATGTCTTCGCTTCGCTGGAGAAGGCACTGGCGATCTACGGCGCAGGCAGGGGCGGCAAGAATCCGGTCCAAGACAAACAGAAGTTGGTCGAGGAGCTGCGGAAGGCCGTGGACGACGCGGCGGCGTTCTGCACCCAGCATCAGGTGGTACTCGCGGACATCGAGAAACTTTCCGCGGGCAGCTTGGAGCGATTGCAGCGCATCGAAGACGCTCTCAATGTCCTGATCTCGCCGGACCCGGTGCGGCGCGACTTCTTGGGGCACGACAGGCTGGTGGCTACGCTCTATCGCGCGGTCAAACCCGATCCGGCGGCGCTGGCGTTCGCCGGCCGGGTCGCTTGCATTGGTACGATCGCCGACGCGATCCGCGCCAAGCTCAATCCGAACCCGGCAGATATCTCGGAGGTGATGGGCGATATCAATACCTTGCTCGACGAATCCATCACTGGCATGTCCATCCGCGAGCAAGGGCCGCCTGCGCTCGACCTGTCGAAGATCGACTTCGAGGCGCTTGCCAAGCGGTTTCGCGAATCCAAGCGCAAGAACACCGATCTGGAGGTTCTGAAGGCCGCCATCCGCGCACAATTAGAGAAGCTGATCGATCTCAATCACACCCGCGCCGACTTTGCCGAGAAATTCGAGGCGCTGATCGAGAGCTACAATGCCGGTAGCCGCAGCATCGAGGAGCTGTTCGAAGAGCTGGTGAAGCTCAGCCGCAACCTGAGCGAGGAGCAGCAGCGGCACGTCCGCGAGAACATGACCGAAGAGGAACTGGTCATCTTCGACATCCTCACCCGTCCGGCACCAGAGTTGACCACCGAGGAACGCGCCGAGGTCAAGAAGGTCGCCCGCGAACTGCTCAACCGGCTCAAGCAGTTGCTGGTTCTGAACTGGCGTCAGAAAGCGGCTGCTCGATCTCAGCTCAAGCTCGCCATCGAGGACGCCTTGGATTCAGGGCTCCCGCGAGCCTACACGCCCGACCTGTATCGGCAGAAGTGCTCCGCGGTGTTCGAGCACGTATACGAGAGCTATCCCGAACGGAACGTGGGCGTTTACGCGACGGCGGGCTGATTATGCGCTGATTCAACGCGCTGGACCTTATCGAAAACGAGAGCGGGGCGCGACCTTGAAACTCTCGCCGCTGTTTTCAGCGTGCTGGAAGCTCTATGCCGCTGGCGTCCTCCGCCAGCAAGGCAAACCAAATAGTTGGCTACGTCCGCCACTGTGCGGTTCGCCCGGCGCGATACTTGGCTCACATCGCCGGGCGCGCCTGCTAGTTCGTTTCCCCCAGATGGTAGGTGTGTGGGCAGCCTCTTCAACTTTAATCGCACCAGCGCCGACAGCGGGCCCAGCAAACAGTGTCCGGCTCTTGGTCGGCGCACCGCAACTCTAGCGCCGCCGTATCTCGCGTTCGTCATTGTACGCCTGTGATTTACTCGATTTTCAGCTTCTCGCGCATGAGGTCTATCGCTCTAGCGGATCACTTTGGCGTGGCTAGCGGTCCGGCTGTTCTCAGCGGCCGAGGCTTCGGGTGTTTAAGAAGGCAAGTATCCGGCTTTTTGGAGCCAATCCTTCTCAGGCGAAGGCCCTACGCAGAGCCCTATCGGATTGCTCTGGCGTGGATAAGACGGATGCTCGACGTGCGGCAGCTCAGGTCGATCTGACCACGCCACTAGCGCGTCATGTAATTCCGGATCATCGGGCTTTAGGAGTTCCAGATGGACGTACCGTTGCGACCGTTGCAACCCATAATCGTTAATAGCGTCGGCGAGAAACTCGTAAGCATCGGTTTGCGATATTTCCTGCGCTGGCCGGTTCCACTGGTCCTCGGATAGGATGTCCACGTAAAGCGCCTTCATCCGCAGGCGGTGCCGGTCATCTGGGGTACGCTTCGATTTTATTTGGTCGATTTTGTCGATTTGGTTATCAGCCTCTTTGCGTTCCTTACTGCCGAGCGGAGCCGTCATGCGGTTTTGCAGCATCTTGCCGAGGCCGAACTCGTTGTCGGCACGCATGGTCAGACTCGTCATGCCGGATTCCTGCTTGCGGACGTGGTCGTTGCAGGCTTCCCTGACATCTTCGACCGCGAGGCTGGCTCCGTCGAGGACCTGCTTGCGCAATTTAAGCAGCATCCTCCAGCGCCCTAGCTCTTCGCGGGCGAATGCTCCCACTGCCAGCGCCGTGGCGTAGGAGCCATTTTCGTAAAGCACCTTGGCGTCGCCGAGCAGCACGCCGCAATGCTCAAGCGAATAGACCGCGCCGCGTATCAGCGATTGTGCAGTAACCGATCCGGACATTTGGGAACCCTGAACCTTTTTTGCGGAAATTTCCACGGGGGCAGCCCCCCTTCCGGGGCGTCCAGTTATTGAGGTGCTTGCCATCAGCAGAAATGTTACTCGGTTGATTGAACTGACCCTCCGCGCGGCCGCCCCCGCGGCATCGGCGCAACCTCGCCCATTCCGTTGCCGTTTTTAGAAGCCAAGCACGATGCCAGATTGCCGAGGCGTCTACGCGCCGGTGAGCATGACCGACCTGAAGGTGTCCGTCACCGCTAGCATCGGCACGCAGGCGCGCCACCGGATGCCGCCGCTCTATGATTATTGGGTTTTCCTGCCGGTTCTCGCGGAATTTACAGGCCCCCGTTATCGACGTTCCATTGAGCCCGATCGCGGCAATCTCCCGCAACGAAGAAGGACACCATCATGGCCAACGCCGAACAAGCGCTCTCGCGCACCTTCGACCTCATCGTCTATGGAGCGTCCGGCTTTACCGGCCGGCTGGTGGCCGAACATCTGCTCGGCACCTATGGCGCGATGGGCGAAATCAAATGGGCGATGGCCGGGCGAAGTACCGCCAAACTCGCTGAGGTTCGCGACCTTATCGGCGGGCCGCCTAAGCGCCTCTGCTATGGATGTTTAGTCCAGCCGTCTACTCAGAAGCGAAACTGTCGAATAAACTCTTTTTCGACTGGTTCGACAGCGCGGTTAGGCCACGATAAATCCCCAAGGGGCGGCGATGCAGCAGATTGCGAAATGGCTGGCCAGTCTCGGTCTGGGCCAATACACCCAGCGCTTTGACGAGAATGGGATCAACGTCTCCGTCCTGCGGCATTTGACCGATGCCGATCTGACAGCGCTGGGCGTCCTGCTTGGACATCGGCGGAAGATGCTGGCGGCGATCGCCGACCTCAGCGGTGCCGTCCCGAGCGCCACGCCGTTGCCGCCATCGACCGAGCCGAAGCCCCAAGACGCTGCTGAGCGCCGCCAGCTCACGGTCATGTTTGTCGACCTCGTTGGCTCGACCGCGCTCTCGGCTCGCCTTGACCCCGAGGACATGCGCGAGATCGTCGGTGCCTATCACCGTAGCTGCGCCGAGCAGATCACCAAGGCCGGGGGGTTCGTCGCCAAGTATATGGGAGACGGGGTGCTGGCTTATTTCGGCTATCCCCAGGCCCACGAGCATGACGCCGAACGCGCCGTGCTCGCCGGGCTTGCGCTGGCCGAGGCGGTGCCGAAGCTCTCGACCGCTGCCGGCTCACCCCTGCAGGTGCGTATCGGCATTGCGACCGGGCTTGTCGTGGTCGGCGATCTGATCGGCATCGGGTGCCGCCCAGGAGCAGGCGTCGTCGGCGACACGCCGAACCTGGCGGCGCGCCTGCAAGCGCTGGCCGAGCCGAACATGGTCGTGATCGCCGAAGGAACCCGGAGGCTGCTCGGCAATCTCTTTGAACTCGAGGACCTCGGGGCGAAAGACCTCAAGGGCATCGCCGGGCCGGTGCGAGCCTGGGCGGCGCTGCGGGCGAGTTCGGCGGAAGGCCGCTTCGAGGCACTGCACACGTCGGGTCTGACCGCGCTGGTCGGACGGGAAGAAGAACTCGAATTGCTGCTTCGGCGCTGGTCGAGGGCAAAGAGGGGTGAAGGCCAGGTGGTGCTGCTCTCCGGCGAGGCAGGCATCGGCAAATCGCGGCTCACGGCCGCGCTTCTGGAACGCCTCTCCGGCGAACCGCACACGCGCTTGCGCTATTTCTGCTCGCCGCAGCACACCGACAGCGCATTCTATCCGATCATCGGCCAGATGGAACGCGCCGCCGGACTGGCGCACGACGACAAACCGCAAGCGAAGCTCGACAAGCTTGATGCGGTTCTCGCCCAGACCTCGACCTCGACCCAGGATGCCGCACTCTTCGCCGAGATGCTGTCGCTCGCCAAATGATGGGCGCTATCCCGCGCTTGAGCTGGCCCCGGAGCAGCGCAGGCAAAGAACGCTGGAAGCGCTGACGTCGCAACTCGCGGGGTTGGCCCGCCAGCAACCGGTGCTGATGATCTTCGAGGATGCGCATTGGGTCGATCCGACGAGCCTGGAAGTGCTCGGCCGGACCGTGGACCGGATTAAAACTCTTCCGGTGCTGCTGATCGTCACGTTCCGTCCCGAGTTCAACGCGCCCTGGGTGGGACAGTCGCATGTGACGAGCCTGACGCTCAACCGGCTTGGGGAGCGTGAAGCGGCCGCCATTATCGCGCGCCTGGCCGGGAACAAGGCGCTGCCGGCGGATGTGCTGGCGGAGATCGTCGAGCGCACCGACGGCATTCCCCTGTTCGTGGAGGAGATGACGAAGGCGGTGCTGGAGGCGGAGAGCGAGGGCGCGGCCCGGCGCACGGTCGCGGCGGTTCCGTCTCCGGCCCTGGCGGTGCCGGCAAGCTTGCACGCCTCGCTGATGGCGCGGCTCGACCGGCTCGGCCCCGCCAAGGAGGTGGCGCAGATCGGGTCGGCGATCGGGCGGGAGTTCTCCCATGCGCTGCTGGCGTCGGTGGCGCGCAAGTCCGAGGCGGAGCTGGGATCGGCGCTCGACCGTCTCATTCAGGCAGGCTTGCTGTTCCGGCAGGGCGTGCCGCCGCAGGCGAGCTACCTGTTCAAGCATGCGCTGGTGCAGGACGCGGCCTATGGCACGCTGCTGCGCGAGCCGAGACGCGCGCTTCACGCCCGGATCGCCGAAGCCATCGAAAGCCAATTCGCCGAGATCGCCGAGAGCCAGCCGGAGATGCTGGCGCGTCACTGCACCGAGGCTGGGCTGATCGAGAAGGCCGCGGGCCTATGGGGCAAGGCGGGACAGCGGTCGCTCGCGCGCTCGGCGCTGGTCGAAGCCGCGGCCCAGCTCACTCGCGCGCTCGAGCAGATCGCGACCTTGCCCGGCACGCCGGCGCTGCGTCGCGAGCAGATCAAGCTTCAGGTCGCGCTCATCACCCCACTCATCCATGTCAAAGGCTATGCCGCCGCGGAAACCAAGGCGGCTGCGGAGCAGGCCCGCTTGCTGATCGAGCAAGCTGAAGCGCTGGGAGAGCCTCCCGAAGACCCGTTGCTGTTGTTCTCGGTCCTCTACGGCTTCTGGGTCGCGAACTTTGTGGCCTTCAATGGCGATGTCATGCGCGATCTCGCGGCGCAGTTCCTGGCGCTGGCGGAGAAGCAAAGGGCGACAGTCCCACTCATGATTGGGCATCGCCTCATGGGAACTTCCTTGCTGTTTACGGGGGACATCGCGGCCGGCCGGGGGCACTTGGATCAGGCGATCGCGCTTTACGATCCTGCCGAGCATCGTCCGCTGGCGACGCGATTTGGCCAAGACGTTGGGGTGGCAATCTTATCCTTTCGGTCGTGGGCTCTGTGGTTGCTTGGCTATCCCGAGGCCGCGCTCAGAGATGCTGATGACGCGCTCAAGGATGCGCGAGAGATCGGTCAAGCCGCCACGCTGATGTACGCTTTGTCCCATGCGTCCGGCACCATATACCCTCTGTGGCAATCACGCCGCGGCAGCCGCGCAGGCCCAAGAGCTTGTCGCTCTGGCCGAAGAAAAGGGTTCCCCGTTCTGGAAGGCGGCCGGAATGATGAACCAGGGTAGCGTATTGGCCCTGACCGGCAGGGCTTCGGACGCGACCGAAATGTTGATCTCCGGGATTGCTGCCTGTCGGACAACGGGAGCAACATTTTGTTGCCACTCTATTTGCCGCACTTGGCCCGCGCTCATGCGGAGCTTGGGCAATTCGAGGAGGCTTGGCGCTGCATTGGCGAAGCGATGACAGCGGCGGAAACAACCAAGGAAAAATGGTGCGAGGCCGAAGTCCATCGCGTGGCCGGCGAAATTGCGTTGAAGTCGCCGGAGCCGGATGCGACGAAAGCGCAAGCCTATTTCGAGCGCGCGCTAGCGGTTGCGCGGGCGCAGCAGGCAAAGTCCTGGGAGCTGCGCGCGGCGACGAGCATGGCGCGGCTCTGGCGTGATCAGGGGAAGCGGGACGAGGCCCACGATCTTCTCGCGCCGATCTACGGCTGGTTCACCGAAGGCTTCAATACGCTCGACTTGAAGCAGGCAAAGGCGCTGCTCGATGAGTTCGCAGCCTGACAATCGATTTTCCGAAACCGCTCCGATTTTGTTGTTGCGCATAAGTCACCGGCGTCGACTGTAGTTTTTCATCGCCGGGCGTGCCGCTGGTTCGTTCCCGGGTCATGATGGTAGGTGGGCAGCCTCTTCAAAATTAAACGCACCAGCGCCACTACAGGGGCCAGCAAACAGCGTGCGGCTCTTGGTGGCGGCTCCACATCGCCCGCGCCGCCGGATCTCGCGTTCGTCATTGTTCGCCTGTGATTTGTTTGATTTTCAGCTTCAGTGCGCATGGGATCTATCGCCCCAGCGGGTCACTTTGGCGTGGCTAGCGGTCCATCATCTCGCCGTTCGAGTGATCGGTGCGATAGTCGTTCTTTTAGCGCGCGGCGGCTAATCAATGTCCGGTTTGGAGCGCGTAACGGACTCAAGTCGGACATCGTGCCATGTCGGCTTTGTGCCAATTTCGGAAGTCACGCCTCACTCGTATTAGATCGTCGGCGGCGGACCTTGCGTGATGACAATCTTCTCGGCTTGCTGCTGATAGGCCCGGAAACCAGGCTGTTGGAACTTCTCCACGTCTCCGAGATGCGGCTTCGTCGGGAACAATGGAAAGCTCGCTGATGTAAAACGCGGCCGGCCCGCTTTGGACCGACCGCTCCCATCACACCATGCTCGCTTCACCGGGCTAATCGCTCGGATGACCCTTGCTGTTCTTGATCTGCTCCATAACCTGCGTGAGGTTGTAGCTAGCCGGTGCCTGCATCGGCGGGAACGCTGCAAGCGTCTCGAACCATTTCAGCCAAAGTTCCTGACCAAGGGGCAGCATGTTCCAGTCGTAAACGTAGGCGGTGCTCGGAGCCGCCAGTGCGCCGCCCAGGCCCGTGGCGGTCTTCGGGTCGAGGCCCACTGCCTGTTCGAATGGGTCGCGCTTGATGTTTTGCACCCCGGTCCAGTGAAGCTCAACGAGAGGCAAGAGCCAGCCCGTCGCCCCACCTTGGGGGATGTTGTAGTACATCTTCCAGTTCTTGTAGCGCACCGCTGCGGGCGTCGCACCGGCGAAGTAGTAGAAGAAATCCCGAGCCGACTTGTCGGACTTGCCTGTCAGATAGTCGATCTGGTTGACACCATCGAGCGTAGTCTTGACGATGCCGGGGTATTGGCCGGCCTCGATCTGCTTCTTGAGCGCGTCGCCCTTTGGGCCTCCGGCGATCTCCACCAGCGTGGGCAGCCAGTCGAGGGCGGCGAACAGTTGGTCCTTGCGCTGGCCCGGCTGAATATGCCCCGGCCAGCGGATGAGCATGGGCGAGCGATAGCCGCCTTCCCAAGGCTCGCCCTTCTGGCCCTTGAACGGCGTGACGCCGCCGTCTGGGAAGGTAATTGCCTCGGCGCCGTTGTCGGTGGTGAAGACGACGATGGTGTTGTCCATCTGGCCCATGGTTTCGAGCTTTTTGAACACCTCGCCGATGTTGTCGTCGAGCTGCTTCATACCGGCTTCCTGGATGCCCCAATCTTTGCCGCCCTTCACGCCCAGCATGGCTTCATACTTCGGAGACAGCATCGTGGTGATGTGCATGCGTGCCGGGTTGTACCAGACGAAGAAGGGCTTGTTCGTCTTTTTCGGGTCGTTGCGGTCCAGGTAGTCGATGACCTTGGCCGAGATCTCCTCGTCCACGGTTCGCGAGCGATCCAGTGTCAGCGGTCCCTCGTCGTTGCAGGTCTGGTTCTTTGCCGAGCCGTCGGAGGATTTGCACGCGATGATCGGCCGCGGAGGCATCAGGCAAAGGGTCGTCTGAGGATCGACGGCACCGGGAGGATCAGAGAGACCGGGGACCGGCGTGTTCTTGCACGGCGGTGCGATACCCTGCACGGTCGGCGAACTATTGATGTCGGGGAAGCTCGCCTGCTGCATGGCGTCCAGATGGTACAGGTAGCCCCAGTACTCCTGGAAGCCGTGCGCCGTCGGCAGGGCGTCCGTGTGGTCACCCAGGTGGTTCTTGCCGAACTGGCCGGTGTTGTAGCCGAGATCGCGCAAGAACACTGCGACCGCCGGGGTGCCCGGTTTCAGATAGGTCGGGCTGCCGGGGAGTTGCGGCGGGATCATGCCGGTGCGCAGCGGATACATGCCGGTGAAGAACGCGTTGCGTCCCGACGTGCAGCTTTGCATGGCGACATAGTCCACGAACCTTGCACCCTCTTTCGCGAGGCGGTCGATGTTGGGTGTTTCCCCGACGCCCATGCCATCGGCGTAGGCCTGCACCTGCATCCAGCCGATGTCGTCGGCCATGATGAAGAGGATGTTGGGCTTACTCGCCGGCGCCTGAGCGAGCGCGGGCGCCGCAGCTAACGTCATGGCGGCAAACGACGCCGACAGACAGACCCGAATTTTTCGTGAGGTACTCATGCTTCACATCCTCGCGTTGCTGCCACAAAGCGTTACTCGGATCATACAGATCGAGAGCATGAATTGATGCAAATCAACCCATTTTGTGTCTGAATGTTTCTGGCGTTGGCTTGATCTAGCGCAATGCGTTCATGGCATTCGTTCGGAAGAAAAATATAAGAGCAGCCAAAACGGGAGAGCCGCATGTCAGCAAGAAGCGCATTTCCATCAGAACACATCGCGCCGCTGGTGTCGGAAGGAACCGAAGATGACGTTCTCTAGCATCAGCCGCCGGGTGCTGCTCGCGACATTAGCCGCAGCGCCGGCGTTGCCCCAACTCCTTCCTACTGCTGTGCAGGCGCAGGCCCCGGCGAGCGCGCTGAGTTCGTGGAACGACGGACCGGCGAAGCAGGCGATCATCGACTTCGTGCGAGCCACCACTGAGCAAGGAAGTCCGAAATTCGTGCCACCTGAGGAACGCATTGCCACGTTTGATCAGGACGGCACGCTTTGGGTCGAGCACCCTGTGTATAGCCAAATGATGTATTGCCTAGACCGGGTACCTGTGTTGGCGGCCGAGAAACGGGAGCTGAAGAAGCTGGAGCCGTTCAAGACCGTGCTTTCCGGTAATCGAGAGGCGATAGCCAAGTTGGCTCTGCCGGACCTCGAAAAGATTATTGTTGCCACGCTGACTGGCATGACGACGGACGAGTTCGACGCCGAAGTGAAGAAGTGGCTTGCCACCGCCAAAGACCCGCGCTGGAAGCGGCCCTATACCGAACTCACCTACCAACCCATGCTGGAAGCGATGAGCTACCTTCGCGCGAACGGGTATAAGACCTTCATCGTCACCGGCTTCGGTCAGGACTTCGTGCGCGTGTATTCGCAGCAGGTGTATGGCATCCCAACCGAGCAGGTTATCGGTTCTGCGCTGAATACGAAGTACGGCTACGCCAAGGATGGCAAGCCAATCTTGATCAAAGAACCGAAGCTCATGCTGAATGACAACAATGCTGGAAAGCCTGAGGGCATTCACTTGGAGATTGGTCGGCGTCCGAACGTAGCATTTGGCAACTCGACCGGAGATCGGCAGATGCTGGAATACACCAAGGGCGGCGATGGCGCGAGGCTGTCGATGATCGTTCTACACGACGATGCACAACGCGAATACGCTTATGGACCCGCCCAAGGACTTCCGGACACGAAGGTAGGTACATTCACTCAGGCGCTTTACGATGAAGCGAAGAAGGACGGCTGGACGGTGATCAGCATGAAGAATGACTGGAAGCGTATCTTCACATTCGAGTAAGCCTCGTCCTGCGCGCCGAATGTCCGCTGTGGGTCTTGGCTGTGTGAAAACGCGAGGACGCTCGATCGCGATAGAACAAGTCGGTCGTTCTAGTGGATGGAATCTAACACTTGGTGCCCGCGTCTGACGGCTTGGATAATTTTGTCGGGATCGGCAGTCCATGTGAAGGGTTTCGGTTCGGCGTTGTATTCGATGACGAAGCGATTGATTGCTGCCTGCAAGTCGAAGACCGATAGGAAGATGCCGCGTTTCAATCGCCTCTTTGTGAGCTTGGCGAAGAAGCCCTCGACGGCGTTGAGCCAGGACGCCGATGTGGGCGTGAAGTGGAATGTCCAGCGGGGATGCCGGGTCAACCATTGGCGCACCTTCGGGTGTCTGTGAGTGGCGTAGTTGTCGACGATGGCGTGGATTTGCTTTCGCGCCGGCACCTGCGTCTCGACGGCGTTGAGGAAGCGGATGAACTCCTGGTGCCGGTGGCGCTGCATATTGCGGCCGATGACGGTGCCGTCGAGGACGTTGAGGGCCGCGAACAATGTCGTCGTGCCATGACGCTTGTAGTCGTGGGTCATCGTCCCGGCGCGGCCCTTCTTCATTGGCAAGCCGGGCTGGGTGCGGTCGAGCGCTTGGATCTGCTCTTTTCATCGACCGAGAGGACGACGGCATGGGCGGGCGGATCAACATAGAGACCGACAACGTCGCGCAGCTTGTCGACGAAGCGCGGGTCGGTGGAGAGTTTGAACTGTTTCACCCGGTGCGGCTGCAGGCCGTGCGCGCGCCAAATTCGTTGGACGGAACTCGCGCTGATGCCGACGACCTTCGCCATCATGGCGGAGGTCCAGTGGGTCGCCTCGCTGGGCGGGGCAGTCTGGGTGAGCGTCACGACGCGTTCAGTGATGCCCGACCCCAGCGGCGGGATGCGCGAGGGGCGCGTCTTATCGTGCAGGAGGCTGTCGTAACCTGCCTCCATGAAGCGTTCCTGCCAGCGCCACACACAGGTTTTCGACTTGCCGGTCCGGCGCATGATTTCATTGGTGCCAACACCGTCCGCGCTCAACAGGACTATCTCTGCCCGCCAGACATGCTTGTGCGGGGTGTTGCGGTCCCGCGCCAGCGCCTTCAGACGGCGGCGGTCGGCAGGCCTGAGAGTAATGGAAATTCCGGTTCGCATGCGCCAAACTCGCATGCATTCAGGTCCCGGGGAATCCCCTCCCGGATTCAAATGTTAGACGCGATCCACTAGGCTGGTTGAGGCGCCCGCATTGCAAGCCCATTCAATTTCGAAGTCGAACGCAAGAATATAATTCTCGTCGAGCTTCGGAATTTTGAGTTTTCACACGGCCTAGGTCAAACTCGGACCTCCCGGCGCGTCCGAGTTAGGTCCGTTCTTCCCCCAACAACAGACATGAGGCGACTGCGGCGGCATGTCCGAAAGGTGCCAACAGCAGTCATTCCGGCTTCTGTCCAAGGGCAGCACCGTTGTCGCGCCGGAGAGTGATGATGAACTCGGTAAATGCGCCAGGCTCAGTTTCGACGTCGATCCTGCCGCCATGTTGCTTGACAATGATGTCATGGGTCATCGAAAGTCCGAGCCCTGTCCCTTCTCCGGTCGGCTTAGTGGTGAAGAAGGGATTGAAAATCTTTTCTCTCACCTCTGGCGCGATGCCGGTGCCGTTGTCGCGAATCCGGATTTCGATTGTCTTGCCAAGGTTTCTGGTGGCGGCGCTGAGGACCGGCTCAAACGTGTCATCGAGTGTTTCGACCTTGCGCCTGGTCGCGGCATAGAAGCCGTTGGAAATCAGGTTTAGCAACGCTCGGGTGATCTCCTGCGGGTACAGGTCAACCGCGCCCGCCTCGGGATCTAGGTCGTGCTTCAGTGTTATACTAAAGCCAGCCTTCTCCGCCCGTGCACCGTGATAGGCAAGGTTGAGACTTTCCCCGACCAGCGCGTTGATGTCGGCGGATCGGCGCTCGCCAGAGCCCTCGCGCGAGTGCAGCAGCATGTTCTTGACGATGGAGTCGGCGCGCTTGCCGTGCTGGACCACCTTTTCGAGGTTATCCTTGAGCAAGCGTGTCAATTCATCGACTTCTGCCCGCATTTTTTCGCCCAACGCGGCGGACTTGAGGATGTCATTCAGTTCATCGGTCAATTCCGTCGACAGCGCTGAAAAATTGTTGACGAAATTTAGCGGGTTCTTGATCTCATGCGCGATCCCGGCGGTGAGCTGGCCCAGCGAGGCCAGTTTCTCCGTCTGGATCAGGCGACCTTGCGCGGTGCGAAGGTCATCGAGCGAAGCGGCTAACTCTTTGGTGCGAGCCTGCACTTCGTCGAATAGCCTCACATTTTGGATGGCGATCACCGCTTGGTCGGCGAAGGTCGTGACGAGATCGACTTGGCGCTGCGAAAAAGGAATAGGGTCTTTGCGCGCCAGAGCAAAGGCGCCTATCGGCTCTCCATGATGGATAAGGGGAACTCCCAGCATTGCACGCACACCGCCGCCCAGCCGCGCCGACTCTTGCTCCATGTATTCTGGGTCGTTCCAGGCATCGGTAATTTGAACCGTGCGCCTTTCGAGCGCCACCCGTCCGATAAGCGTACCGCGACCTGCTTCAATGTCGGTGCGTTGCTCGTACTCGCGATAGGCCGAGTCGACTTCCATGGTGCTTGCTGCGTAACGATACACGTCGCCGACGCGGCGATAAATAATGCCCGAAGCGGATTCACAAAGGGCCGTGGCCGATTCAGTCAACGTAATGAGCACAGCATCCAGATCGAATGCCGAACGGCTGATGACCTTGAGAACGTCGGCCGTTGCCGTTTGCTGCTGGAGCGATTCTGATAGATCGTCAGTGCGCTGGCGCAGCTCTTTGAGCAACCTCGTATTCTCGATCGCGATCACAGCCTGCGCCGCAAAATTCTGCAGCAAGCCGATCTGCTTGTCCGAAAACGGGCGCACCTCCTGGCGGTAGAGCACAATGACTCCGGCGAGTGCGCCATCTTTGACCAACGGCACCAGTAGACATGTGCGGGCGCCGCCCAGCTCGACCGTGGCGACGAGGGAGGGAATCCGTTTCCGATAGCCCTCGGTCTCCTTCACATCGAGAACATGAAGGAGAGATCGGTCCCGAAACGAGGGGCCGAGCAGCGACGAAAGCCGGAATTTCCGGTGTGCCAGCCAGTCGTCAAACGCTTCAGGGACGCCACGCGAAGCAACCCATCGGGCCAGTTCGCCATCAGGAACCGCTAGGCCGCCGAATGAGGCCTCACACAGCCGCATCGCCTTGTCGAGCATGGCATCGAACACCGGCTTCAGATCGCCGGGCGAAGAGTTGATGACCTGCAGTACCTCCGACGTAGCGGTCTGCTGTTCCAGTGACTCTTTCGTTTCGTTGAGCAGCCGCGCGTTCTCGATCGCGATCACTGCCTGGTCGGCGAAGGTCTGCACCAGCTCGATCTGCTTCTCGGCGAAAGCCCGTACTTCTTGACGGTAGACGAATATAGCGCCGACCAGAACATTGTCTTTAAGCATTGGCACGCAAACGGTAGATCGCGCGCCGCCGAATTTAGCTGCCGAGCCTGGGACGGCTTCGCTGGCGTAGTCGGCGGTGTGTATCACCCGCTTAGCTTGGATGACTCGATCGAGCATGCTACCCGGTGTCATTTGAAACGGCCCGGGCCGCTTGTAGAATTCGGCGAGTTCCGGCGGTGTGCCAACTCCTGCCGCAAATTGGACCACCTCGCCGTCGATGCGGAATAGCGAACCGAACTTGGCCTCGCAGATGCGAGTTGCATTTTCCAGAATTGCCTGAAATACCGGCTCCAGCTCCCCGGGCGAGGAGCTGATGATTTTGAGAACCTCGGACGCGGCGAACAGCTGTTCCGAGGCCGCATCACACTCGCGAGTAAGCCGCGCGATAATTTTTTCCTGGGCGGACGAACTCCGAGGTCGCACGGCCTTTGACGCGTTGCTCTCTTTGCGAAGCCGCGTTTTAACTGGCTTGCCGCCTGCTTTGGAGCGCTGTCTCATAGTCTCCTCCGAGGCTCAGGACAAGGCATCGTGCCGGCTCAACATAACACACTGGAAAGTGGCTGGGTGTGAGTTCAGGCGCAGGTCGTTGAACGCCCTCCCTATGTCCGCGTTGGGTCTCAAAAGCTGCCCTGACGGCCCGTAAATCAGACCTTCGCTTTGCCCCTGAAAGCGGACTCAATTCGGACATCGCACCATGTCCGTTTGGTGCCAGACCCGGACATCGCCCTCTCACTCGATCACCTCGTCGGCGCGGCCGATCAGCGAGATCGGCACCCTGATGCCGAGCGCCTTGGCGGTTCTGAGATTGATGAAAAGCTCAACTTTCGTGGACTGCTGGACCGGTAGGTCGGCTGGCTTCTCTCCCTTGAGGACCCGGCCAGTGTAGGCACCAGCCAAACGGTAAGACTCCTCACGACTTCCTCCGTAACTCATTAGCCCGCCAGCGGCGACGAACTCGCGATATTGGTAGGCCGCGGGGATTGCATGACGGACCGTCAGTGCAGCAAGCTCTGTGCTCCGGGAATTGAAGAACACATCGCTGCCGATGACGATTCCGCCTACACTTAGTTGGAGCACCCTTGCAAAGACTGATTTTAAGTCGTCCTCGGTGCTGGCATGCAGGACATGGATGCGCAGCCCGAGGATTTCCGCTGATGCCTGCACGTCTTTCGACAAGGTCTCCGCAAAAGGACTTGACGGATTGGCGAGAAAGGCGAAGGCGCTGGCAGTCGGGACGAGCTCGTGCAGTGCCTCCAGCCGTTTCGGCCCGAGCTCGACGGCCATACTGGTCACGCCAGTGACGTTGCCGCTCGGCCGGTTCAAGCTCACGACAAGTCCGAGCGCGACCGGGTCGGCGCCGATCCTGAAGACGACTGGAATTGTGCTGGTTGCCGCCTTTGCAGCGAGTGCCGACGCACTTCCATCAATCGTGGTTATTACCGTTACTTGGTGGCGAACGAGATCGGCGGCCAATTGCTGTACTCGATCGTATTGGCCATAAGACCACCGATATTCGATCCGCACGTCCTTGCCCTCAACATAGCCGGCTTCTTTGAGGCCTTGGCGGAACGAGCGCAACAGGCCCGCGTTTACGTCCGGCGCATCACTGTCGATGAGCCCGATCACTGGCATCACCAGCTGCTGAGCACGCGCAACCAGCGGCCGAGAGGCCGTCACGCCACCGACAAGGGTGATGAAATCGCGCCGCCTCATGTCACCCCCGAGGCCAAGGCCAAAGTTTATCTACCCACTTACACTAGCACAAAGGAAGGGCAATCTCGCGGCCCAAGAACGTGTGCGATACAGGTCCTCGGCGCGAAATCAGCCTAATGAAGCTGGTGGCACAATGTTGAAAGTTTCATCCCCTGAATTCGGACATCACCGGATGGGTTCGGGATTTCGCATTTGTGCCAAACGCCGAAATCACCTCGATCGCGAGCGGAGCGACTTCAGATTGGCGAGCGTGCCTTCTTCGTCGCGGCCCATCAGGTGAAGCAAACCGTCAGGCCACAGCAGCATTGTCCGGCAGTGTCGAAGGACCGGAAACGATCGCTTGCGGCTTCATGCCCCTCACCTGACGTTGCTCATTCGGGCTCATCGCGTGGCGAAGGCTTGCCCGGTGCCCGTTGTAACCCCTGAAAGGTTCGCCCGCTGGTCCAAGCGCCTGCGAAAGAACTCGGCAATCAAGATGCCGAGCGGCGCGGAGAACCAGATGCAAATCAACAGTGCGCCGGCCTCGACATTTCGAAGCAACGGTCCCAACACAAACAGCATCACGCGGAATAGCCAGAATGAGCCCCACATCGACCCCACGAAGCGGATCATCCATACGCGGTGGGCAGCGCTGTCGCCCTTACGAATATTAAGAACTCCCATGACGGCGCATCCGTAGACGCACATCGACATAAACCAAAAGCCGAACCTGGAAAGATTACCGCCATATTCAACAACGGGGCCGTGCTCGGAGGCAAGCCAAACGGCGCAGATCGTGCTGATCGTCAGCGTTGTGAACGCGACGCGGCCGATCATTCGATGCTGGGCCGGATTGCTTCCGTTGCCCGGGCGAAAAAGCTGAACGTGCATCAGAACAAAAGTCACGGAATTGAAGAGGATGTGTCCGTAAAGAAGATCGTTGCGGAGCTGACCACCGTTCGCGAACCGCTCATAGAACGCCACGCCCCAGGATGGATGGTTGAGATAGTAGCCGCCCCACACCGTGCATGCGTTATCAGGACATTTCGCGAGGGCCGGAGCGCTTTGCGAGCTGGCAACTCCAAGATTGTCGAGGACGTCATAGATGCCGATGAAGAACGCGATCGAGTTGGCCGCGCCCTCAATTAGATACCGCACGTTCAGCACAAGCATGAGGGCGATACCGAATCCCAAAAACCGTCCGAACGAAATCCGCTTCAGGTCGAGGACAAGCAGGGCCGCCCAAACTAACAGAGCACCGTAGATTGCGAGAACACCAAAAGGCAGATGCATGGAAGTTCTCCAAGATCGCGCGGCAGCAACATGAAGCCGGGTTCGTAATGGGGCGTTGTCGCCCCGGCGGAGATACTTCGGCTTCAACGTTGGACCCGGCTCAGTATGTCGTCAAGATCGCCTTTCGGCGCGAGCGGCAAAGCTGCCGTCGCGCCGCCGCCCTTGCACACCACCAGCAGCGACGATGGACCGTAAAATAAGACGCTCAACGTCTCAGAATGGGATGGACCGGCCGCCCTCCCGCCCAACCAGCGAGCATGCTTGTGGGGCAGTCAGGAGAAGGAACCACGCCATGCCACGCAAGTTTGACACCGCCGTCGTCACATTGGTATCGATCCGGGCAAGAACACACTGCACCTAGTTGGCCTCGACGCCCGAGGAGAGATCGTGCTGCGCGAGAAGGTGGCTCGCACAGAATTGTGTCGCGGCTCGCGAATATGCGGCCATGCCTGATCGGGATAGAGGCAGGCCTCGGGATAGAGGCAGGCATGGGAACGCACAATGTGACCCGCGATCTGCTCGCCCTCGACCACGACGTGAGGCAAGTGCCGCCGGTCTACGCCAAGCCTTTCCGGCAGGCCGCGCGTGTTGCTATTGGACGGAAACCGGGAGCAAAGGCCGAGCGAAACTGAGTTCGTGGCCGTCGGGGTCAATTAGGTGGAAGAAACGCTCACCCCATTCGGCATCGCGGGGCACGGTAGCTGGCTGCTATCCCGCTCCGAGCACGCGGTCGTAAAGTGCGTCAACATCGGCAACGTAAAAGATTACCCGCCCCCACCAGGACCAGCCCCGCTTGGCAGGCTGGAGGATGAGATTGAGATAGCTCGTCCCTGCTCGAAAGCTGGTGAATGACGACTCTTCGCCGCCATGCAGAACCTCAAACCCCAGTGCGCGGTAGAATCGGACGCCTCGTGGCATTTCGTGGGTGGCCAGTGTGACCGCGCTGATTCCCTCGATCATGGATCGAACTCTCCTGTTCATTTCCACTGCACCCCGCCGATATCCCACCGGCACCATTCGAGGCGGTGCTTGCGGAAAGGCCCCCGCCGGAATTCCGGTAGAAATCGATCAGCCGGTGCCGCACCGCGCAATTCTCGTCCATGCCGATGTCCCAGAAGGTGCTGACCAGCCTGGAGGGATCGTACGGCACCGGCAGGCCGATCCGCTTGTCGTCGCGCGCCTTGGTCATCTCGCGCTTGAAATAGGCGCCCTCGAGCGAGGAGTAGAAGCACTCGTCGATGCAGGAGGGAAACTCCGACTTCATGTCGTCGGGGCCCTGCTCCTCGTACATCTTGGCGTACCGCGCTGCCTGTCGGCTAAGGTCGGAAGGAAGTATATATTATATTAGCTGTGTCGCACCCCGATCTTATGGCGCAGTCGGCGGGGTCGCGAGCAATTCAAAGCGCCTGCGATTACACAATTTTCATGGCCACTCATTCCGGGGAAGCAGCCTCTGCGATCGAGCCGGAGTGTCCCCCGGGGCGGACAGCTTCTTATCTCGGGGCAGACTATCCTGTACCTCTGAGCGGACTTTTACGCATCTGTCTCGATACCCGGCACCTAGAGCCAAGCGGGCGGCTCCCGTCTGGTTGCCACCTTTCGAAGGTGCGAGTTGCTGGCTCACCGGTCACATCGTTGGTGAACATGGCGAGCGCATAAAGCGATGCACGACCCTTTCGCGAAAAACTGCCTGCTCGCATCACCACGATCCAGCCGATCGTTTCCAGTTCGGTCAATACTGCAGACGCCGTCGACTTCGAAACTCGGAGAACTTCAGCTACGCGGCGTACGGACCATTCGAGCCTGCCGTTGTCGCCGGGCCGGTATCGAGCAAGCATTTCAACAAGCAGACCGCGCGCGGCGAGTGAGGCTTCGCGCCATGCAGGTAATTCCAACCATGCCGAATAGATCCGAGCATGGGGGCGGTCGCGAAATTTGGTTGCTACTGCCATAGCCCATCCGCTCAGGGCAGTAAGCCCCGTCTGGTCGTGGTGGTGGACTGAAGGATCGGGCGCGCGCCGCCGGCGAGGTGAACCTCACCGGTGGTCTCCCAGACACGCTCAGGCGTCGTCTGGTTCGGTGAGCAGGCCCAGCTGACGCGCGGTGGCTTCTGCCTTGGCGAGCGCACAGGCAAGCGCAGGCAGGTGGCGAACGGACATGGTAATGCCCTTTGGCCCCGGCCTCGGTTCCCCGGCCGCCGATGTCCACCATATGCGGATGTCGACGACCGAGTTGCCGTTGTAGCGGTCGATCCTGACCATGATCGTATCACGAGCATTGCGCGACCACTGCGCGATAACGACCGGTAGGGATGTCGCGCTGCTCATTCGTCGTCCTCGCGATCGATTATTTCCAGGGCAGCGCAGGATGTAACGACCACGCAGACCATCGGTCCGCTCAAGTAAAGTTTCGATCCCTACGCCTTCTTCCCGAAGCATCGGAATGCACTGCGACCACACCTCGTGTGGCCAGTAAGAAGGCGCGAAGCCGGCTTTATCCGCTTCTATCAAGAAAAGCAGCGCCAGTGCGAGGCGGTCACGAAATACAAGGATGGTGCCGTTGGTGCCGCCAATCCGTACCGTCAGCTTTTTAACGGAGCGTGGCTGGCGCTTTGAGCGCCGATGATTTATAGAACTCATGTCTTCTCCTGCTGCTTAGGATGTGAGACCCAGACCCCGGGCGGCCGGCAGAGCCGTCCGGGCGATTTTGTTTTTGCATCAGCTTGTGGGAAGATTCTCGAGGAATTGGCGCAGATCGCTGCGGAGAATTATCCGCCTCTTGCCGAATTTCCTCGCAATCAGGTCGCCAGCGGCGATGGCCGCATAAAGTCCCGTTCTGCCGACACCGGCAACTTCGCAGGCCTCTGGTATTGAGAGGCCCTCGCGCTGGATTGAATCGTTTAGGTCATTCATGCCCGTCCTTTCAATCTGTGCCCATCGATCAATCGCGGGCAAGGACAGTTAGGCGCGGGCAGCGTCGGCCGTCACACCCCCGATTGGTAGAAATGAAAAAGGTTATTGGGGGGTGCGGCGGGGCCTTGCCGCGGTGACGACTTGTTTGAAGCTAGGAATTGGTCCGCCAGCAATCTCGGCTATTTCCCGAACGAAGAGCACGAAGTCAGGTATTTCTTCGCCACTTTTGTTCACCTTGTTTGTGCTGGGCGGTCGGCCGGTCAGGCTCGTCCAAATCGGATTTGTCATCGATACAAGCCGACGAAGGCCCCGAATATCCGGAGTTTTCGACGGCCGTTTCAGTAAGGCAGTGTCGAGGCGATCCGTGGCCACGGTCGCAGCGGCGTCGACGCCCATGATCCGCTCTAGAAATTTGGTGCGCTCAAAAAAAACTATCGCAACAGTGGTGGGCTCTTCCACGAGTTCCTTCAAAACTATTCCGGCTGCCGCTTGCGCGATGTATCGGTCAATCCAAGCGAGATGAGGAATTGCGCGTGGAGCAGCGCCGTCACTCAGTTGATGCGCGAACGCTTGTAGCTGTGTAAGGGCAGCGTGCAACTCGCGAGCGGATCTGGCTATTCTTGAAAGTAACTCGCGGATGTCGCTCTGAGATGGTGGTTTGCCGTAGCCCTCAAATTCCTTTTGTCGAAATCGATAATCATTGACCGCATAGGCCATCGCCGGCCAGTGTCGAATACCGGTGGTTGCATCCGCCTGCCAACGCTCAATTATGGGAGTGAAGCGAATTAGAGGAAAATCTTTACAACGACCCTCGTAGGTTGCCTTTGTTACTTCCTCGAATCCATGAATATCGATTGGACCGCCAGTCGAGTCGCAAAACCTGCGATACTCCGATTTGACCGACGACAAGCTCGGTGTACGTACCGCTGCTTCTGCTCGCCCGGCTTCCTCATCACGGGTGGCCTGCGCGGCTTGTTTTATGAGAGCGGTAATATTCTTCTGGGCCGATTTGGTCGGTTTGGAAACTGTCTTCTTGGCTTTCATTGCGTGGACCCGCGTAGATGCATGACGCGCGCGGAAACCGTAGCACGTCCTGCTCGTCGCGGTCGTCCGCGAACTCCGCCAGCTTACGCCGACTGAACTAGGACGCCACAATTGCTGTTAATTTCGTTTCCCGATATGAACAACATTGCCGGCGGGCTTCTCGCAGTACGCCGCCCACGCCTCCATCAGCTTGCGCCGCTTCTCGAGCGCGTCGCTGCGGCGGTAGGCCTGCTCGGCCTTATCGCCGATCACATGGGCCAGCGCCGTCTCCACGACCTCGCGCGGTGTGCTGGAGACGAGGCTGCGGACCTTGCCGCCAAATAAATATCGAGATCGTCGTTGAAGGACTATCGCTTGCCGCGAATTCGAATTCGCTGGAAGTGATCGCCAAGGTGGGGCGGATGGTGGGGCGGATAAGTCATTTTTGCGCTGATTAAATTGAAAAAAAGCAGGGCGCGACTGGCATCACCACAGTCGCGCCCTACGTCGCCGGTCAATGGGGCAGGGGGGATAACCGGCTGCATGTATTACGCGCGCGAACGGGAGTCGTTCCTGTCGGGCCACAATTTTTTTACACACGGTTAAGTGATAGCGAGTTCCCCGAAACCTTGTGGTTCCCGCCGCGTTGTTCCCATTGATCGCCGTAGCGGGGCGATTTGAAGCGATACGACGGCGGGCAAGATAATGTCACGGATCAAGATCGGGATATTGGGTGCGATCGCGCTTTCGCTGTCGGTTGGCGCCGCGCAGCTGGCGTTGGGCCGGGATGATCTCTCCCAAGTGCAACCGCAAGTGCAGCCCGGCCAATCCAGTCTGGATGGTGAGATTTCGGTCAATCGCGGCGCCAAGGCCGACCGCGCGATGAAAGCGCCGGTATCGCATGTAGAAACGCGAACCGTTGCGCTCCAGCTGGCCGGCTTTTCCGATAGATCCTTCCTTGTTCGCGTGCCCATCGCCAACGGCGTCGGCAAGCCTCAAGCGCCTTCCGTGACCAAGCCGGGCAATCCCAGGCTGATGGTGGCGTGCGAGCCCGTCGTCAGCATGCTGGTTGACGAGGCCAGGCAGCTTCAGCCGGGCCGTTGCGTGACCTGAGATTTTTTTCGCGTTTTTCGCTTAACGGGTACGAGCGAGCGACGTTTGCTCACTCTGCCGGGGCCTGGTCGGTGGAAGCGCCGCGGCTCGCAAGCAATCCGAGCGCCAATCCGCCCAGCGCCAATATCGGAATCAGCCTCTTTACGCCGACGGCGCGGATCAGCTGAATGCCGGCGGACACCAGCATGGGATCGGAGAGGGCGGAGTGGAGTGCGGATTTTGTCGCCTCCGCAGCGCGCGCCCGTGCCCGGTTTTTTCGCGCCACGTAAATCGCGGCTGAAATCAGCGCGACAAGCAGAAAAAGTGCCGCACCCGTCAGACAGGCCGCGATCGGTCCATAAGTCTGCAGCACGTAGACGAAACCTGCCGCGCACAGAAACGAGACCGTGATGAACAGGGCGATCGCCACCAATAGCGCCAGCAACGTCAGCCGCAAGGCGGTGTTGGCCGATTCCTTGAAATCACCGATCGCGCGCGCAAACATCCGACCCGCCATTCAGAAATGTGTAATCGCCTCGCACAGCGCTCAAGATTGGCCGCGTTGGCTTGCTAGCGACGCCATGTCAGGCCGATCAGGAAACCCAGGCCCAGCGCCAGCCCAACGGTCGCAAGCGGACGTTCGGCAATGACGTCTTCGAGTGTTTCCTCGATCAACGTCGCAGCATCCTGGGCCGCGCCCATGACGGCGCTGCCGCGTTCCGAAAGATCGTCGACCGCCGAATCGACATTGGTCCGCGCCTGCTTGTAGCCGCGGCGCGCCTGCTTGCGGGCGGTGCCTGCGAACGAGTTGATCGCGTCGGTGATCTGTTCGGTGAGGGCGGTGATATCATTTTTCACGGCTGCTACGTCCTTCTCAAGGCGTTCGTAAGTTGCTTTGTCGGTCAGGTTTCTCATCCCGGTTTCGCCGTCTGTACTCGACATCGAAAAGCTCCCGAAGTCAGCTGGATCATGACGCGATCAAGTGGAATCGCATCACGATCTCATCCCCTTGTTTGAGCACGATCTTTTCGCAAAAGCCGGTTTCCGCTTTTCCGGATCATGCCCTGGTGGTGCCGATTTCGGAATCGGACCCCTGGCCACAAACGCCGCCGCCTTCGAAAAGTTCCAAAAACGAAACCGTCACAATTCACCGGCGGGGCTAAGGCAGGTTCGGCTCGTTCGCGGGATACAAATGGTCCTTCAGAATCAGCCCCACAATGAGCAGCGGCGACGACAGAAAACCGCCCATCGGTCCCCACAGCCAGGTCCAGAATGCGAGGGCAATGAATACGGCTAGTGCATTGAGCTCGAGCCTGCGGCCAATGATGGTGGGGGTGACGAAATGGCCCTCGAGGAAGGTGAGCCCGACAAAGGCGATCGGCGCGACTAGCCCCGATCCGATGGTCGGAAGCGCGATCAGGCCGACAACCATCAAGATCACGAACATCGCAACTGGACCGATGATCGGGAGGAAATTCAATGTCGCTGCCAGCGCGCCGAGACCGGCCGGGTTGGGCATGCCGGCAAAGGTGCAAATGATGCCGGTCGCCGCGCCGACGGCGAGATTGATCAGGGTGACGGTCAAAAGATAAGCGCCGAGATGTTCCTCGATGGCGTTGATGATGCGCAAGGTCCGCAATCGCAATTCGTGTCCGGTGAATGTCAGGATCAGGGCGCGGCGCAGCTCGCGCCAGCTCGCGATGAACAGCACCAGCGTTGCAAAGAACAGCAGGAATTCGGTGAAGGTCGGCGACAGGAATTCCAGCATGGGCTGCACCCATTCGATTTTCGGCATCTGGAACGGGACGGCGGGATAAGTGGTCGAGCCGCCAACCATGTTCTGAAGCTCCTGCCACAGCGCCAGAGGCCGGTCAAAGATGTGCAGTTTATCCTTGAATCGCTCGGCAAGCTCCGGAAGCCGCGTGCTCCACTCCATCATCGGCGCGGAGATCAGGCTGATGATGAACGTGACGCCCGCGCCGACTGCGCTCACGATCAGAACCGCCGACAAGGCGCGCGGAATGCGATGACGCTCGAGGAAGCCCGCCGCCGGGGACAACATGGTGCCGACTACGAAGGCTGCGACGACCGGCAGGAAGAATGCCTTGGCAACGTAGAGAACCGCGATGACGCTAATCAACAGGAGCGAGACAAGCGCGAATGCGACGAGTTCGGTACGACGAATGACCGGGGGCAGTTCGATGTCGCTGTCAGGTAGCGGCGTGCCGACCGCGTCGTTTGGCTGCGCACGTTCATTGGGCAGGACACGCAACAGGCTCTCCCCGCGTTACGACGAACATGAACAACGATGAGCGGCGATATCCCGCGAAAAGGCTCAGGCGGACGAAACCCGCAAAGCCCGTAAAGGTTCCATCCCGCCGCTCTGAAACTATCCGACATCGACAGTTGGGTTATCCCTTCGCTTTGCGCCGGAACTGCGCTGCCACTTCAGCGTTTGTTGCACATCGGTATTCACGAACGTGCACATTGCACCGGGGCAGATCATGACACAGTCATTCGCAGGCACGGGCAATCGTCTCGGGGCGGCAGCGGCGGCCGGTCGCATCAGGCGGCGGGCGCTTGTTGTCGCAGCGGTGGTCGCGTCTGCATCGGCACTGCTTTCAACCCAGGCGAGCGCGCAGGTGCTGGGTTATGTCGCGGCGCCTCAGGCATCCATTCCATCCGACGATCTGGTCACGGCGCCGCCGCAGCCTGCAACGTCGGATGATGCGCGCCCTTACGTACTTCCAGGGCGGCTGCAGCGTTCAGTGGTCGCGCTCAATACCGGCGAGGCGCCGGGCACGATCATCATAGATACCGGCAACACCGCCCTCTATTACGTGCTCGGGCAGGGCCGCGCCATTCGCTACGGCGTCGGTGTCGGCCGGGAGGGATTCACCTGGTCCGGCGTGCAGACCATCAGCCGCAAGGCGGAATGGCCGGATTGGCATCCGCCCGCGCAAATGATTTTGCGGCAGCCCTACCTGCCCCGCTTCATGGCGGGCGGTCCAGGCAATCCGCTTGGCGCCAGGGCCATGTACCTCGGCTCCAGCCAATACCGCATCCACGGCACCAACGACCCTACGACGATCGGCAAGTTCGTTTCCTCTGGCTGCATCCGGCTCACCAACGAAGACGTGACCGACCTTTTCGGCCGCGTCGATGTCGGCACCAAGGTGGTGGTACTGCCGAAGAGCGGACCGCACGTCGAAGCCGGGGCGATGGCTGAAGGCGCGGATGTGCGGCCGGTCGTGTCGCGTTCGCATTCCGTCGTGACGACGCTGCCATCGGGACGCCAGGCGATGAACCTTCCGACTTCCTCGTCATACTGAAATCAGGCTGCGGTCTGGGAGACGAACAAATGGTCATGCGATTGCCCAAGCTTGGATGGGGTGCTGCGGCGATGGCGATCGCGGCGACGCTGGCTCCCGCAGCGCAGGCCCAAGATTTCTTTTCCGCGCTGTTCGGCGGGTTTGGAGGTGGCCGGCCGCATGCGCCGATGAGCCCCTTGCCCTATGCGAACGAGGGCAACATGAGCGTTCCGGAAGGTGAAGTGCTGCAGCGCCAGCGGCCTGTCCACTCGTATTCCGGCGGCTCGCAGGCCTATTGCGTGCGCGCCTGCGACGGCCGCTATTTCCCGATTGCTTCGTCCGGCAATCAGACCAAGGCTGCTTCCTGCAACAGTTTTTGCCCGGCAAGCGAAACCAGGGTGGTCTTCGGCAGCAACATCGAAAACGCCGTCACCGAGGGTGGAAAGCCCTATTCGGAACTGCCGAACGCGTTCCGTTATCGCGATGAGCTGGTCGCAGGCTGCACCTGCAACGGCAAGGATCCGGTTGGTCTCGCGGCGGTCCGGGTCGAAGACGATCCCACTTTGCGCAGGGGCGATATCGTCGCCGGCAGGGACACCCTGATGGTTGCCGGCCGCGGCGCAGACCGGCGGGGTGCCTCATTGCAGCTTTCGCCGGCCCCGGAGTCGGTGCGCTCCCACTACCGGCGCGTTCCGGTGGTGGCTTCGCAGTAAATCGCTGCCATTGGACAAACTGGTTCCTCCAATGGAACCAGAAGCGACCTTCTGCGTTGAGGGGGTGCGGCCTTCTTCTCGCGTGTATCGGGGGAATCTTCATGCTTATTGGTGTGCTGGTCACTTTTCTTGTCGTCATTCTGATCCTGTATCTGATCAACCTGTTGCCGCTCGACGGTCGCGCCAAGCAGATCGTACGCGTCATCGTCATCATTCTCGGCGTGCTTTCACTGCTCAAATATATCGCGGTGTTCTGATCTTGCTGCGTCATAAGACCCTCATGGTGAGGAGGCGCCCTTGCGCCGTCTCTAACCATGAAGGCCACGTTGCCTGTTTCCGGGCCTCGTCCTTCGAGACGCTTGCTTGCGCAAGCTCCTCTGAATCAGGGAATAAGTCGGTTATGACGCAGTAAGACAAAAGCATGATTCGGAAATCAAGGCGCCATAGCGCGATGACGATTCAACCAGATCTCATCGCGCTTTAGGCGCGGCGCGGATCACCCGCGCAAGGCAAAAAAAGCCCCGGTCGAAAACCGGGGCTTTTCCCTTGAATTCAGTCATATCCAGCAGCAGCAGCTATTTCAGCGTCTTGAACCAGTCGTCCACGTCCTTGCGAACCTGGTCCTTGGCGAAGCCGTAACGCTGCTGCAGCTTGCCTTCGAGTTGTTCGCGGCGGCCTTCGATCACGTTGAGGTCGTCATCGGTCAGCTTGCCCCATTTTTCCTTGGCCGAGCCCTTGAACTGCTTCCAGTTGCCTTCGATGCGGTTCCAATCCATCGCCGTCTCCTTCTGGCATTGAGACGACTAACGATTGCGGGATTCAATCGTTCCCCGAACCCTGTTTCGTTCAGCCCGTAGCCTCCTCACCCCGCCGCCTTGGCCTCGCGACGCCGCGCCGTGAGGATGTATTCGGTGTAGCCATTCGGTTGCTCGCGGCCCTTGAAGACCAGATCGCAGGCCGCCTTGAATGCGACACCGTCGAAACCGGGCGCCATCGGCCGATACAGCGGATCGCCCTTGTTCTGGCCGTCGACCACGACCGCCATGCGCTTGAGCGAATCCATCACCTGTTCCCTGGTGACGACGCCCTGATGCAGCCAGTTCGCCAGGTGCTGGCTCGATATGCGCAAGGTGGCGCGGTCTTCCATCAGCCCGACGTCGTGGATGTCGGGCACCTTGGAGCATCCCACGCCCTGATCGATCCAGCGCACGACATAGCCGAGGATCCCCTGGCAGTTGTTGTCGATCTCCTGCCGCACATCGTCGGGCGCCCAGTTCGACTTCGACACCGGGATGGTGAGAATGTCGGAAAGCTTTGCGCGCGGACCGCCCTTGGCGAGTTCCTTTTGCCGTGCCGGTACGTTGACCTGGTGGTAATGCAGCGCATGCAGGGTCGCTGCGGTCGGCGACGGTACCCACGCCGTGGAGGCTCCGGCCTGCGGATGCGCGATCTTCTGCGCCAGCATATCCGCCATCTTGTCGGGAGCAGCCCACATGCCCTTGCCGATCTGGGCATGGCCGGGCAGGCCGTCGATCAGGCCGATATCGACGTTCCAGTCCTCGTAGGCCTTGATCCATGGTTGCGATTTCATGTCGTTCTTGCGGATCATGGGGCCGGCTTCCATCGAGGTGTGGATCTCATCGCCGGTGCGATCGAGGAAACCCGTATTGATGAAAACGATGCGCCTGGATGCCTGCTGGATGCAGGCCTTCAGGTTGACGGTGGTGCGGCGCTCCTCGTCCATGATACCGACCTTGAGCGTATTTTCCGGTAACGAGAGCATCTTCTCGACCCTGGCAAACAGTTCGCAGGTCAATGCGACTTCGTCGGGGCCGTGCATCTTCGGTTTGACGATATAAACCGAACCGGTGCGGCTGTTGCGGACCTTCGAACTACCCTTCAGGTCATGGATGGCGAGAAGCCCGGTCACGGCGGCGTCGAGCATCCCTTCAGGAATTTCCTCACCCGCAGAATCGAGCACCGCATCGGTGAACATGTGGTGGCCGACATTGCGCATCAGCAAAAGGCTGCGGCCGTGCAGCCTGAGTTCCTTGCCATCCGCCGTCGTGTAAACGCGGTCGGGATTGAGCGCGCGCTTGAGCGTCTTGCCGCCCTTCTCGAAATCGGCCGAAAGGGTACCGTTCATCAAGCCGAGCGTGTTGCGATAGACCAGCACCTTGTCCTCTGCGTCCACCGTTGCCACGCTGTCCTCCATGTCGAGGATCGTGCTGACGGCGGCCTCCAGGATCATGTCGGCGACGCCGGCGGGATCGTCCTTGCCGATCATGTGGCCGCGGTCGATCTTGAGTTCGATATGCAGGTCGTTGTTGACCAGGAGAATGGCCGAAGGCGCCGCCGCATCGCCGCGATAGCCGGCAAATTGCGCGTTCGATTTCAGCGCGGTGGTGGTGCCGCCCTTCAGCTTGACCGCGAGCTGGCCGGAAACGACGCTGTAGGAGGTCACATCGCTGTGGCTGCCGGCGGCGAGCGGAACGGCTGAATCAAGAAAGGTCTTGGCCTTGGCGACCACCTTGTCGCCGCGCGCCTTGTTGAAACCCCTGCCGCTTTCGGTTGCGTCGTGGGGAATCGCGTCGGTGCCGTAGAACGCATCGTAAAGGCTGCCCCAGCGCGCGTTGGCGGCGTTCAATGCATAGCGCGCGTTGGTCAGCGGTACGACGAGCTGTGGTCCGCAGATCCTGCCGATCTCCTCATCGATATCAGCGGTTTCGACCGGTTCGGTAGCCGGTTCCGGCAGCAGATAGCCGATCTCCTTCAGGAAGGCGGTGTAGGCGTTGAGGTCGACCGGCTTGCCCTTGTTGGCGCGATGCCAGCCGTCGATCTTTGACTGCAGCTTGTCGCGAAAGGCGAGCAACTCGCGATTTTTCGGTGCGAGATCCGCCACGATGGCGGCGAGCCCCGCCCAAAACGCGTCGGGTTTAATTCCGGTGGTCGGGCTGGCCTCCCTGGCAATGAAATCAAATAGAACGGGGGCAATCTTCAATCCATGGGCATCAATGCGATTCATGATGGAATTTCTCACGTGAAACGTGCGGCTAAAGCGCGGTTTTCAGGAATTACAAGGCAAAAAAGGCGCCGTCGGGCGCGGCGTCGAAGCGCCTTTTAGCGCCAAAGCCGGCCTCAAGAAAAGCCCTTCAATCGCCGATTAAGGCGGCGGACGAGGATTTAGATATTGGCCGCCAGATCAACCACTTCGTCGAAAAGGACGCCGCTCCTGCTCAGCATCCGCTCGATCTCCTCGATCGCTTCGCTGATGGAGCGCGTCGAAGTGTCGAGCGCGAGCTCGCTCGAAAGCGGCGGCTGGTAATCGTTGCCGATGCCTGTAAAGGCGGCAAGAGTTCCCCCGCGCGCCTTGGCATAGTGGCCCTTGGGATCGCGGCTCTCGCAGACATCGGCCGGCGTTGCGACGTAGATCTCGCGGAACGCAGTATCGGCGATGCGGCGCGCGTTGGCGCGGTCTTCGCGCGACGGGGAGACTGCCGCCACTATCGCGATGTGACCGTTGCGCGCGAGATGGGTCGCGACTTCGGCAAGCCGGCGAATATTTTCGCTGCGATCAGGCGGCGAGAAGCCGAGATCGCCGTTGAGCCCGGCGCGCAGCGTGTCGCCGTCGAGCAGCACCGGCGAGCCGCCGCTTTCGAACAGCCGCCGTTCCAGCGCCCGCGCGAGCGTCGACTTTCCGGACGCCGGCAGGCCGGTCAGCCAGACGACCGCGCCGCTATGGCGATAGCGTGCCGAGCGTTCCTCCACCCGCAGCGCCGATTCGACCGGCACGATGTCGACGGGGACGGCACGTTGGCCCGCGTCGACCGACAGCACCAGCCCGCCGCCGGCGATGCGGCCGCCGACTTCGATCACCAGCCGTCCGGTGCGCGGATTGGCGGAATATGGATCGGCGGCAATTGGCTGCGCCAGCGAAATATCGATCTCGCCGACATGATTGCGCGCGATCGATTTGCTCTCGACGCTTGCGAGTTCGCCCGGATCGACGGCGTTCTCGATCGCAACTACGCTCGCGCGGCTTTCGCGCGTGCCAAGGCGGACCAGGATTTGATCGCCCTTGGCGAGTTCCTTGTCGTGCAGCCAGAAGATGCGCGCATGAATCCGGCGTGTGTCGCGCGGGCTGGATTCGACATGGGCGATGACATCGCCGCGTTCGAGGAACAATTCGCGGTCGAGCGTAATTCCGACCGATCGGCCCGCGGTCTGCAGGCCTTCTGCCGCCGGCCAGCCCTCGACGGTTTTGATCCTGGCAATCTTTCCAGCGGGCATCACCACGATCTCGTCGCCGGCAGCAAGATGGCCGGACTCGATGCGCCCGGCGACGATTCGGCGGTCGTCGAATTTGTAGATCGCCTGCACCGGCAGCCGCAGCGCAAGCCGCTCCAGCGGCTGCGCAGGTTCGAGCCTGTCCAGCGCCTCGACCACGGTCGGGCCCTGATACCACGGGCTCCGCCTGCCGCGCTCGGCAACGCCGTCGCCATCGCGTGCCGAAATCGGGATGACCGCCAGAGGCGTGACGCCGAGGCCGGTCAGATGCGACGTGATCTCGTCGCGGATCTCGGCAAAGCGCTCCGCGCTGAAATCGACCCGATCCATCTTGTTGACGACCACCGCGACCTGTTTGACGCCGAGAAGATGCAAGAGATAGCCGTGGCGGCGGGTCTGGTCGCGAACCCCTTCCAGCGCGTCGATGATCAGAAGCGCGCCATCGGCCTGTGAGGCGCCGGTGATCATGTTGCGCAGAAATTCCGCGTGGCCGGGGGCGTCGATCAATACCACCTCGCGCGAGCCGGTGCGGAATCGGATCTGCGTGGTGTCGATGGTGATGCCCTGGTCGCGTTCGGTCTGCAGCGCATCGAGCAGGAACGACCACTCGAACGGCATGCCGCGCCTTGCGCTGACGATTTTCAGCATCTCGAGCTTGCCTTCCGGCAGACTGCCGGTCTCATGCAGGAGACGGCCCACAAGCGTCGATTTGCCGTGATCGACATGACCGACGATGACGATGCGCACCTGGCCGCGCGTGGTGCCGTTTGGCGTTGCCGATATCGCGGCGGGAACGATCATGTTCATGGCGATGCTCAAACCAGTTTCATCAGAGGTAGCCGGCGACGCGAAGGCGCTCGAAGGCGTCTTCGGTTTCGTGATCGAGTGCGCGCCCGGCCCGCTCCGGCACCTTCGTGCGCTCGAGCTCGAGCAGAATCTCCTCGATGCTGGAGGCGGTAGAAGCTACGGGGAAAGTGATGTCGGCGTCGCCGAGCGAACGATAACGTTTGCCGTCCCTGGCGAGGTAAAGTGGAATGATCGGAATGTTCTCGCGCCTGGTGTAGGCCCAGATGTCGGCTTCGGTCCAATGCAGGATCGGATGAATGCGCAGGTGCGCGCCCGGCGGGGGCGAGGCGTTGAATTGATCCCAGAATTCGGGGGGCTGATCGCGCACGTCCCATCCGCCTTCGGTGCCGCGCGGCGAGAAAACCCGCTCCTTGGCGCGCGTGGCTTCTTCATCGCGGCGAATGCCGGCGATCAGGCCATCGAAACCGTATTTGGCGAGTGCGAGCTTCAATCCTTCGGTCTTGCGCGCGGCCGAGCGTGCGGCTGGCGGCAATGTCGCATCGACCGCCTCGATCGGCGGACAAGGTTCGATCCGCAAATCGAGATCCCATTCCTTGCCGAAGCGATCGCGGAACGCATACATTTCCGGAAATTTCTTGCCGGTATCGACATGCAAGGCCGGGAACGGCACGCGGCCGAAAAATGCCTTGCGCGCGAGCCAGATCATCACGTTGGAATCCTTGCCCAGCGACCACAGCAGCGCGAGTTTCTTCAGCCGCGCAAAGGCCTCACGGAAAATGTAGATGCTCTGGGCCTCGAGCGCGTCGAGGTGGTCCATCGGAGGGACCCGGGAAAGCCCATCTGTTGAAATCTGCGTGACCGGGGACCGATCGATTGGAGAAGCCCGGTGGAGCTGGTTGCTTTCGTGATCGGTGTCGAGAAGATGCATCTACCGGCCCTTGGCCTTGGGAGTTGAAAATTCTATAGTTGCACTGCAATAGAGAAGAAATAATTTTCTCTTTGAAGGGCTTGAACGAGACATAAATGGAAAATAATTTCCGTCAACCCCACAAGTGGGGGAAGCGAGTGTCGCATGCGATTCCTGCCGGTATTTCTTGATCTGCAAAGCGGCGTGGTGCTGCTCGTCGGTTCCGGCGATCCGGCACGGGCAAAACTTCGCCTGCTTGTTTCCGCAGGTGCGCGGGTTCGCTGGTACGCCACCGATTGCGAAGATGACGCACGCGTTCTTGCCGTCGAGGACGCAGCCGGCATCGAGTTCGCCGCAGGAGATCCGCTGACCGCGGATCTTGCCGGAGTAATTGCTGTCGTCTGCGCCGGCGCGGGCGATGTGGCTGCGACGGTGTCGGCGCGGGCAAAGGCGCTTGGGCTGCCCGTGAACGTGATGGACGATCTCGAACACTCGACTTTCATTTTCCCCGCGATCGTCGATCGCGGCGAGGTGGTGGTGGCGGTCGGCACCGGCGGTGCCTCGCCAGTCGTGGCGCGGCGTGTGCGCGAGCGCATCGAAGCGGTGCTGCCCGCTCGCATCGGCGAGCTCGCCGGCTTCATCGGACGCTGGCGCAAGACGATCCATGGCCTGATTCCTGAATTTGCCGTGCGCCGCCGCTTCTGGGAGCGTCTGATCGACGGCCCGATCGGCGAACTGGTCCTTTCGGGGCGTGCGGATGAGGCTGAAGCGGCGTTGAGAAATATCGACGATGCTGCAGGCTTTGCCGGCGCGCTCGCGTCGGGCCGCGCAGAGGGCAGCGTGACGCTGGTTGGCGCGGGCCCAGGGGACCCCGACCTGCTAACGGTCAAGGCGTTGCGCGCGCTGCAGGACGCCGACATCGTTTTCTACGATGAGCTGGTGGCTCCGGAAATTCTCGATCGCGCGCGTCGCGATGCGACGCGCGTTCCGGTCGGCCGCCGCGTCGGCAAGCCCGGCATCGGCCAGGAAGCGATCAACCGCCTGCTGATCGAAGCCGCGAAATCCGGACAGCGCGCGGTGCGGCTCAAGGGCGGCGATCCCTTCATCTTCGGCCGCGGCGGTGAGGAGATCGAGGCTTTGCGGGGAGCCGGGGTCGTCTATTCGGTCATCCCCGGAATCACCGCAGGGCTGGGGGCAGCCGCGCAATTCGAAGTGCCGCTGACCTATCGCCACGAGGCGCTGCGCATCACGTTTCTCACCGCGCACAAGGCCAGGGACGCGGAAGCCGTCGACTGGTCCAACCTGACCGACACTAGGATGACGATCGTCGTCTATATGGGCATGACCGCGGCGCTGTCGGTGCGGTCCGGCCTGCTTGCCGCGGGTCGTTCGCCACAGACGCCGGTCGGCGTGTTCGCCCGCGTCACGCGCAGCGATGCAAAGGCCGCGATCGGCACGCTCGACGGATTGCCCGAACTTGTCTCGAAGATCGACGGCGGTCCCGCCATTCTCATCATCGGCGATGTGGTCGCGCATGCCGCACCATCGCGCCATGCCCAACTCGCCCAACTCGCCTCTTACTTTCAGGTCGCCGCCGAATGACATCTCCGCTCGAACAAAAAATCAGGATCACCGGCCCGTCGATGATCACCGCCAACCGCACCTTCGATGGCGCCGTGATCTATCGTACCGCGGCAAAGAACTGGTCGACCGACCTGTCGGATGCGGCGATCGTGCGCAACGCGGACGAAGCGCGGGCACTGCTGGCCGAATCCGTGGCCGACGATCTCGGTGCGGTCGGTGCCTATATCGCGCCTGTCGAAATCAGGGATGGCGGCAAGATCGATCCGGGGAATTTGCGCGAATACATCCGCTCGCGCGGGGTCACCATCGATCTTTCGGTTCCCGCTTGAGGTCAATTCATCATGTACGCTTATGACGAACTCGACCGCACGCTGATCAACGAACGGGTTGAGGAATTTCGCGATCAGGTGAGGCGACGCTTGTCCGGTGAACTCACCGAAGACGAATTCAAGATGCTGCGATTGCAGAACGGCGTCTATCTGCAACTGCACGCCTACATGTTCCGCGTCGCAATCCCCTACGGCACGCTGTCCTCGAACCAGTTGCGGCGGCTGGCGCATGTGGCGCGACGCTATGACCGCGGCTACGGACATTTCACCACGCGGCAGAACATCCAGTTCAACTGGATCAAGCTCGCCGAATTGCCGGACGCGCTCGCCGATCTTGCCGAGGTCGGCATTCACGCCATGCAGACATCGGGCAACAACACGCGCAACGTCACATCCGATCAGTGGGCGGGCGTTGCACCCGGTGAAATCGAGGACCCGCGCATCTGGTCGGAGCTGTTGCGGCAATACACCACGCTGCATCCGGAATTCTCGTTCCTGCCGCGCAAATTCAAATTCGCGATCACCGCTTCCGCACAGGATCGCGCCGCGATCAAGATTCACGATATCGGCCTGCGCCTGCACAGGAATGCGCAAGGCGAGACCGGTTTCGAGGTGCTGGTCGGCGGCGGACTGGGCCGCACGCCCTTCATCGGCAAGACGATCAAGCCGTTCGTTCACGGCCGCGATCTGTTGAGCTATGTCGAGGCGATCCTGCGCGTCTACAATCAGTACGGCCGCCGCGACAACATCTACAAGGCACGCATCAAGATACTGGTGCACGAACTCGGCGTCGAGAAATTCGCAGCCGAGGTCGAGGAAGAGTGGCGCGCGATGGGCGACCGCGCGCTGACGCTGGATGATTCGGTCATCGAGGAAATCCGTTCGCGCTTCACCTATCCGCGCTACGAGAAGCTGCCGCACATGCCTGACGAACTGAAGCAGGCGGCGCGCGACCCGCTGTTCGAGCGGTGGCGCAGGAATTCGGTGTTCACCCACAAGGTTCAGGGCTACGCCATCGTGACCGTGTCGCTCAAGCCGGTGGGCGGACCGCCCGGTGACGCCACCGCCGACCAGATGGATGCGATTGCCGACCTCGCCGACAAATATTCGTTCGGCGAAATCCGGGTCGGGCACGAGCAGAACCTCGCGCTGCCGCATGTCGCCAGGCGCGACCTGCCGGCGTTGTGGAAGGCGCTCGACAAGATCGGGCTGGCGACGCCGAACGTCAATCTGGTCTCCGACATCATCGCCTGCCCGGGGCTGGACTATTGCTCCCTTGCCAATGCGCGTTCGATTCCGATCGCGCAGGAATTGACCCGGCGCTTTGCCAATCACGACACCGCCGAGCTGATCGGCCGCCTGCACATCAATATCTCCGGCTGCATCAACGCCTGCGGCCACCATCATGTCGGCCACATCGGCATTCTCGGTGTCGAGAAGAACGGCGAGGAATTCTACCAGATCACGATCGGCGGGCGTGCCGACGAAAATGCCGAGCTCGGCGCCTTGATCGGGCCCGCGGTGCGGTATGGCGATGTCGCCGACGTGGTCGAGGATATTGTCGAAGCTTATCTGGCGCTGCGCGAACGCCCCGACGAACTATTCGTCGACACGGTGAAACGGCTCGGCGTCGAACCCTTCAGGGAGCGGGTCTATGCAACTCGTTAAGAACGGAAAGATTGCCACCGATATCTTCGTCCACGTTCCCGACGGCGCTGAACTGCCCGGCGACGGCGCGGTGCTGATCACTGCGACGCGACTTCTGGAAGACCCCGAAGCCTTGTTGACGCGTTCGGGAAAGGTGGGAGTGATCTGGCCCAACAATCGCGACGTGGACGATCTGGTGCCGTTCCTCGACCGTCTCGCGGCGGTCGCTCTCGTGTTTCCGACCTTCCGTGACGGCCGCGCCTATAGCCAGGCGCGGCTGTTGCGCGAGCGTCACGGCTATGACGGCGAATTGCGCGCCACGGGGCAGGTGCTGCGCGACCAGTTCATGTTCATGCTGCGCGCGGGCTTCGACGCCTTTCAGGTGAAGAAGCAGGCAGATGCCGAGGCCTTTGCCGTCACCGCAAAGCGCTACTCGGTGTTTTATCAGCCGACCGGAGACGGCCGCGTCACTGCGCTCAACCGGCGCATGCAGCAGCGGCATTCGGAGAGTGCCGGCCAGTGAGCGAGATCGCGCAGCCAGTGCTTGCCGAATACGCCGAAAGTTCGCCCGTCTTGCCGGCTGCTGCTGAACTCGATCGCGTGCTGGAGCATGCCACGCCGCTGGAGGTGATCCAGGCTGCGGTAAGGATCGTCGGCCGCGAGCGGCTTGCGCTGGTGTCGTCATTCGGCACCGAATTTGCCGCCCTGCTCAAGGTGATGGCCGACGTCGATCCCGCGATTCCCGTCATCTTTCTCGACACCGGCTGGCTGTTCGAGGAGACGCTTGCCTATCGCGACACGCTGGTCGCTGCGCTCGGTCTGCGCGACGTCCGTTCCATCAAGCCGGAGCAGGAGACGCTGCGCCGCGAGGACCCCGATCGCGAATTGTGGTTCTCCGATCCTGACGCCTGCTGCCGCATCCGCAAGGTCGAGCCGCTGAGGCGCGCGCTGGCGCCTTTTGGTGCGTGGATCAATGGGCGCAAGCGCTTCCAGGGAGGCTTGCGCACCGCCATTCCGGTCGTCGAGGACGACGGTATTCGGTTGAAGTTCAATCCCTTCGCCAATGTCTCGCGCGAAGCGATCGAGAAGATTTACGCGGAAAGCAAGCTGCCGCCGCATCCGCTGCTGGCCTCGGGCTTTCTGTCGGTGGGATGCATGCCCTGCACCACCCGGACCTCTGAGGAGGAGGATGCACGCGCGGGCCGCTGGCGTGGCCGGTCCAAGACCGAGTGCGGCATCCATACTGTCACGAGGTAGAGCGCTCCCTACCTCGGCGGAATTGCGGCCAGAATCCTGGCAATCCTTCACCATTCAGCCACGGTTGGCATGCAACAACCGCCCGGAAAACCCTGGGGAACCTGAATCATGCGTGCGTGGGCTGCGATCGTCGCATTGTTGGCGCTTGGTGGCTGCGCGGGCGACGTTTCGACCGAACAACCGAGCATGTATTTCAACATGGCCGAGGGCGGCAAACTCGATCCAGAGGCCGCCGCAACGATGATTTCGCTATACAGGAAGAACAACGGTCTTCCCGGCGTCGTGATCGATCCCGAACTCATGAAGGTTGCCGAGGGGCAGTCGCAGGCGATGGCCGGCCGCAACAAGCTCGATCACGACGTGAAGGCGCCGCTGCCCAAGCGCCTGCAGGCAGCCGGTTACCCCGCGACACTTGCGGTGGAGAACGTATCGGCCGGATATCATACGCTCGCCGAGGCATTTTCCGGCTGGCGCGATTCGCCGCCTCACCGGGCGAACATGCTGCAAAATGGCGTCACAAAAATGGGTATTGCGGCGAGCTACGCTGCGAATACCAAATACAAGGTGTTCTGGACGCTCATCCTTGCATCGACCGAGCCGCGCGATACGCCCGGCATAAGGCTTCCTTCGACCGTTCTCGCCAATTGACGCCACCGCGAACTAGCGCCACGCTGCATTTTTGAATTTTCTGATCGCCCTGAAGGCATGATGAATTCGGCCGATCCGCCACCCGCAATGACGCCCGCGAAGGCGCAGCGCGTGCTCGTCCTGCAGGGCGGCGGCGCGCTTGGCTCCTATCAGGCGGGCGCGTACCAGGCGCTTTGCCATTGCGGTTTTGAACCGGACTGGATTGCCGGCATCTCGATCGGGGCGGTCAACGCCGCGATCATAGCCGGCAACGAACCGTCAAAGCGTGTCGACAGGCTGAAGGAGTTCTGGGAAACCGTTTCATCGCCGGTGCCGTTCGTTCCGATCACCCGCGGTGACGGCGAGCGCTCGCTGTTCAACGAAACCAGCGCAGCCCTCGTCGCCACCTTCGGAGCGCGGGGCTTCTTCACCCCGCGCGTGCCGCCGGCACCGCTGTGGCCGATCGGAAGCGCGGAGGCGCAAAGTTATTACGACACCTCGCCATTGCGCAGGACGCTGGAACGCCTCGTCGATTTCGACCGCATCAACGACCTGGAAACCCGCCTTAGCGTCGGTGCAGTGGGGGTAACGTCGGGCAATTTCCGCTATTTCGACAATGTCGAGTTCAAGCGGCTCGGCAAGCAGATCGGTCCAGAGCACATCATGGCCTCCGGTGCGCTGCCGCCGGGCTTTCCTTCCATCGTCATCGACGGCGAGCACTATTGGGACGGCGGCCTCGCCTCCAACACGCCGCTGGATTTCGTGCTGGATACCGAGACGGCCAATGACCTCATGATCTTCCAGGTCGATCTCTTCAGCGCCCGTGGACCGCTGCCGAAAACCATGCTGGAGGCTGCCGAGCGCGAGAAGGATATCCGTTTCTCCAGCCGAACCCGCATGAACACCGACAAGAACCGCCAGCTTCACAATGCGCGCAAGGCCATTCGCGACCTGATCGGCAAATTGCCCGAAGGGCTGAAGCAAGAGCCGTCGGTAAAGCTGTTGTGCGAGGCCGCCAGGGAAAGCACGGTCACAGTGGTGCACCTCATCTACAAGAGCAAGAACTACGAGAGCAATTCCAAGGATTACGATTTTTCCCGCGTCGCGACGGTGGAACACTGGGAAGCCGGCGTGCGCGACGTTCATCGGTCGCTGCGCCACAAGGAGTGGCTGCAACGGCCGCAATCCGACGAAACCATGGTGACCTACGATCTGTTGGGCGAAGAAAGCCCCGTCAAAAAGGAGTGAACGAAATGGGTATCCTGACAGGCAAGAGCGCGGTAGTGACCGGTTCGACCAGCGGCATCGGGCTCGCCTATGCCCGCAAATTTGCCGGCGCCGGGGCCAACATCGTGCTCAACGGCATGGGCGCGCCGGCCGACATCGAACGGGAGCGCTCGGCGATCGAGAGCGAATTCAAGGTCAAGGCGATCCATTCGCCCGCGGACATGACGAGGCCCGCCGAGATCGCCGAGATGATTGCGCTGGGAGAAAAGACGTTCGGTTCGGTCGACGTCCTCGTCAACAATGCCGGCATCCAGTTCGTGTCGCCGATCGAGGAATTTCCGATCGAGAAATGGGATGCGATCATTGCGATCAACCTGTCGGCGGCGTTTCACGGCATCCGCGCCGTGGTCCCCGGCATGAAGAAGCGCGGCTGGGGCCGCATCATCAGTACCGCCTCGGCCCATTCACTGGTGGCCTCGCCCTTCAAGGCGGCCTACGTCTCGGCCAAGCACGGCATTGCCGGTCTCACCAAGACGGTGGCGCTTGAACTTGCGAGCTTCAAGATCACCTGCAATTGCATCAGCCCGGGCTACGTCTGGACGCCGCTGGTCGAGAAGCAGATTCCCGACACCATGAAGGCGCGCAACATGACCAAGGAACAGGTCATCAACGACGTGCTGCTGGAAGCCCAGCCGACCAAGCAGTTTGTCACGGCCGAGCAGGTCGCAGCGCTTGCGCTTTATCTTTGTGGCGAGGACGCAGCGCAGATCACCGGCGCCAATCTCTCGATCGACGGCGGCTGGACCGCGGAGTGATCAAACTACGCGGCCGATTTTATCGTCATTGCCGGGCTTGACCAGATCAAGTCCGGGCATGACGGAATCAGCTCCGCTTCCCGAACGCCAGCATGTGCAGTCCCAGCCGTCGGCGTACGATGTAAAACAACAGGCCGGTCTCGAACACGAGCGAGATCGAGGTTGCTGCGGCTGCGCCGTGGCCGCCGAAGCGGGGCACGAGTGCCACGCACAGCGTCAAATTCATGGCAAAGGCGAGCGCATAGGCCAGCGCGCAGATATATTGATGTCCGAGCATGTTGAGCAGTCGTTCGACAGGGCCGACGGCCGCGCGCACGACGAGCCCGATCGCGGCGACGAACATGATGTCATAGCCGATCACGAATTGCGGACCGAACAGCCGGAGCAGCGGCTTGCCGAAGGCCAAGAGCAGCACGGTTGCACCCAGCGACGGCCAGAACGTCCATTTGATCGCATGGGCGACGTAGGCCGACAGCCGGGTGTTATCGCCCAGCGCGTTGTATTCGGCGAACCGATGCGCCGTGGTCGCCGACATCGCATAATGGATGAAGGATACCAGCGCGAGCGTCTTGACCACCGCGAAATAGACGCCGACCTCTTGCGAGGAGCGGAACTGCTGCAGAACCAGCACATCGGTGTAGGACAACAACAGATAAAATCCCTCCACCATCAGGATCGGCAGCGAGATCGACAGCCAGCCAGGGATATCATAGGCCCTGGGACCGCCCTCGACATGGCTGCCAAGGCGGCGGTTCAGAACCACCATCTGGCCGATCATGGCGAACCAGACCGCCGCCGAGCTCGCAAGCATCGCGGCCGTGGCGCCGAAATCGAAGCCAAGAACAAACATGCCGGCCGTGATGCCGATGATCAGCGATTGACGAACGATGAATTGCGGCATCAAGCCGAGCCGCATCCAGTCATGGGAACGGGCGATACCGTCCTGGGTATTGGCCACCACAAAGGGAGGCAGCGTGACGCAGCCGATGTAAAGCGGGACAACTGCGCCAGCATCGATCCATGGCGACAGCAGCTTCACGACACCGGCCAGTAACGCCGCAACGACCGACGAAACGACAAGGGTTATCCAGCGGCTGCCCGAAAGAAACCCGCGCAGCAGCGCCTGCTCGCCGCGGGCGCGATATTCCGGGATGATTTTCTGCGCGGAGGCCGAAATTCCGAAATCCATCATGCTGCCGAGCAGCAGCACCCAGGTCCAGACATAGACGTAGACGCCGTAGTCGGAGCCGCTCATCCACCGCGCCAGCAGGATTTGGGAGAGATAGGCAAGTGCTGCGCTTGCCACGCGGATGACAAAGATCGTGCCGGCGAGCCGCCTTGTCACGGAAGTTTCGCTGGAGCCCTCGAGCGAGTTGGCAAGCATCGACCGCAGTCTTGCCGTCATTCCGGCAGATTTTGTCGTCGCAGATTGAGTATCCGTCACGGCCAAGGCGGAAATCCTGAAGCGCCGCCAGAGTGCGGCGATCGGCTCTCACGTATCAACCATTCGTTAAGATTCGGTTGGATGAGCCATTGGGCCGACCTCGCGAGAGCGCGGGCTCATCGCCACCGGACAACGTGTGAATCATGCCGCCCAAACGTCACAGCCGCAGCATGGACGGCAGGTCTATTGCAGATTGATATTGAATTCGTAGGAACGGTCGCCGCCGACCAGCGTCAATTTGAGCGCTGCGCCCTCGGGGTTGGTCCCAGCCGGCACGCCTTCAAGGTCAAAGGCAAAGCGCTTCACACCCGGGGGGCTGTGTTCGAGCAGTTTTGGCACCGGCAGCGCCCAATCCGGCGTAGGTCCCTCGACAAAAAGGCTGACCGTTCTGGCATCCGGCGATAGCACGTCGATGAGCACGGTGGATTTTCCCTCGCGCTTGACGTCGAGGATGGTCAGCGGGTTGGGGTCACCGATACTGGCTGGCTTTGGAACCGTATCGAGAGCTGCGAACAGCACGTTGTCTTCGGTGCTCGCTACGCTTGCGAAGGCGAGTTCTGTGCTGGCTTCGACCGGGATGCAGATCTTCTCGCACACCGCGTAGTTGATATCGGCGCGAAGCGTGACGGGCTTATCGGTGCTTTTCGGAACGATCCGCAGCGGCAGAACCACCTGGTTGTGATAACCCAGCGAGAAGCCGCCGGCGCCATCGTCGAATTTCGTCGGCGCCGGCCACAATACGGTCACGGCCTCGACATTGTCCGATTTCGAGAAGTCGAAACGCGGGGGTACGCCGGAATCGCCGGAGGTACGCCAGTATGTCTTCCAGCCCGGGTCAAGCTGAACAGCAATGCCGCCAAGCAGAACCGGCCCGCTGCGCGATCCCGCAAGCAACCGCACGGCGGAGTGCGCCGCTCTTTGCCAGGCGGAAGCGTCTTCGGCGCGCGCCCGCGTTGTCAAAACAAAAATCAGAGAGAGCGCGAGCAAGCCGAATGCGGCTCGCGGGGGCAAGGAGAGGGTCATGAAAACTCCTTACAGGCAAGCGAGATGGCAAGCCATTGAATTGCTTGTGAAGGAACACATGCCGCGGAGCTTGATTGACAGAAGGGGCGCCCAATATCAGGATGGACGACGACAAGAGAGTCCTTTGCGGATGAACCCTGAAGGCAAAACACCGAAAATGGTTCGCCGCGACACCGCCGGCGGTCGCGGTGAGTCGGAAGGCCCTCGCTATCTCGACGGCCAGCTTTTGATTGCAATGCCTGTGATGGGTGACCCGCGCTTCGAGCGTTCGGTGATCTATCTCTGTGCGCATTCGGCGGAAGGTGCCATGGGCATCATCGTCAATCGCCCCGCGGGCAGCATCGACTTCCCGGACTTGCTGGTGCAGCTCGACATCATCAAGAAGGCTGACCAGATCAAGCTGCCGGAAAATGCCGAGACCCTGCGAGTGCTGAAAGGCGGCCCGGTGGAAACCGGCCGCGGCTTCGTGCTGCATTCGAGCGATTTCTTCATTCAGGACGCGACGCTGCGGATCGACCACGACATCTGCCTGACCGCAACCATCGATATCCTGAAGGCAATCGCCAAAGGCGCCGGACCGAAGCACGCCATCCTCGCACTGGGCTACGCGGGCTGGGCCGCAGGCCAGCTGGAAAGTGAAATCCAGGACAATGGCTGGCTGCACTGCGACGCAGACCCCGACCTGATCTTCGGCGGCGATGTCGAGGAAAAATACGCGCGCGCCCTGCGCAAGATCGGCATCGACCTCGGCATGCTGTCGAACGAAGCCGGACACGCTTGATCAACACGTCATTGCGAGCGTTAATCCAGCCTTATCCGGGTTCGCTGGATTGCTTCGTCGCTTGCGCTCCTCGCAAAGACGCCGATGCATTTTGCGCAAGGTCCCACGCGTGACGCGTAGGGCGCCTCTATTCCGCCGCCTGCTGTGCGACCGTCGGCTCGGTGCCCGCGACGGTGGCGCGGCGCATGTCGCGCGGCTGCGACTGGTCGTAACGGCGCACGCGGTGCATGGTCTGGCGGTTGTCCCACATCACCAGATCATGAACCGTCCATGTGTGAACGTAGACGAATTGCGGCTGCGTCGCGTGCTCGGTGAGGTCGCGCAGCAATAGCCGTGCCTCCGGGACGCTCATGCCTCGGATCGCGCCCGCATGCGACGACAGATAGAGCGACTTGCGGCCATGTACCGGATGGGTTCGCACCAGCCTCTGCAGCACCGGCTTGAACATCTGCTTTTCTTCGTCGCTGTAATCGACAAAACCCAGCGATCCCCGGGAATACATCAGCGAATGTTCGCAGATCAGGTTTTCGATCTCGGCCCTGGTCTCCGCGTCAAGTGCATCATAGGCCGCGCGCATGTCGGCAAACTCGGTATTGCCACCCTTCGGGTTCACCACCCGCGCCGACAGCAGCGAGAATTTTGCGGGTATCGGACGGAACGAACTGTCCGAGTGCCACAGGCAGTTGCCGAGATTGAACAGATGCGTGCGGTGTTCGCGCGGCAACGGCTTGCCATCCTTGCCGAGATTGGAGACGTTGTTCAGTCCCGAAGTCAGGCGGTAATCTGCTTTCTTGGTGACGGTGCCGCCGCGGGCGTTCTCGCGTTCGCCGAAGTTGCGAGCGAAGGCCAGTTGCTGCTCGTCGGTGATGTCCTGATCGCGAAACAACAAGACGGCGTATTTGTCCATGCCGGCTTCGATGTCGCGCGCCTCTTCCGAAGAGAGCGGCTTTCGCAGATCGACACCGGAGACTTCGCCGAAAAAGTGCGGGTGAAGCTGGCGGATCGTCACGGTCATTGGCGTGCCTCCTGTCGGTGCGAACGGTTGGCGCCGCCGCATTTGGGGCAAAAGGCTACTCGCTGACCCTGCCAAGTCAACGGTTTGGGGTGCATGCGCTTATGACGCTGGAACTGGAACGGACGTCGCCGGTTAGCTCCTGGAAATCAACCGACGAGACCCGGTGGCGCAAGGCCGGTTCGGCAGGATAGCACGCAGCAAGGAGTGACGCGATGGATAAGGATCGAATTGCCGGCTCGGCGAAGGATTTCGCCGGAAAGGTGGAAGGTGCGGTTGGCGATGCAATGGGCGATGCCCAGACCCAGGCCTCGGGCCGGGCGCGAGAAGCGGCCGGCTCCGTGCAGAACCTCTATGGCCAGGCCAAGGACGCTGCACGCGATGCGGGAGACGCTGCCGTCAATTATGCCAAGGGCGCCTACGAGCAGAGCGGCGACACGCTTCGCGACGGTTCGCAAGTATTGGCGAAAAGAGTTCAGGAAAATCCGCTTGGCGCGCTTCTGATCGCGGGCGGAATTGGCTTTGCGCTGGCCTTGATGATGACGCGTCAACCACGTCGCCCACCGCCGCGTTGGCGTTGAGCCGCTCCTGATTTCCTCCTCGCCCATGCTCGTGGGGGAGGGATCAGGCGGGACTACCGCGTGACGTTACCCGGTGGCACCTCCGCCGATCGCCCGACATTGGCGGGCGGTCGCGGCACGCCGGGCGCGCGGGGCGGCGGCTGTATCTGACGCGGAGGCGGTGGGCTTCCGAAGCCGAAGAAATTCCGGAATGGTGGCGCGGCCGATTGAAGCGGCGCACTCGGCTGGGCGGGCCCGCCTTGCTGGGCCGGAACAGGCTTCTTCGGCTTGGGCGCCTGTGCCGCGGTTGTCGCCGGAGGCGCAGCATCCGGAGAGACGGAGGCTACCGGCGTTTCGCCCTTGACTTGTTCGCGTCCGATTTCACGTCTCGGCCAAATGAAATCATCGGCACGACCCGCAGGCGGCGCCAGCGGCTCACCCTTGACGAGGGTTCGTGCGACCAGCGCATCGATTGCGGCGGGGCGCGATCCTGTGCCCCCGAGCAATTGATCGGTTCCGACGGAGGATGCAACCAGCGGCAGGATCGGTCCCGCCAACGGGCGCGGCGCCGGCTGGCCCGGCAGCGCATTGGCGTCAGGCGTTCCGGGTTCGCTTGGCAGCGTGATCGGCGCCGAGCGCCCCGCCAGCAGCCGCGTGATCTCGCGTTCGACATAGTGCGCAAGCTTGCGCGCGCCGGCCTTGGTGAAATAGACGCCGTCATAAGAACGCAGGCGCCGGATCTGGCCTTCGAAGTCGGGGCCCTGCTGCAGGAAGCGCCCTGCCTCGTCGACAAAACCGTCCCAGACATCGACATAGGTGATACCGGCCTTGGCCGCGCCCTCGCGGTACAGCGAATCCAGGAACAGCGCGTCCGAGGTCGCCTTGGCGCCGCGCACGGCGGGCAGGCCGACCCACAGCACCGGCACGCCCCTGGACTTCAGCACACCGATCATTTCGTCGATCTTCTTGTTGTAAAGTTCGATCCAGCGCTCGTCGCGGAACTCGACAACGCCGTTGGGCGAACGCGCGCTCCTTTCCGGTGCGGCGGGGGGCGCAGTCTCGCCGCTTTCCGCATCGTCCGGGGACAATTCGGCGTCGACAGTCTTGTCGTCGCCTTTTGCCGCAGCGGCATCGGAAGGCTCTTCGGCCTTGCCCGCGGGCTTTGTCTCGCCGGGCCTGGACTCCGGCTTGCTGCGGGCGTCCTTCTTGTCGCCCTTCTTGTCATTCGGTTTGCCGTCGGATTTATCCGAGGCCGGCTCGCGCATGGCGACACGGTCGTTGAGGCCAAGCATCACGACAATGACGTCGGCCTTGTCGGCGGCAAGGATGGTCTTGGCCGCCGCAGCCCAGTCAGCCGGCTCGCCCTTGGGCTGATATCTGATGAGGCCCGAAATGGTCTTGTGCCTGCGGATCACGCCCATGTCCGGTTGCTCGGCATAGGCGTCCTCGAGTCCATAGGCGAGCCAATCCGCCATGGCATCGCCCAGCACCAGCACATTGCGCTCCGGGATGGCGTCGCGTTTTTCCGGCGGCGGCGCCTTGGAAAAATTCTCGATGCGCTTGGGCTGCTGCTGCTGGAACGGAGCAAACAGGTCGCCGCCGAACCAGCCGCCGCCTCCGAACCCCCTTTGCGGAGCCGGTTGGGATTGCTGCCGCGGCTGTCCGCCGAAAAACGGAAAAAACTGCGCGGAGGCCGGCGCCGCCACGCCAAGGATAAGCCCGACCGCGACGGCCAGGACGATCATCGGGCCGGTCTCGGTGAAAATCCGCAGAAAGGATTTCTTCGTCGGCATGCGGCTTGGTCGCAATGGTCGGTCCATCGATAGCTATGATAGCTGAATCAGGCCGTAAGCGGGCAGATTTCGTTTACCCCCTGCCGTCCGAGGAGCGCTGGTAGATCATGAATTCGCTCGCGCGGGAACCGGTTTTCCTGCTTTGTCCTGCCTGAGGGTAAACGGGACCGGTATTTTCGAGCGGTCCGGGGCTGGAAATCAGCGCCCGCGCAACTGCTCCAGCACTTGCGAGGAGGCAAATCCGTCAGCGGGAGCTCCGATCGAAGCCTGGAAGCTGCGAAGCGCCTGCCTGGTTTCGCCGCCGAACTGGCCGTCCGGAGTGCCGCGATAGAACCCGCGCTGGGCCAGAAGCTGTTGCAATTCCAGCCGTTCGGCGCGCGTCAATTCGCGCTCCTGCCGCGGCCAGGGTTGCACGAAAGGTGCGCCACCGCGCAGCCGGTCGGCGAAATGGCCGATCGCCAGTGCATAGGCCTCGGCAGGGTTATATTTCATGATCACGCGAAAATTCTGCAACATCAGAAAGGCGGGCCCTTCGGTTCCGGCGGGAGCCAGCAGGTAAGCCTTTTCAGAGCCTGGCGGGAATGGCTGGCCGTTGGCGCGCTTGATGCCCAGATGCTCCCATTGCGAAAACGTCATCGTCCTGGCTTTATCCGCCAGCATGTAATTGAAGTCCTTAGGCACAACGACCTCGTAGCCCCAGGCTTGGCCGGTCTGCCAGCCGTCCTTCTTCAGATTATTGGCAGTAGAGGCGATCAGGTCGGCCGGATCATCGACCACATCGCGGCGGCCATCGCCGTCGGCATCCACCGCATAGCGCTTGAAGGCCGTCGGCATGAATTGCGTGGGCCCGAACGCACCGGCCCAGGAGCCACGCATCTGCTCGGGGCGCAAATCGCCATTGTGCAGGATTTCGAGCGCCGTCAGAAATTCGTCGCGGAAATATTTCTGGCGCCGGCCGATACAGGCAAGCGTCGCCGTCGATTGCAGGACGCTGCGGTCACCCATCTGGGTCGAGTAATTCAATTCGATGCCCCAGATCGCCGCGATCACGTAGCGATCGACGCCGTATGCTTTCTCGGTCGCGTCGAACTGCGGCTTGTACCTGGCCAAAATCTCGCGCCCCCTGGCGAGGCGGGCGTCGCTGACCAGTATGTCCAGATAATCCCAGATCGACTTGGTGAATTCCGGCTGCGAATCCATCAAGTCCATGATGCGCAGGTCCGGGGTCAGGCCGGCCGTGAAGCGCTGGAAGCTTGCTTGCGAGATATTGCGCCGCGCCGCATCCGGCCACATCGAGGCAACGCAATTCTCGAAATTGGCCGCTGCCTCGCGGATCGCGCTGGCCGTCATCAGCGGATGGCCGGAGGCGCCATCCTCGCCGCTCCATGGAGGCGGCGCGCCGCTTGGCTGCGCCGGCTGGATTTGAGCCCCCGGCTCGGTTTGGCCGCCCTTCGAACCGCTGAAAACATTGCCGAGAAAATCGAGCGGACCGGGGCTGGATGACTGTGCCGATGCGGGGCCGCACCAGGCAAGCGCCGCAGCAACGATTACCGCGCCAGTTCGTATTGCCTTCAACCTTCGCTGCGTCATATCCCACCGCAAGGCACTGAAATACCCCCGATCGAGCTTAACAAAAACCTGGTTTTGCGTCAGGGCGTGATCCGGAAAAAGCAAACCGCATCAAAATATCCGCCTTTGTTCCTGGCCGCAAAACCGCTACCAACAGGACTTTCAAAGTGTTGTCTCCTCAAAATCTCGCAAGAGAGCGCAATACCCCATGAAAATCCGCAAAGCCGTTTTTCCCGTCGCTGGCCTCGGCACCCGCGTCCTGCCCGCCACCAAGGCGATGCCCAAGGAGATGTTGACCATCGTCGACAAGCCGCTGATCCAGTACGTGGTCGACGAGGCGAGGGAGGCCGGTATCGAGCATTTCATCTTCGTCACGGGTCGCAACAAGGGTGTGATCGAGGACCACTTCGACCGGGTGTACGAGCTCGATGCGACGCTTGCGGCGCGTGGCAAGAAGGCGGAGATGGAAATCCTCGCCCGCGACCAACCCGAAGCCGGCGCCATGAGCTTCACGCGGCAGCAGGCGCCACTCGGCCTTGGCCACGCGGTGTGGTGCGCGCGCGATATCGTCGGAGATGAGCCGTTTGCGGTGGTGCTCCCTGACGAACTCGTGCTCAACACGCCGGGCTGTCTCGCCCAGATGATCGCGGCCGCAGGCAAGCTCGGCGGGAAATCCAACCTGATCGCAGTGGAAGCCGTGCCCGAACATCTCACCCACCAATACGGCATCTGCGGCGTGGGCAAGCGCGAGGGCAACCTGTTCGAGGTCGACGGCATGGTGGAGAAGCCGCCGAAGGGCAAGGCGCCTTCGAACCTATCGATCACCGGGCGCTATATCCTGCAGCCGGAAATTTTCGGCATATTGCAAACCCAGGGGCGCGGCGCCGGCGGCGAGATCCAGTTGACCGACGCGATGATCGGTCTGGCAAAAAAGCAGAAATTCTATGGCGTCGAGTTCAGGGGCGAGCGGCACGATTGCGGCTCGAAGGCAGGTTTTCTCCGCGCCAATATCGCCTACGGCATGGCGCGGCCCGACTTGCGCGAGGGCCTGCGCGCGCAGATGAAGAAATATCTGGAAAAGTGATTTCGCGGCACGCGTGCAACGATCCGCCGGCGCGAGGCGACCAGTGAACGATTACAACGCGCTGCGCGATCATCTGAAAAAGCAGACCCTGCCCGAATTCGTGCTGAGCTTCGAACAGATCGAGGCGATCATCGGCGCCAGCCTGCCGCGTGCGGCGCATCGCGCGTCGTGGTGGGAGACTTTGCGCAGTCCGCAGGAAAGGATGCCGCAGCGCGAAGCTTGCCTTGCCGCGGGCTACATCGCCACACGGCTGCCGGACGGCAAGCACGTGCGGTTCGCGCGGATGCCGACGCCTGGTCGCCGCGAAAGCACCAAGTCATAGGCTGCGATCTTCGCCGGATTTGCGGCCGGTCTAGCCGCAGGCGAGATTCGAACCGTCGAATTCATCCAGGAGGAAAAATCAGGTGAGCGAGCCCCCTAAAGTAATCAAATCGTTTGCCATGGACGGATACAGGCCAAGCGTTTCGCAAACGATCGCGAAAGGCTATCCGTCAAAAGCGCAAGGTGGACATGTAGCTCCCACACAATCCGCACCTCCCAATCCGCCGAGCGGTGGATCGAGCGTAAAATCGCCCGCCGGAGAGAAGAAATAAAGCTGTCGGCAATTTTTGACCGCCTTCTAGCTCGCCGCTTCCAGCCGGACTTCGGTCAAGAGCCGCATCGCGGCGTCGGCGTCCATCGGCTCGCCGAAGGCGAAGCCCTGCGCGTACTCGCAGCCTAGCTGGTAAAGCTCGACCGCGTCCGAATCCGTCTCCGCGCCCTCGGCAACCACGTCCATGCCGAGATCATGCGCAAGCGCAATGATCGATTTGAGGATCACCGGGCGGGTGCCGCGGCTGGTGGTGCGCACGAAAGACTGGTCGATCTTGATCGTGTCGAAGGGAAAGCGCTGCAGGTAGGCCAGCGAGGAATGGCCGGTGCCGAAATCATCCAGCGACAATCCGGTGCCGAGTTCGCGAATCCGCGTCAGCATCTGGGCGGCATGTTCCGGATTTTCCATCACCAGCGATTCGGTCAATTCGAGTTTAAGCGAACCGCGCGCCACCGAGGAGCGCGACAGCACGGTGCGGATGTCGTGGATCAAATCGTGCCGCAGCAATTGCCGCGAGGAGACGTTGACGCTGGCGAAGATCGGTTCGCGCGATCGCATTGCGCGCTGCCAGACGGCAAGCTGCTTGGCGGTCTGGTCCAAGACGAACATGCCGAGATCGACGATCAGGCCGATCTCCTCGGCAATGGCGATGAATTCGGATGGCGACATTCTCCCGAGCTTGGGATGGTCCCATCGCGCCAGCGCCTCGAATCCTGCGATCGAACGATCCTCGAGCCTTACGATCGGCTGGTAGAGAATCGTGATTTCCTCGCGCTCGATCGCGCGGCGCAGCTCGCTCTCCAGCGTCAAGCGGTCGGTTTTCCTCGCCCGCATCGCCGGCTTGTAGACGTCGATGCGGTCGCCGCCGATGCGTTTTGAGTGATACATCGCAAGCTCGGCATCCTTGATGATCTCGTCGGTGAGGGGAACTTGCGGATCGGAGAGCGCAAGTCCGATCGAGGCGGTGAGGAAGATCTCGCGGTCGTTGAAGGCAATCGGCGCGCGGATGGTCTTGCGAATGGTTTCGGCAAAGGCGGTGATGCGCGCAGGGTCCTGTTCCGACATCAGGATCAGGCCGAACTGGTCGCCCGCAAGCCGCGCCAGCGTGTCCTGCGGTTTGAGGATGCGGGTCAGCCGCCGCGCCAGCGTCAGCAGGATCGAATCGCCAACCGCGATTCCGACGGAATCGTTGACCTGCTTGAATCGATCGAGATCGATCACCATGAGCGTCGGCCGCAGGTTCGGCATGGTCTTGGCGAAATTGGCCACCGCATTCAACCGATCGATGAAAAGTTTGCGGTTCGGCAGTCCCGTGAGGTTGTCGTGAACCGAGTCATGCAGCAGGCGCTCCTCGGCATTCTTGAACTCGGTGACGTCGGTGAGCGTGCCGACCACCCGCGAGACCTCGCCGTCAGAACCGACCACCGGGCGCGCCTTGAGCGCAAACCACATGAAATGTCCGTCAGGCGTGCGGAGCCGAAAATCCTGCACCAGGCGCCCGCGGCGTTGATCCAGCACACTGTCGAGCGCAGCACGGAAACGGTCCTGATCGAGCGGATGCAGCACTTCCAGCCATTTCGCGGCGGGGCCTTCCAGCGTACCGCGCTTCAAGCCCAGCAGCTGTTCGGTCTCGGGGCTGGTGAAGACCTTGTCGGCGGAGACGTCCCAGTCCCAGATCAGATCGCCCGAGCCGGTCAGCGCCAGCGCCCGGCGCTCGATGTCGGAGACGATGCCGGTGGTGGCGCCGCCGCCGGCAAACGCGTGCTGCATGACCGTAAATCCGATCAGCATCACGATCAGTACCAGGCCGCCGAGCAGCGCCGGGCCCACGATGTCGTTGGTGACGCTGCCGGCAACCGTCATGCCCGCCGCGATCACCCAGACCACCAGCAGGAACCAGGTCGGGATCAGAAGCACCGCGCGGTCGAAACCATGGGTGGAGAGATAGACTATCAGCGCAAAGCCTGCGAAGGCGATCATGACCAGCGACATTCGCGCGATGCCGGAAGCGACCGCGGGATCGAACAGAGCGAGTGCGACCAGCGACCCGAGAAAGAACAGCCAGCCGATGGTGATGTGGGAATAGCGCACATGCCAGCGGCTCAGGTTGAGGTAGGCGAACAGGAACACCAGCAGCGTCGCGGCCAGGATCGCCTCGCCACCGGCGCGCCAGACCCGCTCGGCATTGTTCGACATGTCCAGCACTTTGCCCCAGAAGCCGAAATCGACGCCAATATAGACCAGCACTGCCCAGGCGAGCGCGGCGGCGGCGGGAAACATGATGCTGCCCTTGACGACGAACAGGATGGTAAGCACCAGCGCCAATAGCCCGGAGATGCCGATCACGATGCCCTGGTACAGCGTGAACGAGTTGACCTTGTCCTTGTAGGCGTCGGGTTCCCACAGATAGAGCTGCGGCAATTTGTCGGTGCGAAGTTCGGCGACAAAGGTCACCACCGCGCCGGGGTCGAGCGTGATACGGAAGATATCGGCGGTCCCGCTTTCCTGCCGCTCCGGCCGGTCGCCGGTCGAGGGGGTGATGGTTGCGATGCGCGACAGCCCGAGATCGGGCCACAGCAGGCCCGACGACACGATGCGGTAGTGGGGAGCGACGATCAGACGATCGAGCTGGTCGTCGGTGTTGTTGGCGAGCGCGAAAACGACCCAGTTCTGGCCGCCTTCACGGGCACGCACCTCGATGCGGCGGACGATGCCGTCGGTGCCAGGCGCGGTGGAGACCTGGATGCGATCGGTGTCGCTGCGCTGGTGGTCGAGCACCGCGGTCAGGTCGATTGCCGACACATCGCCGCGGACGCTCACAGCGTCGATGGCAAGCGCCGGCGTAGCCGCAAAAATCATGAAGCCCAGCGCAAAGCGCGCAAGGCACCTGATCGGACGCAATGTCATTTCTCCGCGATCAACATCGGACCACCAACGTCCGACGCGCCCGGATAGATGACACGAATGCGAGGGAAATCAAAGGGTTTCCGGCTAGTGCGGTGGATTTGACATTCGATTCAGCATCGCAGCGAGTCCTCAAGTCGAATGTCAAATCCAAAACCACACTAGAATCCTATATTTGCCAGTGTCCCTTTGGTTCTGACATTCGCAAACGGACCCGCCGCGATATTATACGAATGTCAGAACCAGGACACTGGCCTTCGCTCGCGAGCGTTAAGGCACCAACACAATTTTGCCAATATGTTCGCTGCTCTCCATGCGGCGGTGGGCGTCGGCAGCCTTTTCGAGCGGGAAAGTGCTGTCCATCAACGGCTTGACACGGCCTTGGCGCAGCAGCGGCATCACCTTGGCCTCGATAGCCGCCACCATGGCGGCCTTGTCCGCGTTACTGCGGGGCCGCAGCGTCGAACCGGTGTGGTGCAGCCTTTTCACCATCAGCCTTGCGAAATTCGCGGCTGCCTTGGCGCCGCCGAGCACGGCGATCTGGACAATGCGGCCGTCGACTGCGGCTGCCTCGTAATTGCGTTCGACATAATCGCCGCCGACCATGTCCAGAATCACATTCGGGCCTGTCCCGGACGTTATTTTCTGGACCTCCGCCACGAAGTCCTCGGTCTTGTAGTTGATGGCATGGTCGGCGCCGAGCTTGAGGCAGGCCGCGGCCTTTTCCTTCGAACCGACGGTGACGACGACCTTTGAGCCGAAGGCCTTGGCGAGTTGGATCGCCATGGTGCCGATGCCGGACGATCCGCCATGGATCAGGATTGTCTCGCCCGGCTGAAGATGGCCGCGCTCGAACACATTGTGCCAAACCGTCATCAGCGTTTCCGGTGTGGCGCCTGCCTCGAGCATCGACAGCGGCGAGGGCACGGCCATCGCCTGTGCGTCCTGCGCGACGCAATATTGCGCGTAGCCGCCGCCTGCCACCAGCGACATCACCTTGTCTCCAAGCTTGTGCTTGCGGCTGCCCTCGCCGAGCGCGACCACTTCGCCCGCTACCTCGAGGCCGGGCAGGTCGCTGGCTCCGGGAGGCGGCGGATAGGTGCCGGAGCGCTGCGCAACGTCGGGACGGTTGACGCCGGCCGCGGCGACCTTGATCAGGATTTCGTTCGGCCCCGGCGCCGGCACGGGACGGGTTTCAGCCAACAGGACCTCCGGACCACCGGGCTTGCTGATGCCGATGACGGTCATTTGCGAAGGGACTTTTTCCATGATTTGTCCTTGGCCAGACGCTAGGATTTTCAAATTCCAGAGCAAGCCTCTGATTAGCCAGCGGCGTTCCGCGTGGCAACCGGTTCACCGCCTCTTGATGAGGGAATAGACCCAATGGCGAGCGAAGACGACGACAGGCCGAGAAAGAAAGTAACCCATGAGATCGGGCAGGACGTTTCGTTGCTGTCGGTCGAGGAACTCACCGAGCGGATTGCGCTCATGACTTCGGAAATCGAGCGGTTGCAGGCGGCTGCGACCAAAAAGCGCGCCTCGAAGGAGGCCGCCAACAGTTTCTTCAAGTCGTAGAAACCCTGCGCTCTCGTCACGCCCGGGGCAATCAGGACAAGCTCCGTCATGACGAAAAGCCGGAGCACTGGGCCAGTGGCCGATGCCATAAAACAAGTCCTGGCAAACAAATCCTGAAAGAAACCGCTCGTTTACGATCGATTAAGCTTTCTCGGTTATGACTGGCGCCGTCCTCTTTTGGACACCGAGTGGCTCCTGTCCACTCTGTTTGACGCCTCCCTGTTATCAACTTCAAAAGCCGCCGGAAACGGCGGCTCTTTTTTTGGGAAATCGTCGACCATTCTCCCCGACCCCCGGAAACCATAAAAACGCTTGCGGCTGGACTCTCGTCGGCGACCGCGCAATGATTTGTTCATCATAAATATCCGCCGCTTGCGAGTGGCGGGTGACCAGTGGCGTGAGGCGTAACGATGTCGGACCGCTCGCAAGGCGAAACACCGCTCGTCCAGTTCAGCGAACGGCTGACCAATTCGGCAGCGTTTGGAACCCTGTTCCGGGAGGGGATGGATTTGGTCGAGGAGACCGCGGCCTATCTCGATGGGGTCGGCCGTGCGGAGGCCAAGGCACTCGACCGATCGGCCAGCCTTTCTTATGCAACCGAAAGCATGCGTCTGACCACCCGGTTGATGCAGCTCGCCTCATGGCTTTTGCTGCACCGCGCGGTCAAGGAAGGCGAGATGACGCTGACCCAGGCCAATCGCGAAAAGACCAAGGTCAAGCTCTCGGCCGCCGATCCCGGCCCGAGCGAGATGATCGAGAGGCTGCCGCCGCAATTGCAGGACCTGATTGCGCGATCGATGGCGCTGCAGGCCAGAGTGCGCCGTCTTGATGCTTCGATCCACGCCCCGCCCGCCGAGCGCGCCACCATCGGTAACCCGCTGGTGCCCCAGCTCAACCGCCTGAAGGCGGCGTTCGAGCAGTAGGTCGCTGCCGCTCGGGCCGCCTCGCCGCGTCCCAAATGAGCTCAGCGCCCGCTCACTCTTTCTTGAGGAAGCCCGAAAACTTCTTCTGGAAGCGGGAAACACGGCCGCCGCGGTCGAGGATCTGCTGCGAGCCGCCGATCCAGGCCGGGTGCGATTTCGGATCAATGTCAAGGTGCAGCTTGTCGCCCGCCTTGCCCCAGGTGGAGCGCGTCTGGTACTCGGTACCGTCGGTCATCACGACCGTAATCGTATGATAATTCGGGTGAATATCAGCTTTCATGACGGGTCTTCGGCGCGCCTTGCGCCCCTCTATCGGCTATTAAGGTGACGGATTTGGGCTGTCCTATAGCGTAGGGCGCCCCTCAAAACAAGGTGACCGACACCCTGATCGGGTCGATCTTGCGGATTTGCCAGCTTGGGCCACCGGGCCTATCTGGGAGTGGCAAAGCGAATGGTTCGGATTTCATGAGCGCAGTGGAACGGCTTGAAGACCGATCAGACGGCACGCCGCGGCACGACTTGCCCGCAGATACACCCTCCGTCGAAACGGCATCCGCCATTGAAGAGGTCCTGACCGTCTTGCCGGACAAGCGCGGCGCCCGGCTTCGTCCGCTGCTGGCGCTGGCACCTTACATGGCGCGCTATCGCGGCCGTGCGACGCTGGCCCTTATCGCGCTCACGATTGCCGCGGTCACGACGCTGGTGGTTCCGGTCGCGGTGCGCCGGATGATCGACTTCGGCTTCACGCCCGAAGGCATCGCGAAGATCAACAGCTATTTTAACGTGATGATCGCGGTGGTCGCCGTGCTGGCCCTGGCAAGTGCCTCGCGATATTACCTGGTGATGACCATTGGAGAACGCATCGTCGCCGATCTCAGGCGCGATGTGTTTGCCCATCTGATGTCGCTCTCGCCGGCCTTCTTCAATTCATCGCGCAGCGGCGAGCTGATCTCGCGGCTGACCGCCGATACGACTCAGATCAAATCCGCGGTTGGCGCCTCGGTATCGATCGCGCTGCGCAATTTCATGCTGTTCATCGGTGCAACCGCAATGATGGTGATCACGAGCCCGAGGCTTTCCGGCCTCGTGCTGCTGGCTATCCCCGCGATCGTGCTGCCGTTGGTGGCATTCGGCCGCTGGGTGCGGCGGCTGTCGCGCAATGCGCAGGATACGCTTGCGGAAGCAAGCGCCTATGCCGCGGAGCTTGTCGGCGCGATTCGCACCGTGCAGGCCTATACGGGCGAACGGCTGGCCGACCAGCGCTTCGGCGGTGAAGTCGAGCAAGCCTACGAGGCGGCTCGCAGCTCGACACAGGCGCGCGCCGTGCTGACCGCGATCATCATTTTCATCGTCTTTACCAGCGTCGTGCTGATCCTCTGGATCGGTTCGAACGATGTGTTGACCGGGGCGATCAGTCCAGGCCGGCTCGGTCAGTTCGTCCTCTACACCGCGTTCGCGGCGGCTGCCCTTGGCCAGCTCAGCGAAGTCTGGGGCGAGGTCTCGGCCGCTTCCGGCGCTGCCGAGCGCTTGTTCGAGATCCTGCGCGTGAAATCGCAGATCGCCTCCCCGCCGTCGCCGCGCGCCTTGCCCGAGCCCGCCCGCGGCGATGTCGGTCTCGACCATGTCAGCTTCGCCTATCCCACGCGCCCGCAGATGCTGGCGGTGGATGACGTGTCGTTCTCGGTTCGCGCGGGCGAGAAAGTCGCTATCGTCGGGCCCTCCGGCGCAGGCAAGAGCACGCTGTTCCATCTGCTGCTACGCTTCTACGATCCGGCTTCCGGCACGATTTCGCTCGATGGCGTGCCGATCAATGCGGCCGACCCGCGCGAGATCCGAAAGCGGATCGCGCTGGTGCCGCAGGAACCGGCGGTATTCGCCGCAAGCGCGCGCGAAAACATCCGCTTCGGCCGGCCCGAGGCGAGCGACGCCGAAGTCGAACGCGCCGCCGACCTGGCGCACGCCACCGAGTTCATCCGAAGGCTGCCCGGCGGTTTGGAGGCCCAACTCGGCGAGCGCGGTGTCACGCTGTCGGGCGGTCAGCGCCAACGGATCGCGATTGCGCGCGCGATCCTGCGCGATGCGCCGCTGCTGCTGCTTGATGAGGCGACGTCGGCGCTCGACGCCGAATCGGAGACGCTGGTGCAGACGGCGCTCGAGGAATTGATGCGTCACCGCACGACGCTGGTGATCGCGCATCGGCTTGCCACGGTGCTATCCTGCGACCGGATCATCGTGATCGATCGGGGCCGTATCGTCGAGCTCGGCACCCACGCTTCGCTGGTGGCGGCCAACGGACTCTACGCACGTCTGGCGCGGCTGCAGTTCGAGGGCGCGTGAGCATCGCGGGGGTGGGATCAAAAGATCACGGGCATTTCGGCGACAGCGCCGGCACGTTCGCCCACACCCAGTTCTTCCACGAACCGTCCGCGGACACGCAGGCCGCCGAGCTTTCGGATGGCGCCTGGGCGACGCCGGCGGCATAACGCCGATCGGCCCACACGGCGGACAGAAATCCCGCAAGGAACACGGCCAGGAACGTCGCCGAGCCCATCGCAAACTGGCTTCGTGTCATGGCAACTCTCCGCGCCGGCGGGGCGTCTCGGCCTTCCACTGCATCTTCAGCACCACCCGGCCCGACGTTGGATTCACGCCCTCTCCGGCGTGAACAAAACCGTTGCGCTCATAGAAGCGGATCGCGCGGATATTGTCGTGGTTGACGAGCAACCTGATGCAGTCCGGTGAAAGCCGTTTTGCCTCGTCGACCAGCCTGTCGGCAAGGCCGGAGCCCCAATGAGCGGGCGCGACCACGAGCTGGTCGAGATAGGCCTGTCCATCGATCGTCACGTACCCGGCCAGGGCGCCCTCATGCTCTGCGACAACGATCGCTGCGTTTCCCACCAGCTCGTTGCACCAGCGCTCGCGCCACCACGGAACGCGCGCGGCAAAATCGATTTCGGGATAGGCCTGCTGCCAGGTGACCTGCCACAGCGCGATCGCCGCGTCTTCGTCCTCGACGCGGTAGGGGCGCAAGGTGAAGGGCGACATCAAACGCGCACCGAAGTCATTGCGAGCGTCGGCGAAGCAATCCAGCAGCTTAGTCCGGATGAGCACAGCGACATCCGGGGCTGCTGTCGGTCGATCCCGCATATCGCTCCGCTCATGCGGGCTACGCTCCCGCTACCGTTCCGTCAGCTTCAATTCGATGCGGCGGTTGCGCTTGTATGCATCCTCGTTCGCTGCGGTGTCGAGCGGCTGGAATTCGGCAAATCCGGCCGCGACCAGCCGTTGCGCCGGGACGCCGAGCGAAATCAGATACTGCACGACCGAAATCGCGCGCGCCGACGACAGTTCCCAGTTGGACTTGAACAGCGGGCTGTTGATCGGGCGCACGTCGGTGTGGCCGTCGACGCGCAGCACCCAGGCGATTTCGCTCGGGATTTGCTTGTCGAGTTCGATCAGCGCGGTCGCGAGCTTGTCGAGTTCGGCGCGGCCTTCAGGCAGGAGTTGCGCCTGGCCGGTGTCGAAGAACACCTCCGATTGGAATACGAAGCGGTCGCCGACGATGCGGATATCCGGCCGATTGCCGAGAATGGCGCGCAGCCTTCCGAAGAATTCCGAACGGTAGCGCGACAATTCCTGAACCCGCTGCGCCAGCGCGACGTTCAATCGCTGGCCGAGATCGGCGATCCGTCCCTGCGATTCCCGGTCGCGTTTTTCGGAGGCCTGCAGCGCCTCTTCGAGCGCGGCGAGCTGGCGGCGCAGTGCGCTGATCTGCTGGTTCGCCACCTCGATCTGCGCCAAAGCGCGCGCAGACACCTGCTTTTCGCTCTCCAGCGCCTTGTTGAGTTCGCCCGCGCGGCCGGCGGCATCGTTGCCTGCGCCCGCCAGACCTTCGTAGAGGCCCTTGACGCGATCGCGCTCGGTCTCGGCGGACGCGAGACCAGCGCGTACCTGGGAGAGCTGATCTTCCAGATTGAACTTGCCGAGCTTCTCCAGCGACAAGAGATCGTTCAGTTCGGCGATCCTGGCGTTGAGCTGTTCAAGCGCCTTGTCCTTTCCGGAGACCTCCTGGGAGAGGAAGAATTGCACCACCAGGAATACCGAAAGCAGAAACACGATCGACAGCACCAGCGTCGATAATGCATCGACAAAGCCCGGCCAGTAGTTGAAACCGGATTCGCGGCGAGCACGTGCCAGGGCCATTATCGTTCTCTACCAGGTTGTTCAGCCTAAGTGGTTCGACGAGAGTGCAGTGTGCCCCCTCTCCCATGGGGAGAGGGCTGGGGTGAGGGGGTACGGCCCATCGTTAGATCGCGACCGCTCACCCGGATCGCGAGGGCGATCCGACCTCTCCCTCTGGGAGAGGTGAAAGCGGCATCTGGAGTTGGGTTTTGAAATTGATAGCAAGATCGTTGCTCTAACTCTTCTCCGGCTGGCGGGTGAGCCGCTCCAGCAGCCGCTTGATCTCGCGGTTCTGCTCGCCCTGGCCGTCGGCCCATTCGCGGATCATCTGCTGCTCGGTGCGCATGTGCGAAACGAGGCCCTGGATGGCTTCGGCGAGATTGGCCATCGCCGCGGTGGTGCCGCGGTTGGCGCCGCCTTCCTCCAGCGTCACCCGCAGCCGTTCGACCGCGGCCTGCATTTCGCCGGCCGGCCCCGCCGCCTCGCTTGCATATCCGCGCACCGTGGAAGCAAGCCAGTCCTCGAGGTCGGTATAAAAGCGATTCTGCGCCTGGCTCGATTGCAGGTCGAGAAAGCCGAGGATCAGGGAGCCTGCAAGGCCAAACAGCGAGGACGAAAACGAAATGCCCATGCCGCCCAGGGGCGCGGCCAAGCCTTCCTTGAGCGTATCGAACAAGGCCCCCGCGTCGCCGCCTACCTTCAGCCCATCGATTACCTTTCCAACGGAACCGACCGTCTCGATCAGGCCCCAGAAGGTGCCGAGCAGGCCCAGAAATACCAATAGCCCGGTCATATAGCGGGAAATGTCGCGCGCCTCGTCGAGGCGGGTGGCGATGGAGTCGAGCAAATGCCGCATGGTTTGTTGCGAGATGATCATTCGCCCGCTGCGCTCGCCGCCGAGGATCGCAGCCATCGGCGCCAGCAGCGTCGGATGGCGCTCGATGGCAAGCCCGGGATCGGCGATGCGGAAGTTGTTGACCCAGGCGACTTCCGGATAGAGCCGGATCACCTGGCGGAAGGACAGGATGATGCCGATCAGCAGCACCGCTCCGATCAGTGCGTTGAGCCCGGGATTGGCAAAAAAGGCGGTGATGATCTGCTTGTAGAGCACGACCGTCACGAGCGCGCACAGCACGAGGAATACGACCATCCGTACCAGGAAGATGCGCGGCGAGGAGAGCTTTGCGAGTTCGATTTGCATCGGGGAGCTGGAAGAGGAGCCTGACGGCATTGGCTGTATCATCCGTTGCGAGAGACCGCTTTTGGGGCACCAATATGGCACAGCGCGCTGGTTGCGACCAATCGGAATGGAAAAGCGGAGGAAAATCCGCGTGAAACCAGGTCCGCAGTCCGACGTATTTATACAAAACTTCGACACCTCAGGCGGTTAACCGGGACTTTCGATGACCTTATACCTCGAGGCGCTGGCTGCAATCGCGCTTTCGCTCTCAATCCTCATGGGTGGCGCGTGGATCGTGCAGCAGCGCACCGGCAATTCCGGCTGGGTCGATACGATCTGGACGTTTTCGCTCGGGCTGGTCGGCGCAGCCAGCGCGCTTTGGCCGATCGCAGGCACGACGCCGAACGCGAGGCAGTGGCTGGTCGCGTTTTTGGTGGCAATCTGGTCGATTCGGCTCGGGGTACATATCGCGATACGCACCAGAGCAATCGCCGACGATCCGCGTTATGCCGCCTTCGCCCGCGAGTGGGGCGCCGATTCGCCCCGCAGAATGTTCGTGTTTCTGCAGAACCAGGCGTTCGGTTCGATTCCGCTGGCTTTTTCAATTTTCATCGCCGCGCATTTTCCCTCCGCAACGCTGCGGCTGCAGGATTATCTGGCGGCTTTGGTGCTGCTTTCGGCAATTGCCGGCGAAGCACTGGCCGACGCGCAGCTAAGGAACTTCAGGGAACGCCCGGAAAATAGCGGCAGGGTGTGTGACGAAGGTCTTTGGCGCTGGTCGCGGCACCCCAATTATTTCTTCGAGTGGCTGGGCTGGCTTGCCTATCCGCTGATCGCGATTTCGCCAAGCTACCCTCCTTCTTATCCTTGGGGCTGGGCGACCTTGCTGGCGCCAGCCTTCATGTACTGGATCCTGGTCCACGTCACGGGCATCCCACCGCTGGAGGAGCAGATGCTGCGTTCGCGGGGCGATCGCTACCGCGACTACCAGTCGCGCACCAGCACCTTCTTTCCCTGGCCGCCGCGCCAGGCATGATCTGAAAAAGTGGGAAGGGGTTTTCCCGCGCGACAACCATGGAACGCGTTTTGCGCGCCGCGCTGTTTTTTGCTTGCCTCATGGTGCTGATTCTTGAATACGTTGATGCAGGTGGCGACAGTCCCTATCGGGACTGGTTTGAAGGCCTCAACGCCCAGGCCGCTGCAAAGGTTACGGTCGCGCTGACGCGCATGGTGCTTGGCAATCTTTCCAACGTCAAAGGTGTCGGGGCAGGGTCCTGGAGTTTCGGATCGATTTCGGGCCGGGATACCGGGTCTACTTTGGCAAGGATGGCGACCGCCTGCTGATTCTGCTGGCGGGAGGCACCAAGCCCCGTCAGCAGAAAGATATCGCGACGGCGCAGAAGCGCTGGGCCGACTACAAGAACCGAAAAAAGGTTGAGAACGCGACGCAGCCGGTGTGATGGAAACCCCTAACGTAAATGAGAACAGACCGATGGCATTGACCCGAGACTTCAAGGAGACGGTGAAGGCGCGGGCGGATCGCGATGTAGCGTTTCGTGAAGCGCTTTTGACAGAGGCCGTAGAGCGACTGATTGCTGGCGAGGTTGAGGTCGGCAAAGCGGTACTGCGCGACTATATCAATGCGACCGTGGGATTTGAAAAGTTGGCGAAGGCAACTGGTACGCCTTCCAAGAGCTTGATGCGCATGTTTGGTCCCAAAGGAAATCCGCGCGCCAATAGCCTGTTTGCCGTGATAGGCAAGCTTCAACGTGTCTCAGGGGTCCGCCTGGCGGTTGCGAGCGGCAGCAGGAAGCGCGCAGCGTAGGAAGTTTATCTCAGCTCCCGGACGAGCGACCCCCGGATATCGTACCGTTCCCTCGGTTGACGAAATAGATCCAGCGTTCGCCAGCCAACGCTCACATTGCCGAATTCCTGCGGCCGCAACCGTTCGTCACCCGGACCCGCTCGATCTTCGACCAGTGCGTAGGGGGGCGCAGCGCTCAACCCATCCCACGGGCTGCGGCCTACGTTCCCAGCGGCTTCAGGATTTTCACGAGCTCCGCGTGAACGAACTCGTTGCCGCAGATCACGCTGCCGGTCTTGAGCGGGTCGTCATCGCCCGCGATGCCTGAAACGATGCCGCCGGCCTCGCGCACCACGATCTGCCCGGCCGCCATGTCCCATGCCTGCAGGTTGCGTTCCCAATAGCCGTCGAGGCGCCCGGCGGCGACGAAGGCCATGTCGAGCGAAGCGGCGCCAAAGCGCCGCAGCCCTGCCACCTTGCCCTGCAGTTCGGCCATCTCCATGCGTGACAGTTCGTGGTTGCCGCGGCCGATATGCGGCAGCCCGCATGCGATGACGCATTCGCCGAGCTTGCGCCTTCCCGCGACCCGCAGGCGCTGATCGTTGAGGAAGGCGCCCTTGCCGCGTTCGGCGGTGTAAAGTTCTTCATTGGCGGGATTGTAGATCACGCCCGCGATCACCGTGCCCTCGCGCTGTAGCGCAATTGAAATCGCAAAGTGCGCAATGCCGTGGAGGAAGTTGGTGGTGCCGTCGAGCGGGTCGACGATCCAGGTGTGCGTCTTGTCGTCGCCTTCGCGCGTGCCGCCTTCCTCGCCGATGAAGCCGTAACCCGGCCGAGCCCTGGCGAGGTCGGAGCAGAGCATCTCCTCGGCGCGGCGGTCGGCCATGCTGACGAAATTCGCCGGCCCCTTCAGCGACACCTGCAGATTTTCGACTTCGCCGAGATCGCGCTTGAGGCTGCGGCCGGCGCGACGCGCCGCCTTGACCATGACGTTGATGAGGGCTGAGTGCAGCATGATCTCGGCTTGTACTGGACTATGGAACGTCGTTTCGGCGTATCCTCAGCGGAAGTACGCTGCCTCTCCGATCGGGAGAGGTGAAGTGAAATGTGCGTGCCCTGTCGGAGCCGCCGCGTCAAGGCGGATCATTTGGAGCCGAACCATTTGCGCACCGCGGCTTCCGCCTTGGCGCGATCCTCAGGACCGAGCTTTGACAACGCTTCATCGAGTTCGGGGTCGCCCTTGCCGGCGGTCTTGGCGATGCTGTGCCATTTCAGGGCTTCGATCTTGTCGGCCGGCGTGCCGTTCGTCAGCACGCGCGCGAGGCGGTTCTGGGCGATCGGGTTGTTCTGCCTGGCCGCCTTGCGCAACAGTGCGACCGCTGCGGCTTCGTTCTTTGGCGTGCCGGTGCCGTTGTAGAGTGCGATCGCATATTCGACCTCGGCATCGACGTTGCCGGCGAGAGAAGCCGCCTGCAACAGCCGCACCGATTTTTCGGCATCCTTCGGCACCCCGGTACCCTCCTTGTAGAAGGTGGCGAGCGCGTATTGGGCCTCCGCGCTGCCTGCATCGGCGGCGATGCGAAGCAGTTCCGCCGACCGCTTCAGATCCTGCGGCAGCGTCTGACCGTCGAGATAAAGCAATGCGAGATTATAGGCCGCCTTGGGATTTCCGAGTTTGGCCGAGGAGGCCAGCCATTTCGCCGCCTCCTCGCGATTGACGGGGCCGCCGCGGCCGGCAAGACGAAGCATGGCGAGCTCGAACATCGCTTCGCGGTCGCCGGCATCGGCGGCGCGCTTGTACCATTCGGCTGCTTTCGCGTCGTCGCGCTTGACCCCCATCCCGTTGGCGTGGAGTTCGCCAAGCATGGTCATTGCCTTCGCATCGCCGCTCTCCGCGCGTTTGGTCGCCAGATCGAATGCGGTCTTGTAGAAGCCGCGCTGATAGGCGCCATAGACGAGATCGACATTGGGATCGTCCGGCTGAGGTGGTGCCGGTGCCGCCACCGCGGTCGGCGCCGGTGCCGCAGGTTGTGGTGGTTCGGCAGCAGGCTTTTTGGCGATCGGCCTTGCCTTCGGTTTCGCGGCGGGCTTGCTCGAAGTCTCGGGCGCGGCGGGCGGTGGTGCCGAGACTTGCGCCGCAGCGCTTGCCGTCAACATCAGAAGAGTGGCGAGCAAAAGGATTGGGCGCTTCATCTCAGCCGCTATCCTGCCCAGCTCTGGCTTTTCCGGACGCAGCCGCCCGTCGGAGCGCCTGAGCGGCCTCCGTCAGCGCTGCAGCCGCGCCGCGTGGATCGGCCCAGATGAAGTCGCCAACCAGAACGAAATCCGCACCCGCACGGGCCAACGGCTCGACCTCGTCCAGCGCGCCCGCAAAACCGACGCTCGGCGGCTCGAACAATTCATCCCACCATCGCAACCGTTCCGCGATCGCCTCGACAGACGGCCGCTGCCCGTTCGCGCCGGGCTCGCCGAACAACACGTAGTCAGCGCCCATTTCGCCTGCGGTCATCGAATCATGCCTTGTCTTCAAGGCCCCCGCACCGGCGATTCGGTCGGGCTTCAGCGTCGGCAGCGCATCCTGCAGGGCTTCGATGCCGGCCACATGCGCGCCGTCGGCGCCGGCGCGCGCGACCAGTTCGACGTGACCGTCGAGCAACAATGCCGCTCCCTTGTCCTGGATTGCGGGCGCCAGGGCCTTGATGGTGGAAATCATGGTGCGCTGGTCCGTCGTCTTGAGACGAACCAGTACCGCCGCGACATCGGTTTGCGCAAGCAATTGCGCAAAGGCCGGCAACAGGGCCTGCGGATCGTCCACGACGGGTGTCGCGAGATAGAGACGCGGCATGGGACGCGCCGGGACGGGCTTTGAAGCCAAGTCTAGACCGCCTTCTTTTCGAGATCGGCCGCCCACTTGCCGGTACTGGCCAGCGCATTCATGTGCGCGCGATGGACAAAAGCCCGTTGCCCAGCCTCGACGTTTTCGGGTTTGCCCGACCACGCCTTTTGTGGGGCCGCCTGCAGCGCGCGGCCGTAGGAGAAGGTCACTCGCCACGGCAGATTGCCGATCGCGTTGATGGCGTTGAGATGGGCGGTTGCCTCTTCGTCCGACTGTCCGCCGGACAGAAAAGCTATTCCAGGCACGGCCGCCGGCACGCATGCCTTCAAGAGGCGGACGGTTTTCTCGGCGACTTCCTGCACCGATGCCTGCTTCGGAGATTTCTTGCCGGCGATCGCCATATTCGGTTTCAGGATCATGCCTTCGAGCGCGACGCGCTGCACGCGCAATTCCTGGAACGTCTTGTTGAGCACGCGCTGCGTCACTTCGTAACAACGGTCGATATCGTGATCGCCGTCCATCAGCACTTCCGGCTCGACGATCGGCACGATCTGCGCCACCTGACACAGCGCGGCGTAGCGTGCCAGCGCATGGGCGTTGACCCCGATCGCTGTCATCGACGGGATGCCGTTGCCGATATCTATCACCGCGCGCCACTTCGCAAAACGCGCGCCGCGCTCGTAATATCGCTTCAGCCGTTCGGCGAGCCGGTCGAGACCGACGGTGACGAGCTCGCCCGGGCAGTTCGGCAAGGCTTGCGTTCCCTCGTCGACCTTGATGCCGGGAATGGCGCCGGCCTGCTCGATCAGCTTGACCAGCGGCGTGCCGTCCCTCGCATTCTGCCAGATGGTCTCGTCAAAGAGGATGACGCCGGAAATGTATTTGCGCATCGCCTCCTGGGCGCGGAACAGCATCTCGCGATAGTCGCGGCGATTGTCCTCCGTCGATTCCACCTTGATGGCGTCGAAGCGCTTCTTGATGGTGCCGGAAAATTCGTCGGCGGCCAGGATGCCCTTGCCAGGTGTGACCATGGCGGTGGCGATTTTGTTGAGATCGGCGATGTTCATTGCGAACGTCCTCCGGCAGAGCTTCTAAACGCGAGCCCGTCTCATCTCTCGATGGCATTGTTGACCAACATAGACCGTTCTCGAGCAAAAGTCTGGCGTTGGTCGCAGGAAAACCGGCGCGCTCAAGCGACCTTCGGATCGAGCTCGCCTTTGGCATAGCGCCTGGCCATCTCGGCGGGCGTCAGAACCTTCCTGATCTTGCTCGCTTGCCCCGCGGCATTGAACTCCTCGAGCCGCTGCTTGCACAGCCTGGTCATCGCTTCCATCGCGGGCTTGAGGTATTTGCGCGGATCGAATTCTTCCGGATGTTCTTTCAGAACCTTGCGGATCTGGCCGGTCATCGCCATGCGATTGTCGGTGTCGATGTTGATCTTGCGGACGCCGTTCTTGATGCCGCGCTGAATCTCGGCAACCGGCACGCCCCAGGTCGGCTTCATCTTGCCGCCATTGGCGTTGATGACGTCCTGCAGGTCCTGCGGCACTGAGGATGAGCCGTGCATCACCAGATGCATGTTCGGCAGCTTGCGGTGAATCTCCTCGATCACATTCATGGCCAGGATGTCGCCGTCCGGCTTGCGGGTGAATTTGTAGGCGCCGTGCGAGGTGCCCATCGCGATCGCCAGCGCGTCGACTTTCGTCTCCTTGACGAACTTGACCGCCTCGTCAGGGTTGGTCAGCAGCTGGTCATGCGACAGCTTGCCTTCCGCGCCATGGCCGTCCTCCTTGTCGCCCATGCCGGTTTCCAGCGAACCGAGCACACCGAGTTCGCCCTCCACCGAAATGCCGCCGAGATGGGCCATGTCGGTGACCTTTTTCGTGACGCCGACATTGTAGTCCCAGTCGGCGGCGGTCTTGCCGTCAGCTTTGAGCGAGCCGTCCATCATCACGGAAGTGAAGCCGGCCTGGATCGCGGTCATGCAGGTGGCGGGTTCGTTGCCGTGATCCAGATGCACGCAGACCGGGATCTGCGGATGGATTTCGGTGAGCGCATCCATCATGTGGCGCAGCATGATGTCGTTGGCGTAGGAGCGCGCGCCGCGGGAGGCCTGGATGATCACCGGCGCGTCGAGGCTCGAGGCGGCGTCCATGATGGCGAGCGCCTGCTCCATGTTGTTGATGTTGAAGGCCGGCACTCCGTAGTCGTGCTCTGCCGCGTGGTCGAGCAATTGACGCAAGGTGATCCGAGCCATCGTTCCTGTTCTCCGTGTTGGGGCCGCAATGACCGCTCCGGTATTAACTGCTCTACCTTGTTTTTAAAACCTCGACACCGGGCAAGGGTTTGCCTTCCATCCATTCGAGGAACGCGCCGCCAGCGGTAGAAACGTAGGTGAAGCTGCCGGCCACGCCGGCCTGGTTCAAAGCCGCCACGGTGTCGCCGCCGCCGGCGACCGAGATCAGCTTTCCTGTCTTGGTTCGTTCCGCGGCATGGCGCGCGGCAGCCACGGTGCCACGATCGAACGGCGGCAGCTCGAACGCGCCGAGGGGGCCGTTCCAGACCAGCGTCGCGGCGTCATCGATCGCGGCGCGGATGCGCTCCACCGATTGCGGGCCGACATCGAGGATCATGCCCTCCGGCGGAATCGCGTCGATGCCGTAGGCGTGCGAGGGCGCATGCGCCGCAAAGTGAAATGCCACGACGGCATCCACCGGAAGAATGATCGCGCAATTGGCCGAGACCGCCTTTTCCATGATCCGCAACGCGGTCGGAGCGAGGTCCTTTTCGGCAAGCGACTTGCCGACATTGATGCCTTGCGCATGCAGGAAGGTGTTCGCCATGCCGCCGCCGATTACCAGCGCATCGACCTTGCTGACGAGATTTTCCAACAGATCGATCTTGGTGGAGACCTTGGCGCCGCCGATGATCGCAATCACCGGCCTCGTCGGCGCCTCCAGCGCCTTGTTGAGCGCGTCGAGTTCGGCCTGCATGGTGCGCCCGGCATAAGCGGGGAGTTTGTGGCCGAGGCCTTCGGTCGAAGCGTGGGCGCGGTGCGCGGCCGAAAAGGCGTCGTTCACCCAGATGTCGCCGAGTTTTGCCAACTCGGCGACGAAGCTCGGATCGTTCTTCTCTTCTTCCTTGTGGAAGCGCGTATTCTCCAGGCAAAGGATATCGCCGTCCTTCATCGCGCCAACCGCATTGGCGGCGACCTCGCCGACGCAATCGTCGGCGAAGGCGACCGGCTTCTTGACCACCTGCGACAGGGCTGCCGCAACTGGCCTGAGCAATTCTTTGGGATCGCGTCCCTTCGGTCGGCCCAGATGCGCCAGCAGAATGACCTTGCCGCCATGAGCGGAAATCTCGGTGATGGTCGGCGCAACGCGTTCGAGCCTCGTGGTATCGGTAACGCGACCTTGCTCCATCGGCACATTGAGATCGACGCGCAGCAGCACGCGCTTGCCTCTTACGTCGACGTCATCGAGGGTGCGGAATGATTTCATGCGAGGTTTCTTCTCCTCGTCGTGCCCGGCACTCGGGTCCGGCTTCGCCGGCCCGAGCACAGGCCCATTGTGCCGGGCATCCATGTCTTAATGTTTTAGAAGCGCCGACGACGTGGATGGCCGGGACAAGCCCGGCCATGACGATCTCTTTTACAGCAGTTTCCCCATCGCCACCGCAGTATCGGCCATGCGGTTGGAAAAACCCCATTCATTGTCGTACCAGGCCATCACCCGCACCAGCGTGCCGTTCTGAACCTTGGTCTGGTCCATGTGGAACGTCGATGAATGCGGGTCGTGGTTGAAGTCGATCGAAACATTGGGTGCGGTGGTATAGGCCAGAATGCCCTTGAGCTGCTGCTCGCTGGCGCGCTTCATCGCCTCGTTGATTTCCTTGGCGTCGGTCTTGCGCGAGGCCACGATCTTCAGATCGATCACCGAGACGTTCGGGGTGGGAACGCGGATCGCGACGCCGTCGAGCTTGCCGTTCAATTCGGGCAGCACCAGGCCAATCGCCTTGGCCGCGCCCGTGGAGGTCGGGATCATCGACATGGCTGCCGCTCGCCCGCGATAGAGATCCTTGTGCAATGTGTCGAGCGTCGGCTGGTCGCCGGTATAGGCGTGGATCGTGGTCATGAAACCGGTCTCGATCCCGACCGTGTCATTGAGCACCTTGGCGACCGGGGCAAGGCAATTGGTCGTACAGGAACCGTTGGAGACGACGAGATGATCCCTGGTCAGTCTGTCGTGATTGACGCCGTAGACGATGGTCGCATCGGCATTCTCGGCCGGCGCCGACACCAGTACGCGTTTGGCACCTGCGGTCAGATGCGCGGACGCCTTCTCCTTGGCGGTAAAGAGGCCGGTGCACTCCAGCGCGATGTCGACGCCGAGTGATTTCCACGGCAGCCTGGAAGGGTCGCGCTCGGCGGAAACCTTGATCTTGCCATTGCCGAGGCTGATCGAATCGCCCTCGACGGTTACGGTGCCGGGGAAGCGGCCATGCACTGAGTCGAATCGCAAGAGATGTGCGTTGGTCTCGACCGGGCCGAGATCGTTGATGGCGACCACCTCGATATCCTTGCGGCCAGCTTCGGCGATCGCCCGCAGCACGTTGCGGCCAATGCGGCCAAACCCATTGATCGCGACCCGGACTGCCATGCTCGTTCCTCCTTTAAAGCTGATGTCGTCCCCGCAAGGCAGAGCGACCCCGGCGGAGATTTGGACGGCGGATCGTCCGGTTCGGCCGGACGAAAACGGACTAGATAGGGTCTAGCTAGTCCTTTTTCCGGACAATCTCAACCGCCACGGAAACCGCGGCCGGGTTCAAATTCCCACTCAGCTTACCATGAACCCGATCATGATTTACGGGCCTTGCACGCGTGCGTCAGAGGCGCTTGAGAACCGCGTTTACCGCAGCCTCCGCGGTTATGCCAAAGTGCTTGAAAAGGTCTTTGGCAGGCCCGCTCTCGCCGAAACCATGCATGCCGATGAAGATGCCGTCCTGGCCGATCGCGGCGTCCCAGCCCCAGCGCACCGCGGCCTCGATCGCCACCTTGACCGGAGCGTTGCCGATGACGGCCTGTTGCCGTTCCGCCGGCTGCGCCAGCAGCAATTCGAGCGAGGGTACCGAGACCACCCGAGCCGCGATGCCGCGCTCGGCAAGCTGCTTTTGCGCGGTCACCGCGATCTCGACTTCGGAACCCGAGGCAAACAGTGACACTCTGGCCTCGCCCTGCGCGGCGACCAGCTCATAGGCGCCGTGGCTGCACGGGTTGTCGGCGGGCGCGCTGGTCCGCAGTTGCGGAACGTTCTGGCGGGTCAGCGCCAGCACCGTCGGCCCATCGATCCGGTTGAGCGCAAGTTCCCAGCACTCGGCGACCTCGACGGCATCGCAGGGGCGGAACACCCGCATGTTGGGCATGGCGCGAAGCGCCGAGAGATGTTCGACCGGCTGGTGGGTCGGGCCGTCTTCGCCCAGACCGATCGAGTCGTGGGTCATCACATAGACCACGCCCGTACCCATCAGCGCCGCCAGCCGCATGGCGGGGCGGGCGTAATCGGTGAACACCAAAAACGTGGCGCCATTCGGCGCAAAACCGCCATGCAGGAAAATTCCGTTCAGGGCCGCCGCCATGCCGTGCTCGCGGATGCCATAGTGGACGAAACGGCCCTTCGGGGTCTTGGCCGAAAAATCGACGGCCGATTTGGCCTTGTTGTTGTTGGAGCCGGTGAGATCGGCGGAGCCGGCCACAAACTCCATCGGCATCGCGGTTGCGATGGCATCGATGACGGACTCCGACGATTTGCGGGTGGCGATGTTCTGCGGCGTTTCAAGCAGCGCCTTCTTGTGGGCCTTCAGTGCCTTGGCCAGCGAAGCGGGGCGCTCATGGCGGAGCCGGCGCTCGAATTCGGCGCGCTTGCGGCTGCCGAGTTCGGCAAAGCGCGCCTGCCATTCCTTGCGTGCCACGGCACCCCGGCTGCCCGCTTCGCGCCAGGCCTTCAACACGTCGTCGGGCACCGAGAACGGCTCGAGTGAAATGCCGAGATTTTCCTTGGCGCCCTTAAGCTCGTCGGCGCCGAGCGCTTCGCCATGGGCCTTGTTGGTGCCGGCCTTGTGCGGCGCGCCGTATCCGATCGTCGTCTTGCAGGCGATCAGCGAGGGTTTGCTGGATTTTTGCGCGCGGGCGATTGCAGCGGCGATGGCCTGCTGATCCTGGCCGTCGATCCGCTCGGCCGCCCAGCCGGCCGACTTGAACCGCTTCACCTGATCGACCGAGTTGGCGAGCGAGGTCGAGCCGTCGATCGTGATGCCGTTGTCGTCGTAGAGCACGATCAGCTTGTTCAGCCGCCAGTGCCCGGCCAAGGCGATGGCCTCCTGCGACACGCCTTCCATGAGGTCGCCGTCGGATACGAGCACGTAGGTGCGATGATCGACGATCTTGCGGCCGAACTCGGCCGCCAGCATCCGCTCCGCCAGCGCCATGCCGACCGAGGTTGCGATGCCCTGGCCGAGCGGGCCGGTCGTGGTCTCTACGCCCAGGGTGCGGAAGTTTTCCGGATGGCCGGGCGTAAGCGAATCGACCTGGCGGAAACGCTTGATCTGGTCCAGCGTCATCTGAGCATCGCCGGTCAGATAAAGCAGCGCGTAAAGCAGCATCGAGCCGTGGCCGGCCGAGAGCACGAAGCGGTCGCGGTCCGGCCATTTGCAATCGGCGGCGTCGAACTTCAGGAACTGCGTGAACAGCACGGTGGCGACGTCGGCCGCACCCATCGGCAGGCCGGGATGGCCGGATTTCGCCTTCTCGACCGCGTCCATTGCGAGCCCCCGGATGGCATTGGCCATACGGCTGTGATCGACATGCGTCATGATGAAAATCCGCCTGAAATGAAATGCTTGGTGGCAATCCGCCGGGAAGCGAAATGCCTCGGCTGGCGCCTGCTGGCAAGGGGAGACGAGCGCTGGATAGCATCTCACTTCCCAAAGTCCAAGGCAGTGAAACGCCCTGCGGCGCGGAAAAGTTGCCTCGCAAAGTTGCTTTGCGGTGCATAGTTTCGATGCGGCGTTGCGCTGGCCTCGCTTGCCACGTAAATTTCCCGATCTAAACGCTTGCCCAACCGCCGGTTTTGCCCAAGCGTCCGGTCCCAGGAAGGTGCGCCCCGCCTGTCATGAGCAACGTCAAGAGCGATCAAGCCGTCAGCGGTCCGGCCCATGCCGAACCGGTGGTCGATATCGAAGCTGCGACACGCCGGTTGATGGCGGCGCTCGACGCGCTCGAGCGCGCGGTGGAGCGGCGGCGCGAGGCCGACCGCAACGAGGACGAATTGGCGGCCCGGATCCAGGCTTTGGGCGCGGACCGGTCACGCCTTGCCGATGAACTCGACGGCTCGCTGGTGAAGTCGCGGCGGCTCGAACGCGCCAATCGCGAGATCGGGGAACGGCTTGATGCCGCGATCGGCACAATCCGCTCGGTGCTGGATGCGGGAGAGATCGAATGAGCCACATCAACGTCACCATCAACGGCCGGCAATACCGGATGGCCTGCGAGGAGGGCCAGGAAGTGCGGCTGCTCAAGCTCGCCGAGAGCTTTGAAGCGCGGATCGGAAGCCTGCGCGGAAAGTTCGGCGAGATCGGCGATGCGCGGTTGACCGTGATGGCGGCGCTGACGGTGTGCGACGAACTGCTCGACGCCAACAACCGCATCCGTGCGCTGGAAGATGAACTCGTGGCGCTGCGCAACGTCCGGGTCGCCGCGTCCGACCGCGCCAAGGCGACCCAGATCGCGGTGGCCAATGCGCTGAACGCCGCCGCCGAAAGAATCGAGAAAACCACGCAGGTGCTCAACCGCACCGTCGGCGGCGGGGTCGCGCTCGGGTGATTGCGATTTCAGGTTGAGGCCGTCTCGACTCTAGCCAAGGTTGCGATTAGGTTTTGCGCACGGGCTGGGGGAAAATCGGAAAATGCGAATTTGGTGGATTGCGGTGTGCGCCGCCCTTGTCGGTTGCACCTCCAGCACGGGCATATTGCCGGCGGGGCCGGACACTTACACGATCTCCGAACGGTTCGCACCAATTCCGGGCGGAGTTCTTGAAGCGCAGCGCGACGTTCTCACGAAGGCAAACGATTTCTGCGCTCAGCAGGGCAGGCAATTTGTCCCCGTCATCATGGGAAGGTCGGGTGATCCGATCGGTTACGGCGCGACCTTCAAATGCCTGCTGCCCAATGACCCGGCTATTGGAAAATTGCAGATACAACAGCCACCGAGCATCATCGTCGAACAGCGGACTCGATGATCGGCGGCGTAGCAACGTGAAGCCCGGATGAGCGCCAGCGACATCCGGGGTCTCATTCCGCTCCCGCATATCGCTTTCACTCACGCGGGCCACGCTTTGCTTTTTCGTTTGGTGGAGACAGCAGCGTAGGGCGGATTAGCGTCAGCGTAATCCGCCGTTCCGCCGCCGAGATGGCGGATTACGCCTTCGGCTAATCCGCCCTTGTAATAGCGCAATCAGATATGGTCTGGATGTTCCGAGAGGAATGGCCTGCCGCGGCGTGCATTCCGCGGCAGGCCGCTGGCGATCGGATCGAACCCGCCCTGAGCCGCTTTTGGCTGCCCCGTAGCGAGATCGCGCCAGCACCTTCATCGGACCCGGATGGTTGCCGGAACAACTTGGTTCGCTTCACAAGGCAGGGGTCGAGGAAGATGACACAGACTAACATAACGACGGCCGGGATCGATACGTCCAAAGCTAAGCTCGATATCGCGGTTCACGATCGGCCCGAACGCTGGCAGGTTGCCAACGCCCCGGCCGGATGGCGCGCCCTGGCGGCCAATCTGGCCAGGACTGGCGTCACCCGGGTCGGCATCGAGGCGACCGGCGGCTACGAGCGCGGCGTGGTGGAGCATTTGCGAGCCGCGGGCTTAACCGTGCTGGTATTGCAGCCGATCCAGGTCAAGGCGTTTGGCCGGGTGCATTTGCGCCGGGCCAAGAACGATGCGCTCGATGCCGTTCTGATTGCGGCCTGTGCGGCTACGATGAACGAGCCAAGGATCGCGCCAGATCAGCGTCTGACTGAGCTTGCAGACCTGCTGACCTTCATCGAACAGATCGAGGAGGACATTGCGCGCCTCAAGATCCGGCTCGAACATATCGGTGAGCCTCGGCTGCGACGCATGGTTGTCACCGACATCGCCAGGCTGAAGGCACGACGGCTGGCGATGTTACGCTTCATTGCCAAGCAATTGCGCGCCCACCACGACCTCGCTGCTCGACTTGAGCTCGTGCTGAGCGTTCCCGGCATTGGTGAGCGCACCGCGCTTGCGCTGATCATCCGTATGCCCGAACTCGGCTATATCAGCCGCGAAGAGGCATCAGCGCTCGCGGGGCTTGCTCCCTTTGACGACGACAGCGGAAAACACAAAGGTCAGCGCCACATCTCCGGTGGCCGCGGACGCCTCCGGCGCTCCCTATATGCCGCCGCGCTCCCCGCCGCCTTCAGGTGGAACAAAGCCTTGATCAGCCTCTATGGTCGGCTTATCGCACGAGGAAAGGCCCATAACGCTGCTCTCATCGCTTGCGCCAGAAAGTTGCTGATCTACGCCAACACCGTCGTCGCGCGGGGCACCCCCTGGGTGGATAGCGCTCCCGCCACTTAATGGTTGCTACGATTGGCGGCACTGATTTGCCCGTCGTGTCCAGCCTCTCTGCAAAAAATATTTCGCTTTTTCGTTTGGTAGAAACAGCAATAGAGCCAATGCCGTCCCGCGCTCATCAGGAGGGGCGTTACGCGTCGTCACGAACGTGGAGCGCGGGATGCGATGGCTGCAGGCGGTGCCGCAAGACGAGCGGCGCTGCCCGCGGACGGCGAAGTCGTACTGTCCTGACGCCCCGAGGCAGGCGTCAAGCTCGCGGAAGGTTTCCGCGGGCGACGAAGTCAACAAAGCCCGGTCTCCGGGGAGACTACGAAGGAAACCGTAACACCATCGCGCAGGGAATGCCGGAATGTTTCGGCCAACCCGTGGTGACTATGCTTGTGTGCTTCCATCTTTCGCGCACAAGGCTGCGGGTGTGGCTTGAAACCCGGCATTCCCTGCGCCCTCCGATTTTTCAAGGGCGATGCTGGACAGAACTCGGGCAGATCGTGCCGCGGGAATATGGGGGCGTGTCCGGGCCTTGTGTTGGTCCAGTTAATAGTCTAGCTTACTGGACCAATTGATAGTCCAATGGGGGCATCCATGCAGGTGTCAGTCAGCGAGGCCAAGGGACAACTGACGGAGTTGGTTCGGCGAGCCGAGGCGGGAGATGAGGTCATCCTCACCCGGCATGGCCATCCGGCCGTGCAACTCGTGCCGGTCAAAGCGGTACCGAGCCGAGAATCCCGTCGCGCGATTTTGCGCTCGGTGCGGGCCTCCGCCGCCACAAGGGCTGCGGCCGGACCGCCCGCCGCCCGCAGCCAGGATTTCCTCTATGGCGATGATGGCCTGCCGGAATGATGGCCGTCGATACGTCCGCGCTGATGGCAATCGTGCTTAACGAACAGCAAGCAGATGCCTGCGTCGCGGCGCTTGAAGCCGAAGACGTGCTCCTGATTTCCGCCGGCACGGTGGCGGAGGCGCTTGTCGTTGCCGCGCGTCGCAATGTCGGTGAGGAGATGGAGCGCCTGATCGATGGACTCGGATTTGAGGTTGCCGCAGTAACGCGAGCCGCAGCGCGACGCGTTGCGCGGGCGTACGAACGCTGGGGCAGAGGCACGCATCCCGCAGGCCTCAATTTCGGCGATTGCTTTGCCTACGAAGTGGCAAAGCAGCGCGGCTGTCGGTTGCTGTTCGTCGGCGCTGACTTCAAGCAAACCGATATCGCCGGCGTGTTGTGAAAGGCGTGGGCGAGCCGCCGCCGCCGCTGGCGGTCGGTCCGCATCATTGCTACATTGTCTGTCGCGAGGCTGCTGCGCGCGTCAGGAGCCATATATCCCCGGGGCCTTATCGATCCTTAAGGGAACTGTCCCTGGCCGGGTCCGTGGACCCGGACATATGGTGCCCACCTACTTTCGTAGGGAACTCCGGGATCGAGTGCTCCAACGGCGTCAGCGGCTTCGCACTTTTGTATTCGTTGATTTGCTTGCCAAATTTGTTTTCGTCCCGAAAGCGCAAACGTCTTCCGTCGGATCGCATGCCGGATCTCCCTGCGACCCCTTCCAAAGGCAAACTCCGTGCTGCAGCGCTTGCAGCGCGCGACAAACTGAGCGGCCGGCAGCGGACGGCCGCGGCGGCAGCCCTCGCAGCGCGAGGGCTGCCGGTCGAGATTACGGCGGGGACCGTCGTCGCCGGCTATTCGCCGATCCGCAACGAAATCGATCCGGCACCGCTGATGCAATCGCTCGCCTTGCGCGGCGCGCGGCTTGCGCTGCCGGCCGTGCCGGCGCGCGGCAAGTCGCTTGCGTTTCGCGCCTGGTCGCCGCAAGACAGGCTGATGCTCGGTCCGCTCGGCATACCCGAGCCGTCGCCGGCGGCCGCCGAACTCGTTCCCGACATCATCCTGGTGCCGCTTGCGGCATTCGATCGCCTGGGTCATCGCATCGGCTATGGCGCCGGTCATTACGACCACACGCTTGCGCATCTGCGAAAGTCAAAACCCGTCACGACCATCGGGCTCGCCTTCGCCGCGCAGGAAATTGAAGCGATCCCGGCACTGCAGCACGACGTGGCGCTCGATTATGTGCTAACCGAAACGAAACTGTTCGATTTCCGGGGTTCATGACTTGCGTATTCTTTTCGTTGGCGATGTCGTGGGCAGGGCCGGACGCACCGCCGTTGCAGAGCATTTGCCGACCTTGATCCGTGACTGGTCGCTCGATCTCGTCGTCGTCAACGGCGAGAACGCAGCCGGCGGATTCGGCATCACGGAAGCGATCTATGGGGAGCTGATCGATGCCGGTGCCGATGCGATCACGCTCGGCAATCACGCCTGGGATCAGCGCGAGGCGCTGGTGTTCATCGAGCGTGCCAGCCGCTTGATCCGTCCGCTGAATTTTCCGACGGGAACGCCGGGCCGCGGTGCGGCGCTGATCGAAGCCAGAAACGGCAAGCGAGTGCTCGTGGTCAACGCGATAGGACGCGTCTTCATGACGCCGTTCGACGATCCCTTTGCCGCTCTCGGCCGTGAACTCGATGCTTGCCCGCTTGCAGCGGCGGCCGATGCTGATCGTGGTCGATTTCCACGGCGAGGCGTCGAGCGAAAAGCAGGCCATCGGCTTCTATTGCGACGGCCGCGCCAGCCTCGTGGTTGGTACCCACACCCATGTGCCGACCGCCGATCATCAGATCCTGCCGCTCGGCACGGCCTTCATGACCAACGTCGGCATGACCGGCGATTACGATTCGATCATCGGCATGCAGAAGGAAGAACCGCTGCGGCGCTTCACCACGGGGATTCCCTCCGCTCGCTTCGAGCCGGCGCTGGGGCCGGCGACATTCAGCGCGGTAGCGGTGGAGACCGACGACAGGACGGGATTGGCGCTTCGCCTTGCGCCGGTGCGGCTGGGCGGAAGGCTCGAGCCGGCGCGGGCCGGGTTTTGGGCACCCTAGAGCGTTTTCAAGCGAAGTGGAAACCGGTTCGCGTGAAGAAAACGCGTCAAAACAAAAGAGTAGAGCCCGGTTTTGATTCAATCAAAACCGAAACGGCTCCAGGTCGGATTTGCCATGGCGGCTGAGACCAGGTCGCGCTCTTCCACTCCCGGGTTTTCCGTCCTCGGCGAGATCCCAAAGGCGGTGTGGGCGCTCGGCTTTGTCTCGTTGCTGATGGACACATCGAGCGAGATCATCCACGCCCTGTTGCCGGTTTATCTCGTCAACGTGCTGGGCGCCTCGATGGTGACGGTCGGGTTGCTCGAGGGCATCGCCGAGGCGACCGCCTCGATCACGAAGATCTTTTCGGGCGCGATCTCGGATTGGCTCGGCAAGCGCAAATGGCTCGCCGTCATCGGCTACGGATTGGCGGCATTGAGCAAGCCGATTTTCCCGCTCGCGCCGTCGGTCGGCTGGCTGGTCGTGGCGCGGTTCATCGATCGCATCGGCAAGGGTATTCGCGGCGCGCCACGCGATGCGCTGATCGCCGACGTGACGCCGGAACATTTGCGTGGTGCCAGTTTCGGGTTGCGGCAATCGCTCGATACTGCCGGTGCTTTCATCGGTCCCGCCCTGGCCATAGGGTTGATGTGGTTGACGGCGGATAATTTCCAGCGCGTGTTTTGGGTTGCCGTGATTCCTGCGTTTCTCTGCGTCGTGCTGCTCCTGGTTGCGGTCAAAGAGCCCGAGCGCACCGCGATGCTGCGCAAGGTGCGCGCGCCCTTGAGCCTTGCCGAACTCGAGCGCCTTGGTTTGGCCTACTGGGTCGTCGTCGGCGTCGCGGTGGTGTTTTCGCTCGCGCGTTTCAGCGAGGCCTTCCTGATTCTTCGCGCTCAGGCGGTTGGGCTTCCGGTCGCACTGGTGCCGCTGGTGCTGGTGCTGATGAACGTCGTCTATTCGCTCGCGGCCTATCCGGCCGGCGTGATGTCGGATCGCACCAATCGCCTCGTCATCCTGGGCACGGGCTTTGCTCTTCTCGTCGCGGCCGACCTCGTGTTCGCGTTTACCAACGATCTTGCGGGTGTAGCCGTCGGTGTCGCGCTATGGGGATTGCATATGGGCTTCACGCAAGGACTGCTTTCGACGCTGGTAGCCGACACTGCTCCGCCGGAGTTGCGTGGCACCGCGTTTGGGATGTTCAACCTGCTCGGCGGCCTTTCGCTGCTTGTTGCGAGCGTGCTTGCCGGTGCCCTGTGGGAGCGTTTTGGTCCCCAGGTTGCGTTCCTCGCGGGCGCCGCCTTGACAGCGCTGGCCCTGCTTGCTCTCGCATCGGCGCGTGCAATAGCGCCGGCGCTCGGCGAGCGCCGATGATCGCGCGGCATCAAGTATGGCGAAAGCCCATTCGGAACGCTCCCCAGTGACGACCGCGAACCAGAATAGGGGAGGAGACATCCTTCATCAGGACGAAATTTCCCCCGCCCATGTCCCGCCGGTAGGTTTGCAGCAGGAAAGGCTTGCTGTTGGCGGCTACCTTTTTCACTGCGCGATCGTTGAAGAGTCGCCGGTTCCGGCAATTGGCGTTGTTCCAGACTGGATCGCGGCCCTGCGGCAGGCGGTAGTTCGGATTGTGGGTAGGAAGGTAACCGCCTTTGGCCCAGGCAACGCAGAATACAATTCGCGCGTCGGCTTTCTGCAGCGGGTCCTGGATCGGCGGCAGGATACGGTCGGTGAACTCGACATAATTGGTCAGGTATTGTTTGGGATCGGTGCCGGGAACCTCCCGGTAATTCTCGTCCATCAGCAGATCGAGGGTGATTTCGCCGCGTTCGACCGCGCTTTCGAAGGCCGCCGATATTTGTTTTGCGGTATCGATGACGGCACGGATCAGCGGGGCATCGGATGTTTCCACGCCGCTGTCGGCGATCAGCTCGATCAGATTTTCCGAGAGATCGAGCAGTTTGGCGACACGATCGTCGGCATGTCGCAGGTCGGTGGAGGAAAGGTCGACGCCCCGGGCAAGATTGCCGAGTTCGTCGATGACCATGTCGCAATGAGCGAGATTGGAGGTCGCCGCTTTCGCAACTCCATCGATTTCCCTGCTGACGGACGTAAAGCCATCCTGGACGCGAACGATGATGCCTTGAATTTGCTCGGCGCCTTTGCCGGCATGCTTTGCCCGCAGCGAAGCCTCGCCGCTCTCGCCGATCAGGCTGCCCACCTGGCCATCGAGATCGCGCACCGTATCGCCGATCAGATGCGTCGCCTGACGTGTCGCTTCGGCAAGGCTCTTCACTTCGCTGGCGACTACGGCAAAGCCTCTTCCAGCCGCGCCGGCGCGAGCGGCTTCGATCGTGGCGTTCAGCGCCAACAGGTTGGTCTGCTTTGCGATCGCCTCGATCGAACCGGACACCTTGGCAACCTGCGCAAGCGCCGTTCCGACCGCGCCGAGACGCTGTTCGATACGGCCCACCGCTTCGATCAATTCGGAGATATGCTGCACCGCCTTCTCAACCACGGCGCGCGATTGCGTGATTTCGCCGACAGCGGCCGATGTCGCCGTCTGCACCGCACGCGATGCGGTTGCGATGGCGTGATTGGCGGAAACCATCGTCTCGGCGGTTTTCTGCAGATGCCCGAAACGTTCGGCCTGGGTGGAAACGCGTCCTGCGACTTCCCGCAAGTTTCCCGCGACGTCGGCGAGTTCAACCCCAAGGCCGCCGATCCGGTTCGAAAGCTGGTCGACCAGCCGCTGGGTGTCGGAAGTATCCGCCACATCGCCGGGTTGTATTCTGGATTGAGCAACGGACATCGCCGCATTCCTCCGGATCAGGCATTCAGTGGGAAGCACTTACTCTCAAAGCTTGTAGGCGGTACGGAATCCGCCCCAATGCCGGCCGTTGACGCGGACCGGCACGTCGATCTCGCGCATCATGACGGTCTTGCCGTTGCCCATGTCGCGTGCGTAGCTCTGGATCAGATAAGATCGCTGATTCTGGCCGGCGGCAAGCCCTGCCGCATCGTTGAAGATCCGCCGATTGCGGCTGTGGGCGGTGTTCCAGGCAGCCTCGCCAGGACGTTGCGGGTGCGAATAGATCTTGTTGTGCACCGGCAAATAGCCGTTGCGGTCGATCATCGCGCAGAACACCATCCGCGGGTCGCGGGCGAGGAAGGCTTCCTGGAACGGCGGCAAGGCGCGATCGGCCCAGTCGAGGATTCGGGTGCGGTGCTGCAGCGGGTTGCTGCCGGGAATCTCGACATAGTCCGTATCGAACATGTCATCGATGGAGATCGCACCGCTCGCAACCGCACCTTCGAAAATCCGGGTCAATGCGGCGCCGGCTTCCATGGCGCGGGTGACGAATTCGATATTCTCGTCGTGGATGGACCACAGCCTGTCCTCGATTTTCCCGGCAAGCGCGGCATTCATCGTCTCAAAGATTGCCTGAACGCCCGCCTTAGACCGCTCGCCGGTGCGAATTCTGCACTCACCGATGGTCTCAATTGCGCCGTTGAAAGATTGATGGGGCGCCAACGCGTCCGCCGCTGGCCCGCCGATCAGGATACTCTCCAGCGAAATCTCGTAGACCGCCGCCGAAACGGCTCCTTGCGCGGTCTGAATTTCAATTTTCAGGTTGCATGGCAATCGATCGCGCTTGCGCCGATCGGCTTGCACGTCCTGTCCCAGCAGCACCGCGCAGCGCGCTTTGAGTTTCTCCGCAAACACCGTGACGGCTTTGCCGGCGTTGGCGACGTGCTCGCCATGTGTCGCCGCTTCGCTGGCCGCGCTCTCGATTTCCGCGGCGCTGTTGCCGACCGAGGCGATGAAGTGCGACGCGGTAGCGACGTTCGTCGGACATCTCGGTGGTGGTCTGGTTCTGCTCGGCGACCGCGCCATTGACGTTCTCGAATACCGGCCGGATCGCCTGGATCGCCTGAGAAATCTGGTGAACGGCTTCGACCGAACCGGCAGCATCCCGCTGCAACGCGTCGATCTTCTTCTTGATCTCCTCGGTTGCTTCCTGGGTCTGCACCGCAAGTGCCTTGACCTCGGAAGCGACTACGGCAAAGCCGCGCCCGGCGGCGCCGGCCCGTGCCGCCTCGATGGTCGAGTTGAGCGCCAGCAACGTCGTTTGCCTTGCGATTTGCGCGATCAGGTTGACGACATTGCCGATCGCGGCCGAGGACTCCTTGAGCCGATCGACATTGAGGCTTGCTTCATGCGCCGCGGCGCTGGCTTGATCGGCGAGCCTGCCTGCATCGCGCACCTGCAAGCCGATCCCTTCGGCCGAATGGGTGAACTTGTCGGCAGCTTGCGAGAACGAAGCCGCGGTGCTCTGCGCGGCACTGGTCCGTGCGGTGAGGGCGTCGGTGCGCTGGCGAATCGTGGAGAGCGTAGCCGCCGAAGCCTCGGCGCCGCCCGCGACCGAACTCGCCGCGCGCTCGAGCTGGCGGATCATTCCGCCAAGTTCAAGCTCGAGCAGTTCGAGGATTTGCCTTGCGGAATCGGCGTCATTGGTATCGGTAGCCTCGAGAGCGGGAGAGGGCGCTTCAGTCTTCGGTTCGACTTTCAAAGCAGCAGCACTTTCCGACGATGATCTTCGAAACATTCCGAACACTGTGGGCTTCCCGGCTGCTCAAATGTTGCCGAGCATCCTCCCATCGCGTCATGAAATCAGGGTTAACAAATGCCTCATATGTGGGCAGGCGACCCTACCAGCATACCCAAATCGCGGGTAAATCTTTGATTTTGGCAAATCTCCGGCCTATAACGCCGCCCTTTCCGATCTAGATCGTTGTGGACGAATCCTTCCGAAAGATGACGCATGGCCGGCCACTCCCAGTTCAAGAACATCATGCACCGCAAGGGGCGCCAGGACGCCCAGAAATCCAAGCTGTTCGGCAAACTGGCGCGGGAAATCACAGTCGCGGCGAAACTCGGAACTCCTGATCCCGCGATGAACCCCAGGCTTCGTGCCGCCGTGATCGCGGCGCGACAGGAGAACATGCCCAAGGACAATATCGAGCGCGCCATCAAGAAGGCGATTGGCGGCGAGAGCGAGAACTATGACGAGATCCGCTACGAGGGCTATGGCCCCGGCGGCGTCGCCGTGATCGTCGAAGTGCTGACCGATAACCGCAACCGCGCCGCGTCCGACATCCGCTCCTATTTCACCAGGTCGGGCGGCAATCTCGGTGAAACCGGGTCGGTCTCATTCATGTTCGATCGCACGGGCGTCATCGAATATGGCGCCAGGGTTGCAACCGACGATGCAATGCTCGAAGCGGCGATCGAAGCTGGCGCCGACGATGTCGTCTCGAGCGAGAGCGGCCACGAGATTTACGCCTCGCAGGAGACCTTCCGCGATGTCGCCAGGGCGCTGGAGGCGAAGTTCGGAGAGGCGCGCAAGGCGGCGCTGGTCTGGAAACCGCAAAACACGGTTCCGGTGGACGATGAGACCGGCGAGAAGCTGTTGAAGCTCGTCGATCTGTTGAACGAGCACGACGACGTGCAGAACGTGTACGCCAATTTCGAGGTCTCGGACGCGCTGATAGCCAGGATGGGTTAGAAATAGTCGCCGGCCGCCCGCCTGCCTGAAAGCGCGTAGCGTGCTTTTGCCGGCTGGCGAGTGCTCCGGCCAGGAACTCACAGATTTATTGAGACACTGGCCAATGCCGGATCACCCGCTTTCGCGGGTGACGACGGCACGCCGCTATTCCGATCGCTGGCCTCTCGCGTTATCACTAGCCCATGAACCCCCAGCCGATTCGCGTCCCAGTCCGAATCCTCGGCATCGATCCGGGGCTCCGCCGCACGGGGTGGGGTGTGATCGAGGTCGACGGTAACCGCCTGGTTTATGTCGGCTGCGGTTCGGTAGAGCCGCCGGAAGGCTTGCCGCTGGCCCGGCGCCTTTTGGCCATTCACGAGGGACTGGCCACAGTACTCGGCGACCTGCGCCCTGCGGAAGCCGCGGTTGAACAGACATTTGTCAACAAGGACGGTGTCGCCACGCTGAAACTCGGCCAGGCACGCGGGGTTGCGATGCTGGCGCCGGCGATGTTTGGAATTTCGGTTGCGGAATACGCGCCGAACCAGGTCAAGAAAACCGTGGTCGGGGCCGGCCATGCCGACAAGAACCAGATCCTCTTGATGCTGAAGATACTGCTGCCAAAGGCTGAGCCGAAATCTCCCGATGCGGCGGACGCGCTCGCGATCGCGGTCACGCATGCGCACCACCGCCAGAGCACGACGCTGCGGCTGAGGATGGTGGAGGTATGATCGGCAAACTCAAAGGCCTGCTCGACTCCTATGGCGAGGATTTCGTCATCATCGACGTTGGCGGTGTCGGCTATCAGGTGCATTGCTCGGCGCGCACGCTGCAGGCGCTGCCATCGCCCGGAGGGGCCGCGGTGCTCTCGATCGAGACCTATGTCCGCGAGGATCAGATCAAGCTGTTCGGTTTCCAGAGCGATGTCGAACGTGAATGGTTTCGCCTGTTGCAGACGGTGCAAGGCGTCGGCGCCAAGGTGGCGCTTTCGGTGCTTGGCACCCTGCCGCCTTCGGAGCTGGCAAATGCGATCGCGCTCCGCGACAAGGCCGCGGTGACGCGCACGCCAGGTGTCGGACCGAAGGTCGCCGAGCGCATCGTCACCGAATTGAAGGACAAGGCGCCGGCCTTTGCCAATGTCGATCCGGCACTGGTTCGTCTTTCCGGTGCGATCGATAGCGAACGCGCCCCGCGTCCGGTTACCGACGCGATCTCGGCGCTGGTCAATCTCGGCTATGGCCAGCCGCAGGCCGCTGCTGCAATCGCAGCCGCCTCGCGCAGCGCCGGTGAAAACGCGCAAGTCGCCCAGCTCATCAGGCTCGGGTTGAAGGAACTGGCGAAGTGACTGAGCCCTCCCGCATCGTCACGCCCGAGCGCCGCGCCGATGACGTTGGCGACACCGCGCTGCGTCCGCAACTGCTGACGGAGTTCGTCGGTCAGGCGCAGGCGCGCAAGAACCTCTCGATCTTCATCGAAGCGGCGCGCAAGCGTGGCGAGGCGCTCGATCATGTGCTGTTCGTAGGTCCTCCCGGCCTCGGCAAGACCACGCTGGCGCAGATCGTCGCGCGCGAACTCGGCGTCGGCTTTCGCGCCACTTCGGGGCCGGTGATTGCCAAGGCCGGCGACCTCGCCGCGCTGCTGACCAATCTCGAGGAGCGCGACGTGCTCTTCATCGACGAAATCCATCGCTTGAGCCCGGCAGTCGAGGAAGTGCTCTATCCGGCGATGGAGGATTTTCAGCTCGATCTCATCATCGGCGAGGGACCGGCGGCCCGCTCGGTCAAGATCGAGCTCGCAAAATTCACGCTCGTCGGCGCCACCACGCGCGCAGGCCTTCTCACCAACCCGCTGCGCGACCGCTTCGGAATTCCCGTGAGATTGAATTTCTACACCGAGGAAGAGCTGGAGCAGATCGTCAGGCGCGGTGCCCGCGTGCTTCAGATCGGCGTGACAGCCGATGGCGCCAACGAGATCGCCCGCCGTGCGCGCGGCACGCCCCGGATCGCGGGACGCCTGTTGCGGCGGGTGCGGGATTTTGCTTCGGCTGCGGATGCACCCTCGATCGATCGCAAGATCGCAGACAACGCGCTGAGCGCGCTGGAAGTCGACGCGGCGGGCCTGGACGCCATGGACCGGCGCTATCTTTCGACGATCGCGATGAACTACGGCGGCGGTCCGGTCGGCGTGGAAACGCTTGCCGCCGCTTTGTCCGAGCCGCGCGACGCCATCGAAGACATCATCGAGCCTTACCTGATTCAGTGCGGCTATCTGCAACGTACCCCGCGCGGACGATTGCTGACTTCGCACGCCTTCCACCATCTCGGTCTTGCCGAACCTGCGCGCGACCCGGCGCAGTTCGGGTTGTTCGGGAACGGCAGCGAGGACGTGTAATGGCGAAGGGCACGATCAGCATCGTCGCTGCGCTGATACGGGACGTTTCGGGCAGGGTACTGCTGGTGCGCAAGCGCGGCACGGTGGCCTTCATGCAGCCGGGCGGCAAGCGCGAGGCGCGTGAAGGCGACATTGCGGCGCTCTCCCGCGAAATCGCCGAGGAACTTGGTTGCGCTCTGGTCCACGCCTCAATCCGCTCGCTTGGCGAGTTCGACGCCATCGCCGCGAATGAGCCCGGCTTCCGTGTTAAGGCCAATCTCTATCGCGTCGATGTCGCCGGCGAGATCACGCCGAGCCAGGAGATCGATGAAGCGATCTGGATCGATCCGGCATCGCCTCCCGATATTGTTCTCGCGCCGCTGACACGCGATCACGTCCTGCCGCTGGCCAGTTCGGGAAGGATTTTCGGAGATGTCCGATGAAATGACGTCCCTCGACGGCGTGATCCGCGACGGCCGTCATCATATGCAGGTCCGCGTCTACTATGAGGACACGGATTTCTCCGGCATCGTCTATCACGCCAATTACTTGCGCTTCATGGAGCGCGGCCGCACCAACCATTTGCGCCTGATGGGCGCGCAGCAGCACACGCTGTTTGCGGAAGCCGAGGCGGAGACGCCGGGTTTCGCCTTCGTGGTGCGGTCGATGCGGATCGATTTCCTCAAACCGGCGCGGATGGACGACATCCTCGACGTCGTGACCTGGCCTCTTGCCGTGAAAGGCGCCTCGATCGCATTGGCGCAAGAGGTTCGGCGCGGCGAGCATCTGCTGGTCAAGGCCGAGGTGCGCGTCGCCTTCATCAGCGAAGGACGGGCGCAGCCGATTCCGAAGTCGCTGCGGCTGTTGCTGAAGGCCGATCTCGCCTAGTGATTATGACCACAAACATAACGATAAAATTATGCAATAGACCGATGAACAAAGTGCCATCGACTCCATAAGTTCGGACGATAAACTCGTGGCCTCAGCAAAGCCGAATGTACCCAATCTAAACAGTGCTCAGAGGTCACCATGTCGCGCCCACCGCTTCCGCCCTTCAGCCGAGAAACCGCCGCGCAGAAAGCGCGCATGGCGGAAGACGCCTGGAATTCGCGCGATCCGGAGCGCGTTGCGCTCGCCTATACCGAGGACAGCCGCTGGCGCAACCGTTCGGAAGTCTTCCAGGGCCGCGCCGCGATCGTCGCATTTCTCCAGCGCAAATGGGCGAAGGAGCTCGACTACCGTCTCATCAAGGATCTCTGGGCGTTCGACGGCAATCGCATTGCGGTACGCTTCCAGTACGAATGGCACGACAATGCCGGGCAGTGGCACCGCTCTTATGGCAACGAGCAGTGGGAGTTCGACGAGCACGGCCTGATGCGCCGCCGCGAAGCCAGCATCAACGATATCGCGATTGCGGAGAAAGACCGCCGCTTCCACTGGACTGCGCCCGGGCCGCGCCCGGCCGACGTGCCGGGCTTGAACGACAGCCCGTTTTGATACGAGCCGCGCGGCGGCTCGCTGTATGAGCCGCCGTGCCGTCGTTCCGCTGTCGCGAGGGGCGAATCAAGCGGCCGCCTTTTTGTGGCGCGCGACCTCGGCCTTGTAAAGCTCGAATTCCTCGGCCATTGCGCGAGCGACGCTTGGACGCGCGCGAAGCCGCTCGTAATAGGCTTGCACATTCGGCCAGTTTGCCAGCTCGATTTGCGGTACATACTGGCTCCAGCTCAGTGCGGTGACGAGATAGGCATCCGCAACGCTGAAATGGCCGAGCAGGAATTGGCGGCCCTTGAGATAGTTGTCGAGATAGTCGAATCGTGGAGTGGCTTTGCCGAGGATGTAGGCCTTTACTTCCGCGGGCGCCTTCCTGTCGAGCAACGTCGAGAATGTTCCTTTGTGCAGCTCGGTGCCGACGAAGCAAAGCCATTGATGCAGTCGGGTCCGTTCGATGCCGGGGCCGGTTGCAATTCCCGCCTCCGGAAAACGATCGCCGACATATTGCAGAACCGCTGCATTCTCGGTCAGCAGCTGCCCGTCGTCGGTGCGCAAGGTCGGCACCAGCGCAAGCGGGCTCACCTCGCGATAGTTCGAACCGTCGTTCTGCACCACCTTGGTCCTTGAGTCGACCTCGAGAAAGTTGACGTTTGCGCCGGTCTCGTACAACGCGATCCTGGTCGCCATCGAGCAGGCGAGCGGCGAGAAATACAGGTCCATCGAAAGCTCCTTGGCATACTGACAGGCGCCAGTCACGGGACGTGGTGACCAAGGCCCTTGGTGAAGTAGTAGTCCCCGCAGTGAAGTTGCATTTTATACTGTTTCGCATAATATAAATCGCGTCAAGGAATTTTTTACAAGATGGTACAAAAAAGCAGGAAGCCGCATTCGCCCGCGCCGGTCGTGGCGCAACCCAAACGGCGGGGACGGCCGCGCGCCTATCAACCCGACATCGCGCTTGGCCAAGCGCTCGAACTGTTCCGCAAGGGCGGCTTCGCCGCGACCTCGCTGGATGACCTCAGTGCCGCCACCGGCATGAACCGCCCAAGTCTCTACGGGGCGTTCGGCGACAAGCGCGAGCTCTACATCAAGAGCTATCAGCGCTACCGCGACGATGCCCGAGCAGCGATGCGCAACATCTTCAGGGAACAAATACCGATCCGCAAACGGCTGCAGCGGATCTTTGCAGTGGTACTCGATATATATCTCTCAGGCGAAGCAGGTCCGCGCGGTTGCTTCACGGTGGTGACGGCTGCGTCCGACGCGGTGGCCGATCCGGAAATACGCGCCATGGTGCTGGAGGGACTTGGCGAACTCGACAGGGCGTTTGCTTTTTGCTTCCGCACCGCCCGGGAAAATGGCGAACTGCCGGCCTCGGCCGATCCCGGCGTTCTTGCACAGCTTGCGTCCGCAACCATGCACTCGATGGCCATCAGGGCGCGGGCGCGTGTTCCACGCAAGGAGCTCGAAGCGATGGCGAAGGGGGCGGTCGATGTGTTCTGCGGCATGCGCGGCTAACCGCTAATATCCTCGCGCGGCATCGACGACATTCTCAAGTTGTTCCGCCGGCTTCAAATCGCGCGATCTGACGTGCCACATAGCGCGATATTTCGTCTGGATCGGTGTCGGCAGCGTTGTGCGGCGTCAGCACGACCTTCGGATGGCTCCAGAATGGGCTCTCAGGCGGAAGCGGCTCGGTGGCGTAGACATCGAGCGATACACCGCCGAGCGTGCCATCATCGAGGCAGGCCAGGATGTCGACTTCGCTCTGCAGGCCGCCGCGCCCGGCATTGATCACGACCGGTGCCCCCATCGGGCTCGAACGGTTCAATTTGGCAAACAGGTCGCCATTGAGGATGTGCTGCGTCCCCGCCGTCAGCGGCAGCAGGCAGACCAGGATATCGGTCCGGCGCAGGAACGCATCGAGCTCACCCCTGCCGTGAAAACATTCAATGCCGGGAATCGCCTTCGGACGGTTGCTCCAGCCAGCCACACGAAAACCGAGCCGCTTCAATGCCAGCGCCGCATCCGATCCGAGAACGCCCAGGCCCATGATGCCGACGGAAATCGCGCCGGCGGGCCATTGAAATCTCGGCTGCCACCGCTTCTCGCGCTGGCTCGCGCGCAAATAGGGTTCCTGGCGATGATGCATCAGCACGTGGAGGGCCACGTATTCGGTCATCCGCTGGGTGAGGTCGCCGACCGCGACGCGAACGAGGGGTACCCTGGGCAACGACTGATCGGCCATCAGCGCGTCGACACCCGCGCCGAGGTTGAAAATGACGCGCAGGTTCGTAAACGCGGCAAGCTCGCCCGGGGCCGGCTTCCAGACAGCCGCATAGTGGACCTCAGCAGGATCGCCATTGCCACCGGGCAATAGCCATACCGGGCGGTCGGCACACGCCTCGTCAAATCGGCGCTTCCACCGCTCCGGCGACCAGTTTTCGGTGCCGCCGTGAATGAGCAAGGCGAGCGTTCCCTTTTTCATCGCAAATCCTGCCTCTTGAGCTTTCGAAATCAGGGCGACCCTACCGGGATGCGTTTCCGGCACAAAATATTTCCGCCTGGCTGTCGGAGAGAGGCATACTCGCCCGTCCTTGGATAAAAAGGAAACCCTTGCCCATGCTCTACGCCATCCTTTGCTACCACGATGAGGATTTTGTCGGCTCCTGGACGCGGGAACAGGACGCCGCCGTCATGTCGAAACTTGCCGTCGTCCAGGACAAACTGAAAAAGCAGGGCCGGCTCGGCCCTGTGGCCCGGTTGTTGCCGACCACTGCAGCGACGACCTTGCGCAAGGATGGTCAGCCGGTGGTGCTCGATGGCCCCTATGCCGAGACCAAGGAGCAACTGCTCGGCTTTTATATCGTGGATTGCGAGAATCTCGACGCAGCGCTTGGCGTCGCCCGCGATCTCGGTGCGGCCAATCCCGGCGGAGCTTATGAGATTCGCCCCGTAGGCTTGTTTCAGCCCGGAGGCAAGTGAGGTGACCGATACCGCCTGGATCGATACCGCGCTGACATCGGCGCGTCCCCAGGCGGTCGGCGCGCTGTTACGCTATTTCCGCAATCTCGATACCGCGGAGGAAGCCTTCCAGAACGCCTGCCTGCGGGCGCTAAAGAGCTGGCCGCAGAACGGTCCGCCCCGGGATCCTGCGGCGTGGCTGATCCTGGTGGGGCGCAACGTGGCGATCGACGAAGTACGCCGGACCAGCAAGCTGGAATCATTGTCCGACGACGAGGCGATCTCCAATCTCGACGACGCCGAGGAGGAACTGGCCGAACGGCTCGACGGTTCGCATTACCGCGACGACATCTTGCGGCTTTTGTTTATCTGCTGCCATCCGGACCTGCCGGCGACGCAGCAGATTGCGCTCGCGCTTCGCATCGTCTCCGGCCTTGCCGTGAAGCAGATTGCGCGCGCGTTCCTGGTATCGGAAGCCGCGATGGAGCAGCGGATCACCCGCGCCAAATCACGGGTTGCTTCCGCGGGCGTGCCGTTCGAGACACCGGGCGCGGTGGAACGCAGCGAGCGGCTGGCTGCGGTCGCAGCGATGATCTACCTGATTTTCAACGAGGGCTATTCGGCGAGCGGCGACGCTTCCGAAATTCGCAAGCCCCTGTGCGAGGAAGCCATTCGGCTGGCGCGTTTGCTGCTCCGCCTGTTTCAAAGCGAGCCCGAAATCATGGGCCTGACCTCGCTCATGCTGCTGCAGCATGCCCGCGCGGCGGCGCGGTTCGATGCCGACGGCCAGATCGTTTTGCTCGACGATCAGGACCGCACGCTGTGGAATCAGAAGATGATCGTCGAAGGGTTGGCGCTGATCGACAAGGCGATGCGCCATCGCAGGAGCGGACCCTACCAGATTCAGGCGGCGATTGCGGCCCTGCATTCGCGCGCGGCGAGACCCGAAGATACGGACTGGGCCCAGATCGATCTGCTCTATCGCACGCTGGAGATCATGCAGCCCTCGCCAGTGGTCACGCTCAACCGGGCGGTGGCGGTCTCCAAGGTGCGTGGCCCTGAGGCCGCTCTCCAGATGATCGAGCCGCTGGGCGAGCGGCTTTCGGGTTATTTCCACTTCTTCGGCGTCCGCGGCGCGCTCTTGATGCAGCTTGGCCGCAACGAGGAAGCCCGCGTCGCATTCAACCGCGCCATCGCGCTCGCAAACACGTCCGCTGAAGCCGCTCATATCCGCACCCACCTCGACCGGCTGATGCAAGACAGTCAGCAGGGCGAGACAAAAGCCTGAAAAATAATTGCACCGTTTGTCGATCCACGCTCCCTCCGTTCGTCTTTGCACAGGGAGCTTTGCTGAAGAGGGACGACAGATGAGTACGCAATATGTCGAAATGGCCAGCCTGTTGATGGTGTGGGGCGGACTTTGGTTGCGCGACAGAAGCACGCGCGCGGTTTATCCGCTAAAAAGCTGGTTCGCTCGGTTCACACTTTGAAGAGGGGAGTAGTACATGTCCGAAATCATCGCCATCAGTGCCGTGGCGCTCGCGGTCGCTATCGCGATCGTGCTCATTCTCGCCGCGACCAGGCCGGATACGTTCAGCGTCCGGCGCACGGCCGTGATAGAGGCGCCCGCCGAAAAGATCTTTCCGCTGATCGACAACTTTCACCAATGGGTGAACTGGTCGCCATGGGAGGACCGGGACCCGGCGATGAAGCGCACCTATGCCGGCGCAGAAAGCGGCAAGGGGGCGATCTATGCGTGGGACGGGAACAAGAATGTGGGTTCCGGGCGCATGGAAATTCTGGATGCCTCATCGCCGTCAAAAATCGTCATTAAGCTCGACTTCTTCAAGCCGTTCGAAGGTCACAACACGGCTGAGTTCACTTTTGCGCCCGAGCGCGACGCATCGGCAACGAACATCACCTGGGTCATGCATGGTCCATCGTCCTTGATGTCCAAGGTGATGCAGGTGTTCATGAATCTGGACAAGATGATCGGCAGGGATTTCGAAACCGGTCTGGCCAACCTGAAACGGCTAACCGAGGGACAGGCGAATGCTTGATGCATTTCATCAGGAGGAAGTCATGCAGCTCAATCCTTATCTGTACTACAACAGCAACTGCGAAGCTGCCTTCAAGTTCTATGAAAAGACACTCGGCGCCAGGATCGAGGTGCTGATGAGGAACGAGGAGGGTCCCGCCGAGATGCAAACGGCACCGGAGCGGAAGAAGAACATCATGCATGGCCGGATTTCGATCGACGGCCAGGTCCTGATGGCGTCGGATGCGCCGCCGGATCATTTCCGCAAACCGCAGGGATTTTCGGTTTCACTGACGATCAAGGACCCACTTGAAGCCGAACGCAAGTTCAAGGCGCTGGCGGAGGGCGGCAGCACGAACATGCCGTTTGGCAAGACCTTCTTCTCCAAAGGCTTCGGCATGTGTGTCGATCAGTTCGGCATCCCCTGGATGGTGATCTCCCCGCTGGAAGGGATGTAAAGCGCCCGGGTGAGGCGGTGGGCACGGCTCGCATGCGCCTGCGCCCACCTTGCGGAAGCTTCAACTCGCGAAAATTCGATGGCTTGAGGTTTTACCGCTTACCGGCAGGTCGGATAGAGTGCGGCAAGCTCGCGTCCGCGCAACAGAAGCAGCCGTGAGCTCAATCCGCCGCGATGGCGAATCCAGTTCCGTACCCCCGCTGGATAGGCCTGCAGCACGATCTCGGAAGCTTCCGGCTCGGCATAGCTTCGGCCGCGCCGGTCGATCGACCGCGCGGCGTGGAATCCCAGCACGGCGCGCCGCGTCACGCAGATGCGATCGCTCGGCACCATGCTGAGGACCAGCGTACAGGCCGAGAGGCAGGGTCCATCGATCACAACGCGCTCGCCGGAGGCGCGCACTTGTTCGAACAAATCGAGGAATTGACCGACCTGTCCGCCCGGACTCGCCAGGATGCGGATTTCAGCTCGCGCAGGCGATGCGGCGACCGCGCCTGTCATTGCAAAAAGCCAGATCGCTCTGAGGACGATTGTTCGCACCATGGGCCGTGTCTTTGATGGCTGGCGAGGCAGATTATCAACAGGAATTCCGACGGCAAGGTTCCATCACCCGTTCCGGCGCGCGCCGCGCAGGGTCGGCAATCCGATCCCCGCCGCGTCGAAGCCGCCGTCAACTGCAAGAATCTGTCCCGTAATGTAGCTTGCGCGCTCGCTGCAGAGGAAAAATACCGCTTCCGCCAGTTCCTCCTCCAGGCCGTAGCGGTCGAGCGGAATCGCGTCGTGATAATCGGCGCGGATTTCCGGAGTGTGGACGGCCTTCGCCATCGCGGTGTCGACCGGGCCGGGCGCGACGCCGTTAACGCGGATGCCGAGCAAGGCCAATTCGACGGCGAGCTGCTTTGTCAGGTGGGCGAGGCCAGCCTTGCTGGTGCCATAGGCAGAGCGCAACGCCGACGCACGAACCGCGGAGATCGAGGTGATGTTGACGATGGCGCCGCCGCGCTCGCGCATCAAGGGCACTGCGGCCTTGGTGCAGAGGAAAGGGCCGGTGAGGTTGACTTCCAGCACGCGGTTCCAGTCGGCGTTGGATGTCTCCATCAACGGTGCAAATACCGCAATCCCGGCGTTGTTGATCAGTGCGTCGAGCCGACCAAAACGCTGCCCGAGGCTATCGAAAGCGCTTGCGACGGCCTTGGCATCGGAGACGTCGCAATTCAGGGCAAGTGTGCGGTCGGGTACCGCCAGTCTCTCCACGCTTTCGCTCAGGAGCTTGCCCTCGATGTCGAGTAGCGCCACCCGCCAGTCCTCGCCGAGGAAGCGTTTGGCGACTGCAAGTCCGATGCCGCGGGCGGCGCCGGTCACAAGCGCGACTTTCTGCGAGGAAACTGTCATAAGCGTCCCGATTGATCCGATGCTGCCTTGTTTCCAGGGCGTGATGGTTGCAGTAGCACGGTTCTATCCACCTCATCATGGCGAAGGGCCAGGGCGCGATGAAGATCAACGACCCCGAACAGATCCCGATCGAACACTGGCGTCCGGGAGTTGAAACCCGCATGCTGGTTTCGGCCCGCAACGGCGCAACGCAATTATGCATGTTCGAGCAATGGGTCGCACCCGGAAACGGCGCCCCGACCCATTCGCACCCGGTCGAAGAGGTGCTGACCGTCCTGCGGGGCGAGGCCGAAATGTGGCTTGAACGTGAGCGCGTGGTCGTCAAAGCCGGCCAGTCGCTGCTCGTGCCGGCCGGGCGAGCGCATGGTTTCCGCAATTCCGGTAACGCTGCGCTGCATATTCACGCCGTGCTGGCCTCATCGGTGTTCGAGGCGACGCCCGAGGGCGCATCCGAGCCGGTCCGCAGATGGGACGCCGCCCCCGGCGCCGGCTGATCCGGCAGACAGGAGAATGACAATGCCCGGTCGCGACAAGGCCAAAATCATCCGCGCGCTGTTTGCGGGCCTGTCTGTCGAACGATCGCACGGCGATCGAGGACAGTGAGGATTTCCGTTTCACCAGCCCATACGACGACGAGATCGACAAGCCGACCTATTTCGCGGTCCTGACCAGTTCACGACGCCTCCCGGAGAGCAATGATGCCGACGACTGAAATTTCGAAAACACAGCTTGATCGCCTGCACGAGGTCATGGCTGGACATGTCGAGCGGGGCGACATGTCCGGCCTGGTGACACTGGTCAGCCGTCACGGCGAGGTTCATGTCGATGCGATCGGCCGTCTTGCCTTCGATGGTTCGCCGATGGCGCGCGATACGATTTTTCGCATCACTTCGATGACCAAGCCGATCACCGCCGTGGCGGCGATGATCCTGGTCGAGGATGGCAAGTTGAAGCTCGACGAGCCCGTCGATCGCTGGTTGCCGGAGATATGCCGATCGCAAGGTGCTGCTCACCATCGCTTCGTTGATCCATCAAACGGTGCCGGCCAGACGCGCGATCACGCTCCGCGATCTTCTGACGTTCCGGTGCGGCTATGGGATGATCCCCGTATTCCCCGATCGCTATCCCATACAGCGGGCGATTGCAGAGGCAGGACTTGCGCCGGGGCCGGTGTTTCCATCCTTCCCGCCCGACGAATTGATGCGGCGATATGGCAGCCTGCCGCTGATCTATCAGCCGGGCGAACGCTGGCTCTATAATGCCGGAACCGAAATTGCCGGCGTCCTCATTGCTCGGGTGTCAGGCATGTCATTCGCCGAATTCCTGCGCGATCGCGTCTTCGCGCCACTGGGAATGAACGATACGGCTTTCCACGTACCGAAGGACAAGCATTATCGATTTGCGACCGCCTATGGCCGCGTCGGCGGAACACAACAGCTGAAAGTTTTCGATCCACCGGTAACGGGAAAATTCTCCAGCCCGCCCGTGTTCGAAAACGGCAGTGCCGGGCTGGTCTCGACGGCGGACGATTTCAATGCCTTCGCGCAGATGATGCTGAATGGAGGCACCCTGGGGAGCGAACGCATCCTGTCTCCGGCAACGGTGGAGGTAATGACCAGAAACCACATATCGCTGGACGAAAAGAAGGAATCCCAACTCTTTCTCGGCAACAGCAGGGGATGGGGTTTCGGTATGTCGGTCTTCACCACCCTTGAAGACCCGCCTTCCGCGCCCGGCCGGTTCGGCTGGGATGGCGGCTATGGGACCTCATGGTATTCCGACCCGCGTGAGCAACTCACCGGCATTCTGCTGACCCAGCGAATGATGGATTCGCCTCAGCCGCCGCGTGCCTTGCTGGATTTCTGGTCTGCGCTGAATGGGTCCATGGCCGATTGAGCGGTGCGGCCGGACACAGTTTTTACCTCTCAAATAATTCAAACGGCCTTGTCGGCGCCGCAAGTCCGCAATCGTCTTATTCGAGAACGACGGCTCGTCCGGGGCCGATCGACGAAAAAGGGCAACGGAGAAACGTAATGCGATTCATGATGCTGATGATCCCGGGGGGTTACGAGAGCGCGGCACCAGGCACCATGCCGCCTGCGGAAGCGGTTGCAGCGATGATGAAATATAACGAGGCGCTGAAGCAGGCGGGCGTGCTGATCACGCTGGACGGCCTGCATCCGCCCTCGATGGGCGCGCGGGTTTCGTTCGCAGGCGGCAGGCCGGTGGTGACCGATGGTCCCTTTGCCGAATCCAAGGAGGTGCTGGGCGGCTACTGGATGATCGACGTGAAATCGAAGGAGGAGGCGATCGCCTGGGCGAAGCGCTGCCCGGCTTCCAACAACGAGATCATCGAAATCCGGCAAGTGCAGGAGATGGCCGACTTCCCGCAAGATGTTCAGGAAGCGGCGGCCGGATTTAGCGAACTGCAACGTGGCGCGTCCTCGCGCTGACCTGAAATCTTGCCAATCCGACCTGCCAACGAGAGGAAATATGATGAGCACCAATGATACATTCCTGGCTGTCTTCCTTGCCAGCAAGAACAATCCGAAAATGGCTGCCTGGAACGCGCTTGCCGAAAACGAGCGCAACGCCAGACAACAACAGGGAATGGCGGCCTGGAAGGCATGGGCCGACAAGCACAGCGCGGCAATCGTCGAGATGGGCGGGCCGCTCGGAAAGACCAAGAAAGTCGATTCGCAGGGCGTTGCCGATGTCACCAACCTGTTGACCGCCTTTACGGTCGTACGCGCGGCTTCGCACGAGGCCGCTTCGAAAATGTTCGAAAACCATCCCCATTTTTCGATCTTTCCCGGGGAAGCCATCGAGGTCATGCCGGTTCTGCCGATACCGGGCCGTTAGACGTGAGCGCTGTTGCGCTCCCTGTTGGTGACCCGATGCCGGCCGTTGGCGCTCATTAACCTTGCGGTTCGCGATGCCCGGCACGAGGCAGCACAAGGCCGGGCATGACAGATGAGACCGGCTCATGTAAAAGCCTTTCACATGAGCTGGCGCAAGGAACAGCGCCGCGCCGAGCGCGGCTATCACCACGGCAATCTGAAAGAGGCGTTGCTGCAGGCGGCGCTCGGCTTGATTGCGGAAAAGGGTGCGGCTGGCTTCACCTTTGCCGATGCCGCACGCATGGCGGGCGTCAGCCCGGCGGCGCCGTACCGGCATTTCCGCGACCGCGACGAACTGCTTTCCAGTATCGCCCAGCGTGGCTTCGAGCAATTCGAGCAGGCCTTGACACAGGCCTGGGATGACGGCCGCCCAGACACCGTCACGGCGTTCGAGCGGGTCGGCAAGGCCTATCTCGCCTTTGCCCGCGAGGAGCCGGCGTTCTACTCGGCGATGTTCGAGTCAGGGCTTTCCGTCGAAGTCAATCCGGCGCTGCAGGCTGCAGCCGAGCGCGCCTTTGCGGTGATCCGGGCAGCAGCCGAGCGTCTTGCAGCCCTTGCGCCGCCCGGCATGCCACGCCCGCCGGCGCTGATGATGGCGCTGCATATCTGGTCGATGTCGCATGGCGTGGCTTCGCTGTTTGCGCGCGGTGATGCGGCGCGCCGCAAGCTGCCGATGTCGGCGGAGGAGTTGCTCGAAGCCGAAGTGCTGATTTATCTGCGCGGGCTCGGCTTCCTGACCGACCGCCGGTCGACAGCTCACGAGACGGCGGATAGCAAGCCGTCCGATAAACCCTCCGGTCCCTGGGGTAGCCCAAAATAAATCGCGCACCCGGGCGGGTGGCCGCCTTGACAAAAATCCGGGGCGGTTTTACCTATGTAAATGTTATTTACATTCACAACGGCTGCGATGCCGTGATGGAGAGGGAAATGGCCTACACCGCAGATGTCAATCGATGGCGCGGTCCCGTCGAATATACCCACCGTCCCCACATGCTTGAATCGCCCTGGCACCCCGGTTGGATTGCCGTCACCGTGCTTGGCTTCCTGATCTGGTGGCCGATTGGGCTTGCCCTTCTCTTATTCACACTTGGGAGCAGAAAAATGGGTTGCTGGAGCCAGGACCGTTGGGGGAACAAGATGGAGCGGATGCAGTACAAGATGGAGCGGATGCGCAACCGCATGGAGCGCGGCGGCTTCCCGTTCGGTCCACCCTCGAGCGGCAACCGCGCCTTTGACGAGTACCGCATGGAGACGTTGCGGCGGCTCGAGGAAGAACAGAAGGAATTTCGCGAGTTTCTCGATCGCCTGCGTCACGCCAAGGACAAGGAGGAGTTCGACCTGTTCATGGCGCAGCACCGCTCGCGTCCGACTCCGCCTTCCGATGGTCAGCCGCAAGCCTGATTTTCAGGTCCGAACTTGAAGTTCAACACCGGGCGTAACGTCCCGACCGGTAACGCCAATACAGCCGCCCGTCTGCGAAAGCCGACGGGCGGTTTGGTATTTTCGGCCTTAAAATGGCCGCTTCCGGGCGCTTTTCAGGTTCTCCACGGCGGCATTTCCGGCCCTCGAAATCTACTGTGGTAACCGGACGTTAACCAAGATTGGCGTCTGGTTGGCGGCGTAAGGACGCGGCGATAGCCCTCGTTTTGACACGTTGGCAGTGGAAGCAGGCTTTGGCTTTTGGACGAGCCTCCCATGCGACACCACGGCTCTCGCGCTGGCGCCTATCGCCGCGCCTTTTGTGCGGCCGTGGAACCGGCAGCCATTGCGAGCGAAGCATCTGGCGAGCGAAGCATTTGGCTCCCAGGGGATTTGGGACACCTGCATTGAGAGGACATCGCTTATGAATCCGGCTGACGTGGCGCAGTCTGCCTTGCCGCTCCCATCCGCTGACGTCTCGCTGATCGCACTGTTCTGGCAGGCTCACTGGATCGTGAAAACGGTCATGTTGGGCCTTTTGTCCTGTTCCGTCTGGGTTTGGGCGATCGCGATCGACAAGATCATTCTCTATTCGCGCACCAAGCGTGCCATGGATCGCTTCGAGCAGGCGTTCTGGTCCGGGCAATCGATCGAGGAGCTTTATCGCGCGCTGTCGGCCAAGCCGACGCAATCGATGGCAGCCTGCTTCGTCGCTGCCATGCGCGAGTGGAAGCGGTCGTTCGAAAGCCACGCACGATCCTTTGCCGGTCTTCAGATGCGGATCGAGAAGGTCATGAATGTTTCGATCGCCCGCGAAATCGAGCGCCTGGAACGCCGCCTCCTCGTGCTCGCAACCGTCGGTTCGGCCGGTCCCTTTGTCGGCCTGTTCGGAACGGTGTGGGGCATCATGTCGAGTTTCCAGTCGATCGCCGCCTCCAAGAACACCTCGCTGGCGGTGGTGGCCCCGGGCATCGCGGAGGCGCTTTTTGCCACCGCAATCGGCCTTATCGCCGCCATTCCGGCGACTATCTTCTATAATAAGTTCACCTCCGAGGTGAACCGGCAGGCCCAGCGCCTGGAGGGGTTTGCGGACGAGTTCTCGGCAATCCTGTCCCGTCAGATCGACGAGCGTGCGTGAAGATCGATAACGATATAGTGTGAGCGCATTGTGAGCATCGAAACATGGCGATGAACATGGCAGGCGCGCCGGGCGGCGGACGGCGCGGCCGGCGCCGTGCCGTGATGGCGGAAATCAACGTGACGCCGATGGTCGACGTGATGCTGGTGTTGCTGATCATCTTCATGGTGTCGGCGCCGCTCTTGACGGTCGGCGTGCCACTCGACCTGCCCCAGACCCAGGCCAAGAGCCTCGAGCAGGACAAGACGCCGTTGCAGCTTTCGGTCGACGTCAAGGGCCGCATCTTCATCAACGATACCGAAGTCGCAATGAACGACCTGGTACCGAAATTAAAGGCGATCACTGACGCCCGCGGCGGCCTCGACGAGCGTATATTCATGCGAGCCGACAAGAAGGCGGACTATGGAACCGTGGCGCGGGTGATGGGGCGGCTGTCGGGAGCCGGGTTCAAGCGGTTGGCGCTGGTCACTGAAGTGGAGCAGGGGTCCTAACAGCGTGAAGGTCGACAAGACACTGGTGGCGTCTGCCCTCCTGCACGTCGTCGTGATCGGGTGGGGGCTGGTGTCTTTCTCGTCCAGGGTGTTCGAGTCGGTTCCGGAAGAATCCTTGCCCGTCGACATCATCTCCTCCGACCAGCTCGCCCACGTCGTGGCCGGGATGAAGACCGGCAAAAAAGAGAATCCGAAGCCGCTGGTAGAAAAGGTTGCCGAGGCCAAGCCGGTCGAGGACACCGTGGGCAAGATCACCGAGAAGCCGCCGGTTGTCACCGACACTGCACCGCCACCGCAACCGAAGCCGGTGGAAAAGCCGGTCGAGAAGACGCCCGAGCCGCCAAAACCCGTGGCCGAAACCAAGCCGAAGGAAGAACCGAAGCCGGTCGAGAAGAAGCCGGAGCCGCCCGCGGTCGATCCGATCGCCGAGGCCCTGAAGAAGGAAGAGAAGAAGCTGCCGCCGAAACCACAAGCCCAGGCCGCCGTAACGCCGCAGCCGCAGAAACCGAAGGAGCGCACCTTCGACCAGTCCAAGATCGCAGCCCTGCTCGACAAGCGCGATCCGGTCCGGCAGGCCACAACGGGCGATACCCTCAACTCGAATGCCGCCCTTGGCCTCGCCAAGGGCAGGTCCGCCGACAATTCCGCAACCTGGGGAACGATGTTCCAGTCCCAGGTCGAACGCTGCTGGAAGAAGCCGTATGGCGGGATCGAGAGCCAGAATCCCGAGGCCGCTTTCACGATCCGGCTCAAGCGCGATGGCACGCTGGAGGGAATGCCGGTGCCGGAGGGCTCGCCGGCAACGCCGTATCTTCGCGTCTACCAGGAGAGCGCGTTGCGCGCGATCATCGAATGCCAGCCGTATAATCTGCCGCCGGCCTATTTCGACGAGTGGAAATATTTCACGCCGGTGTTTACCGAACGAAAGATCTGAAGGCGGTCGCCGACCGCGATCCCCGCCATACATGAAAACGAAACCCTGCAAATGACCGACAAAGATCAATCGCGCGAGATGAGGTTTGGCATGAACCGCCGGCGGCTGCTCTCCGGCATGGCTTGCCTCGGAATGCTCACAGGCGTCTCCGTACGTCGCGGCTTTGCGCAGAAGCGCATTCCCATTCCCGAAGGCGATTTCGTTCCGCTGCCGATCGCGATTCCAAATTTCGTCGCCGGCGCGCCATCCGATGGCGAGGTCGCTGTCGGCGTCACCCAGGTCATCACCAACAACCTCAGGCGCAGCGGACTGTTCGCGCCGATCGATCAGGCCGCCTATATCGAAAAGGTCGTCAATATCGACGTGGCGCCGCAATTTGCGAACTGGAAAACAATCAGTGCGCAGGCGCTGGTGACCGGACGCATGACCCGTCAGGCGGATGGTCGCCTCAAGGCGGAATTCCGCCTGTGGGATGTTGCCACCGGCCAGCAACTGGCCGGCCAGCAATATTTCACCTCGCCCGAATATTGGCGGCGGATCGCCCACATCATCTCCGATCAGATCTATGAGCGTCTGACCGGCGAGAAGGGCTATTTCGACAGCCGCGTGGTGTTCGTCGACGAGACTGGAACCAAGGAGCGGCGTGTCAAGCGGCTTGCGCTGATGGATCAGGATGGCGCCAACGTCCGCTATCTGACGCGCGGCAGCGATCTGGTGTTGACGCCGCGGTTTTCGCCGTCGACCCAGGAAATCACCTACATGGAATTCGGCCAGGGCGACCCGCGCGTCTACCTGCTCAATATCGAGACAGGACAGCGTGAAATCGTCGGCAATTTTCCGGGCATGACTTTTTCGCCGCGCTTTTCGCCGGACGGTCAGCGCGTGATCATGAGCCTGCAGCAGGGCGGCAACTCGAACCTGTTCGTGATGGATTTGCGGTCGAAGTCGACCACCCGTCTGACAGACACGCCGGCGATCGATACCTCGCCGTCCTACGCGCCCGATGGAAGCCGAATCTGCTTCGAGTCCGATCGCGGCGGAAAGCCGCAGATCTACGTGATGCCGGCAACCGGCGGACCCGCCCAACGCATTTCCTTCGGCGACGGCAGCTATTCCACGCCAGTGTGGTCGCCACGCGGCGACTACATTGCCTTCACCAAGCAGGGCAGCGGGCAATTCGCCATCGGCATCATGAAGCCCGATGGCTCTGGCGAGCGGATTCTCACTTCGGGATTCCACAACGAAGGGCCAACCTTTGCACCCAACGGTCGCGTGGTGATGTTCTTCCGCGATCCCGGCGGCAATGGCGGGCCCTCACTGTTCACCGTGGATATTTCCGGACGCAACGAACAGCGGGTTCCGACCCCCGGATTCGCGTCCGATCCGGCGTGGTCGCCGCTGCTTTCCTGACGCTGGCTCGGCCTCGCCGACGCCCTGCCGATCAAACTCGGCAAACCTTGCCTAGCTTGCTGATTTAGCAAGCAGATTCTCGTTTTCCCGGGCAAAAGAAAACGACCCGGTAACGATGTTCCCTCAGAAAGACTTCATCAGCGGCAGGTAAGACTTTTGCCGGCGGAGGACGCGCGCACATTATGCAGTTGGCGAACCACCCAACCGAGACCAAAAAAAAGATGTCGCCTGCAATCAACGCGGCGCTGGTGGACTCGCTGTTCATGAATCCGGCGCCGATGGTTTTCGGCGCCTTCGGGCCCGCGATTGCCGGCTCGCTCATCGCCGCGGTCACCGGCGATATTTTGAGCTGGCTCTGCGTGCCGCTGTTCATCGTGGTCGGCGTTGCGCGTGCGCTGCAGATGTACCGCTACAAGCAGCGCAATGCTCCGCTCACCACGACGGAAGCGGTGATCTGGGAAGAGCGCTACAAGCTCGGTGCCTTCGCCTACGGCATCGTTCTCGGCCTGTGGGTCTGCGTCGTATTGCTGCGCACCCCCGATCCGGCCGCGCACATGCTCTGCATCACCACGGTCGTCGCCTACACCTCGGCCGGCGTCGGGCGCACCTTCGGCCGGCCGCGAATTTTCCACGTGATGCTGGTCTTGGCCTGCGGACCCCTGATCGCGACGCTGATGTTCGTCGGCGGGGTCTACCACGTCGCGATGGCGCTTCTGAGCCTGGTCTTCTTCGTCGCGCTGCGCAGCATTACCACCAGTCTGCAGCGCATTTACATCAACGCCTGGATTGCCAGAGAGCGCGAGGCCGCGCTCGCAGGCCAATTCGACACCGCGCTGAACAACATGCCGCACGGCCTGTGCATGTTTACCGCCGACGGGCGCCTTGCGGTGATGAACCATCGTTTCAGCTCGATGATGCACCTGCCGGACGACCTGATGCACAGCCGCGCCGGCGCGCCCGACGTCGTCGATGCCTGCGTCGGCGCCGGATCAGTCTCGGCGGCGAGCGGAAAAATCATCCTGGCTGAAATCGAGAATTCGCAGGCAAAGGACATCATCACCACCGATCCCGATGTCGCGCGGGGTCGATCGCTGTCCTGGACGTTCCAGCCGATGGCCGGCGGCGGCGCGGTCGTGCTTCTGGAGGACATCACCGAACGGCGCAACGCCGAAGCCAGGATCACGCATCTGGCGCGATTCGACGAATTGACCGGACTTCCGAACCGGGTGAACTTCCGCGACGAGATCGAGCATCTGCTGGCGGCGCCGCACAATGGCGAGCAGTTGTCGGCGCTGTTGTTCGTCGACCTCGATCAGTTCAAGCAGGTCAACGACACGCTCGGCCACCCCTGCGGCGATCAGTTGCTATGCGCGGTCGCCGAACGATTGCGCGCCATGCTGCGCCCGGAGGACTTCGTCGCGCGGTTCGGGGGCGACGAGTTCGTGGTCTTCCAGCAGAACATCAAATCGCCGGACGAGGCCGCCGCTCTTGCCCGGCGCATCGTCGATCAGCTGAGCGAGCGCTACAAGATCGACAATCACCTGGTCGAAATCGGCGCCAGCGTCGGCATTGCAATGACGATGCCCGGCATCAGCGCCGACACGCTTCTGAAGAACGCCGATATGGCGCTCTATCGCGCCAAGGCGGATGGCCGCGGCACGTTCTGCTTCTTCCGCGACGAAATGGCGCAAACCGTGGAGGCTCGGCGCATCCTCGAACTCGACCTGCGCAAGGCGCTGGCGAACGAGGAGTTCGAGCTGTTCTATCAACCGCTCGTCAATCTGCAGTCGGGGAAGATTTCAACCTGCGAAGCATTGTTGCGCTGGAACCATCCGGTGCGCGGCACGGTCTCGCCGATCGACATCATTCCGGTTGCCGAGGACATGGGCATGATCGTCGACCTCGGCCGCTGGATCCTGCGCAAGGCGTGCATGGAATGCATGCAATGGCCGGGGGCCGTCAGCGTCGCGGTCAACTTCTCGCCGCAGCAGTTCCATCAGCGCGACGTTCTCAACGAAGTCCGTTATGCGCTCGAGGTTTCCGGGCTGCCCGCCAACCGGCTCGAGATCGAGATCACGGAATCGTCGTTGTTGCGCAACACGCAACTGACCCACGACGTGCTGGCACAGCTGCGGTCGCTTGGCGTGCGTATCTCGCTGGACGATTTCGGCACCGGCTATTCAAGCCTCAGCTATCTGCACAATTTTCCGCTGCAGAAGGTGAAGATCGATCGCTCGTTCCTGGAAGGAATCGATACCGATCGTCCCTTGCGGCTGTTGCGCGGCGTGGCGCGGCTGAGCGCAGACCTCGGAATGTCGGTCGTGGTCGAGGGCATCGAGACCAACGAGCAGCTCGAACTGATCAACGCCGATGGCACGGTGACCGAAGCCCAGGGGTATCTCTTCAGCCGCCCGGTGCCGACCGCGCGGGTTCGTCAGTTGCTGAACGCGTCCCATGGAAGGCGGGCGGAAGAAGAAATTCTTCCCACGCGATCGATCGCCTGAAGATCCGTTCGTTCGCGCCAACTCCCGCACGGCGAATTCATTCCTTCACGACAAACAAATCTTCTTTACTCTTTTCGGTTAACCCTAATTGATCGATTGCTTTGCACTTGCGATAGTAAACAATTAACCTTGTGGTTGTTTCGGGGACCGCGCAGGTCGCGCGCGTGGGAGGCGTAGTTGAGTTCAATCCAGGAAACTAGAAACGGGCCTCTGGAACGCAAAATCGAAGTACTGGACCAGGTCGACTATCGCCTCGCGGAAACCGAGGAAGACAAGGACGAGATTTATCGGCTGCGCTATCGCGCCTACCTCAACGAAGGTACGATCGAATCCAATCGCGATCGTAAGGTAACCGATCGCTTTGACGATCTGCCGAACACCTGGATCTTCGGCGTCTATCTGGACGGCATGCTGGCAAGCTCGCTGCGGATCAGCATCGCGTCTCCCGAATGGCCTGATACACCCTCGGTGAGTGTCTTTCCGGAAATCCTGCGGCCGGAACTCGCGAGCGGCAAGGTCATGGTCGACCCCACCCGTTTTGTCGCCGATCCCTTGCGTGCCAGGCGGATTCCGGAATTGCCCTATGTGACGTTGCGGCTGGCCTATGTCGCCTGCGAATATTTCCACGCCGATCTTGGCCTCGCTTCGGTGCGGGCGGAACATCAGGCGTTCTATAAGCGGGTTTTTCTGCACACCATTTCGCCGCCGCGGGACTATCCGACCCTGACCAAGCCGATTTGCCTGATGGCGATCGATTTTCCGAGCATGCGCGAAAAGGTCTTTACCCGATATCCCTTCCTGCGTTCGAGCTATTTCGAGCGGCGCATGCTGTTTGAACGAAGCTCCGAGCGACTGCCCCCGGCGGTAAGCATGCCGGAGTTCCCTTGCGAGCGGGCGTCCGTCATACCCCGTTCCTGAGGTCGAGGAAGGCGGCGGCAACGGTTTTTTTGAGGAAACACGAACAAAGACGAGCAAAGACGAGCAAAGAGCTGGCTCTTGCACCGGCGGTTGCCCCGGACTTGCGCGAGTTTCTTGGGAAAAACCTGTCCGGATCATCCTGAAAGGCCGGCATAATCGCCGCGGACCGGCTTGCCTTCACCCTCGTGCCACATTTACAACCCATTAACTACCGCGGTTGCTTTTCGCCGTTTGGTGGCATTTGAGGGGGTCGGGCAATCTTCCATCAAGGTTGACGGAACGTTCGCTTAACCATCGCCCTGTAGACCGGATGACGGTCGAAAAACGTGAGCGTGGAGGCTCCGGAATGAAACATCCAAAGCGTATCCTCCAGGGATTGAAGCTTGCCGCGGTTCTCGCGGTGGCGCTGTCGATGGGCGCCTGTGCGAAGAACCCGCTTACTGATGGTGCGATGGCAAGCTCGGCCACGCCGGGCAGCCAGCAGGACTTCGTTGTCAATGTTGGAGACCGCGTGTTCTTCGAGAGCGACCAGACCGAGTTGTCACCGCAGGCGATTGCGACCCTTGAGAAGCAGGCGCAGTGGCTGCAGACCTATAACCGCTATGCCTTCACCATCGAGGGGCATGCCGACGAACGCGGCACGCGCGAATACAACATCGCGCTTGGGGCACGCCGTGCCCAGTCCGTGCGTACCTTCCTGGCCTCGCGCGGCATCGATCCGTCGCGGATGCGGACGATCTCCTACGGCAAGGAACGGCCGGTCGCGGTTTGTAACGATATCTCCTGCTGGTCGCAGAATCGTCGCGCAGTCACGGTGTTGAACGCGAGTTCCTGAAGTCGTTCATCTTTCAGCTTGATCGCCGGCGTCTTCGTTCAGGCGCCGGTTCTGTTTTGGGGCCATCTGCTGCCAGCTTCTATCGCCGTCTGTCCGATTGTCTCAGTCACATTTTTGGCGTACTCCGTCTCTCAAGGTGATGGGTGTTCGCGCTCACTTCGATTCCGTTCGTCAGGCTAGAATGTCATCCAGATTTCAAAATGTTGCGCGCGCCGCGGCGTTGTCCGCGATGCTTGGTTTTGGCATGCAGGCAGCGGCCTTGGCGCAGTATCAGGCGCAGTCCGATGAGGTCGACCCGGAGGTGCGGATTCAGCAGCTTGAAAATCAGTTGCGCCAACTCACCGGGCAGAACGAGGAACTGCAATATCGCAACCGCCAGCTCGAAGAGCGTCTGAGATTGCTTCAGGGAGGTGGCCAGGCAGCGACTGGCGGCACCCCGGGCGCCGGTCAGCCCAACATTGCTCAACCCAATCCGGGCGCGTTGCCGCCCGCCCAGCCGAACCCGAATAATCAGGCGGCTGCCGTCGCTCCGATCGCCCCCATCGCTCAGGAGCCCGCAGGAGGGCAGGGCCGCCGGCGCGGCGATGCCTTCGATCCCGCCCTCAATCCGAATGCCCCCGGCGCGCCGCGTGCGCTGGGCGGCGGCCAGCTTCCTGTCCAGGCCGAGACGGCAATCGGTGCGCCCGGCGGAAGGGGCCCAGGCGAACCGCTCGACCTTGCCCACACCAGCGGCCCCAATTCCGCAGGGGCCCTGCCGCCGCCGCCACCGCGCAATACCAACGCCACCGGTGCGCTCACCACCTTGCCGCCATCGGCAACGCCGAAGGACGAGTTCGATCTCGGCATCGGCTACATCCAGCGCAGGGACTACGCGCTCGCCGAAGAAACCATGCGCAACTTCGTGAAGAAATTCCCGAGCGATCCCATGATCCCGGATGCGCAATTCTGGCTCGGCGAAAGTTTTTTCCAGCGCCAGCAGTATCGTGATGCAGCCGAGTCCTTCCTCGCCGTGACGACCAAGTTCGACAAGTCGGCGAAAGCGCCGGATGCCCTGCTGCGGCTCGGGCAGTCGCTCGCGGCCCTGAAGGAGAAGGAAGCCGCCTGTGCGGCCTTTGGGGAAGTGACACGGAAATATCCGCACGCCTTGGGCAGCATCAAGCAGGCCGTGGACCGCGAGCAGAAGCGCGTCAAATGCTGAGGCAAATTGCTCGGACATGAGAAGCGCGTCTTCGAATCTCGCGGCGCGGACCGGCCGGATACCGGCAAACCATCCGAGCGGAGGCGGATTTGCCGACGGCGGTGCATTGTTGCTAAAGTCCGTCGCGGCGCTTGCGAGCGGGTTTTGACGGTTCGCAAAAAGCGAGCGCCTCAAAAGGGTTGGAACCAGGGCTCTGATTAGATCAGCACCGATCTGATCAAGTCAGAACCGAAGCGGTTCTCAGCCTCCGATATCAGCCGGCTGCATCATGCCCGAGGATGACAACTCCCCGATCTCGGTACGGCATGCGAAAGATCTGTTCGCGGACTGGAAGCGCGCACCAGCCCTCGTTCTCGCTGTTTCGGGCGGTTCCGATTCCATCGCGTTGATGTGGCTTGCGGCCCGCTGGCGCCACGCGCTTTTGCGCGGGCCGCGCCTCGTCGCGGTCACGGTCGATCATGGCTTGCGTGCCGAGGCGGCGCGCGAGGCCCGCGATGTCAAGCGTCTGGCGCGCGCGCTGGAGCTGGAACATCGCACGATGCGCTGGAGTGGCGTCAAGCCCGGATCGGGGCTGCCGGCCGCGGCACGGGCCGCGCGCTACCGCCTGCTCGCGAAAGCGGCGCGGGAAAGTGGCGCCACGCATATCCTCACCGCGCACACACGCGACGATCAGGCCGAAACCGTGCTGATGCGCATGTTTCGCGGCAGCGGCATTGCCGGCCTTGCTGCGATGGCGCGGGAAACCGAGCGAGAAGGCGTGCGCCTTGCCCGTCCATTTCTGAATGTCTCGAAATCGCAGCTCGTCGCAACGTTGAAGAAAGCCAAACTTGCCTTTGCCGACGATCCGACCAACCGCGATTTGAATTTTACCCGGCCCCGCATCCGCGCCGTGATGCCGATGCTTGCGGCCGAAGGTGGCGATGCACGCAATCTGGCACGACTTGCCTCGCGGCTTGGCAGGGCCAATGTAGCGATCGAGATACTGGTCGACGGCGCCGATCGGTATCTCGCGCTAAGGGATCGCCAGGCCGCCTCGCTCCAGGGCAAAACGGTATCCTCTGCCGAAACGCCTGGTGGCAAGACTTTCGACGCGCAGGCGTTTGCAGCGCTGCCGGAGGAAATCCGGCTGCGGCTCCTGCTGCGTGCGATCGATCGATTTGGCCATGAGGGTCCACCGGAGCTGGGAAAAGTCGAGGCTTTGCTGTCGGCGCTTGACCGGGCCTTGCCGACGAGCATCGGTGGCCGCCGAGGGCGGCTGAAACAGACCCTTGCCGGCGCGCTGATCAGTCTGAGCGGTGAGCGGATAAGCATCGCGCCGGCACCGCCCCGCCGCCGCAGGCCGGATTGAGCGCAAGCAAATCGTCATAAACCCGCCTCCGGTCCCTTAACCACCTCGGGAAACGCCGGTTTTGGCGTCATGATTTGCGCTGGGAACGAGCTAGGATGGGTTAAATTGTCCTGTGCAGTTCCCTTGGCAGCGACCGCCTCGGCACCTAGATTGTAGCGTAGTCGCCTGGGGATTCCCTTGCGCCTGCGCCCAAGGAAATAAGGCCGCGATCCGCGCGACCACGAAGGAAGATCAATGAACGCCAATCTGCGCAATTTCGCTCTCTGGGTCATCATTGTTCTATTGCTGTTGGCATTGTTCACGCTCTTCCAGAATCCCGGTCAGCGTACCTCCTCGCAAGATATTTCCTTTTCGCAATTGCTGACCGAGGTCGATCAGAATCACGTTCGGGACGTGGTGATCCAGGGGCCGGAGATCCACGGCACCTTCACCAATGGCTCGAGCTTCCAGACCTATGCGCCGAACGATCCGACGCTGGTCTCGCGCCTTTATAACGGAAAGGTCTCGATCACCGCGAAGCCGCCCGGCGACAACGTGCCGTGGTTCGTGTCGCTTTTGGTTTCGTGGCTGCCCTTCATCGCCCTGATCGGGGTATGGATATTCCTGTCGCGGCAGATGCAGGGCGGTGCCGGCAAGGCGATGGGTTTTGGCAAGTCGCGCGCCAAGATGCTGACGGAAGCGCACGGCCGCGTGACGTTTGAGGATGTCGCAGGCGTCGACGAGGCCAAGCAGGACCTGCAGGAGATCGTCGAATTCCTGCGCGATCCCGGCAAATACCAGCGGCTTGGCGGACGGATTCCGCGCGGCGTGCTGCTGGTCGGTCCTCCCGGCACCGGCAAGACGCTGATCGCGCGCGCGGTCGCCGGCGAAGCCAATGTTCCCTTCTTCACGATCTCGGGCTCGGACTTCGTCGAGATGTTCGTCGGCGTGGGCGCCTCGCGTGTCCGCGACATGTTCGAACAGGCCAAGAAGAACGCGCCCTGCATCATCTTCATCGACGAAATCGATGCGGTGGGCCGTCACCGCGGCGCCGGTCTTGGCGGCGGCAATGACGAGCGCGAGCAGACGTTGAACCAGTTGCTGGTCGAAATGGACGGCTTCGAGGCCAACGAAGGCGTGATCCTGATTGCGGCAACCAACCGGCCTGATGTGCTCGACCCCGCGCTGCTGCGCCCGGGCCGTTTCGACCGCCAGGTCGTGGTTCCCAATCCGGACGTCGTCGGTCGCGAACAGATCCTCAAGGTTCACGTCCGCAAGGTGCCGCTGGCGCCGGATATCAACCTCAAGACCATCGCCCGCGGCACGCCGGGATTCTCCGGCGCCGACCTGATGAACCTCGTCAACGAAGCTGCGCTCACCGCGGCGCGTCGCAACAAGCGCATGGTGACGCAGGCCGAATTCGAGGAGGCCAAGGACAAGGTCATGATGGGCGCGGAGCGCAAGTCGCTGGTCATGACCGAGGAAGAGAAGATGCTGACCGCCTATCACGAAGGCGGTCATGCCATCGTCGGCCTCAACGTGATCGCGACCGATCCGATCCACAAGGCCACCATCATTCCGCGCGGCCGCGCGCTCGGCATGGTGATGCAGCTTCCCGAACGCGACAAGCTGTCGATGTCGCTGGAGCAGATGACCTCGCGCCTTGCCATCATGATGGGCGGTCGTGTCGCCGAAGAACTGGTGTTCGGCCGCGAGAAGGTCACCTCGGGTGCGGCCTCCGATATCGAGCAGGCGACGCGGCTGGCACGGATGATGGTGACGCGCTGGGGCCTCTCCGAAGAGCTCGGCACCGTGTCCTATGGCGAGAACCAGGACGAGGTGTTTTTGGGCATGTCGGTGTCGCGCACCCAGAACGCTTCCGAGGCGACGGTGCAGAAGATCGACAGCGAGATCCGCCGCCTGGTGGAGGAAGGCTACAAGCAGGCGACCAGGATTCTGACCGAGAAGCGCGCCGATCTCGAAGTTCTCGCCAAGGGGCTATTGGAGTACGAGACGCTGACCGGGGATGAGATTCAGGACCTGCTCAAGGGCAAGAAGCCGAACCGCGAGTTGGTGCTGGAGCCGGCGACGCCGCGGGCTTCCGCGGTGCCTCCGGCGGGCAAGCCGCGTCCGCGTCCCGATCCGGACCCTGGCCTGGAGCCGCAGCCACAAGCGTAAGCCCGCCGGCGGCCCTGGCCGGTTATTCCGGCAAGCCAGTTATGCAGAAGCCCGGCGTCAAGCCGGGCTTTCGCATTTTTGTCGACGGCGGCAGGACCGCCGACGGACAACCGTCATGGCGAGGAGCAAAAGCGACGAAAGCGATCCGGATTTCGTTGTTCCGCAATGCCGACGTTGAAATTACCTGGATTGCTTGGCCTTCGCTCACAGCGATGACGGCCTCTTGGCGCGGGACTTGCTTAAAATAGTCTGTCAGTCTTGGGTTGCCGAGCACAGGAGCCGCCGATGTCAGGTCACCCGAATACCTCGCCCGCAATTGCCATCCCTGCTGCTGACCCGCGGCTCTACAATCACGATCTGGCGCCGGTTGCGCCGGAGGGGCGAACCTGGGGCGCCTTCAGCATCTTCGCGATGTGGATGTCGGACGTGCACTCGGTCGGCGGCTATACCTTCGCCGCGAGCCTGTTCTTTCTCGGACTGACGGGTTGGGAAGTGTTGCTGGCAATGGTTGCAGGCATCACCGCGGTCTATTTCCTGATGAACCTGATCGGGCGTCCCTCGCTGAAATATGGCACGCCTTTCCCGGTCGTGGCGAGGATGTCGTTCGGCGTGATGGGCGCCAACATCGCCGCGAGCCTGCGCGGTATCGTCGGCATCGTGTGGTATGGCGTGCAAACCTATTTCGCGTCCAAGGCGGTGCAGGCGCTGGTGCTGACATTTTATCCTTCCGCCGAAGCACTCACGCATTCGGACTTTTTCGGACTGTCGGCATTGGGATGGTTTTCGTTCCTGTTCATGTGGATCTTCCAGCTTCTGATCTTTCTCAACGGAATGGAGACGATCCGCAAATTCATCGATTTCTGCGGGCCGGCCGTCTACATCGTGATGTTCGCGCTGGCGATCTGGATCCTGGCGCAAACGGGCATATCCAGCCTGTCGCTTCAGCTAAGTCCGCGCGTGGAAGGCTCGGTGATCGGTCACATGGCCAACGCGGCGATGCTGATCGTGGCCTATTTCGCGGCGCTGCTGCTCAATTTCGGCGATTTCGCCCGCTTCGCAAAAGGCGAAAGGGCGATGAAGGCTGGCAATTTCCTCGGGCTTCCGGTCAATTTCGTCGTCTTTGCCATCGTTACCGTCATCGTCACTGCCGGCACCGTCGACGTTTTCGGCGAAGCGATCATGGACCCCGTCGCCATCGTCAAGCGCATCGGCAATCCCTGGGTGGTGGCGATCGGCGCCATCACTTTCATCGTCGCCACCATGGGCATCAATATCGTCGCCAATTTCGTTTCTCCAGCCTACGACATTTCCAATCTCTATCCCCAAAAGATCGACTTCCGGCTTGGCGGGCTGATCACCTCGATCCTTTCGGTGCTGGTGTGCCCGTGGATATTCGTCTCGAGCCCGCAAGCGATCACGATCTTCGTCAGCATCTTCGGCGCGGCGTTGGGGCCGATGTTCGGCATTATGGTTTCCGATTACTACCTGGTGAAGCGGCAGCACATCGTCCTGGAAGATCTCTATACGATGTCGCCGGATGGCTCGCTGCATTTCGAAAATGGCTGGAACCGGATGGCGCTGATTGCGCTCGCGGTCGCCGGCTCGATCTCGATCGGCTTGTCACTGCTAGGCGCCTACGGCACCATCATCAATGTCGGAGACTGGGGATGGCTGATCGGCGCCACCCTTGCCGCCTTGTTGTACACGGCGTTGATGCGTCGCCGCGAAGCACCAGCGCTGTCGCGGTCGAGTGCCGCTGCCTGATCGAAGCGGTTGTATCGCATCGAGGGCGAACGCAGTTGCCCTTGCCCCGCTCACCGACCGCTCACCGGGGGAGCGAGCGCAGTTCCATTGCGGCTGCAGCTCAACCCAATCTCATCGAACGGCGGCTTGGAAAATCCGGCACGGACCACGGCGGTATTTAACATTTCCTCAAGCCTGCCCGGCCTATTGATTGGCCTGCGCGCCGCAATGCTGCGCGAAGGGGGAGTCGCATGGCCACGCCAACGCTTGTCTCGACACCTGCACCGACGCTCGCTCCGGCTTTCTCTGCAGAGCGCGGCACGATTCCGCCGGCACTGTTGTTGATGTGCTTTGTACTCTGCCTGGTCAATGCGTCGCTGCTCCAGACCGGCTTCATCTCCCATTGGTGGATTTTCGACGAAAACGGTTTGGGCATCCCGACCGATTTCGTCAATGTCTGGTCCGCCGGCCGCCTCGTGCTCGATGGTCATCCTGCGCTCGCCTATGAGTGGGATCTCCAGAAACAGGTTCAGGTCGCCGTCCTGGGCCAGAGCTATGAGGGCAACTTCGCCTGGCACTACCCGCCCCCTTTTCTGTTCGTCGCCGGCGTGCTGGCGCATTTTCCATATGGCGTCGCATATGCCGGCTGGGCCGCCGTCAGCTTCGTTCCTTATCTTGTCGTCATGCGCGCGATCGTCGGCCGCACTTTCGGCTTGTTGCTCGCGGCGGCGTTTCCGGTGGTCTTCACCAATACGCTGGTCGGCCAGAACGGCTTTCTCACCGCATCCCTGATCGGCGGCACGCTATATCTGATGCCAGGGAGGCCGGTGCTGTCGGGCATTTGTCTTGGGCTGCTGAGCTACAAGCCGCAATACGCATTGCTGTTTCCGATTGCGCTGATTGCGGCGTCGCAGTGGAAAGTGTTTTTCACCGCTGGCACGGTTGCGGTCTTGATGGCCTCGCTGTCATGGATCGCCTTCGGTACCGAAAGCTGGCAGGCATTCTTTCACTGGATGCCGATGTTCAGTCAGGCCTTCCTAACCGAGGGACGCGCGCCCTGGGGCAAGATGCAAAGCATCTTCGCGCTGGTTCGTTATTTCGGTGGCAGTGAGCCGTTGGCCTGGATCTTCCAATGGATGATGAGTGGAGCGGTCGCCGTCGTGCTCGCGTTGATATGGCGCAGCCGCAGCGTCAGCTATCCGCTGAAGGCGGCAAGCCTGGCTGCCGGCGCGCTGTTGGTCACGCCCTATCTGTTTCTTTACGACCTGATGGTGCTGGCGATTGCTGTCGCATTTCTGGTCCGCCTCGCGCTGGAGGATGGGTTTGGGCGCTACGAACTGCCGGCGCTCGGGCTCGTTGCGGCATTGTTGATGATCTACCCCCTGCTCGGCGCGCCGACGGGCTTTTGTGCAACGCTGGTTGTGTCGGCTTTGGTTGGATGCCGCGTGGGCCCGTGGTGGCGCGCCGAGCGCGCGCAATCACTGGTGGCAGAAGCGGTCCGCTAGGTGGTGCCGGACGAGCCGATACGCCTCATTTGCTGCTTGTCATTTCAGCTGAATTATTGTTCAGTTCTTGGAGCGATTTGTCACAAATCGCCAAAAACTGAACGCGCGCACAGCAAGCCATCGCAAGCCTCTGGAGCGCATACGGGACAAGAAACGCGCCATGGTCTACCGGCGGACCCATCAGGTCGTAAAACGCCTCGCTGCGCGCCGCGGCGCGATCCTCAGCGCCGCGCGGAATGCAGCCGCTGAGGGCGGTATGGCCGCAGTGCAGATCGCGCCGATCGCGGTACGCGCCAATGTCGCCGCCGGTACCGTCTACAGGTATTTCCCCTCCAAGGCGGACCTGATTTCCGAATTGATCGCCGAAGTCTCGCGCGATGAACTCGCCGCGATCCGCCGCGCCGCGGACGCAGCGCCCGGCCCATCGTCGGCGCTTGCGGCAGCGGTCACAACGGTCGCGGTGCAGGTGCTCTCGCAGCGCAGGCTTGCCTGGGGCATATTGGCGGAACCTGTCGATGTCGATGTCACCGCGTCGCGGCTTGCAAGCCGCCGCGAGATCGCAGGCGAGATTGCGAGCCGCATCGATGCGGCCGTGCGTGCCGGACATTTGCCCAAGCAGGACACTGCGCTGGCTGCAACCGCTCTGCTCGGCGCGCTGCATGGAGCTCTGATTGGGCCGCTGGCGCCCGACAACATGGATGATCCGGCCCGGCTGCGCGACGCCGTGCAGACCGTCACGCTGCTGGCGCTGCGCGCGGTCGGTGTGATGGACGCGCGCGCACGCGGGCTCGTGGTGCAGGCGGTGCTCCCTGCGAAGGCTCTGGTGGGAGCATAAGGCGCTGACGGTATCGGAGGCTTGCGCGCCGGGTTCCATGTAGCGCGCGTGAGTTGACATATTCGTTCAGCAACATTGAATGCCTCGAAAGCTTCAATCGTTCACCCCAAACCTGTGGAGTCTCGAATGACGGCGACATACGGATCGGCCAGATGGCAAGGCGGCATCAAGGACGGCAAGGGCGCGATTTCGACCAAGAGCGGCGCATTGAAAGATTACCCATACGGCTTCGCCAGCCGTTTTGAGGGAAAGCCAGGTTCTAATCCGGAGGAGCTGATCGGCGCGGCCCACGCCGCCTGCTTCACCATGGCGTTGTCGCTGATCCTCGGCGAAGCCAAGCTCACCGCCGAGCAGATGGAGACGAAGGCCGAGGTCACGCTCGATAAGGTCGGCGACGGCTTTGCCATCACCTCCGTGCATCTGACGCTGAATGCAAAGGTGCCCGGCGCCGACAATGCAAAATTCCAGGAACTTGCGGGCATGGCAAAAGCCGGCTGTCCGGTATCGAAACTCTTCAACACCAAGATTACGCTCGACGCGAAGCTGGTCTAAAAGCCGGCTCAATCCCTCATACGCGGGCTTGACCCGCGTATCCACCAGCCCTTGCAAGAATCTTTGCGAAGATGATGGGTTGCCGGGTCGAGCCCGGCAACGACAGGCAAATGAGGGCTGCAGGCTGCGGGGTAGCAAACGTTGCGCGGGGCGTCACAGGCGAGAACCCGCGTCACTCACATTTCCGCGTCTCCGTCCGGTCCCACCGAGGCGATGCGCAGCATGTTGGTGGTGCCGGGCGCGCGGAGCGGCACGCCGGCGACGATGATGACGCGCTGGCCGGCGCGTGCAAATCCGTCGCGGAAGGCGATGCTGCCGGCGCGGCTGACCATGTCGTCGAGATCCTTCGCGTCTTCGGCGACCACGCAATGCACGCCCCAGACCGCGGAGAGCTTGCGCCCGGTAGAGATGCTAGGCGTGATCGCGACCACCGGCGGCTTGGGACGCTCGCGCGCGACGCGCAACGCCGTCGAGCCCGAACTGGTCCAGCAGATGATCGCTGAAAGATCGAGCGTCTCGGCGATCTGCCGTGCCGCATCGGCGATCGCGTCACCCACGGTCGGCTCGGGTTCGACGCGCTGCGCATTGACCACGCTGCGATAGGTCGGATCGCGCTCGACCTCCTCGCCGATGCGGTTCATGGTCGAGACCGCCTCTACCGGGTATTTGCCCGCCGCCGATTCCGCAGAAAGCATGATGGCGTCGGCGCCCTCATAGACCGCAGTGGCAACGTCGGAGACTTCGGCGCGGGTTGGCACCGGCGACTGGATCATCAATTCCAGCATCTGGGTCGCTATGACCACGGGTCTGCCGGCGCCCCGCGCCAGCCGCGTCATCTGCTTCTGCAGGCTCGGAACTCGCTCCAGCGGCAGCTCGACGCCGAGATCGCCGCGCGCCACCATCAGCGCGTCGGACGCCTCGATGATCTCGGGAAGACGGTCGATTGCCTGCGGCTTTTCGATCTTGGCCATCACGGCGGCGCGGCCGCGGATCAGCTTCTTGGCCTCGATGACGTCCTCGGCGCGCTGCACGAAAGACAGCGCGATCCAGTCGATGCCGGTTACGAGCGCGGCCTCGAGGTCGGCTCGATCCTTCGGCGTCATCGCGGAAACCGGCAGATCGGTGTCGGGCAGGCTGACGCCTTTGCGGTCCGACATGCGACCGCCGATCACGACGCGAGTGATGGCACGTGCCGGAGACGTCTCCTCCGCGATCAGGCGCACCTTGCCATCGTCGAGCAGCAGCGCATGGCCCGGCCGAAGGGCGGCGAGAATTTCCGGATGCGGAAGCTGGACGCGGGTGGTGTCGCCGGGCGCCTTGTCGGAATCCAGGACGAAGCTCTGGCCGTTCTTGAGCTGCACGGCGCCTTCGGCGAAAGAACCCAGCCGGAGCTTCGGCCCCTGCAAATCGACGAGGATGCCGATCGGGCGGCCGTAGCTGCTTTCGACGTTGCGAATGGTCTTCACCAGCTCCCGCATCTTGTCGTGCGGGGTGTGGCTCATATTGATGCGGAACACGTCGGCGCCGGCTTCGAACAGGCGTCTGATCATCGCACTGTCGGAAGAAGCAGGACCCAGCGTTGCAAGGATCTTGATACGGCGCAGTCGCCTCATGGCTTGGTCCCGGGCGCTACGGCCGGCGGCAGACCAGTCGCGCCCGGAGGCAATCCGCCTGGCGAACCGGACATGCCCGGAATGTTTCCGGCTCCGCCCGGACCGATTCCGCCCGGAATACCCGGCACGCGCTGCGCAGGCTGTTCATTGGATTCGGTGAGCTGCACGGTCCAGGCGCGCTGCTCGCCGGTGTCGACCTCGAAGAAGCCCGTCCGGTCGAACCCGCGCGCCAGGCAATTGTCAGCGCCCCTGATGGTGAATTCCTTGTCGCGCGAGCACATGAACGCCTGTCCCGACCATTCGCCGCCGCGATCGTAATCGAGCGCATAGATGTAATAGAACCGCGCCACCAGCGTTCCGCGCAAAAGGGTTTCACAGCTTCGCGAGGACACGTTCCACCAGCCCTCGGTGGTCCAGCCCTCGGCGTCCTTGTAGCCAAGCGCGATACCGACCCGGCTCGAGGTATTGTTGCAGAGACGAAAGTCTGCCGCCGCCGAACCGTTCCACAGGCAGGCCACGGCAAGGGCGACCAGGGGCAAAAATCCGGCGGCGGCGCGGCTTGCAGTTTGCCTCGGGCGTTGGACGGGAAGGTGAGAATCTGATGCGATCATCCGGCGAAGCTATAGCAAATTATTGACGATTTCGCGCGAGGACAGCGGGGGGCAGTCAACAGGTCTGTAGCGCATATTCCGCCTGCTTTGGGTTAATGTTTGTGAGGCGATCTGGAAAATTCTGTGACGGTCCCCCACGTGATTGGGGGTATGACTTACTGGCCGGGGATTAACCGGGGCGATCTGGGTACTTCGGGTTCCCACCACGCCGCGAACCGAACGAGAGCAAACGATGGCGACTGATGACAAAACCAGAACCGAACTTGAAGCAGCCGTGTTTCGGCGCCTTGTCGAGCATCTGCGCTTGCGTACCAACGTCCAGAATATCGATCTGATGAATCTTGCGGGCTTTTGTCGCAACTGCCTGTCGAACTGGCTCAAGGAGGAGGCCGATGCCAAGGGCGTGGCGATGAGCAAGGATGAAAGCCGCGAGGCCGTCTACGGCATGTCTTACGAGACCTGGAAGGCGACCCACCAGGGAACGGCCACCCCCGAGCAACTCGCGACGATGAAAAAGTCCCATCCAGGGCATTGAGTCGCTGCGCACCGCCCCTTTCTGCATACGCGCCGTCGAGGTGGAAGCACGACGATGCCCGTAAGGCTCGCGCAGGAACTCTTTCTCCTGTGGGCGCGCTGTGGATGAGCGACGAAGCCGCCTTGACGGAGAGCAGCCCAATCCAGAGGGTCTTTTTTTATGGATGCGGTGCGTGATGAAACGTGCGGCGCTTCCTCCACGTCAACCCCGCTTCTCCCCTTAACTTTCAAGTTCATTCAGGAGTATCCGATGGCCACCTCCGCCGCCGTCAAGGAAGAACCCGCGACAAGATTTGCAAAAGACCAGCTCAAGGCCATCATCGAACGAATTGAGCGGCTGGAAGAGGAAAAGAAGACGATCTCCGACGACATCCGCAACGTCTATGCGGAGGCCAAGGGCAACGGCTTCAACGTCAAGGCACTGCGCGCCATCGTGCGCCTGCGCAAGCAGGACGCCAATGAGCGGGCCGAGCAGGAAACAATCCTGGAGACCTACATGCAGGCGTTGGGGATGCTGTAAAATGCCGACCCGTGGCCGTTCCGGCGCTGGCAAGCCTGGGCAAATGCCTTCATCTGCTGGGCTGCTTCGAGCTTCTGAATCGGGACCCCAGATCATGATGCGGTTCCACTTAATCGCATCATGCTCCAGTGGATCGTAGACCATCCTGCTATGCGGCGTTTCGAAAATCCAGACTGCGCAGGATGATGCCGGGGGGAGTGCCCTCGAATTCCCTTGCAAGAAACTTACTAGCGGCACGCTTTTCAATCTGATCGCGTAACCGCATGAATTGCGCTTCACGCTGATCGGGCCTGGTCCGCTCCTGCTTTTCCAGGTCGTCCATGGCGGATGTGCTGACGGCACATTGTATCTCCCTTTGACCGTCAACCATCGAAAACAGGACCACCATACGATCAAATTCAAAACCACCGAAACTGCCGCGCATCAGTGCCATAATTTGCCTCCCGGAGGACGTTCCTGCCTTTCAACGGTGTCTTGATCGAATGCGAGACGCATTGCCCGATCTTCATAGTTACTCAGCGGGCGCAGCCCTTCGGCCTTTGGCCGGCGCCGGATCGATCTCTGCAATCCTGCGAAGGCAATCGGCCTCGGAATCGTGCGGGCCCGAGACAAACGTTCCACTCACTTTCGTGCTGTACCAGCCGGCTACTACGCCAAGGCGAAGCGCCTCTTCCATCTTGACGTGACGCGGCGAAAGATTTTGCATGGAGTATGTTGCTTTCAAAATTGGCGTTCGATCTTCTATCGAGCGCAGATGAGGTTTCGGCAATTCGGAGACGGCAAATTTTGTTCAGCCATCGTTGGAGAGCCGGGCAAAATCCGCAAATACGGTCGCGACGAGATCGCGGTGATGGGTGTCGGCCGGAGCCAACCCCGCGGCGTACAAATTCAGGACGTAGCGCGCCTTGGCGGCTGCCTCCGGCCAGGAAGCCGCGGGAATCGAGAGAAGCTGGCTTTCAAACGCTCCCTGCCGCTCGCGCAGATCCCGCGCGTTGTTCTCTACTTCTGCCAGAACACGCCTTATGTCGGTCGCTTTTTGCGCCGCCATGCCGCGGTGCTTGTCGAGATCGAGGGGCTTGTCAGTCACGGGGCGCGCTCGCATCGATGCGCTGGGCGTCGGCCAAATCGACCGAGCCGATGGAAATCATCTCCATCGTCGAACCGCGCGGCGGCGCCGCCGGCACCATGATCAAGGTAGCAACCCGGCGGAATGACGCGAACGACAATCCTTCGATCATCTCCTCGTCGGTGATGACCTCGTAGGCCCCCGGAGGGAGGACACGATCGATGCCCTTGATCTGGAAAGAATGCTTGAAGGTGATGGTTTCCCGCCGCGAGCGCGTGGTCATGCCGCGATGCCCTTCGCAAACGGCGTAAGGCCGACTCTATTTGTGTGCATGAGGTCACTGTGCGCTCTTTTGATCCCATTAGCTACCGCTTTCTCGCGGGATTGGCGGCGTCAGGTCGAATAACCCTCGCTTGCCTTGTATTCGGTCGCTTTCGTAGCCATTTCGGGAATATGCCCGGGATTCCCGGGCCAAAATGATCGCACGACCGGACCGAGACCTGCGGCGATACAAAGCGGCACCGACACAACTCATTCGTGAAAGCGGCGTGCAATTCCCAAGAGGTGCAAGCGGTTCGGATTCAGGTGTTTCGCATGAAGATTCGTGTCGGCTTCGAGATGATTTACGACTTTCCGCAGCCGACGCCGCTGATCGCGTTGGTTGGCACGCATTTTACGCGAGCATCCGACATCCTCGTGCCCGACTACCTGACCATCAGCCCTTCCGTGCCAATCACGCCCTATCGCGATGGCTTCGGCAACTGGTGCAGCCGGATCGTCGCGCCCGCCGGCCGCGTGCGCCTTGCGGCTGATGGGATGGTTCGCGATACCGGTCTGCCCGATTTGATCGTGCCTGCCGCTGCACAGCACGCCGTGGAGGATCTGCCGGCGGAGGCCATCGTCTACCTGCTTGGCAGCCGCTACTGCGAAACCGACCGGCTTTCCGACATTGCATGGAAGCTGTTTGAGAAGACAACACCGGGCTGGCAGCGAGTTCAGGCGATCTGTGATTTCGTCCACAATCACATCGCGTTCGGATACGAACATGCGCGGGCGACCATGACGGCTTGGGAAGCGTTCAACGATGGCAAGGGGGTCTGCCGCGATTACGCGCACCTTGCCATCGCATTCTGCCGCTGCATGAACATCCCCGCGCGATATTGCACAGGCTATCTCGGTGATATCGGCATGCCGCCGCCTTACGCCGCCGGCGATTTTGCCGGCTGGTTCGAGGCCTATATCGGCGGCCACTGGTACACATTCGATGCCCGCAACAACATTCCGCGAATCGGCCGTGTCCTGATCGCCCAGGGCCGCGACGCCGCCGACGTTCCGATTACCCAGACTTTCGGGCCAAACACCCTGGTCAGCTTCAAGGTCTGGACCGATGAGGTGGTCTAGCGCAGCGATGCCGTCCGCATCACGAAGGACTGCGTTGTCAACGGCGCGCCGGAGGAGCCGGTGAACTGATCGCAACTGATGCCCATTTGCGGATCGTCCGAGAAGCCCATCGCGACGACAGCCTGCGGCTTGACGAAATGCGCGCTCATCAAGGTCAAATCCGTATCGCCAAACACGGTTGTGGACATCGATGTGCTGGCGCTCGGTGCAAGGATCATGACGCGCATCCATGCATCGTCGGCTTTTGAGGCGGCAATCCGGGTCGAGGTCGCCACCTGGCCGCTCTGACCCTGCGCGCCTTTCGCGACGACCGTCGTGACCTCGGTGACGGCCATCGAATTGCGGTTTGCTGACACGGGCCTCGCGCTGGGTGGAACCGGTGCGCTGGCCGTGACGACGTTGGCGCGGTCGGCCGCAGGGGCGGGAGGGGGTGCATAGGCGAGCGCCTGGTATGCTGCCGGAGCTCCGGCTGGAACACTTGCGGTCGATTGCGGATCGGCCGAGGCGAGCGCGCGGCGGGCGTTGATGGCGGCGATCTGGGCCGGCGTGGCCTGTTGCGGCGCGGCCATATCGCCCCAGAAGCCGCGCTCGTTGATGATGTCAGCCAGCGTCTGCGGCTTCGGCTCGGGCTTGTCCGGCGCCGCCGCCTGCCTGGTCTTTGCCGACTGCACGCTCTGCGCGTCGGCCGAGGCCAGCTGGAGGGTCGAAGCGACAGGCTTTGCGCGCGGCATTGGCACCGGCTCGGCGGACTTTGCGGCGGCGACCTGGGCGAGGGGAGCGGCCGTCTCTCTGGCGGCTGGTGCCGCTGAGCCTTCGTCCTCATCGTCGTTCGACTTGCCGCCGAACAGGCGGGCAAACAGGCTCGGCTTGCCGATGGTTGCGGCGTCGTCACCGCTGCCGCGTCTCTCGATGTCGGCGCGGGCGAGCTCATATCCTCTCATCGGGACGCCATCGGAGGGGACATGCACGGTGCGTCCGTCCGGGAAGACGCGCGCCAGCTGGTCGTGGGTCATGCGCGGCCAGTGGCGGATGCTGCCAGTGTCGAGATGGACGAAGGGCGAGCCCGAAGTCGGATAGAAACCGACGCCGCCGCGCTGCAGCCGAAGGCCGGCGTACCGGATTTGCTCGAGCGGCACATCCGGGATGTAGAAGTCCATGGCGTGGCCAAGCATATGCTGGCTGTAGCGCGCTACCCCTGATGATCGCCGGCGAAGCATGGCGTTGGTAGCGGGAGAGCGGTAGGAGGAAATGATCTGGATCGGCTTCTTGCCGTCGACGTCGCGGTAGACTTCCCAGAGGATGTCGAACAGGTGACGATCCATCGTCGTCTGTTCCTGCGAGCGCCAGTCGCGGAGATAATGATTTAGCTTCTTCAGCGCTTCTTCGTCATAGCGCCCGTCGCGTTTGAAGGTGACGGTGAGGTCCTCGTCGGAATGGGTGTGGTGGAAGGAAAGGGTGCGGGTTTCGTTCAGCGCGGTCGCATCGTGCACGGAGCCGGCCCCGGCAAGGAGCAACAGGGAGCTCAATCCGAATTGACATCCGGCCCGGCACAAAGACGACGAATTCAATTGGCCTGCGAAAGAAGCCAGCACGAACACCCCACCAAAGACGACCGACCCGCTCTCCCGCGACCCCGTGTGGCGAGAGAGGGTAAATGCACTGTTACGCGGGAGGGTTAATCGAGACTTAACCCTTCCCCCCAAGTCCAAACGCGAGGTAACCCCTTGAGTGTGGCGAAAAATTGCCCTTTGGCGGGTTCGTACCGGAGAATGGTTAATGTCTAAAGGCCCCGTCCGGTCGGACGAGGCCTTTGATTGCACTTCACAATCTTACCGGGCCTCGCGGCCGGCCATTAGAGCATGATCCGGAAAAGTGGAAACCGCTTTTCCCTCGCGACAAACGCAAAGTGCGTTTACGCGGAGATCACGCTCAAACAAAGGGATGAGATCATGATGCGATTTCCATTTAATCGCATCATGATCTAGCGATCATAAACGCGCCGGTATGGCCTGCGGCCCACCTGAGCCGGGGGCACCGGGGGAGCAAACAGCCGCTCAAAGAACGATGGTCCCGAAGACCACGAGTTGCCCCAGGCGTTGTTTGCAAATCTCAACCCGTCGGGCGCGCTGCCAGCGGGGCGAACATAATTCGGCTGAGCGTGGGCGACTACGTTCTCCAGGTCACGGTTCTTGGCGCCGCGCAGCAGAGCCAGCATGGTGGCGTCACGGCCGTAGACGTCCTTGCGGAATTGCAGGGTGCCCGAGTCGTCAACAAATGCCGTCTGATAGGTGATGTTGACCGGAATCGGCGTCGGGAATTTCAGATCGATCTCGCTCTGCCCATACATGCTGCGGATTCTCTCCGGGGTGTAGTGCCCGTGCGGATCGGTGATGTTGAGCAGGACCGAGGCATATTGATCCGGATTCTGCACCCGCATGCAGCCATGGCTGAACGCCCGGTCTTCCCGCGCGAACAGGTGCTTTTCAGGCGTGTCATGCTGATAGACCAGGAACTTGTTGGGGAAATTGAAACGGATGCGGCCGAGTGCGTTCCTCTCACCGGGCGGCTGAGAAATATGGATGCTGCCGTCGTTACCGTGCTCTAGCCGCAATCCCATGCGCTCCAGCACCGTCGGGTCCTGCTGCAGCGCCGGCAGATATTCGTTGTAGATGATCGAGGGCGGCACGTTCCAGGTCGGGTTGACGGTGATGAATTTCATCGTCTCCGTCAAAAGCGGTGTTGCATGGATGCCCGGCTGGCCGGTCACGACCCGCGTGGTCCAGACCTGTTGCCCATTCTGCATGACCCTCAGCGTATAGTCCGGAATGTTGAGGATGACATAGGCGTCCCCGATCGACGGCGCGCCCAAGTCACGCGGCAGCCAACGCCACCGTTCCATGTTGACGATCACGATATCGATCTGGCGATCGTGTTTTGGACTGTTGATCGCCTTGACGGTTCGCTCGTCCAGCACGCCGGTCGGCTTCAGGTCGGCGCCGGCCTGGAATTTGCGAACGGCCTCGGCGACGGTGGCATCGTAGTGCGAATCATCGGCGTTCTCGCTGATGCCGAGCCTCTTGCGCAATTGCGGGACGCGCTCGTCTTCCATCTCGGCTGCGCCCTGCCGCTTGCCGCGCGCCGGGGTAAACTTGAGGGTCGGTCCATCGGCGATCTGGATCGCCCCGCCTTCGCCTTGACCGCGAAGCTCGGCGAGCTTGCCCTTCAGCTCGCGATAAAGCTTGTGCGGCGGATTGTAGCTGTCGAGCGCCGCCGAGGCGTCCTTGGCGGTGGTGACATTGCCCAGTACTTCCGTCGCATCGGTCAGATGCTCCGGATACTGGATATCGCCCGATACCTGCGACCAGTGCATCCGGCCGCTTTGGGCCTGCCGCGCATAGTCGAGCACGCTCGCGGTCAGTTTGAGGTCGGCATCGGCAAGCGCATCCGGCGTCGCCGCGGCCGCGAAATCCGGTGCCGGGTAATCCGACGGGTTGAGGCCATCGGAGGCGGCGTCCTTGAGGCGCGCAATAGCGCCCCTGGCGCTATCGGTCAGTTTGCCGGCTTGCGTCCAGATCGGTGCGTATTCGCGCGCGGTGTAGAATTTCTCCACCGCCGTCCGCTCCGCCTTGCGGTCGAAATAGCGCAGCGCTTTGCCGCCCATCATCTCGTGCAGCTTGTCGGCGACCGGCTGGTCGGCCGGCGGAACGTTGCTTGCGGCCTTGACCGGCTCCGTCGCGGGCTCAGCCGTCGAAGCAGCGGCGGCAGGGGCTTGCGCAGGCGCGACGCTCGAGGTGTCGCCCTTGTTCGTCTCACTATTGGTCGCATCGCTCTTGGCAGTATCGCGATTGCCACCTTCGGACTTGCCAGTGTCGGCCTTTGCGGTGTCGGCCTTGGCAGCGTCCGTCTTGCTTTCCCCGGTCTTGCCGGTCTCGATCCTGGAAGGCTCGGAGATGGGAGCCGTGGCGATATCGGCCGGCTTGGTTTCCGGCTTTGCTTCGGGTGCAGGCGTTTGGCTCAACTTCGCCGCGGGTGCCGGCGTAACCGTGTCCAGCTTGAAATCGTTCACCGTTGGAGGCGGCACGTTGGCGGGTTCGGGGCGCGGGATTGCGGCATCGATTGCAAGCTCCGCAGCGCTATTGCGCACCTGATCGCTCTGGGCCAGCGCCGAAGTCGCCGACACCGTGAGGAAAGTCGCCGCTACCGTCATCAGGACGCGGTCATATCCAGCACGGTTCTTCCAACATTCACGCATTCTCGCACCCCTTGGGTGAACTGCCCTAGGCTGGAGCAGCTTTCATTCCGTCAAAGCTTCCGCAAGAGCCCCCGCCGCTTGAACCTCCGAAGCCATTACGTGTTCTGAAGTCGTCAAATGGGCTTCAATTCCCCAACGTTGGCACCGCTACAGGAGTTGACTCTCTGCAGACGATACACGCGCACCCATCGTGCAACCAGCGCCGCACCGGCACCTCACGACAAACTGACCTCGAGGCCTCATCTGTTGGCATCGATTTGCCCGTTTTGCCACGCGCACCGCCCTTTGTCTGTCACCTCCCGGCAACGGTTCAAAGGTTCTGGACCGACCCTCTCTTGAATTGCTCCCCAGTTCATGAATAGCAACGTGTTGCCTCAATACTCAGCCGGCCCGATCGGTTCCCTCGCCGGACGGCTCTGCGCCAGCCATTTCGTCCAGCTTGCGATAGAGCGTCGATCGGCCGATTTTCAGGCGGCGCGCCACCTCCGACATCTGGCCCCGATAGTGCGAGATCGCGAAACGGATGATTTCGCTCTCCAGTTCCTCGAGCGGCCGGACTTCCCCGGCATTCGTCAAGATCGACAGCGTTCCGGTTGCCGGCAGCGGCGCGATAGGTATTTCGTTACCGGAGATCATGGCAGTTGTGGCCGAGTGGGCCGGCTCCATAATCAAGGGTTCATTGTGGCCTTCCGAGATCGACGGTGAGGCCACGCCTGCCGATTGGGGAAAATCGGACAGCCCGAGCTGGTCATTTTCACTGATCACCACGGCGCGATAAACGGTGTTCTCCAATTGCCGGATGTTGCCGGGCCATTCCAACTGCGACAGATGCGTCATCGCTTCCCCGGTGACGGCGCTGATGTGGCGGTTTTCCTCGGCGCAAAATCGCGCAAGAAAATGCCGCACAAGGTGCGGGATGTCTTCCCGCCGCATCCGTAAGGGGGGGATCGTCAGCGGCAATACGTGCAGGCGATAGAACAGATCTTCGCGGAAGTGACCGGTCTTGACGCGGTCGAGCAACCTTCGGTTCGTCGCCGAAACGATCCGCACATCGACCTTCACGGGCCTGCGCCCGCCAACCGCTTCGACCGCGCCCTCCTGCAGAGCACGAAGCAGTTTCACTTGCGCGGCGAGCGGCAGCTCCGAGACTTCGTCAAGAAACAGCGTTCCGTCGGAGGCTTCGACGAATTTGCCCGTATGGCGTTCGGTGGCGCCGGTGAAGGCGCCCTTCTCGTGGCCGAACAGGATCGATTCCACCAAATTCTCAGGGATTGCGCCGCAATTGACGGCGACGAAAGGCTTCGATTTGCGCTCGCTGCTGCCGTGAATGGCGCGGGCGAACAATTCCTTGCCGACGCCGGATTCTCCTTCGATCAGCACCGGGATCGAGGAGGCGGCTGCCTTTTGCGCGGTGCGCATGACGCCGGTCATGGCTTCGCTGCGGGTGATGATGTCAGCGAAGGTCAATCGGCCTTCGCGGCTGTGCCTGATACGCTGCAGTTCGCCTTTCAGCGCGCTGGTATCGAGTGCATTGCGCAGCGAGACCTGCAGCCGCTCCATGCCGACCGGTTTCACGACGAAATCCTGCGCGCCGGCGCGCATCGCGGACACAACGTTGTCGATGCCGCCATGGGCGGTCTGCACCACGACCGGAATCGACAGTCCGGCTTCGCGGATTTTGGCCAGCACGCCCATGCCGTCGAGGCCGGGCATCACGAGATCGAGCACCATTGCGTCGATGAGGGGGGCATCGGCGCCCGTCAGAAGTGCGACGGCGGCATCGCCGGAATCAACCACGACGCTCTCATAGCCGCATTTTTGCACCATATTCTGGACCAGGCGGCGTTGCACGGCATCGTCGTCGGCGATCAAAATGGTGGCGGCCATGGCGTTTCTCACTCTTTACAATTATCTGTCTCGAATCGGGGCACTCTGGCCGATGCCGATTAACGCCCGATTAAACCTCGATGCCTCGCACTCGCTTCGCATCCGAAAGCCCGTCCTGATTGAACAGGGGTTCCGAACAAGATGACCGCGCGCTCCTCGTCCGCACTCCGCAAATCCAACGCCCAACGCAAATCGAATCCGAAAAAAATCGCCGCCAAGGCAAACAAGACAAAGACGACAAGCCTGCCGGAATGGAATCTTTCCGACCTCTATTCAGGGATCGACGCACCGGAAGTCGCACGCGACCTGCAGAGGATGGATGGCGATTGCGTCGCGTTTGAGACCGATTACAAGGGAAAGCTCGCGGAGCGGATCGCGGCCAGCGACGGCGGTTCATGGCTCGCCGGGGCGGTCCGCCGCTATGAGGCGATAGACGATCTTGCCGGCCGCCTGGGCTCCTTTGCAGGTCTGGTTCACGCCGGCGACAGCGCCGATCCCACGATCTCGAAATTTTATGGTGACATTTCCGAGCGATTGACGAACGCCTCGGTGCATCTGCTGTTCTTTCCGCTGGAACTCAATCGCGTCGATGACGCCGTGATCGAGCGCGCGATGCAAGAGCCGGCGCTGGCGCATTATCGTCCGTGGATCGAGGACCTGCGCAAGGACAAGCCGTATCAACTGGAAGACCGCATCGAGCAGCTCTTCCACGAGAAATCCCAGAGCGGCTACTCGGCCTGGAACCGGTTGTTCGATCAGACCATCTCGGCGTTGCGCTTCAAGGTCGGCGGAAGGGATCTCGCGCTTGAGCCAACCTTGAGCCTGTTGCAGGATCGCATCCCCGCCAAACGGAAAGCTGCGGGGCAGGCGCTGGCCAGAACCTTCAAAACCAACGAGCGGACCTTTGCGCTGATCACCAACACGCTTGCCAAGGACAAGGAGATTTCCGATCGCTGGCGCGGTTTCAAAGACGTTGCGGATTCCCGCCACCTGAACAATCGAGTTGAGCGCGAGGTTGTCGATGCGCTGGTCGGATCGGTCCGCGCGGCCTATCCAAAACTCTCTCATCGCTACTACCGGCTGAAGGCTGCCTGGTTCAACAAGAAGCGACTTCCGCATTGGGATCGCAACGCGCCGCTGCCGTTTGCGGCGACCGGCAGCATTGCCTGGCCTGAGGCCAGGAACATGGTGCTGACGGCCTATCGCGGCTTCTCGCCGGAAATGGCAGGGATTGCCGAACGCTTCTTCACCGACCGCTGGATCGACGCGCCGGTGCGGCCGGGAAAAGCGCCGGGCGCCTTTTCACACCCGACCACACCCTCGGCGCATCCCTATGTGCTGATGAACTATCAGGGCAAGCCGCGCGACGTGATGACGCTGGCCCACGAACTCGGCCATGGCGTGCACCAGGTGCTGGCTGCGAAGAATGGCGCGCTGATGGCGCCGACACCGCTGACGCTTGCCGAGACCGCAAGCGTCTTCGGCGAGATGCTCACCTTCAGGCGCCTGCTGGCGCAGACCAAAAGCAAAAAGCAGCGCCAGGCGCTGCTCGCCGGCAAGGTCGAGGACATGATCAATACGGTGGTGCGCCAGATTGCGTTCTATACGTTTGAGCGTGCGGTTCACATCGAGCGCAGGAACGGCGAATTGACCGCCGAGCGGATCGGCGAGATCTGGCTCGGCGTACAGGGCGAGAGCCTTGGCCCGGCGATCGAAATCCGCCCGGGTTACGAGAATTTCTGGATGTACATTCCGCACTTCATCCATTCGCCGTTCTATGTCTATGCCTATGCCTTCGGCGATTGTCTCGTGAACTCGCTCTATGCGGTCTATGAAAACGCGCAAAGCGGTTTCGCCGAACGCTATCTGGCGATGCTCTCGGCGGGCGGCACCAAGCACTATTCGGAACTGCTCAAGCCGTTCGGGCTGGATGCCAGGGATCCCAAATTCTGGGAGGGTGGGCTGGCGGTAATCGCGGGAATTATCGACGAACTGGAGGCGATGGGCTAACCAGGTCGCAAAACGGCTACCTGACGGAGCGAAAAAGCCATGGTATGCGTCTGTACAACATGTCTTTTTCGATTTCTGGGTGGATTGAGGATCCAGATCGGGAAAATCGGCGAATTTCGATCCGCTTTTGCTTCCACGCAAATTGGTGCGGCGGCTTTGCTTCAGACGTGGTCGGCGACTCCACGTTACCGAGCCTGCCGGGTGAAGGCCTCAGGGATAACTGGCCAGCGCATGATCCTATAACCAGAACCTATAAGAGAAGGACATACCGCCGGCGCGCCGTTGCCCTAAATCCTTGTTTGCGGTAATTGCACGAGAATAGCTGAACTCCACTGGGGGAGACCGATGGCAGAACATAGCGAAGTGGCCTACACGACCGCTGATGGCAACGACTATATTGCCCACGAGCAGACCTATGAGGGCTTCATCAAGCTGGTGAAATACGGCTCTGCCGCCGTGGCCATCATCCTCATCCTCATGGCGTTTTTTTTGACCTGACGCATCGAGGCCCGCGCCGCCGCGCGGCGTCGCGATTTTTTCGAGAAGCTCGCCGCGTTTTCGCCTGGTCGTTTTTCTCTTGTTCTTTCTCTTGCTCTTGCGAGACCTCTTGCAAGACCGGTCCCATCCCTGCGAAGCTACCGCGAATTGAGTGCGAGTTGCCTGCCCCGCCGGAGGCCCCATGAAGATTGCCGTCGCCAAGGAAATCGATCCGTCCGAGCCGCGGGTCGCCGCCTCGCCCGATACCGTGAAGAAATACAAGGCGCTGGGGGCGGACGTTGCTGTTGAGCCGGGCGCCGGCACGAAATCCGGCTTGCCGGATTTGGAATTTGCCGCTGCGGGCGCCACTGTCAGCGCCGATGCAGCCAAGGACGCCGACATCGTCATCAAGGTGAAGCGTCCGGAGCCGTCCGAGCTTGCCAATTACAGGCGCGGTGCGCTGGTCGTTGCCATCATGGACCCCTATGGCAATGAGGCTGCGATCAAGGCGATGGCTGACTTAGGTGTGGCGGCGTTTGCGATGGAATTGATGCCGCGCATCACGCGCGCGCAGGCGATGGATGTGCTGTCGAGTCAGGCCAATCTCGCCGGTTACCGCGCGGTGATCGAGGCCGCCGAGGCCTTCGGCCGCGCGTTTCCCATGATGATGACTGCTGCCGGCACTGTGCCCGCCGCCAAGGTGTTCGTGATGGGCGTCGGTGTCGCAGGGTTGCAGGCGATCGCGACCGCGCGGCGGCTTGGCGCAGTGGTCACCGCGACGGATGTGCGGCCCGCGGTGAAGGAGCAGGTCGAAAGCCTCGGCGCAAAATTCCTCGCAGTCGAGGACGAGGAGTTCAAACAGGCGGAGACCGCCGGCGGCTACGCCAAGGAAATGTCCAGGGAGTACCAGGCCAAACAGGCGGCGCTCACGGCTGAGCATATCAAGAAGCAGGACATCATCATCACGACCGCGCTGATCCCGGGCCGGCCCGCGCCGCGCCTCGTGACGCTCGAGATGGTCAGATCGATGAAGCCGGGCTCGGTGCTGGTCGATCTCGCCGTCGAGCGCGGCGGCAACGTCGAGGGCGTCAAGAGCGGCGACACCGTCGAAGTCGACGGCATCAAGATTGTCGGCGTGCCCAACCTTGCCGGCCGTGTCGCGGCCTCGGCCTCGAACCTTTATGCGCGAAACCTGTTTTCCTTCATCGAGACGCTGATCGATAAATCGGCCAAGGCGCTCGCGGTGAAGTGGGACGACGAACTGGTCAAGGCCACCGCGTTGACCAAAGACGGCGCCGTCATTCACCCGAATTTCCAGCCGAAACCCTAAGGAGAGCCGCCATGGATCATATCGCGCAGGCCGTCGATCCCTTCGTATTCCGGCTGTCGATTTTCGTGCTGGCGGTTTTCGTCGGCTATTTCGTCGTTTGGTCGGTGACCCCCGCGCTGCATACGCCGCTGATGTCGGTGACGAACGCGATCTCCTCGGTGATCGTGGTCGGCGCGCTGCTTGCGGTCGGCGTCGGCATGGTTTCCAGCGGCAGCGCCTGGGCGCGGGGCTTCGGCTTCATCGCCCTGATCTTCGCCTGCGTGAACATCTTCGGCGGCTTCCTGGTCACCCAGCGCATGCTCGCGATGTACAAGAAGAAGGCCAAATGAACGGCATTCACCTCGTGGTGACGAAGAACAATGGGGGCCTGAGATGAACGCCAATCTGTCCGCAATCCTGTATCTCATCGCCGGCGTGCTGTTCATTCTCTCGCTGCGCGGCCTGTCGAGCCCGGCGTCGAGCCGCCGCGGCAACTTTCTCGGCATGGCCGGCATGGCGATTGCGGTCGCTACGACGTTGGCCAGCCATCCGCCGGCCGACGGCATCGCCTGGTTGCTGGTGGTGTTGGGTATCGTGATCGGCGGCTCCATCGGCGCCGTCATCGCCCGTCGTGTGCCGATGACGTCGATGCCGGAACTGGTTGCGGCCTTTCATTCGCTGGTCGGTATGGCGGCGGTGCTGGTGGCGGCGGGCGCCTTCTACGCGCCGGAGGCTTTCGATATCGGCACGCCCGGCCATATCCATGCGCAGAGCCTGGTCGAAATGTCGCTCGGCGTCGCCATCGGCGCTTTGACCTTCACGGGATCGGTGATTGCATTCCTGAAACTGTCGGCCCGCATGAGCGGCGCGCCGATCATCCTGCCGGCCCGCCACATCATCAACATCGTGCTCGCCCTCGCGCTGGTCTTCTTCATCGTCGGGCTCGTGGTGTCCGGCAGCGCGCTGGACTTCTGGCTGATCACCATCATCGCGCTTGCGCTCGGCGTGCTCATGATCATTCCGATCGGCGGCGCCGACATGCCGGTCGTGATCTCGATGCTCAACTCATATTCCGGCTGGGCCGCCGCAGGCATCGGCTTTACGCTTGGCAATTCGGCGCTGATCATCACCGGCGCGCTGGTCGGCTCGTCGGGCGCGATCCTGTCCTACATCATGTGCCACGCCATGAACCGTTCCTTCATCTCGGTGATCCTTGGCGGGTTCGGCGGCGAGACTGCGGCCGTGGGCGGGGCTGCCGCGGAAGCGCGGCCTGTAAAGCTCGGCTCGGCGGATGATGCCGCCTTCATCATGAAGAACGCGCAGAAGGTCATCATCGTGCCCGGTTACGGCATGGCGGTGGCGCAGGCGCAGCATGCGCTGCGCGAAATGGCCGACACCCTTAAAAAGGAAGGCGTCGAGGTGAAATACGCCATTCACCCGGTCGCGGGCCGCATGCCCGGCCACATGAACGTGCTGCTCGCAGAAGCCAACGTGCCCTATGACGAAGTGTTCGAGCTTGAGGATATCAATTCCGAATTCGCACAGGCCGACGTGGCCTTCGTGATCGGCGCCAACGACGTGACCAACCCGGCGGCGGAAGACGACAAATCCTCGCCGATCTACGGCATGCCGGTGCTGCAGGTCTGGAAGGCTGGAACCGTGATGTTCATCAAACGCTCGCTCGCGTCGGGTTATGCCGGTATCGACAATCCGCTCTTCTATCGGGACAACACGATGATGCTGCTCGGCGATGCCAAGAAGATGACCGAGAACATCGTCAAGGGGATGTGACACCGCTTCGCGACATCCGATGACCGCCTTCAGATGATGACTGTTCTGAAATGGATCGTGCTGATCGGTTCGGTCGGATATCTTGCTTGCGTCGCGGTGCTGTTTTTCGAACAGCGCTCCTTCATTTTTCCGATTCCGCAAACCTTCCATACCGCACCGGCGGTTGCAGGCTTCGCTGAGGCCGAAGAACAGGTTCTGACTACAGCGGACGGCGAGAAAGTCATTGTCTGGCACGTCCCGGCGAAGCCAGGTCATGCGGTCGTTCTTTTCTTTCACGGCAACGGAGATTTCCTGGCCGGGCTCGTCGGCCGGTTTCGCGACATTACACAGGACGGCACCGGGCTCGTTGCGCTGTCCTATCGCGGCTATCCCGGCTCGACCGGTCGGCCGAGCGAGCAGGGGCTGCTGCTCGATGCCGAAGCAGCTTATGCGTTTGCATTGGCGCGATATGATGCCCGGCGCATCGTCACCTGGGGATTTTCGCTCGGCAGCGGAGTAGCCGTGGCGCTTGCGGTGGATCATCCCGTCGGCAAGCTCGTCCTCGAAGCCCCTTACTCCTCGATTGCGGATATCGCGGCCGCCAATTTTCCGTTCGTACCGGTAGGCTGGCTGCTCAGGGACCCGTTTCATTCCGATCAGCGCATTGCGCGGGTGAGGGCGCCGCTGCTGATCATGCATGGCGATCGGGATTTGACGATACCGATCAGACTGGCCGAGAAATTGTTTTCACTCGCCCATGAACCGAAACAATTCGTGCGTTTCCCCGAAGGCGGCCATGACAACCTGGCAGACCAGGGCGCCATCGAAACGGCGCGACGTTTTATCGAAGATCCGAGCGGCTGACCCGCGTATGGCGCGCTGCTTGTTGCTGTGCTTAAAGGAAGACACATGAGTACGGATCGACCGATGCCGCGCTCGGCGTGGATTTTTCCAGCCCTTGCCGTCCTGCTGTTCGCGGGCGTTACCGTGCTTCACTACGACTTCGCTCCATCGCCCGCGGGGCTGTTGTTCGCGGCGGTGCTGCTGCTGATCCTGTTCGGCACGGTGTTTGCTGCCGTCCACCATGCCGAGGTAATCGCCGAACGGATCGGCGAGCCCTACGGCACGCTGCTGCTGACGCTGTCGGTCACCATCATCGAAGTGGCGCTGATTGCCACCATCATGCTGGGCGAGCAGCAGGTGACGACGCTGGCGCGCGACACGGTGTTTGCGGTGGTGATGATCGTTGTGAACGGGCTGGTCGGCATCTGTATCCTGATCGGAGGCCTGCGCTATCGCGAGCAGGACATTCGGGTCAGCGGATCGAACCTTTACCTCAGCGTGCTTGCGGTGCTGGCGACCATTACGCTGATCATGCCGAATTACACGTTGACGACGCCGGGGCCGGTCTATTCGGTCCATCAGCTGGCCTTCGTCAGCGTCGTCACCATTCTGCTTTACGGCGTGTTCCTCTATATCCAGACGGTCCGCCACCGCGACTATTTCGTGAACGATTTTACCGGCGAGGCGGACGAGGGATCGCACGCGTCGAGTTCGAACCATGTTTATCAGCACCGTATTGTTGCTGGTATCGCTGCTCGCCGTGGTCCTGCTGGCGAAGAAGTTCTCCCTGGTTGTCGACGCCGCCGCGGACCTCATCGGCGCGCCACCGGCCTTTGCCGGCATCCTGGTGGCACTCCTGATCCTGCTGCCGGAAAGTGTCTCGGCCGTAAGTGCTGCACGCAAGAACGACCTGCAGAAGAGCATCAACCTCGCGCTCGGCTCCTCGCTCGCGACCATCGGATTGACGATACCGGCGGTGGCGGTCGCGGCCTACGCGCTGAATATGCAACTCGTGCTCGGAGTTCCCCTGCAGGAGGTGGTCCTGCTCGCGCTGACCCTCGTGCTCGGCATGCTGACGCTCGGCACTGGCCGAACGAACATCCTTTTCGGGCTGGTCCACCTTGTGGTATTTGCGGTATTCGTGTTCCTGGTATTCGTGCCGTGACGCTTTGGGGAGAGCATCCGCAATGATCCGCGCCAAATCCGACATTCAGGTCGACACGCCGGAGGTGCGCGTTACCGAGTGGCGGCTGGCGCCGGGCAGCGCCACCGGACATCACATTCATGAGATGGACTACGTGATCGTTCCCGTGACCTCGGGGGAAATGACCATCGTGGCGCCCAACGGGGAACGCTCCAGGGCCCAGCTCGGTACCGGCAAGTCCTATTTCCGCAAGGCTGGCGTGGAACACGACGTGCTGAACGAAAGCGCGAGCGAAATCGTGTTTTTGGAAGTGGAGATCAAGCCATAACCCCGCCGTTTACCGAATTGCCACCGATCTGCCTCAAAGCTCGGCCATCAGAACCCCTGCGGGAGTGGTCGGCATGCTGAAATTGGCCTCGAAATTTGCCATGGATATATTTCCGTCGGTGATTGCGACCATCATCGGCGCCTATATCGTTAACCATTACATCAACAACAAAGCGCCCGCCGATCCTTCCCTGAAGGCGGCCACGGTGTCCTCGACCGATCCGAAAAAGGCCAATTCCAGGAGCGAATCAAGGCCGGCCGAGAAATCCGCCGATCTCGGCAACATTCCTGAACCCGGCGTGAGGGCCAAGGGGGTTGCGGAAAAGTCGATTTTCGACAAATCGAGCGTCGACAAATCGAGCCGTCGACAAATCAGCCGTCGAGAAGTCGGCTGAAAAGCCGCCGGAGAAGGGTCCGGAGAAGCCGGCCGAGAAGGCTGACAAGCCGTCCGAGACCGCAAGCATCCCCCCGACCGCACCGGCGGAGGGCCGCCGTCATCAGCCGACACCGCGTGAAAAAGCGGCGTCCCGGGCCGCTCCCGTGACGGTCGCGCCGCCTGCCGAGCCCGTGGTGGCAGCGGCCCCTGCACCTCCGGCAGAGAACGCCCCTGATGCCAACGATCTGGCACGCGCGGCGATCGAGCGGTTGCGCGGCGCCCCCGAGCCTTCACGTTCCCAGGAAACTGCCCACGCCCAGGAACCGCCCCGCGCCGCAACAGCACCGGCGTCCCCTGCCGCTCCGGTCGCGATGGCACCGGCGCTGCAGCCTCTGCCGCCGCCAATTCTGGTCTCCACGCCGCCGGATTCGAAACCGCTCGCTTCACCCGGAGCCCGGACTGACGATCCGTCTCGCCCGACGCCACCGGCCGATATTCCCGACCCGCGGCCGCCGCTCGATTTGCGCGCGGATGCCGTGGATCCTGCTCCCGGAAAACGTCCGTCCGTTGCTGACGACGTGATTTCGGCGGCGAAGTCGGTGTTCCAGTCGGTGTTGCCGAAATAGCCCTTCGCGATCGAGTGCGAAGCCGATTTGAAGACTCGGTTCACCGCTCCCGTTGGCATGGGTCGGTTCGCAGCTCAAGATGCGATCCGGTTCAGAAAGTGTCGTAGCTCTGGCCGGGTTTGCCACCGACCCGCGCAAAGCCGCTTCTCGCGGCCTCATCCCTGGGACGCAAATTGATGGCGCGGCCGTATGAGCCCGCGGCCTTGCTCTTGTCGCCGAGGCGCTCGTAGGCAAGGCCTCGCGTCAGCCAGGCCTGGACGTTCTGCGGATCGTCCTGCACCGCCTCGTCGAGATCGGCCGCAGCTTCCTTGGTTTTACCCAAGGCCAGATAGCTCAGGGCGCGGCCCAATAACGGCTCGACCTGTTGCGGCGCCAGGCCGTTTGCCGTCGTGAAATCGTCGATCGCGAACTGATGCTGCTTCTCGCTCTGATAGAGCAAGCCACGATTATAGTAGGAGTCGGCGTCGTCGGGACGAAGACCGATCGCCTTGTTGAAATCCTCGAGCGCTTGAGGCGCCTCGTTGCGGGTCTTATGGACGATGCCGCGGCCAAGCCATGCCGGCGCGTAGCCGGGATCAAGCGCCAGCGCGCGCTCATAATCGGCCATCGCCTGGTCCAGGCGCTTTGTCTTGCGATAGATCAGGCCGCGATTGGCGAACGCCTGTCCGTAATTGGGGTCCAGGCTGATCGCCTTGTTGAAATCGCCAAGCGCCTCCTCGGTCTTTCCCGCCTGTGCAAGTACCGATCCGCGCATGTTGTAGGCTTGGGGATTGTTCGGATTGTTCTTGATGGTCTCGGTGAGAGAAGCCAGGTTTGCCGAGGTCGCAACTTGTGCCGGCTCTTCCTTTGACTCCGAGGAAGGTGACAGCGATCCCAGCGTCATCGAACAGCCGCCGAGCGCAATCGCCATCAGGGCGACCGGGGCGCAGGCGCGCGGAGAAAGACGCAGAGTTCCGGAAAAAATGCCGGTAACCGGGACGGCCATCGTGCAAAATACCCACGCGTTTGTGAGCTACTGGTAGCCCGCCTCGCGACGAAATGCATCGGTCAAAATGCCTGCAAGGGCCGTCGTTACGTTAACGATTTGCAAGGTGGGGCAGCCTCACGCGGGCGACAGCGGTCGGCGTTCGGCTCACGGGGACGGCCCTGGCGGGACGACGTCGTGCTGGCAGCGACGTTGTGCTGGCAGCCATGCGTGCGATCGAGCAGGCGGCACGCAAGCGTGCGGACTTTCCCCTCGCGCCGAAACTTCAATCCTGGAACCTTCAATCCTGAACGACAACGCGGGCCCAAAGGCCCGCGTCGCCAAAATCGGAACTCAGCAAGATCGCTCAGCGCGGCCCGCGGGGTCCACCGGGGCCGCCGCGGCCGCCACCACGCTCCATGCCGGGACCTTGCCCGAACACCGGCTTCGGCTTCATCGGCAACAGGCCTTCCCGCTGCAATTTCTTGCGGGCAAGCTTCCGTGCGCGGCGCACGGCTTCGGCCTTCTCACGCGCCTTTTTTTCGGACGGCTTTTCATAATGACCGCGAAGCTTCATCTCGCGGAAAATTCCCTCGCGCTGCATCTTCTTCTTGAGCGCCTTGAGGGCTTGATCAACATTGTTATCGCGAACGAGAACCTGCACGCGGCATCCTCTTTCCATCAATCGGATTTGAATTTGGTAAAAATCAAAGGGCCGGTAAATGGACAACCCTTGACCTTGAGCGCGCGGATGTATCAGACAAAGCCGGGAATGTCCACCGGCGGAAATGTAAAACCGCATGCCAAATGCGGCTAAATCCTGTCTCAAGGTGCTGATCCGGCGGCCTTTGTCTTCCGATCATCCGATTCAATTGTGCTGCCTGACCTAACTGGACCTGACCTGATTTAACCCTTGCGCCAGCGGCAGCGCGATGTCGGGTTGCAACCTGGATCGCACATCGGGCTGATGCTCGGCCTGTATCTGGGTCACGTGACCCATCTTCCGGCCCGGTCGGGCCGCGCCCTTGCCGTACAGATGGACGGTAGTGCCAGGTAGCGCCAGCCATTGCTCGTAGCTGTCAATTTCGTCCCCGATCAGGTTGGTCATGGTGACCTGGCCATGGCGGACCGGCTTGCCTAAGGGCCATCCGGCAATGGCCCGGATATGTTGCTCGAATTGCGAAACCGAAGCGCCGTCCAGCGTCCAGTGCCCGGAATTGTGCACCCGTGGAGCAATCTCATTGACCAGTATTTTGGCTTCGCCACCCTGCTCCACCACGAACATCTCGACCGCCAGCACGCCGACGTAATCGAGAGCATTGGCGATCCGGCGCGCGATGGTCAGCGCCTGGGTCGCCAGGGTTTGCGAGATCGCGGCCGGTGCCCGCGAGATCTTGAGAATGTGATCCCTGTGTTCGTTCTCCGTGACGTCGAAGCATTCGACCTCGCCGTCGGCCGAGCGGGCGGCGATCACCGAAATCTCGCGCTCGAACGGGATGAACGCCTCCAGAATCGCCGATCTGGTGCCGAGCTCATGCCAGACCTGATCGAAATCGTCACCGACGCGGACGATGGCCTGTCCCTTGCCGTCATAACCGAAGCGACGTGTCTTGAGCACGGCCGGAACGCCGATCCTCTTGATCGCCGCCTGCAAGGTATCCAGCGACGACACGTCCGCATAGTCCGCCGTACCGATGCCCAGCCCTTTGACGAAATCCTTTTCGATCAAGCGATCCTGCGTGGTCTCCAGGATCTTGCGGTCGGGCAGCACCGGACGCCGCGCCGCCAGTACCATTGCCGATGCCGCCGGGACGTTCTCGAACTCATAGGTGATAACGTCGACATCATTGGCGAACAGCTCAAGCGCCTCGACATCGGCATATTCCGCGCAGCTCGCGTTCGCCACGACGTTCGAACGCCGGCGAATCCGGGTCGGGTGAGAATACCTGGCAGCGCAGCCCGAGCCGCGCCGCGGCCATCGCCAGCATGCGGCCGAGTTGTCCGCCACCAAGAATTCCGATCGTATCGCCTGGCTTCAGCTTCACATTGGTTGGCGAGGTCACGCCAATTCCTCCGGGCGCTCGGCAACCGCCTCGGTCTGCTGCTTGCGCCAGGTGGCCAATCTCTCCGACAGCGCCTTGTCGTGAAGCGAAAGAATGCTTGCCGCGAGCAGCGCGGCGTTGACGGCGCCGGCCTTGCCGATTGCCAGCGTCCCCACGGGGACCCCGGCAGGCATCTGAACGATGGAGTAAAGCGAATCCATTCCCGACAGCGCCTTCGATTCGATGGGTACGCCGAGAACCGGCAGTTCCGTCAGCGACGCCGTCATACCCGGCAGGTGCGCCGCGCCGCCGGCCCCGGCGATGATGACCTTGAAGCCCGCCGCCTTCGCACCCTTGGCGAAGGCAAACAGCCGATCCGGCGTACGATGGGCAGACACGATGAGGTTCTCGCTGCCGATACCCAGCTCCTTAAGGGTTTCGGCGGCGTGGCGCATGGTGTCCCAGTCGGACCGGCTTCCCATGATGATGGCGATCGGGGCGCGCATGAAATCTTTGTCTTTTCGAAGGCTCCAGCTATGGGGCCGGACTACAAATACGGCCCTCGGCCCGGCAAATCATGGCAAGGGTTCTGCAATGGACTAACCTGTCTTGGTGCGGACCGGCAAGCCTTCTTGATGCATGATCCAGACCGGAATAGCCGCGTTAAGGTAAAGCGCGGTTACCGGCTTCGGAAAAGGTTCACGTTCGGGAACGAATTTTGAAGACCGTCTGGTTTGAAGCCGGATCCGGCCAGGGAGGGACATGAAGAAGAAGACCAGGGTGGCGGTATCAAGGGCCGCAAAACGGCGCAAACGCGTCGCGGCGAACCGCGAGGCCGAACCGAAACGCTCTCTGCGGGCGTCGCGGCGTCTGGCGTTGTCTGACGGTGCCAAGGCCGAAATCCACCGTTTGAAGAAGAAGCTCTCGCAGGCGATGGCCCTGATCGAGCAGTTGCAGATGTCAGCCGATACCGATTTCCTGCTGGGCATTCCCAATCGGCGCGGTTTCGAACGTGAACTCAAGCGCGCCGTTTCCTACATCAAGCGCTATCAGGCGGCCGGCGCGCTGATCGTGCTCGACATCGACCGCCTCAAGCCGGTCAACGATACCTTCGGGCACGCGGCCGGCGATCAGGTGCTCAAGGCCATTGCGGGCGTGCTGCGCCGCCAGGTCCGTGCTTCCGACGTGATCGGGCGTCTCGGCGGGGATGAGTTTGGGCTGTTATTATGGAATCTTACCGAAGCCGACGCGCACGCCAAGGCGGCGGCCCTGGAACAGGACATCGACCGGCTGAGCTTCTTGTTCGACGGCCGCACAATCACCGCAGGCGCATCCGCAGGCGTTGCGGTGCTGGGGCCGCATTCGGAGCCGGGCCGTGCGCTGGAAGAAGCCGATTGCGCAATGTATGTACGAAAAGCGCAACGGCGCCATGAAGTGTGAGTGTGATTTGCCAAGACTGCCATTAGACCAGGTTGCCGGTTTCCCTCCAGACAATCGAGCAGGATCATGATCAAGCCCACGCCCTTCGAACTTCGGATAGCCGACGCCGACATCGACGATTTGCGCAATCGTCTCGCCCACACACGCTTTCCCGATTCCGCGCCCGGCGAAGCATGGGCTTATGGCACGGATGTCGGCTATCTGCGCGGTCTCATCGATCATTGGCGCACTGGCTTCGATTGGAGGGCTGAGGAAGCCGCCCTGAATTCCTTCCCGCAATTCCGCGTTGGAATCGACGGCATCGACCTGCATTATCTGCATGTGCCCGGGATCGGTCCGAACCCGATGCCGTTGCTGTTGCTGCATGGCTGGCCCGGTTCGGTGTTCGAGTTCCTCGAGATCATTCCGCGCCTGACCGATCCCGCGCGCTTTGGCGGTGACCCGCGCGACGCCTTTACCGTGGTGGCGCCGTCCTTGCCAGGTTACGGACTTTCCTTCCGGCCTGGCCAGAAGCGCTACGGCGTTCCCGAAATGGCGGATTGCGTCGCCGCACTCATGCATGATGTCCTCGGCTTTTCCCGCTTCGGCGCGCAAGGCGGCGATTGGGGGGCTGCCGTTACCAGCCGGCTCGGTTACGCCTATGCGGATCGCTTGTTTGGAATCCATATCAATCTGATGATGGCCGCAAGCCGCGATCCTGCCGCCTTCTCAAGTCCGACGGAGGAAGAGAAGCGCTATCTGGAGGAGCTGAAGCATTGGCTGCGCGAAGAAACCGGCTATCAGTGGATTCAGGGTACCCGGCCGCAGACGCTCGCTTTCGCGTTGACCGATTCGCCCGCGGGCCTCGCAGCCTGGATCGTGGAAAAATTTCGCGCATGGTCGGATTGCGATGGCAACGTCGAACGCGCGATCGGCCGGGATCGCATGCTCGCCGATATTTCGCTCTATTGGTTTACGGGCGCGATCGGTTCCTCGTTCTGGCCGTACTACGCAAGGCTCCATGGCTCGGTCATTCTCCCGCCCGGCGATACCATCTCGGTTCCCACCGGCTACGCCCAGTTCCCGCGCGAAATCCTCAAGCCCCCGCGCATCACGGCGGAGCGGGTATACAAGAACATCCGCCGCTGGAGCGTGATGGAAAGAGGCGGGCATTTTGCAGCCCTTGAGCAGCCGGAATTGCTGGCCGAGGAGGTGCGCGCCTTCTTCCGCGAATTGCGTTGATCGGGCCGGCAGATTTGCCAGGCGGGGCGGAAGCCGCCGGGCATCCCTTATTACCTGCCTCTCCACGCCACGATCCGGGACAAGAACACGTAAGGGCGCCCGTCACGATGCAGGAACGAAAATAACTTCCGCTGCTTATGCTTACCTGCAGGGAGCGGAAATATGGGTCTTGCATTATCCGAAAGACCCGTGGTGCTGATCGTTGAGGATGAATTTCTGTTGAGAATGGATGCGGTTGAAATCATCGCAGGTGCCGGCTTCGAAGTGGTCGAAGCCGCGGATGCCGACCAGGCCATCGAAATTCTTCAGTCTCGCCGCGATATCACGGTGGTCTTCACCGACATCCAGATGCCGGGATCGATGGACGGGTTGAAGCTTGCCCGGGCAATTCGCGGTCGCTGGCCGCCGATCAAAATCGTCACGACCTCCGGTCATGCAATTGTCACGGAATCGGATCTGCCGGAGGGCGGGCGATTTCTTCCCAAACCATACAGTCCGCACCAGCTGGCGGGTGTCCTTCGAGAACTGACGGGCGACCAGGGTTGAGTTGAAAAATTCATCTCCGGTAGCGAACGGTTTCCCGGGATTCGCCTCAGGCAATGATGTCGGGCGTTATCTGGTCCTCGATGAACGCGATGCGGTCGCGCAATTGGAGCTTGCGCTTCTTCAACCGTTGCAGCCGCAACAAATCCGGCGCCGGCGATTGATGCAGGGCGTCGATCGCCGCGTCGAGGTCGCGGTGCTCTTGTTGCAAACGTGCGAGCTCGGTCTGGAGTTCGCGCTCATCTTCGTCGGTCATGGTGTTCTTGGTCGAAAACGCGGATGAGATGGCGAAGCTGTCCCTGGTGCCGCAATCAATATCCTCCCTGGAAGGCCGCTCCGCAAGCAAGTTCAAAGGGCGCGGGGTGGCCGGTTTGCGGGAGGCCGCCTTTGCGGACGCGGAAAAAGCCTTGACTGCTGCCGGTGGAGAATGACGACGATAAATCCTTGGTTTTGACCCGCTCTCCGTTCGCGAGCCAGTATGGTTTCGGCACGAAGGCCAAAACGGGTTCCCTGCTCACATTTGGTTACAGATGCTGCCAAAATATGAGGATGGCGTTTTCGATACCCATCGACAGATTCGAGGCTTGGTGTAAACTTCCCAGTCGGATCGAATCTGAGGTCTTAATCCAACCGAGGAGGTTTCGAATGGCAATTCAGGCGCATCTCGTTGAACTGGAACGGAAACACAAGGTTCTTGAAAACGAATTGCACGAAGCTCTCTTGCACCTTTCAACGGATGATCTGCAAATTGTCGAGCTAAAGCGCCGGAAGTTAATGGTTAAGGACCAGATTGAGCGGTTGAAGAATGCCGCCAACGAAACTCTGCACTAAACCGCGATTGTGCAGCAAGCCTGACATTTTATAGCGCCAACAGGGCGGCGCCCCCTTTGGCGCCGTGCCTTTGTGGGCCGTTATTTTCAATCACCATTCGTCATCGAGAGGCCGTATCGAGAGGCCGTCGTGCGAGGACCGGCTCCGGTCCCGCATCTAGGCTCGTGCGAGCTCCCGGACATAATCGGCAATCGCAAGCGAAGACGTCAGTCCGGGGGATTCTATCCCGAACAGATTGATCAGGCCGTCGATCCCATGATCGCGCGGTCCCTGGATCAGGAAATCCTGTGTGGCCACGGCCGGTGGGACGATCTTCGGTCGCATGCCCGAATAGCCCGGCGTCAATGCCCCATCTGGTAGCTCCGGCCAATAGCGCCGGATCGCCGGATAAAATTTTTCCGCTCGCGCCGGGTCGACCGCGTAGTCGATGCTGTCAACCCATTCCACGTCCGGGCCGAAACGCGCCTGCCCCGCCATGTCGAGGGTGAGATGCACGCCAAGTCCGCCGGGCTCGGGCACTGGATAGATCAGGCGCGAAAACGGCGCCCGCACCCCGCAACCGAAATAATTTCCCTTTGCCAGGTACGCCGGTGGGATCAAATCGATCGGCATGCCATCGATGCCGCGCGCGACAGCAGGCGCGTCGAGCCCTGCCGCGTTGATCAGCAACCGGCATTCCAGCGACATCGGCGCTTCGCCGCCGGTTTCGATCTGGATACGGCCGGTGTCCGCCTTGCCGCCCACCAGCGGGGTGTGAAACGCAAAGGCCGCGCCCGCATCCTCAGCGTCGCCGCGCAGTGCCAGCATGAAGGAATGGCTGTCGATAATGCCGGTGGAAGGCGAGAGCAGGGCTGCCTCGCAATTCAGCGCAGGCTCGAGCGCGCGTGCGGCCTCGCCGGTGAGCGTTTGCAGGTCGTCCACGCCATTGGCTTGAGCATGCGCCTTGATCGATTGCAGCTTCTCGGTTTCCTTCGCCGTCGTTGCAACGATCAACTTCCCGCAGTTACGATGCGGAACGCCGTGTTCCTGGCAATATTCGTAGAGCGCCCGCTTCCCGGCAACGCACATCCGCGCCATCAGGCTGTCCGCCTTGTAGTAGATGCCGGCGTGGATCACCTCGCTGTTGCGCGAGGATGTAATCGTTCCGATCCCCTCGGTGGCCTCGAGAACGATTACTTCGCTGCCGGCCTGCGCCAGCCGCCGCGCGACCGCAAGACCGATCACTCCCGCACCGATGACAACGCACTCGACCTTGTCCATTCGATAGTTCGGATCCGGATTGGTTGGCTTTGGGGCTTCTTCGAGGGCCTTAGGAAGGATAGACACGCCAGGGATATACGCATTCTTGTTCGCGCGGCGGTTGCGGTGCGGAAGGTTGTGCAACCCATCGGATTTATGTCGGAACCCTGTCACGCCAGCAATTAGCGCCCCATTAATCATGTCAGGGTAATTGCCGCAATTACGCGCCCAATTTGGTGGCCTTGGGGTAGTCGTTTACCCGATCCAAACCCGTGAAGCCAGACACTCACCAGCAGAAATCCGCGGGTGACTGATGGCTGACAAGGACTGGCAGGCAGGCGGCAGAATCATGATTCCCGCTCTGGTCGTGGTGTGCCTGTTCTCGTTTGGAGGGCCATTCGAGATCGCGCGTGCCGCGAATCCCTTGGGCATTCTGGCAAGCGATCCGGGCGTCACCGATCCGAGCGTGATCTGGGAAGCGGTGATTGGCGGGCTCGTCATCTGCTGCTTCCTTTCTTCCATCGCGATATGGATGCTGTCGACGCTGCGCAGGGTCAAGCGCTCGCAATTGCGCCGAAATGCGTTTGTCAGTTCGGCCCTGAACAATCTCAACCAGGGTGTGGTGATCACCGATCCGAAGCAGAGGGTCGTGTTTTGCAACGACCGCTATCTGGAGATTTACGGCCTCCTCCGCTCGGATGTTCCCCCGCTCATGAACGGCAGAGAGCTGCTGGAGCTTCGGCGCAGTCGTGGCGTCCTCGACGTTAGCCCCGACGATTTCTTTGCCCTTGCCAGCGCGGCCGAGGGTCACATTTTCGAGCTACCGAGCGGACGTTCGATCCTGGTCAAGCATCTCAAGCTGCCAAATGGCGGCGGTTCGGTATCGACCCATGAGGATTGCAGCGAGCAGCGCAAGCTTTCGCGACAGCTCGCTTCGACCAAGCAGTTCCTGGAATCGGTGCTGGAGAATGTTCCGGTGTGCGTCGCCGCCAAGAACATCGAGGATGGGCGCTACATCTTTGCCAACCGTGCCTTCGAACGTTTCTCGCGCTTTTCCCGCGATTGCATCATTGGCAAACGCGCCGAGGAAATCTTCCAGCCAGAAACGGCGGCGAGCATCGAGGCCGCCGATCGCGCCGCGCTTGACACTCCTGAGGGCCACTTTCGCAACGAGTTCGTGGTCGAGCGCGGTTCGCAGAAGCGCGTTCTCGCCAGCAACCGCGTGATTGCGCGAAACCAGGCAAATGAGCCGGAATTCCTGATAGCCCTGTTCGACGATATCACCGAACACCGGTCGCTTTCGGTTGAACTGGAGAACACCAAGAAATTCCTGGAGCTTGTGGTCGACAATATTCCGGTGTCACTGACCGTCGAACGTGTCAGCGACGGCCGCTATCTTCTCGCCAATCGCGGCGCCGAGACCATCCTCAATCGAAAACGCGAGGAGGCTACCGGTCTGACGGCCGCGGATATTTTCAATGCGCGAGAGGCCAGGCTGATTACCTCGCGTGATGAGGCGGCCATAAGAGAGCGCGGACTTCTCACCGAGGAACATCCGATCAGCACGAAGGACGGGCTCCGGTTGTTCCTGACGCGGCGCGTAACGGTCCTCGATGACGACGGCGAGCCGCAATACCTGATCAAGACCCACGAGGACGTTACCGACCGCCGGCAGACCGAGTCGCGCATGGCACACATGGCCTATCACGACGGTCTGACCGATCTGCCGAACCGCGCCGCGTTCCTGCAGGCGCTCGCGCAGATGATCGAGGCCTGCGCCGGCACTGATGATGAGTTCGCGGTGCTGTCGATCGACCTCGATGGTTTGAAGGAAATCAACGACGTTTTCGGCCATGCGACGGGCGACAGGCTGCTGATCCAGGTAGCGCAACGGCTGCAGGCGTCGGCGCGCGGCGGGGTAGTGGCGCGCCTCTCCGGTGACGAGTTCGGATTGATCATCGACGGCAAGCAGCCCGTCGCCGGCATGCTGTTGGCCGAGCAGCTGGCGGAAACGCTGGGCAAGGAATTTTTGATCGACGGCAAATCGGTCCGCACCGGGATCACGACCGGCATCTCGATCTTCCCTCACAACGGCGCCGATGCGGCTTCGCTGCTCGCGAACGCGGGCGCAGCCCTGTTCCGCGCCAAGGCGAAATCGCGTGGCTCCATCAGCATTTATGAACCTGAGATGGATGAGCAGATCCGCGACCGCCGCGTTCTGCATCAGGAAATGTCGACAGCCGTCAAGAATGGCGAACTGCTGCTGCACTACCAGCCGCAGGCGCTGTCGCGTCCGCTCATCGGCCGGGACGAAGTCATCGGATTCGAGGCCCTGGCACGCTGGCGCCATCCGGTACGCGGCTTCGTGCAGCCATCCGATTTCATTCCGCTGGCCGAAGAGAGCGGTCTGATCGTCGAGATGGGCGAATGGATTTTGCGGGAAGCCTGCCGCGAAGCCGCCTCATGGCCGATGCCGTTGCAGATTGCGGTGAACCTGTCGCCGGCGCAGTTCATGCATGGCGATGTCGTCAGTCTCGTTCATTCGATCCTGCTGGAAACCGGCCTGTCGCCGGGCCGGCTCGAACTGGAGATCACCGAGGGCGTGCTGATCGAGGATTTCGATCGCGGCCTGGCGCTGTTACGCCGGCTGAAGGGACTTGGCGTGCGTATTTCGATGGACGATTTCGGCAGCGGCTATTCCTCGCTCAGCTATTTGCAGGCGTTCCCATTCGACAAGATCAAGATCGATCGCGCCTTCGTCATGAATCTCGGGCGCAACCCGCAATCGGCGGCGATCGTGCGGGCCGTGATCGGCCTCGGTCACGGCCTGGAAATGTCGATCGTCGCCGAGGGCGTGGAAACACAGGAGCAGCTCGTTTTTCTCGCCGAACAGGGTTGCGACGCCGTGCAGGGCTATTTCATCGGCAAGCCGCTGCCTATTCGCCAGTATAGTGCCGTTGTCGGCCGCTCGATTGGGGATGCGATCGAGCCGGCGCGCAAGATCGGCTGAGTGAATTCTCCCTGCTGCCGCAATTTTCTCCCCGTCGCAACAACATCCGTTCGCCGGAAAACGCTATAGCTGACGCATGGCGGATTACGATCTTGCGATTATCGGCGGTGGTTTGAACGGCGTCAGCGTCGCGCGGGATGCCGCAGGGCGCGGGCTCCGGGTCATTCTGCTTGAGCAGGGCGATCTGGGCGGGGCGGCCTCCGCGGCCACGGGAAGGTTGATTCACGGCGATCTGGCGCTGTTGGAGCGGAGGGCGCTTTCGCGCGTGCGCGCCGCATTGACCGAGCGCGAAATATGGCTGCGCATCGCGCCGCATCTGGTGCGGCCCGCAAGGTTCGTGATCCCGGCCCATTCCGATGAGCGGCCGCCGTGGCTGCTGCGGCTTGGGCTGTTGTTCTACGACCGGCTGGCTCCGCATGACGGCCTCACGTCATCGGCGACAATCAACGTCACCCATCATCCGATCGGCAACGCCCTCAGGCGGCCGTTTGGCACGGCTTTCGAATATTCCGACTGCCTGGTGGACAATTCGCGGCTGGTGATCACCACGGCCATCGATGCCGCCGAGCGGGGCGCGGTCATTCGGACCGGCGCGCGCTGCGTTCGCGCCGACCGCCTCGATGTCTGGCGGCTCGCGGTGGTCGACCGCGGCCATCGGCATGTGATCACGACAAGGTCGCTCGCCAACGCGTCGGGCGCGTGGGCGGCGAGCGTCGCCGAGACCGTGCTGCGCATGCCGCCGCCGCGCGCCGCCGTGCTCAAGACCGGCCAGATCATCGTTCGCCGCCTGTTCGAAACCGAAAACGTTTACGTCTTTCAGAACCGTGATCATCGCCTGATTTTCGCCAGCCCCTACCAGGGCGATTTCACGATGATTGGTACCGTTGTCGGCCTGTTCAAGGGCGACCCCGCCGCAGTGTCGATGACCGCAGACGAGGTGGCCTATCTCTGTGATTCGGCCAACCGGTATTTTCGCGAGCCCGTCGATCCATCCGACGTGATCAGGTCGTTTTCCGGCGTCAATCTGGTCTCGGGCCGGCCCGGCAAGCGGATTGCACGCGAGGGAACAACGATTTTCGACGCACGCCGCGGCAGGGCGCCGCTTTTGACCATTTTCGGAGGCGACGTCACAACCGCGCGGGTACGTGCCGAACGCGCCGTGTCTCACCTCTCAAAATTCTATCCGATGTCGCCGCGCTGGACAGCGCACACGGCTTTGCCGGGTGGAGATTTTCCGCCCGCGCAATTCGAGCGCCAGATCGAGCGCACCCGTGAACGCTGGAAATTTCTCGAGCCGGATCAGGCTCGGCGCCTGGTCTTTGCCTACGGCTCGCGGGTCGATTGTGTGCTCGGCGACGCCAGGGAAAGGGCCGGCCTCGGCGAGGCCTTTGGGCCAGAATTGACCGCGGCGGAGGTGCGCCATCTCATGATCAAGGAATGGGCGCGTTTCCCCGACGACATCCTTTGGCGGCGCTCAAAACTCGGCCTCACCATCGGGATCGCGGATCGCGAACGCCTTGCGGCCTTCATGGCGACGGTGGTGTGACCGCCAATGTTGCGGCCATCCAAAGCGCAACGGTTGAGCCGGTGCTCTTCCGCAGCTAGTTTGTCATGATGATGGGCAGGCTGGCGTCATGACCGAGGACACCGCGAAGGCTGCGGGCGAGATGGATTCACGTCAACCGCGGGCAGCGGGCAAAGCGCTTCTGCACATCGACGCCGTCGTGAAGAAATTCGGCGGATTGCCTGCGGTGGATCGGCTTTCGCTCGACATCCGCCGCGGCGAATTTTTCGCGCTTCTCGGCCCAAGCGGCTGCGGCAAGACCACGCTGTTGCGGATGCTGGCCGGCTTCGAGACGCCGGACGAGGGCCGCATTCTGCTGGACGGCGAGGATATCGCGCGGATCCCGCCGCACGAGCGCCCGATCAACATGATGTTCCAGAATTACGCGTTGTTTCCCCATCTGAGCGTACGAGGACAACATAGCGTTCGGACTGAAGCGTGCGCGCATGACGAGGTCCGAGATCAAGGGGCGCGTCGCCGAAATGGTCGCGCTCGTCAAGCTGGAAGGCCTGGAGAGGCGCAAGCCCGATCAGCTCTCCGGCGGTCAAAGGCAGCGCGTGGCGCTGGCGCGCTCGCTGGCCCGGCGCCCCCGGGTTCTGTTGCTTGACGAGCCGCTTGCGGCCCTTGACAAGAAGCTGCGCGAAAACACCCAGCTCGAATTGATGGAGCTGCAGCGGCGTCTTGGCTTGACGTTCATCATCGTCACCCACGATCAGGAAGAGGCCATGACCATGGCGGGCCGGATCGGCGTGATGAATGCCGGCCGTCTCGAACAGGTCGCGCCACCGCGCGAGCTCTACGAGGCGCCCCGTTCGCGCTGGGTCGCTCAATTCGTCGGCGACATCAATTTATTCGAAGGCGAGCTCGACCCCGCTGCCGCGCAAGCGACGATGGGACCAGAGATGAATTCAAGAATAGCTATCGCGACCCGCGATGCCGGAACCATCCACGTCGCAACGCCGGGGCAGCCAATCGGCACGGAGCGTGTTTGCGTCGCTATCCGCCCGGAGAAGATCAGGCTGTCCCTTCATGGACCGAATTCGGACATGACGCAGCCACTGAACCGGGTGGAGGGCGTCGTGACCGATGTCAGCTATCTCGGCGGCGTGACCGCCTACAAGGTGAAACTCGACAGCGGCGCCGTGCTGCGTTCATCGATGGCCAATACCGCGCGGCTCGATGTCGACGCCTATGGCGTGAACCAGCGCGTCGTCGTCTGGTTTTTGCCCGAAGATTGCGTGGTGCTGGAGCAATGAGCGCGCCGAACATATTCACCCGCCCGGCGCGGCTTGCCGCGATCGCGCCGTATCTGTGGATGGCGCTGTTCTTTCTGGTGCCATTCGTCTTCGTCCTGAAGATCAGCCTGTCGCAAACGACAATCGCGCAGCCGCCTTATACGCCGGTGTTCGATCTGGGCGAGGGTTTCGAGGCGATCAAGGCCGCGCTCGCCGCGCTCTCGCTCGATAATTTCAGGTTGCTCGTCTCCGACAATCTTTACGTCCTTTCGTATTTGCGCAGTCTCGTCGTCGCGGCGATCTCGACCGCGATTCTTCTCGCAATCGGCTATCCGATCGCCTACGCGATGTCGCGGCTGCCGCAACGCTGGCAAGGCGTGGCGATGATGCTGGTGATCGTACCGTTCTGGACCTCGTTCCTGATCCGAATCTATGCCTGGATCAACATCTTGCAGCACGACGGCCTGCTCAATCAGATCCTGCTGGCGCTTCATGTGGTTTCCGTGCCCGTGGTTTGGCTATCGACCGACACTGCGATGTATCTCGGCATCGTCTATTCCTACCTGCCATTCATGATCCTGCCGCTCTATGCGACGCTTGCCAAAATGGATCCGGCGTTGCTGGAGGCGGCTGGCGATCTCGGTGCCTCACCGCGCGAGTCCTTCTGGCTGGTGACATTTCCACTGTCGCTGCCCGGCGTCGGCGCCGGTGCATTGCTTTGTTTCATTCCCATCGTCGGCGAGTTCGTGATCCCCGATCTGCTGGCGGGCTCGAACTCGCTGATGATCGGCCAGACCCTGTGGCTGGAATTTTTCACCAACAAGGACTGGCCGGTCGCTTCCGCTTCCGCAGTCGTCCTCCTGCTGTTGCTGCTCGCGCCGCTTTTGCTCTACGATCGCCTGCAGCGCCGCCAACTGGAGCGCGCGAGATGACGGCCGCGCCGAACAGGCTTTCCCGCTTCAACGTCACCGCGCTCGCGCTGGGGCTGTTGTTCCTCTATCTGCCGATCGTGATCCTCGTGATCTATTCCTTCAATGCCTCCCGCCTGGTCACCGTGTGGGGCGGCTGGTCGCTGCGCTGGTACATCGAATTCTTCAACGATCAGGCCATGCTGGACGCTGTATGGATGAGTCTGCGCGTGGCGGCAACTTCCGCTACTCTGGCCACGCTGCTCGGCACGCTGGCCGCGGTGGCGCTGTCGCGCGGTGCGGATTTCACCGGACGAACGCTGTTCTCCGGCATGCTGTATGCGCCGCTGGTGATGCCCGAGGTCATTACCGGACTTTCACTGCTGCTGTTGTTCGTGGCGCTTGGCACCGAACGCGGCTTCTGGACCGTGACCATCGCCCACACCACGCTCACCATGTGCTTCGTCGCCGTGGTGGTGCAGTCGCGCCTCGTCTCGCTGGATCGCAGCCTGGAGGAGGCGGCGATGGATCTCGGCTGCGATCCGGCGCGCGCGTTCCTGGCAGTGACGTTGCCGCTGATCCTGCCTTCGATCGTCGCCGGCTGGATGCTGGCTTTCACCCTGTCGCTCGACGATCTCGTCATTGCGAGTTTCACCACGGGTCCGGGGTCGGCGACGCTGCCGATCCGGATCTATTCGGAGGTGCGGCTCGGGGTGAAACCGGAAATCAATGCGATCTGCACGCTGGTGATCGCGCTGATCGCCGTGGTAATCATCGTTGCCTCGGTGGCCTCGAAAATCTCCGACGCGCGGGGCAAGGCCGCCGCGCCGTTGTAGTCTCCCCGTCATCATCCTTCGAGACGCCGCGCAAGCGCGGCTACTCGGGATGAGGACTTGCAGACCCTCATGGTGAGGAGCGCGTCTGCACGCGTCTCGAACCATCAAACCCTTCACGACTTCACGGCACCGGCCGTCAGGCCGCCCACCATGTAGCGGCGGAAAGCGTAATAGATCGCGGCCGGCGGCAGCGCGTAGATGAAGCCGGTGGTCATCAACAATTCCCATGGCGAGTCGTCGGCGGCCAGGAAGTTGCCGAGTGCAACCGGCAGCGTGATGTCGCGGTCGTTCGACAACAGCAGGAACGCATAGAGGTATTCGTTCCATGCTAGCAGCACGGCGTAGGTGCCGATCGCAACCAGCGACGGCATCATCAGGGGAACATAGACCAGCCGGAAGATCTGCAGCGACGTCGCGCCGTCCATGACTGCAGCTTCGTCGAGCTCCACCGGCAGCTTGTCGGAAGCCTGTTTCAGCACCCAGATCGCGTAGGGCGAGGCGATGGTGACCATTGCCAGGATCAGCGCCCAGCTGGTGTTGAGCAGCCCGTAATTGCCCATGGTGCGGTACATCGGCACGGCCAGGAACGCCGCGGGAATGAAATAGGTGAATAGCGCGAGATTGAGCACGATACGACCGCCCGGCACACGCAGCCGCGATATCGCGAACGCAGCCGCGGTTGCGATCAACAGCGTCAGTGCGCCGACGGAAGCCGCGATGATCGTCGAGTTGCCGAGTTGCACCCAGAAATCCCGCAGGAAATAATGCTGCTGGCGAAACACGATCTCGAAATTGTGCAGGGTCGGATGCTCGGGCCACAATTTGCCGGAGAAGGCGTCTTCCTTCGGCGAGATCGCGAACACGAACATGTGGTAGATCGGAATCATCGTCCAGATGAAGACGGGTATGCCGATCAAGAGCAGCCGCGCCTCGGTTCCAGCTTCGCGCAAGGTAGGGAGCTTCATCGCGACAACCGTTTCATCATGAAATAGACCAGCGGCAGCACCAGCGGCAACGCGCAGACGATCGAGGCCATCGCAAGGTTGAGCTGGTCGAGCCGCAGATACCGGATACCGAGCGTGGACAGCACGTGGGTAAGATCGGCCGGCCCGCCTCCGGTCAACAGGTAGACGCTGTTGAAGTCGCCGAGCGTCCAGATCATCGAAAGCAGCGTACAGGTCAGATACAGCGCCCGCATCGATGGCCAGGTGATGTAGCGGAACTTCTGCCACCAGCTCGCGCCGTCGACTTCGGCTGCTTCGAACAGGTCCTGCGAAATGGCGAGCCGTCCCGTCATCAATATCAGGGTCCAGAACGGCAGCGACTTCCAGATGTGAACACCGATTGCCATCGCCAGCGCAACGGATGGATCGTTCAGCCAGTTCGGTCCGTCGTCGCCGGTCAGTTTGAAAATCAGCTGGTTGACCATGCCCCATTCGGGATTGAGCATGAAGCGCACCGACAGGATGGTCGGGATCGACGGCACGGCCCATGGCAGGATGAAAATCACGCTGAGCCATTTGATCCAGCCGCGCGACTGCACGAAGAAACCCGACAGGAACAGCGCTATCAGCATTTTCAGGTTGATGCCGATGACCAGAAAGATCAGCGTGTTGACGGCAGCGCGTGCGAAAATCGGATCGTGAAACAGCGCCACATAGCTCGACGGCTGCCGCGCAAGCCAGAAGCCGTAGCCGACCGGATAGACCACGAAGGCGAGAAACACCAGGAGATAGGGCACGATCATCACGATGCCCCAGACCTGCGGCATCGACAGCCGCGACGAGAGCGGCGTGCCGGCGGCTGCGTCCTGGGATGCTGAGATCGTGATCGCCATATTTCACTTACTCTTCAGGCGTCGTCCCCGCGGACGCGGGGACCCATACGCCGCGGCGGCTGCTTCGGGAGATGCTGTTGGCCGGCTTTCGCACAACAACACAATCCCGTGGTTATGGGTCCCCGCGTCCGCGGGGACGACGTGATATTGTGACACCCGGCATCGTCAAATCTACCCCGCAACCTCCTTGATGCGGGCGATCAGTTCGTCGACTGCCTTGTCCACCGGCACCTTCTCGCTGACCACGCGGTTCATTGCCTTTGCCCAGACGTTCTCGTTGTTCAGGACGGTGAACTTGTAGTTCTTGGTAAAGTCGAACGGCTGCGTGCCGCCCGTGAACTGGTTGTAGACCGCCTTGCGATGGCGGTCGGCCTGCCAGAACGGACTCTTCTGGCCGGCGATCGTCGCCGGGAACCAGCGGCCGAGCGCGCCTTCGACATAGGGTTCGAGGTTTTCCTCCTGCAGCAGGAATTTGACGAACTCCTTCGCTTTCGCCTTGTTTTTGGCGACCGCGAAGATCACGCCGGTCTTGACGTCGGAGCGGTATTTGATCGGCGCGCCATCCGGCTTGTTCGGGAACGACGCCGTGATGATGTCCTCTTCATAGGCCTTCTTGCCCGCGGCACGCTGCTCCGGCGTCAGCGCCGGGTTGTTGGCGTCGTCAAGCCACTTCGCGGCGATCGAGATCGTGAAATTGTGCGTCATCACGATCGTCTTGTTGTGGAAAGCGACGTTGTTGTCCGGATCCTTCCAGGTGGTCGAGGAGGGTGGCGTGCAGCCCCTGATGTAGACGTCGGTATAGTCCTTGAGCGCGTGGATCAGGCCTTCCCTGACCTTGGGATCGTCGACCAGAAGCTTGCCATCGTCGTCGACCAGCTTGACGTTGTAGGCATCCATGAAGGTGTAGAAGGATTGCAGCGAGTCGGTCGATTCCACGCCCATCGGCTGGCCGATGCCGAAGATGCGCGTGCCTGTGGCCTTGCGAATGGCGGGTTGCACCTTGTCGCACCAGAACGACCAGTAATCCGCCCATTTGGTCGGAATGTCGGCTGCCTTGAAGCCGGCCTTCTCCAGCATGTCGTTCCAGATCTGGACATGCATGCTCTGCTGCTTCAGCGGGAATCCGTAATAGCCCTTCTGCCTGGTCTGGCCGTTGTAGAGGTAGGCGGTCTCCAGCGTGTTCGGGGCGAACGCCGATTTCATCGGCACCAGAACGTCGGAGAGCTCTTCGAGCTTGCCTTCGAAGGCCCATTTGCCGCCTGCCTGCACGTCGTAGGTGTCGGAATAGGCAACGTCGGGCACAGTGCCGGAATCCAGCGCCGCGACCGTCTTTGGAATCATGTCCTGGATCGCGTATTGCGACAGCTCGACCTTGGTGCCGGTCTTTTCCTCGAACTTCTTGACGACGGCGAGCAGCGCATCGTCTTCGGATTTGTAGAAGCCCTTCCCCCACCAGACCGTGATCGTGTCCTGCGCGACCGCCGGTGTTGCGGCATACATGAGCGCCGCGACCGCGACGGAAAACTTAACCGGTCCGCCTGATTTCACGTCATTCTCCCTGCTTGTTTTGCCGGCCTTTTTCGACCTGTTGCGTGAAACACTAGCGCAGGGCCACGACGCGAGCCAGCGGCATCTTGTCCCGCGCAGGTGGTGGATGCCGGGATCAAGTCCGGGCACGACGAACCGTTCTCGCGACGCCAGGCGCCCGAGATCATGCTTCATCGTTCCGCCCGAAGAGGGCGTGGGGAATGCCGGGTGCCGATTCGCACCCGCAGCCTCGCGTGGAAAAATAAAAACCACACGAGTAAGTACACTACGGTCGCGCCGGTTCACCCGGCATTCCCGCACGCGAATGGTTTTAACGGTTTCCTTCGGGCTCTCCCCGGGGACCGGGCTTTCTTGCCCCCGTCGCCTGCGGGGTTGTGCCTCGCAAGCTTGGCATCAGCGTCGGGATGCCGGGACCACACGACTTCGCCGTCCGCGGCAGCACCCTTCGTCTTCGGGCGCAACCACGTCCACCGCATCCCGCTTCCAACGTCCGTGACGATCGCGAAACGCCCCTCATGTGGGAACAGGACGGCGGGAGATATGGATGTGATTTGGGGGAATCGCGAAGGGAAATATTTTTGGGGGAGGGACTGGACAGGTGGAATCGCGTTGATCCGGTTCGATAAATTCGCCGTTGCGCGCAAGTCCGAAAGACTGGGTATCCCGTAGGGCCGGTTAGCCGAAGGCGTAACCCGCCGTTTTTTCCTTCAGCGAGCGGCAGGATTACGCTGCGCTAGCCCTGCGCGCTTCAGGCGACCTCCAGCGTCGGGATTTTCCTGATCTTCTCCCCGAGTTTTTGCTGCGCCCGATGCAGGTCGTACCGCTTTTGCAAATTGAGCCAGAGTTCGGGCCCGTTTCCGCACAGCTTCCCGAGCCGCAACGCCATGGCTGGCGTCACCGGCTGCCTTTCCTCCAGGATGTCGTAGAGCGTCTGGCGCGATACGCCGAGCAGTCTGGCAATCTCCGTCTTGGGCCGATCGAGCGCCGGCAAAATTTCGTCACGAAGAAGCTCGCCGGGATGCATCGGCGGCAAACCTCGCTTCGGGAGCTTTCTGGTCATGAATTTGTCCTCAGTGATAGTCTTCCAGATCAACGTCGATGGCATCGCCCTCGACCCAACCGAATGTAATGCGCCAGTTTCCGCTTGCGCTCACCGCGTAACGGCCCTTATCGCGGCCGACGAGCGCATGAAAGCGGAAGCCCGGCAAGTTCATGTCCTCTGGACGTGATGCGTCGTCGAGCGCGCGCAGAATGTTGGCTATCCGTTTCGTGTTCTGTACGCTGAGCCGGCGCCCATCCCCGGTACCGAAAAACCGTTCGAGAGCCTTTTCCCGGAACGAGCGGATCATATTCTTATTGTGTAAGCTGGTGCCTTGCAGTTGTCAACCAATACCTTACAACAGTCAGCAGGTCCGTAGGGCGCATTAGTCGCAGGAGCGTAATCCGCCAGCGGGGCGCGCGCGACGGCGGATTGGCGAAGACGCAATCCGGCCAAGCCATCGCGGCATTATGGGCCTCTTGCCACGTCAGATAAGCGACCATATTGACTATCAAACTGTTGTTCGAGTACTCAAGGTTTCTTTAGCGCAGCGGCAAACTCAAATAATCTTCAAAGGCGCGAGAGCTACTGGACAACCTTCGTTGAAATCTCTTTCAGCCCACGCTGTCGTCTCAAATGGATTCGAGCCTCGCAAGAGCTGAGCTTTTGATCGCTAGCTATGATAGCTGAGTTCTTGCGGTTGACAGCGTAAGGCGGGCGATTAGCAATGCCGGGAACCCTTAGCACGGCCCGATTCGAGAGCATTTCTGGGGCTCGTATTGCCGGCAATAACGTAACACCGCCATTGCGACGCCTTCGCCGGGGATGTCGAGTGGAATAATTTCTATACGTTTCGCCGCTTGAGGATCGACGATCGTAGAACTTCGGAGAACGAATAGCGTTCATTTGGCTCATTCACAAATTCAATTCGGCGCCGATTTCATACGATGACGGCCATGATATACGTAAATGTTCGTAGTTGGCGCTTCATGGCGAACTAGCGTTGCTTCGGAGTGAACGCAGCGAAAGCCAATGGAATCAGAAAGGCAAAAATTCGCTTCTTACTTCATCGGGAAAACGAAGTGCAATCTGCCATATTTTTGCCTACACTCGGTTACAGTTACCTTGGAGGATTCCAAAACTCGTCTTGCTATCAAAAGTCCACCCTCGATCTTGGAGCAAATTCCTTTCCGCGCTCAAGAATTGCCGACCCGGTTTACGCCAGGCTGGAGTGGCCGCCAGGGCGCGCCATCCGGCCGGGGCGTTGGCAACCTGCCAGCGTTCGGGCCGATCGTGAACCGCGATATCGAGCTTAGCTTTGGACGTATCGATCCCGGCCGTCGTTATGTTAGTCTGTGTCATCTTCCTCGACCCCTGCCTTGTGAAGCGAACCAAGTTGTTCCGGCAACCATCCGGGTCCGATGAAGGTGCTGGCGCGATCTCGCTACGGGGCAGCCAAAAGCGGCTCAGGGCGGGTTCGATCCGATCGCCAGCGGCCTGCCGCGGAATGCACGCCGCGGCAGGCCATTCCTCTCGGAACATCCAGACCATATCTGATTGCGCTATTACAAGGGCGGATTAGCCGCAAGGCGTAATCCGCCAGCTTGGCGGCGGAACGGCGGATTACGCGAAGACGCTAATCCGCCCTACGCCCTACGCCCTACGAGCTTTCAGATCGGGAGGTTGGGTGCGCCGAACGCGAAACTTGCCCGACGCTCAATTCGCCTTGGCGTTCGCCGAGGGCGCGTTTGCCGGGGTCTCGGGCACGGCAGCTTTCTGTCCCCCGCCCGTAAAGCGTTCGATCACCGAACGCACGGCATCGCGCGTCTTGCGGTCCTTGACCGCATCGAGCAGGGGCGCTGACGCCGGCGAACGTCGGATCAGGCTTTCCGGATCGGGAAAGATCAGGGGATCGTCCCACGGTCCCTGCACCACGAACGGCAGTTCGAATCCCGGCGTGGCCCCGGTCGTCGTCAGGCTGGCAACACCTTTCATGTCGAATTCGCGCGCGGGGACCGAAGTCGTGCCGGTCATCGTCACGCGCGCGGCCGGCCCTTCGAGGCGGATATCCTCAGCGGTAGCCGTACCCTCGCTGAACTTCACGGCAATGGTCAGGTTGTCATAGGGCGTCGAGCCGGAACGGAAGTTGCCGGCGCCCGACAGCGGACGACGCTCCAGCCGCTTGAGCAACTGTTCGGCATTGAAGCCCGCAATCGCGCCGTCGTGGCCAGTCAAGCTGGCGGTGCCGTCGAGCGATTGCGCAAGCCCGAACGGGCTCGAGCCCGATGCCACCAGCGAGACGCCGAGATTGCCGCGGCCGGACAGCTTGTTGATGCCGAACAGTTCGCCGACGCAGGATTGCAGATCAACGTCGGTGAACTGGAACTGCGCTTTCACCTCCGCAACCGCGTCAGCGCGCGCCAGTCCAAACGAACCCTTGGCGATGCCGCCGTAGATCTGCGCTTCGCCGACGCTCAACGCCAGCGCGCCGTTACGCAAATTCGCGCCGAACGCGGTGCGGCCGAGTTTCGATGGACCGACCGTTACCCTTGCCGCCGACAGGCGCATGTCGAGGTCGGTCGTCAACAGCGAATTGAGGTCGAACAACTGCCGGTTCCAGTCATGCGAGCCGGCGAGCAGGCGAAAGGTCGAGATATAAGGGGTGAAATCGAGGCTGTCTGCGGCCAGCGTCGCCTGCAGCGACTGCCGGCCGTTGTTGGCGTAAGTCATCACGCCTTCGGCGACATTGCCGTCGAGTTCGACGTTGACATTTGTCAGTGCGATGGAGGCGCCCACCACGTTGGCGCGCGCCTTCAGCGCGAAGCGGCCAAAGCCGCCGCTGCCCGGTGGCGGCTGCCCGGTCCAGCGCAGCGCATTGCGCAACGACGGCGAGTCGACGGTCAGCGTGCCTTCCAGCAACATGCTGGTGCGGTTGGCGACGATGCCGTCGAAAGCCAGTTTCAAGGGCGCGCTGGCCAAGCGCGCCTTCAATCCGGAACGATCCCCTGAAAGTGCGGCGAGGAAGTCGCTGACACTGACGCTGCCGTCGATACGTTCGCCGCGCCAGTCGAACTGCCCCGTGGCTGCGAACGAGCGCGAGATCGATGGCCAGGCCAGCGAGAGGTCGATGTCCTCCAGCTTCTCCGTCATCTGACGGCCGAGGTCCTCGTAGCTCAGCGTACCGTCCTGGATTCTGATTTCGGAGAAAGACACCTGGTTGTCGGCCCCGGGTTTCATGGTGCGCGCGATGGTGCCGATGAACGGTGTCCAGTTGCTCTCGCCATTGGCCTCGCGGACCACACTGATGTGGGGCCGCAACATCATGAGGTCGGCGATCTCGAAGCGCTGCATCAGGAGCGGCAGCAGTCTCAGATTCGCGGTCAGCACGTCGACGGCGAGCGCAGGTTCATCCGCTTCGCCGCCCTTCAGGCCAACGTCGTGAAACGAGACGTAGCTTCCGGGAAACAGCGAAATATCGGTGGAGCCCTTCACGACGAGGTCGAGGCCGGTGACGGCGCGGATCTGGGCTTCCACCGCCGAGCGCAGGGCCTCCCGATTGAGCAGCCAGGACGTCGCCACCAGGCCGATCAGGCCCACGCCGAGAAACACCGCGATCGGCATTCCCAGGCGCTTCAATGCTTGGGCCATCGTCAATGACACATCCTGATCGAGTTCAAACCGGACCCGGGCAATAAGCGGCCGGTGGCGCTGCTGAAAAGACGGGCAGGTCGCCCGGCCCGTACCCAACTTGATGAATTTTCTTGACCCTTTCAAGGCCAATCGCAGGTCCGATGGTCCAAGACGCGCCGGCATCGCGGCACCTCGCCATGAGGTCCAAGACCTGCTTCCAGGCGGCGGGACCTCATCCTTCAGCAGGCCGCCGAAGGCCGGCGTCAAAGGCTGAAGCCAGCACGCCGCGTCATTGACGCGCTGCGAAGAATTCGCCTAATAATCCGCTGAAACTTCCTTCATCAGGTAATTTCATGAACAAGGTTTATCCCGACGCCAAATCAGCACTCGACGGTCTTCTCAAGGACGGCATGATGATCATGTCCGGCGGTTTCGGCCTCTGCGGCATCGCAGAGATATTGTCGGATGCGATCCGCGATGCCGGGGTGAAGAATCTGACCGTGGTCTCCAACAACGCAGGCGTCGACGGAATCGGGCTTTCCCGCCTGCTCGAGACGCGGCAGATCAAGAAGATGATCTCGTCCTATGTCGGCGAAAACAAACTGTTCGCCCAGCAATTCCTCGCGGGCGAGCTGGAACTCGAATTCAATCCGCAGGGAACCCTCGCCGAGCGCATCCGCGCGGGTGGCGCAGGAATCCCGGCGTTCTACACCAAGACCGGCGTCGGCACGCTGATTGCCGAAGGCAAGGAAGTGAAGGAATTCGACGGCGAAAAGTACATCATGGAACGCGGGCTGTTCGCCGATCTTGCCATCGTCCACGCCTGGATGGGCGATACCGCCGGGAACCTGGTTTACCGCAAGACCGCACGAAACTTCAATCCGATGATGGCGACCGCCGCCCGCGTCACGGTCGCCGAGGTCGAGCATCTGGTGCCGGCCGGGCAGATCAACCCCGATCAGATCCATACCCCCGGCATCTTCGTGAAGCGCATCATCGAGGTCGGAACGGCCAGGAAGCGCATCGAATTCCGCAACACGAGGCCGCGTCCCGCGGCCTAGCGCGTGATCCGGGAAAAGCGGGAACCGGTTTTCCGGCAAGATCATGCGCAAACAAAGAGCGACCACAGCAGGAGAGCCCCATGGCCTGGACCCGTGAACAGATGGCCGCGCGCGCCGCAAAGGAACTGCGGGACGGCTACTACGTCAATCTCGGCATCGGCATACCGACGCTGGTCTCCAACTACATCCCGGAGGGCATCAACGTCAGCCTGCAAAGCGAGAACGGCATGCTCGGTATGGGACCATTTCCCTATGAGGGCGAGGAAGACCCCGACCTGATCAATGCGGGCAAGCAGACCGTGAGCGAATTGCCGTCGACCAGCTATTTCTCCTCTGCCAATTCATTCGGCATGATCCGCGGCGGCCACATGGATCTCTCTATCCTTGGCGCGATGCAGGTGGCGCAGAACGGCGATCTCGCCAACTGGATGATCCCCGGCAAGATGGTGAAGGGGATGGGCGGCGCGATGGATCTCGTCGCCGGCGTCAAGCGCGTGGTTGTGGTGATGGAACACTCGGCCAAGGACGGGCCGAAACTCCTGAAGAAATGCACGCTGCCGCTGACCGGCGAGCGGGTCGTCGACATTGTAGTCACCGATCTTGCCGTCTTCACCATCGACAAGCACGGCAAGGGCGGCATGGCGCTGATCGAACTTGCCGATGGCGTCACGCTCGACGAGGTGAAGTCGAAGACCGAAGCCGAGTTTCGGGTTGCGCTGAAGAACGCGTGAGCCGCCTGTCTCCTGCGCAGTGACGGAGAACCGCCCTGAGCGTCATTGCGAGGAGCGTCAGCGACGAAGCAATCCACAGCCCGACAAATTACTGGATTGCTTCGCTTTGCTTGCAATGACGAGGAGGGCCTGCCCTCACGCCTTCGCGGCGACATCCTCCAGCCCGCGGTTGCGCGGTTCCACGCCCCAGGCCCACACCACCATGATCTGCACGACCACGAGGCCGATCATCAGCCAGACCACGCCCGGCAGATTGTAGGACGCCATCAGGGCGCCGACCACGAAGGGCGAAATCACGGTTGCGCCGCGTCCGAACGTGTTGCAGATGCCGTTGGCCCGCAACCTGATCTCGGTCGGAAACAGTTCCGGCGTGTAGACGCCAAACAGGATCGCGGTCTGCACATAGATGGCAACGATCAGAACGAATCCGACAGTCAGCACGATCGCCGGATCGGAGGCAGCATTGAAGCGGGCATAGGCGTAGCCGCTGACGATGGTTACGATCGACGCGCCGATGATGCTCGAGCGGCGTCCGATAGTGTCCGACAAATAGGCGCCGAGTGCGCAGCCGACCAGCGAGGCGGAAGACAGCACCAGCGTATAGGCCAGCGAATTGGCGATGGTCAGGCCCTGGCGCAGGAAGAATTGCGGCAGGAAGATCACGAAGCCGAAGATCAGCGTGTTGATCGTGATCAGGACCCAGCAGCCGACGATCATCCGCTGCAGCAGCGGAGGCTTGAGCATGTCGGTTGCCGACACGAGCGGGACTGCTGGCGGCACGACCACCGGCGGCAGCGGCTTGCCGGCGGAAGCTTCCTGTTCGATTGCCCGCATCAGGGATTCGGCTTCGGTGGTGCGGCCCTGCGCTTCGAGCCAGCGCGGCGATTCCGGCAAATTCTTTCGCAGATACCAGACGATCAGCGAGCCGAAGCCCGCGATAACGAACATCGGCCGCCATCCCCAGGCCGGGATGATCAGATAACCGAGCAGCGCGGTTGCCGGAAATCCGGCCACCACCAGGAACGCCATCATCGACAGCCAGCGCCCGCGCGTTCCGGGCGGAGCGAATTCGGTCAGCGTCGAATAGCCGACCACGATTTCGGCGCCGAGCCCCAGGCCCTGCACGAAGCGGCAGGCGATGAGCTGGGTCATGTCCTGCGCGAAAGCCGCAGCCAGCGATGCCAGCCCGAAGATCAGAAGATTGATCTGATAGGTGAAGCGCCGTCCGAACCTGTCGCCGACGAATCCGGTGATCAGCGCGCCGAGTGTCATGCCGACAAAGGTCAGCGATATGAATTGCAAATTCTGCGGAACCGTCGAGAATTTGCTCGCAATCGCGGACGCCAGTACGCCGCCGGCGACATAGAGATCGTAGCCGTCGAAAAACATGCCGGCGCCGACCAGCCAGAATATCCGGTAGTGAAACGACGAAATCGGCAACCGGTCGAGACGCGCGCCGGCGTTGACTGCAACAGCCATCAGTTTTCCCCCCTCGATATCATGGCGGCGGCGCATTCGAGCGCCTGCAACACATGCTTTCGGGCCATCTTGCAGTCTCGAAATACCCGGTCAAGGGACCGAGACTTGAAAAGGCGGAATTTTGATTTATCAATCGTTCCGCATCGCCGGCGGCGCCTCGGGGGCGCGCAGAACCAATAAAAGCAGAACCAATAAAACAAGAACAGAGTGACCGGCATGGATCGACTTTTCGCCAATGGCACGGTCAACGCAGCACAAATCGGCCAAGGTGCTGACCAAGGCGCAGGCCAACAGGCAAGCCGGGCGCCGGCGCTGTTTCTGTTTCACTCGCTGCTGTCGGACCGCGCGAGTTTCGATGCCATCGTTCCGAAGCTTGCGCAATCGCATCGGGTCATCGTTCCCGAACTGCCGGGCTTTGGCGGATCGAAGGCGGTCGGTGGCGGTCTTGCCGCCGTCGCCGACAGGATGGCGGAGGCCGTGAAGGACGCCAACGAAGGCCGCGAGACGATCGTGCTCGGCAACGGTTATGGCGGCTTCGTGGCATTGCAAATGGCGATCCGTCATCCCGGTATCGCGGACAGGCTCGTTCTCGCCGATTGCGGAGCTGCGTTTTCGTCAGCCGGGCGCGAAGCCTTCCGCAACATGGCGGCGGCATCGAAGGCCAAGGGGCTTTCGGCGATCACGGAGGTCGCGATGCGCCGGCTGTTTGCGCCGGCGTTTCAGGCGCAGCATCCCGATCTGATGCAGGATCGCCGCGAGGCCTTCCTCAAGACCGACCCCGACGTGTTGCAGGCCGCCTGCGCGGCACTGGCCGAGCTCGACCTTCGCGGCGAGCTTTCTGCGGTCGAGATACCGGTTCTGGTTGTGGTCGGCGAACATGACGAGGCGACGCCCCCGCCGATGTCGCGCGAATTGGCGGCGCTACTTCCCAATGCGCGCCTGAAGATCATCCCCGGCTGCGCGCACGTCCCTCAATTGCAAGCGCCTGAAGTCTTTCTGGACATGATTGGGGATTTCCTCGTCGCAGTTCCCCCGGCGGCTTGAGCATTGTGTAGGCTGTCGCCGTTGGCGCCGCTTTCGGGAGGACACCATGACTTTCTTCAATGCCTACCGGGCTGTCAACGTCAACGTTCCGATCTATTTCATCGAGAGCACGGCGCCGAACAATGTCGACGATACCGACGAGATACCGACGGATCCCCTGCCTCATCTCGAGCCGATCCCCGATTCGGACGACGCCGTCAGGCAGATCGCGGAAAACCTCACCAAGGGAGATAGTCCGAACCTCGTCGTGATGGTGCACGGCTTCAACAATGCGCGGCCGGATGTGCTGAAGACCTATACGGCCGCGGCGCTTGCGGTAAACGGCGATCGGGCGATCTGCGATCGGCAAGGCGTCGTGTGCCTCGGCTATCGCTGGCCGTCCGAGAAGATCGGGGAGCCTTGGCGCGGTACCTGGGACGCATTGCCGACAATGCCAAGCTGGATCCTGTATTTGGGCATTGCGCTCGCCGCGCTGCCATTTCTTTTTTACTACCTTGCTCCCGAAGTCGGTCATCGCGCGCTCGACAATCTCCGGTTTGCGCGCGATCTTGTTGGCGACCATGTCGTCACCTTGACCGGATTGATGCTGGCGGGACTGGTGCTTGCGACGGCGTTGCTGCGGGTCACCGTCTATTTCAGAGACAATTACAGGGCGTCGAATTACGGCGTTGCCGATCTCATTCAGATCATCCGCGCCATCGACCGCGAGGTTTTCAACCTGCGACGCGGACATGGCGGGCACGAGAGCGAACAGCCGAAGGTTCAGCTTTCCTTCATAGGACACAGCATGGGTGCCTTCGTGGTGACAAACACCATCCGCACGCTGTCCGATGTTTTCGTCACCCCGGTTGACTCGCTCAACGAATTCGGCGCGGCAGGCCCCGTGCCTCATTCAGACATGCAGAAGATCGGCAAGGTCTTCAAGCTGAAGCGCTTTGTGCTTGTCGCGCCTGATATTCCGGCGGAGGCCCTGTTGACGAACCGGGGAAACTTCCTGGCGTCGGCGCTGTCACGTTTCGATGAAGCCTATCTGTTCAGCAACGAAGGCGACGAGGTGCTGCGCCAGATTTCGACGCTTGCGAATTATTTCGTGTTCCCGACCAAAAGCCGCAATCACGGCTTCAGGCTCGGCAACGTCGAAATATTGTCCAGCAATTTCGGCCTGATCGATCCGGGCGCGGGCGGCGGATTCTTGCAGACACTGCGCATCGGGAACCTGACGCTCGAGGAGCTTTACGATGCGCTCGACAGTGCCGAGGCCAGCCGTCAGCCGAACCAGCAGGCGCGGGCGAGGGCGCAGACCTCCTTGCCGGAGGTTTTCACCTACTTCGATTGCACCGACTATATCGATGAGGACGAAACCGGCAAAAGAAGGCCGCTGCTTACCTTTGCGAAGTGGAAAAAGCGTCAAGACAGGTTGGCGACGATGCACTTTTATTCGCACCTGCGACTGCTGTTCGCCTACCTTCTGCCCGACCATCGGCCGAATGTGCATGGTGGGTATTTCGAGGGAGTTTTATCGCAGCAACTGATCTACCGGCTGGCCTGCCTGGGCTTTGACGAGACGGTCTCCGCCTTCGGTAATCAGGCTGCGTTCGGAGTTTTATGCGGAAGCAAGCAGATCCGCGTGCTGCTCTCGCCGTGCCTGCGCAAGGTCGGCACCGGTCCGGCCGCTGCCATGCTTCGTCAGGCGTAGTCTCTGCAGGCGCGAGGTGCGCCGCACCCGGGCAGGAACGAGCTTCAGCCGGGCCGTGGCGAACGGTGCAATACGGTGCTTGTTTTCTGCGATGATGGTCAAACCGAAGGATCGTTTTCGCCGGGTGCCTGCTCGCTCAGCATCAACAGCTTGTGAGGCTCGCGCAGCACGATGCGCTGCCGTCCGCTCTCGATCAGCCCCCTTTGTTCCCACCCGCTCAGGATGCGGCTGACCGTGTAGAGCGTGGTGCCGGTCATTTGCGCGATATCCTGGCGGCTGATCGGAAAGTCGATCTCGACGCCGTGATCGACCCTGTGTCCGGCCTGTTTTGCCAGCCGAAGCAGCGCATTGGCGACGCGCTGCTCCACCTGCTGCGTGGACATCTCGACCACGCGGGCGTGGCTTTCCTGCAAGCGGTTGCCGACGGTCTGCAATGTATTGGCGGCGAGGGCCGGAAATCGCGACACCAGCCGCGGCCATGTCGACGATGGCCAGGCCAGGATCACGCTGTCGTCGACGGCCGTCGCCGTGGCGGGATAGTGCTGCAGCCCGATCGCCGGTGCGACGCCGAAGGTTTCGCCGGGAAGGATGTAGCGCACCACCACCTGTTCTCCCATCGGCGTGGTCTTGCTGGCGCGCACGTGACCGTGAAGCAGGACGAAGAACGAATGTGCCTTTTCGCCCTGCCCGAATATATTGCGGTTCCTTGCAACCCGCTGCGAACGGGCCTCGCGCAGGACCTCGTCGAGCTCCTCGGCGGAAAAACCCGCAAAAAGCGGCAGGTTGGCAACCAGTGAACGATCGACTGCAACCATCCCCTTCCGCCATGGGCCGGAGTTTCGGTCGAATCTAGACCGCAATGGGTTCCGATCAAGCGGAAGTTTGTCCTGGCGCAACAGCGCTCCCTTCGACAATTGGTGAAATTGAAGGGCATCGGGAAGTGGACCGAAAGCAAATCCACGACGAGGGAGTAGGAGCGATGTCGAAACCGCGACGAGACCACGAGGGTTTGCCGTTGTTCTCCCATGGCTTCCGGCCGTTCTTCCTGTTCGGCTCCATTTATGCCGGAATGGCAATCCTGGTCTGGATGCCGCTGTTCCACGGCGAGATCGCGCTGGCTTCGGCCTTCGCGCCCCGTGACTGGCACGTGCACGAAATGCTGTTTGGCTATCTGCCGGCGGTGATAACCGGGTTCCTGCTCACTGCAATCCCGAACTGGACTGGGCGGCTCCCGATTCGGGGCATGCCCTTGGTCGCCCTCGTCGCGGTCTGGCTCGCAGGACGGGCGTGCGTGACGTTTTCAGCGCACACGGGCTGGCAGGCTGCGATGCTTGTCGATGCGAGCTTCCTGTTGCTGGTCGCAGCCGCGGCCAGCCGAGAAATTCTCGCTGGCCGTAACTGGCGAAACATGCAAGTCGTAATCCTGCTGCTCATTCTTTTCGTGGGCAATGTCGCCTTTCACCTCGAGGCGCATCTGGAAGGTGCGGCCGACATCAGCATCCGCACCGGCATCGCGGCTGTTGTCATGCTGATCGCGCTGATCGGCGGGCGGATCGTTCCGAGCTTTACCCGCAATTGGCTGGTGCGCGAAAATCCCGGCCGTTTTCCGGTGCCGTTCGGCCGCTTCGATGTCATCGCCGTCGGCGTCGGCGCGCTGGCGCTGTTGTGCTGGATCGTGCGCCCGACCGGCGATATCACCGGCGGCGCGCTTGCGGTCGCCGGATTGCTGCATCTGGCGCGGCTAGCGCGCTGGGCCGGGGAACGGACCGGTCGCGAGCGGCTGCTCCTGATCCTGCATGTAGGCTACGCCTTCGTTCCCTTTGGCTTTCTCCTGAACGCGGCGTCCGCGTTCGGGTTCGTTGCGTCCAGCGCCGGGACCCACGCCTGGATGGTGGGGGCCGCGGGCATCATGACGCTCGCGGTGATGAGCCGCGCAACACTTGGGCATACCGGCCAGCAGTTGACAGCGTCTCTCACCACGCAGGCGATCTATGCTGCGATCGTCGTTGCGGCCCTTTCGCGGGTTTGCGCGGTGCTTGACCCCGCCCATGCCGAGGTCTTGCTGCACCTTGCCACTTTTGCCTGGGTCGCTGCCTATTTCGGTTTCGCGCTTGCGTTCGGGCCGCTTTTGATCGGCTACGGCCGGCGCGAACGGTCGGCGCCGAACTCGGCGGCGTAACGAATCGCCGAAGGGAACCTCAGCGAGAGGCCGATGTGGCCGTTGACGAAGGCGGAACCGAGTTGGCCTCCTGCGCGTGTCCGCGGCGTTGATCGGCTTTCGACATCGCCGTGGCGCTCTCGAACCGGACGCGATAGACCAAAAGGTTCTCGATGACGCGCTGCACATAATTGCGCGTCTCCGAGAGAGGAATGCGCTCCACCCAATCGATCGCATCCACATTCGGATCGCGCGGGTCGCCGTGCAACTTCACCCAGTCGCGAACGCGGCCCCGGCCGGCGTTGTAGCCGGCGAAAGTCATGATGTGGGAGCCGCTATATTCCTTCAACAACGCGCTGATCTCGGCTGCGCCCATTTGCGTGTTGTAGACGGGATCGGAAACCATCCGGTCCCAATCGTAGGAAACGCCGAACCGCTTGGCGGTATCGCGTCCGGCTTCCGGCGTGACCTGCATCAGGCCGACCGCGTTGGCCGGCGATTTGTCGCGCTGATCGAACGCGCTTTCGGTACGCGCGACCGAATAGATGACGCTGCGCTCGATCTCGAGGCCGATCTGCTTGTGCTCCGGAATTCCGATCGTCGGGAATGCGTAATGGTCGAGCGCGAGGCCGCGGGCAAGCGCCGGTTTGCCGATCTGCAGCATCGAGCGCGCATCGTTGTGACGACCGGTCAGTTCCGCCAGCGCAACCAGCAGGCCGGCGTCGGTGCACTGTTCGCCAAGATCGGCCACGAAGTTCAGGACGAGGTCGCGTTCGCCGAGCGTATAAAGCATATCGGCTGCTCGCACGCGCTGGTCGGCCAGTATTGTGTCAGTTGCCGGGGCGGGGGTCCGCAACTCGATTCTGTCGAGGCCGAGCCTGGCGCGGGCAAGTTGCCCATAATAGGCGGTGGAGTAGCGCGCGGCAGCCTCATAGCTTGCGCGCATGGCATCCTTTTCGCCGGTGGCTTCGGCGACGCGTCCTCGCCAATAATGCGCCCGCGCCAGCACGATCGGGTTGACGGAGCCGTCGTCGATGTGAGCGAAATGCGCCCGTGCCGCCGAAGGGTTGTTGAGATAGCGCAACGCGATCCAGCCGCACATGAAGTGGAAGTCGGCACGATAGTGCTCGCTGGCCGGCAGGGCGGCGCTGCGTACCACCTCGTAGGCGGTGTCGAACTTGCCCTGATCGAGCAGCTTGCGGGCAAGGCTGCGCCGTTCGCGCCACCATTCGTCGGTTTCCTGAAGCGCCATGGTCTCGGGTGCTGCCGCCAGGATCAGGCGGGTCGCGTCTTCGATCCGGTCGTGATGCGCCATCCAGCGGATGCGGCAGAGCGTGTATCCCAGATCGGTACGGGCTTCCGCTGCAACATCGTTGAGCAGATCGAGCGTCTTGTCATCGTTGCCCGCCGCGCAGGCCTTCACGATCGAGATTTCGTCGCTGCCCAGATGCTGTGCGGCGCGCCTGGCGCCTGCAAAATCCTTGGCACCGATACGCTTGTCCATGCGCGCGCGATGGTCTTCGCGCGTGAGCAGGTCGTGGAACAGCTCGTAGGCGTCGGCCTCCGAGCGCTCCGACAATTCATCCGACCGCCAGGCCTGTCGTACCAGTGTGGCGGCTTTTTCGCGGTCGCCCTCGGCAAGCAGGACCCGCGCGAGCGCGAAGCGGCCCTTGGCGCTTGTCGGCTGGTCGCCGATGAAACCGCGAACGGTTGCGGCGTCGCTGCGCTCCTGCCACAGGTGCGCTTCCGCCCGCCTGCGCATGAGCCCCATGCCTGGCCAGCCCGGATTGTCGGCGATGAACGCTGCGTATCTGCTGAAATTGGCGTCGGCCTCGGGATGCCGAAGGATGAACCATTCGACGAGCTGCCGCCCCGCCGGATCGCCAATGGTTTTCTCAATCGCGGTCGCCTCGGCAATCCTGGCCTTGCGCGCAAGATCGATCGCGTTCCTTACAGCTGCAAGCTCAGGCGGGAGCGAAGAAGTATCGGCGGGGGCGGACTCATCGGCGGATGGTGCCGCCTTGTGGCGTGCTGCCGTATCCTTTGCATGGCCGGATTTTTTCAGCGCCGCGCCGTGGCGATGATGCGCTCTGCTCGCTTCATGGGCCTTCGCACCGTGGGCCTTCGCTTCGTGCGTTTTCTTGCCCTGATGAGGCTTGTGGCCGGCTCGTGCCGCGGCGTCATCCGAACACAGCGCCAGTGCAGCCAAGGTCAGCAAGCAAGACAGCGAACGCCAAGACAGTGGACGAAGAAGAACACCAAGACAGCGAACACCAAGACAGCGGACGTAACGGCTGATTCATTCCACGCCCCCCGTGAGCCGACCGAACCAACCACGATCCACAGCGATCGAAACTGATCGTAGGGTACCACGGCGCTATTCACCGGCTGTCGCGTTTGGGCAACAGAGCAGAAAAACCTTGTGGCGACATTTAGGAGAAAGACAGTTCCGGAATACCTTCACGACTGCTGGCGAGCTGCTTTGGCGGCTCTCTGGATCATCGCGAGTTGCTCTGTCGCGACCAGGTCGAAGGGTTCGAAGCTGTGTTCGGCGCGAGCCAGGATCATGGCGCCCTCGCAGGCGGCGACAAGGCTCGCAGCGACCGCGCGTGCTTTCCCTCTTGGCATTCAGCTTTCAAGGCTGCGAGGTCGGTGAAGGGGCCCGACGACCGCGCCGGGAGGCTCCTCCTTACGTGCTCGCCATCGCCGTCGAAAACACGACTTCCACCAGCGTGCCCGAACGTGCCGCTGTCCTGAGGTGGAATTGCGCGCGATTGGCCTCTACCAGCGCCTTGGTCAGCGAAAGGCTGACGGGCGAGCCTTCGCCGGCCTGGTCGGAAGGACCTTGCGTGCGGAATGGCTCCATCGCCGCGGCTACCTCGTCGTCATTGAGCCCGTTGCCGGTATCGCGGACCCGCAGCACGACATCGCCGAAATCGGTCAGCGCGGTCGATACGATGACCTGGCCGCCGGCGTTGGCCAGATGAATCGAGTTGGCGATCAGGTTCAGCGCGATCTGACGCAGCGCGCGAGCATCGGCGACAACGGGCGGCAGCATATGCGCCAGCGAGGTGCGGATGATGATGCGTTCACGGTTGGCCTCGGGCTGCAGCAAGGCGACGCAGCTCTCGACCAGATCGTTGAGGTTCACCTTGGTGAAGGAAAGGTCGAGCTTGCCGGTCTCGATCTGACTTAAATCGGTGAGTTCGTCGATGATGGCGACGACGCGTTCGCCGGAGGCGCGGATGTCCTTCAGGTATTCAAGATAGCGCTCGTTGCCCAGCGCGCCGAAGCGCTCGCCGATCATCACTTCGGCAAATCCGATGATGGCGTTGAGGGGGCTGCGGATCTCGTGGCTGATCCGCGCCAGCAGGTCGGCCTTGGCATCGGCCGCGCGATCGGCCAGCCGCCGCGCGTCGCGCAGTTCGCCCTCGCTTTTCCTGGCCTGCGAAAGATCGCGGAACACGGCAAAGAAATTCGGACCATGGAGCTGCGTCCGTCCCATGGTGATCGACAGCGGAATAAGGCCGCCGCTCCGCACGCGGCCGAGCACTTCGCGGCCGGGATCGAGCAGACTGGCGAGGCCCGCTCTCTTGAGGCTTGCGAGATAATCCAGCACCGCACCCTGGCTCTCCGGCGCGAACAGGCCGACAAGATTTCGCTGCTACGAGCTCGGCGCCGTCATAACCGAACAGCGCTTCGGCGCTGCGGTTGCACGAATTGAGGTTGCCCTCGGCATCGAACATCACAATGCCGTCGGCAGCCGTATCGAGGATGGCGCCGAGTTCCTCGGCGTTGGCGTGGCCGACGGTGGACGGCGCCGACACGGGCGATAGAGGGCTCGATGCGGGGGCGCGGTTTTCCTGCAGGGCTGTGGCGGAGAAAATCAGGGCGTGCGCGGTCTCCTGGTCCCAACTGATCGCATGGAGGGTCGCCTCGATGGCTGGCGCGGAGTTCGCCTCCGACAAATCCTGGTGAGCGGAAATCGTCACGGGTGTACCGGTGTCGGAACTGCTGCTCGCACTGGAGACGCCGGGCGCGACGTAGAGCGCATCGAGGCCGCCGGCCTGTTCGAGCGCGTGAAGGCTGGCATAACCTATGCGTTCGAGAAATGCCGGGTTGGCATAGAGCAGCCGGTCGAGCCGGTAGATCAGAATGCCGTCGGGCAACAGGTCGAGCAGCATCCTGTCGCGCACGCTCTCGCCCTGCGCAGGCGGTTCGGGGCGCGTCAGCCAACTCGGCGGCTCCGTTTTTTTCTGCGGTAACTCCGGCGCTGCCGGCGGCTCGGCGCCCGTTTCGGTCGTGCTCGTCGCGGCCTGCGTTGCGTTCTCGCCGTCGAGCCGCGCCGACAATTGGCGGGCGAGCTCGTTGAAGGCGCTGTTCTCCACTGCCGTCAGGGCAGGAGTGCGCGCCTCGCCGATCGGCCGGAACGGAACGACATTCTTGAGCGCCTCGTCCGGCGCTTCATCTGGCGTTTCCACAGGCGTGTCCAAATCGGCTCGAGTTGAAGTTCGCGGACCTGCCGGCGGCAGGCCTGCGCCGGCGGGGCGTACGCCGGCAACGAACGCTGCGGGCAAATCCGCGGCAGGCAGGATTTTGGCAATCTCGGCGGCCAGCGATCCCTGCGGAACGGCAGTCGAAATTGGACCTGAAATCGGACCTGGCGATGGCGGCGCGCTGGAGAAATCGTGACGGCGCATCGCCTCCAGCCGCGCGAGGGCGTCGAGATCGCGGCAGACGCCGAAGCCGCGATAGCCAACGAACCCTTGCGCGGCGTCAAGGATCGGCGAGCCCGACAATTCTATCCTAAGGCGGTTACCGCCATCGACGGGCCAGTTCACTGCGATGCCGGCGAAGTTCTCGCGCGCGGCAATTGCCCTTTCGACGCGGCCTTCCGGATCGAGGCCCATGGCATCGGCGATTTCGCGCCAGGGCCGGGAGAAGCCTGCGGCACCACGCACGCCGATCAAGCGGCTGAACTCATCGGGGCCGAGAGAAAACCGGCCTTGCGCGTCCATCTGCCATGAAACGCGCAGCGGATGCGTGCGCGAGGCGCCCGGTTCTGTCGCCGCCTTCGTCCCTGTCGCGCAGGCGGGTTCGTCGAGCGGGGTGTTGGCGGAATCGGTCGCGGCTATTTCGGGCGTGTCGGCGAATTCATCGATCAGCGCGAATTCGGCCGGCGCTTCGCCGGATAGCGCGGCGCGCTCATATTCGACCGTCGGCAGATCGCCGGGAGCCGCGACGTTTTGTGTCGCCGGCTCCGCCGCCATTTCTGCCGGTGCGGGCGAGGCACGATCGGCAACGTCTTGCATGACATGCACGGGCTGCGTTGCACCCGGCGCGATCGGCATCGCGCGGCCGACGGGTTCGGCGGCCACGATCAACACGCCCTCCACGCCATCGGCGAAATCAAACCGCCAGCAGCCACAGGTCATCAGCGTTCCCAGCGGCGCGCCAAAGCCGCGCAGGCGTTCCAGCCGGATCGCCCCGCTCGGCGGCAGGCGGTGGGCTAGATGTGCGACCTGGCGGCGGCGTAAATCGGCTGGCCCGAAGGTTTTGCTGGCAAGGCCTGCGGCATCGGCCGCACCGAACACCCGCGCGCCGACCGGGTTGGCCCAAAGCACGCGCGTGCCATCGATCGACCAGAGCCAGGCGGGGAACAGGCTCGCAGCGTGAACCGCCAATCGTGGATCGCCGGCGGCTCGCAACTGGAATTCAGCGTTGTTCATCGTGGTGATTTGACCGGCGGAATTGGCTGCACCTCGACCCTGGCCTTGGTTGTCGGCGGCCAAACGATGACAGCGTTAACGGATCATTAGTATCGCCTCTGGGGCGCGGCAGGTCCACGGGCCGTGGTGGGAAAGGCCCGTAAACCTTAACCTGAATCGACCTGATCAGGCCCGCCAGGCCATCGAAAGATTCAACGCCAGTGCGCAGGCATCAGCAGGTTCGCTGGAGGAGCGTGGTGTCACCGTGCGCGTCGCCGCCGAGGATGTCGGCGCCAAGGCGATCGCCTCCGCCGAAACGAACATGCAGCCCTCACTGGATGTCGCGCAGTCGCTGCTGCAGGCCAAGGACCTGAACGAAATCGTGCGCCTGCACGGCGAATACGTTCGATCCCGAATGCGGTTAACGACAGAGCAGGCGAGCGAAATGGGCCAGATCGTTGTCCGGGCGGCGATGGAGGCAGCCAAACCAAAATCCGGAGTATAAAACGACATATTTCTCAAATACTTGTTGGCTAAACGCCGCTCTAATGCGGCAATTGGGGCGCGGCGAAGAGACGGTTCCGTCGCGCCATTATTTTGGCATTGCACCCAAATTTCATTGCGTTGCACAATATTGCCGTGTTATTGTGCTCATGTAATAGGCGCCCGAGAAGGGCATTTCCACCGAACTGATCCGTGTCGCCGCTCCCGCACCCCCGCCGGGCGCGAAGCGCTCACACCGTTTTTCACCCCCCGCTGAAGGATACTTGCCATGGCCAATCCCTCCGATCCTTTCTCCGCTTCCATCATCCCGTTCGAGGTCCCCGAGCAGATGCGCGCGTTGGCCGAGAAGGGCGTGTCGCAGGCGCGCGACAACTACGCCAGGTTCAAGGACGTCGCAGAGAGCCACAACTCCACGATCGAGGCCGTGTTTGCCAGCGCCAGCAAGGGCGCCAGCGAATATTCTGCCAAGCTGATGGAAATGATGAAGGCCAACACCAGCGCGACGCTCGATTTCGCGCAGGAATTAATCGGCGTCAAAACGCCTTCCGAAGCGCTGGAGCTGTGGACTGCCCACGCCAAGAAACAGTTCGAGACCTTCACCGCCTATAGCAAGGAACTCGCCGAGCTGTCCCAGAAGGTCGCGGCCGAGACCGTCGAGCCGATCAAGACCAGCGCGTCGAAGCTGTTCAAGCCGGCCGCCTGAGACGCTCGCTTGTCTCGCTACTGACGCTTGTCTCACTACTGAAGAGCCCGGACAGCAAGGTCCGGGCTTTTTGTTTGCCGGCCGATAGCAGAAAGGCCAACCGGCGCCGGTCGGCCTTGCCAAAGCACGGCATTGCACCTAGTTTCCGGCCCGTTCAGGCCCGTTCATTCCAGGGCCCGCAGCGGATGCAGTTGTAGCTCAGTTGGTTAGAGCGCCTGTCTGTGGAACAGGAGGTCGGTGGTTCGAGCCCACCCAACTGTACCACGTAAACATCTGAAATCGTTATACTCTTAACGCACCTACCTAATCAGGCCGGTGGGGCCGACCCTAAAAGGTTCCACTAAGGTTCCAAAAGCGCGAAGTGTGATCCTCGATCACCGCAACTAGTCGGCCATCTCGCGTTTCGCCCCGAGCGCCGAAGCGTATCAAGTCCCGCGCGTCGCGCTCATCGCATGCCGATACGCCGCGTAGCTCGTCGCGAACGGCCCAGTAGGCGAGCCATCCGGCGAACAGCCCCGTTGGCGCGGCCACCAAAACCAACCTACGCCACTCCTGCCGAAGGTCTCCAACTCGCGGTCCGCGTAGAACACTTCGATGGTAGCGCCCGTCAGCGGGTCGATGTCGAAGAGCGGCTCACGCCATGGGCGTTGGGGTGCGGATGCTGGGGCCATCACGCTGCCCTTTCCGCCGGTTCAGCTAGGGCTAGGCCCCGGAGGTAGTCCGCAGCCTTGGAGGCATGGCTGCACGCTGTAAAGAATGCCCGTTTGTCGGCCTTCAGAAGCTCAATCCAGTCGCTGATGTATCCAGCATTCCGAACGTCCCCGTCAAAGCCGAATTCTGCACACAGAAACGCGGCTCCCAACTCTGCGATCAGTTCCTCGGCTGCGTAGTTGCGTGAACCGAACCGGTTCTTCAAATCGCGGTCTAGGCGCGACTTGTGGCCCGACCAGTGCGTCAATTCGTGGAACGCTACGTTGTAGAAGTGATCGGCACCCTTGAACCCTGCGAATGCTGGCATTGAGATAAAATCCCGGCTAGGCACATAATATGCTTCACCGTGGCCCTCGCGGATGTCCGCGCCGGTTGAGTGCAGGAATGCGTCGGCAAGCTCGTCGCGCGCGTCGGGATTTCGAACACGCATCGGCTTCCCGGTGTTGATGCGATCAGGCAGGTTCTCGCACTGGTCGACATTGAAAACCGTATACTCGCGCATCATCGGGATCAGGCGCGTTGACGAGCTATCGTCTGCGCCTTGGTCGCGGACCTGCAGTTGCTTGACGAAATAGACCTTGGTGCCGTGCTGGCCTTTGCGGACGTTGCCACCCAATTCCAAGGCCTGCTTGAACGTCAGGAAGCGCGGCGTGCGATAACCGGCCGCTTGCGCCATCCACAACAGCACGACGTTGCAGCCCGAGTAGGGTCGGTTGCTCACGGCGTTGCACGGCGTATTCGCCCCCGGGCTTGCCGACCATGGCTTGACCCAAGGGGCGGCCCCGGCTTCTAGCTCTGCTACAATGCGCGCCGATACTTCTGCGTAGAGATCACGTTTCATCCTTGCCTCGCTGTTATGGCTGACGCGACCACGGTCGGCCGCATGCCATCGGCGCGGTGGGCAAGGCTTCTGAGTTTGGTCAGGTTGAGGGGCGTAAATTCTATCCCCCGGGGAGCATGGACAGGCCCCCCGTCTCGCGCGCGCGAAGACCGACCTCAGAAATACCTAAGGCACTTTTTTGGTCATTAACCTTTTGGTAAGGTTTAACGGCCACGCGCTCGTCAGCAGGGAGTTCCTTCGATGGCGCTTACGCAAGGTCACTTTCAAGCTTACGACTTCAACCGAATGGTCGTGTTGTTCACGATGATGAACGACAAGGTAGAAGTGCCGTGCGCCGTCAGTACTGACGCCATGGACCGCATTGAAGGCTCGACGAGAACAGCCCCCGACCAGCGCGAACTGCAATTCCTGCGATTGCGCGACCGGATCGAAGAACGCGCGGCGCGAAAATTTCTCGACTTCGAGTTTGAGGGCAACCCTCCGGGCATCGTTCTGCGCAGCATCGATTTTCGTCCACCGCATGCGTGACCGGGTCCCGAAGCTGCCTGAGCTTTCCGCCTGCGTTTAAGCGGAGCAAGGTGACAAGGTAAAACCGCCGAACCCCACGAGCATCAAGATAGTGGCTGAAACCTTGAACGTGCGCCTCGCTGAACGGAACCAACTTCACGCCACTCGATCTGGTCCAGCCGACAAGCAGGCGCTGCAAAAATGTCGCAATCGCCCGACAATAGTCTCGCTTCACGTCGAAGCCCGGATTTTATTGACCACTGTGGCCGGCCGATCGTCTATGGATCGTAATGGCGGAAGGGATTGAGCACATGGTCATCGAAACGCTTCTGTTTATCACGCTCGTCGTCGTCGTCGGGGCCGCCGTCGTGAAAGCCTACGAGTGGCGGCATGACGTTCTGTACGGCCCGTACATAAAGGCGGGCGATTAAAATAGAGGCCACGATGACAGCCATCAGCTTCATCCTTGGATTGCGCCAACTCCCCGCAGCGAAAACGGCTTGGCATGTATGCACGGTCATCATTCCAAGACGCACAATTACCGGCCGGCTTGTGCACGGACAGGTTTGGCGGCGCCACAACGGCCGTCACTGGTTATACAAAAAATTCATTTAGGGGTTGGCGTCGCGGGCGACAGCACCGATTTACATCGCGGCGACCCCCCGCGATGGTTGCGCCAGCTTCTTGCTCTCCCAAAGGGTGAAGAGGACGTCGTAGAGGTCGGTCTCGCGTCAGTCGGGCGATTGCATACGGGACGAACTAAAAACCCAGGCTGCAGCGATTGAGCGGTAGGGCAGGTTGGAATTCCGCATTAGTAGGAAATCGAGATGCTGAATGATCGCGAGAACATCCTGAGTGCGCTCCGTGAGAAGCCGCTTAAAGTCTACGAGGTTATGAAACGCGCCAACGTCGTGAACGAGGAAGCTTGCCAAACCCTTCTACTGAAAATGCGGGATGAAGGTTTAGTGAAGTTCGATATTCACAAAGGGCGATGGCTCATCGGATGATCGGTGCTTGAAGTGCGCTAGATAACGGCCCAAATGGGAGGCCAAAAATGGCACATGCCTACCACCTAAACGAAGACGTCCTACATCGCGGTCAAGGACCACAAGGGCGCGCAATTAGCGAGCTGCCAAAGGTTTATACAATCGTGCAATGCATGCCGATCGAGGCAGACGGACGCATTCGATACCGTATCAAAAGCAAGTCAGACGATATTGAGCGAATAGCCACGGAAGATGAGCTCTCGTCTTGTCATTAAGTGAGAGCGCCATCGATAAACCTGCTGAACTCACCACCAGGAAATTATGTGTCGAGAGCGGGCCTTACTCGGCGCGGATCGTAGAAGGCCTCGGATCGGCTCTCTGTCATCAATCGAACCCCACTAGCACCAAGATGCTTGCGATGTGGAAGGGTGGTACCTCTAAACAGGTCATCAAGCGCTACAGGACCGCCCTGTCAGGTAAAGGGCACGACTGCCGTGCGAGAGAGGTCCGCTGGAGGCCGGCTCAAGGCGGATGTCAGAGTAGCGTTTTGCAAGACCCGCAGTTTCCTAAACCGTAGGTCGCATGTTCGAGTCACGCCTGGATCGCCAATAAAATCAATGACTTAGGCGAATTTTGGCCGATCCGGTCCAGGGTCAAAAAAGCCCATAGGGTAAGGGTCAGGGTAGGCAGGCGAGGGGCGGCCGTCAGAGGGCTGTCAGCCTTGCAAAGCCGCGTTTGGACAACCGGCGGGCGGGCCTAAGGACAATCCATCATGCTCGCCTATCGCACCAACCCCAACGCCCCCGAACGACCGCGACCACAGAGGCAACCACCACTGCCCGACCTCGAGCCTTGCATCCACAAGACGCCATTGACTGGCGACCGCGCACTTTACCTCTTACCACTAATCGCCTTTTGCTTGAATCTCCGGTGACCACAACCACACTGGAGAGTCAAATGTCTGCCAAGAAAAAAGTCACCACCGCACGCCCCGGCGGTCCCGGAGTTATTGTCGAAATCATCAAGTGCATTTCCCGCCAACAGGGCGCCTCCATCGAGGAGATCGTCACAATACTGGTCAAGAAATTTCCCGATCGCGAGGAAGGCGGCATGCGCGCGACCGCACGCATCCAGGCCAACCGTCATTGCACCTCCAAGCAGAAGGACGACAAGAGTGGTTTGGTTTATTTCCGGCGCGGTCGCAAATAGCTGCCGGCGCATCAGGTGCATGGTTAGGACAGCAGCGCTGCTTGATCAGCATTATCGCTAGTGAGAGCATTCCTTGCATCGCGGATCGTTGGCCCCGACATACTGGCAACGCACCGGAGCCGCGTGCAGGCCGTGCGTCCCATGGCGAGACAGTGCAGACTGCGTTCGAGATCGCGTTCGATGCAGAAGCCATCCACGCAAACATAACGCAACGGCGAGCCGTCGAGGGAAACCTTGGCGGCTTTTGCGTGCGTGTTCATAAAAAACGGCGCCGCTCGCCTCATCAGGCAGCGGTACTCAGTTTCTCGAATGCAGAGATTTTCAAGCGGTTGAGGTCGCGTTCACCCGCAGCTGCCTGCTGAAGGATATGCTCCGCCACTTCAAGCGGCGTGACAGACCTGCGGATTATGAAGCGTCGATCCGCGACGATCTCGTTCAACGCCTGCCGCATAACGGCAACCGTCGACGCATCGTATTTTTGTTTCAGGTCAGTCATCGTCGCTGTCCCAACTGCTGGGTGCGTCGTAGCGTTCTTATGTAAAGGTTTGATGAATTGGGCAAAGCAATGTCAGAGCAGAAGTTATGCACAAGAAAAACGGCCCCGGCACGGACGACATGCCGAGGCCGCCGGTGTCAGAACTTCCGGCCGGGGTGGCATGGGGGCAAGCCGGACCAGCAGAAGTTCTCGACCTCGGGTATGAGTTAGGCTGCCTTTTTGCCGTGATCTCTCTTGGCCCGCGGCTTCGGCTTCGGCTTGGGATGCGCGGTATTGCGGACCGCCTCCGCCAGCATCTCGCGCAGCTCAGCTTTGGTCTTCGGCAGTTCGCGGGTTGATTTCCATTGGGTCATACCAACTGCCTCGATTGGTTTCATGCCTCTGGCAAGAGCCTCCGCCAACGAAATGATGTCAGCGTCATCTACACTAGGCAGCGCAGAACGTCGATCACAGTGACGTGCAGGGCGATGGTTTCATCCTAACCTTGATCGGACACAGTTTTATCGCTTAGCAATTCGCCAGTGAGCCTGTTGACGAAATGAAGCCGCAAGCAGGCCGGACATCTCACGTCCTCATACAAATCCGATCTCTCGGCCGACGTAGCTTCGGGCAACCACACTTGAACGTTTAAACCCGTCCGAGGGCAGCGGATCATGACATGAGGCATGGCCCATAATGAGCTTGGCTTCCAAAGGCGGATTGATCTACCGCAAGCTTCCTGATCAGCGGCATCGCCCTGGGCGTGCTCATACCTCGCTCATGACGCACGACGGGGCGGCCACGCGTCGGCAAGCACCCAATCGAATGGCTTCTTCTTCTCCTTGGCAATTTCCTCAGCCAGCAAGGTCAGCAGCATTTTGTGCCGATCCTTGTCACGTTTTTTTGGATTACGCTCGCTCTCCGCGATCAAATACCGGTAGTGCGCAATATTGGCGTTGTTATGGATGTAGCGCTCCATTGCAGCCTCCCACGCGCCGTGAGCTTCAGGTCATCATGGCGTGGGGCGACAAACTAAAGTGAGCAAAACGGCTCACCCGCCGCAGTTTATTTTTTGGAAAGAACTGTGTGCGTCCGAGGCAACAACCGCGCGGTTTGCGGCAAGCTGACCCGCGGAAACATCGGAACGCTCATTTTATGATACTTATCTGACTGTTCTTGGCATCGCTGCTCTTTGCCCTTTCCTGAGCGGCCCAATACTCCGTTTCTAGTGGCAGCTCATCGAACGCCGGCTTGTAGCCATTTTTCTCATATCTAGAGCGTGGAATAGGGATGTTGTTGCCGTCATAGTCAACCTGAACCGAACCGTCGTCAGTACGGAACATTCCTGTTGCCATATTCATTTCCTTTCTTCCCCAGGAACTAAATCGGCGCGACCGGCCGTCAAGGGGCACTTGGGCCTCGCTATACAAACATTGCTGTCCGTGCAAACCTGTGGCGACGGTGCGGAGGGAATGATGGTAACAAAAGCGCGCGTCCTGCTGGTTGGCTTGGAACCAGCGGCTTTTGCGTGGGGACCATGCGCTAGTCTTCGTCCGGCTCGCGCACGACCGGAGGTTCGTCGGCACGGTCCTCGTCCTCTTCGTCCTCTTCGTCCTCTTCGTCTTCATCAGGATGATCTCTGGGCGGCATCGTGTTGCCCATGATCACGAAGGGACTCCAGTCAATAAACCTGGTGGAAAAATCCTCGGGGATGCGTGGGGTCATATTGTTGCTCCTCCTAGGCAAGGCATCATCGAAGCAGCCGCGCCGTGTTAGCGGCGGCCTCAGCCAGCATTGCAATCAACTGTGACTTAGTGAGTTCCTTAGGTCGCCTCACCACTGGCTTGCGCGTAGAGACAATCTTATGAACCGGGCGAGCACAGACCGCCAACAGCGCTGGCTTTCGCTTCGGCACCGACACGATCTTGGGTTTGGCTGTGGGAGGCTTGTGGCCGCGCTTCAAGCCCATGCGCAGCAACTTGGCGCACACCGCGTTGCGGCTGTGCCCTAGTCGAGTGGCAATCGGCGCGGCGCTCTGGCCTTCGGCCCAGAGTTTTTTGAGGAGTGCAACGCTGGCGGCATCCCACATGGGGATATCACCTTACACCCAACGGTCGAAAAATCGCAACTCAGCTCTTAAAGCGCATCCGGCGCGCGGGCTACTTCGCCTTGACTACATCTGAGGCCAGAGAATGCGCTATCCCTTGAACTTCATCTGATCGGTAGTCATCCGTATCACCAGAGGGTCCGGCATGACGAACACCATCCGGCTCCGGTGACAGCGGACCAAACCGTTTTATGTCTTCGGGATCGGCAAGGCGATGGAAAGTATAAAAGCTCTGCGTGGGTTCGAACAAAACTGTCACACCGCTCTCTAAAACCTCCACCACTGTGAAGTCATCTTCGGTCGGTTGCTTCATCACCTGCAACTCCCTTAATCATACCAATCCTTCCGATCACCGGCAGCAAGTTGCCTCGCGCATAACCCGGCGAGGCCGCAGTCCGCAACTTCTCCAGTTCGTCTTCCAGAAAAGCATTGGCGACGATCAGCGCCTTGACCGCCTCACGCGCATCGCGCCGTCGCAGGCCGCGATGGCTTGGTCCGCTGCCGCGTTTAACAGGTCGACGTCGGAGAGTGGGTTTGGCACCATCTTCGCCACGGGGCGGGCACAGGCCGCTAACAGCGATGGCTTTCGCTTCGGCACACCGCAGTTTTTAGCAGCTTTTGACCTGAATCAATGCTTCGACAAATCATGGGCGTATCGTTTTCATCGCCTCGATATTCCTTGGCCTGCCATCGGTGACTGAGAGATTGCGCTCCCGACCTGTAAAGGGGTGCATCATGTCCGAGCTTCAAACACCTACATTGCCGCCGCGCCGAACTTCGCATCGCCGCTGCTTGGTATGCCGATCGCCAATGGAGGTCCAGCGAATTACTGAGGCCCGCGCGGGTTTTGAGCACTGGACACTCCGCTGCACAAGGTGCGGTCGCATCGAACAAGCGCAGGTGAACACTGACCCGTTGAAGCTCGGGGCGCTGGGATGGACCGAAGGCGAGTTAAGGCCACCGCATTAGACGCAGATCACAACGACGGAACCTACATTCAACGGTCAGTTAATTCAGTTGTACTGGCCGTGGAGCGGGGCATACCTCGCTTCGCCACCTCACCACCTGCGCGGCGTCGTCCAACCGCAAAGGAACCGGAGGACTGATCATGTTCGGAACGATGGAGCCATGGGGCTACGACGGATATGGACAATTTCACATGGTGGTCTGGATCATTCTCGCCACTGCCGTCGTGGCCGGAGTGGTCTGGCGGCTACGATCAGGTTCTTCGTGATGGGCCGTCCACCGGATCTAATGACAGCACATCGCCACCCTCGTCGAGCGCAATACCCGCTTCACGATGCTGGTCAAAATCCCCCGCAAGGACACCACGACTGTCGTTGCTGCGCTTGCCAGGCACATCCGCAAGCTGCCTGAGCAGTTGCGACGCTCCCTGACCTGGGATCAAGGCAAAGAGATGCATGCCCACAGGCGCTTCACGATCGCCACCAACGTCCGGGTCTACTTCTGTGATCCGCGCAGTCCCTGGCAGCGCGGATCAAACGAGAACACCAACGGCCTGCTGCGTCAGTACTTTCCGAGAGGAACCGACTTCTCGCGCATCTCTCAGAATTATCTGAACGCGATCGCTCTGCGGCTCAATCAACGGCCGCGAAAAACCTTGGGCTTCGAAACGCCAGCCGATAGACTACAAGCGGTGTTGCACTGACCGGTTGAACGCACAGGGTGAACCCGGACGTGACGCGTACAACCGGTTTGTCTCAGTTTGCCCCAGAGCTGACGGACACATCTCTGCGAGCTAAAGCGTGTGGCTAACAAGATATGCAGACTTTCCACTGCCAATCCGTCCAGCATAGCGAGACGAAGACTATGTCTATAAATCTTGCTATGGACAATTATGCATTCACCGCGACATTGACGAGGGCGTAATGCAAGGTAGTTGTCTTTGTGGAGCAGTCGAGTTTCGGGTCAAGGGCATCTCTCCCAAGGCTTATCAGTGCCACTGCTCTCTTTGTCGTAAACAAGGGGGCACGTCCTCGAATTTGGCAATCATCGTGGAAGCGCGAAACTTCAGCTGGGTTACTGGACGAGAGCACATCTCGTCCTACGTTAGACCAAGCGGCTTTCGTTCTGACTTCTGTGCTAGATGCGGTTCTCCTGTCCCAAACCCACTAAGGACCACGGACTATTATTGGGTGCCCGCAGGCTTGCTTGATGATGCGGAGACCCTTGAAACTGGAGCACACCTCTTCACCGGGTCCAAGGCATCCTGGGAAACAATTCCATCCGATGCCCCGCATTTCGAAACCGTGCCGAAGCTGTCACAATTGCTCGAACTATTGAGTTCCCGAAGGCGATGAACGCCTCCTTGAGGGTTCACCTTTCCTGATGCGCTTCTGGCCCCAAGCCGAACAGCGCGGAGGCCATTGCCGCGTCTGCTGGCAGCCGTAGACCCGACATCTCGGCCGTTGCTGCTGCACCGCATGAGTCCGGGGCACTTCACGGACATGGCGCGATGTCCGACTTGAGTCCGTTGTGCGCTCGATTTTGTTGCAAAAGTCGAAAGTTGCATCGTCCGAATTTTTGGTGAAATCTTAAAACGCGAAGCGATCGACGATTCGGATAGCCTCAGTCGAGTTACCGAAGTCGCCTATGAGTTTGGCGTGAGGCGATGAGGTCCCTCAGATCTCTACACCAAAACCGCGCCTACGGCCCTCAGAATTTATGACACCTTCGGGAAAACGACTTTTGCAACAAAATCCGCTCAACAGCGGACGTGAGTTAGCCAGCCGTTGCGGCAATAGCAGCACCGCCGTAAGTCGGTCCGGTGCTGCCATCGCTTACTTTAGCATTAGTTTCCTGCAGGATGGTCCGACGGGTCTTCACCGCCCGGAAACGACCGGTTGAATTCGAAGTTCTCTAAACTCCTCCCCCTATCCGTTCGTGGGGTGGCATAGGATGGCCCGTTCATCTGATTATACGTCCCACGATACCGATCAAGGGCTCGGCTATGATGGATCGGTTGAGCGAACACCGGCGTGGCAACGGCGGCGGTAAGAATAGCAATCGCGCTTAGTGTTTTAAGGTTAGCCACTGACATTCTCCTACTGGGTCCGTGATGATGACCCTGACGTAGGAAACCCATTGCGCCATCACCATTAAATTCCATGTCAGCAACTTCAACCGAACGTGACATTTGGTGATCCCGCGCTCACTCAAGCGTGCGCCGTCGGTCATAACCGTTGTCTCTTCCCGCTCCGAATTATCTCGGCGTTCTCCAGCTCCGCCTTTGCAGGTGAGCGGAAGTACGACCGCCTCCGCATTTGGTTTTCCTGAAACACTCACGCATGCATGCTCACGCAGATTGTTTGCATTATTTTACCCGCCGCAATTTGGAGCGTCCGCCCTCGATGACTGCCTTCACATGGGCGCGCGCGCGAGCCAGGCGCGACATCACAGTGCCGATCGGCACGCCGTGGATGTCGGCGACCTCGCGATAGCTCAACCCTTCTAGCATCACGAGCAGCAGCACCGCGCGTTGCTCCTCCACCAGCGTTGCCAGCGCTTTGGCGATGTCGCGGCTTTCGCCTTCGGTTCCGCTGGCGTCGGGATTGTTCTCCAATAGCGGCATGAATTGCGGCCGCCGGGCCAGTGATCGCCGCCTGTTCTTGTTGAGGTTGGTCAGGATGGTGTAGAGCCAGCTCCTGACGTCGCCGCCAACAAACAACCGTTCCGAGCGCAGCGCCCGCACCAGCGTGTCTTGCACCAGATCGTCGGCAACGTCCGCATTATGCGTGAGCGCACGCGCATACCGCCGCAACGCTGGAACCATGGCTTCGACACTTTCGCGAAACGCGGTCATTGCGCTCGATCCTGAGTTGGTCCGGCGGGGCTCACTACCGGAAACTTGAAGGCCTCAGATTAAACCAACACCAATATGGAGCGGCTATCGCCGGCGGTATGTTGTAGCGAGTGTGAGGCGTTTGATACTTTCAGGGTGTTAGGCGGCCGACCGTCGAAGGCTCGGACGCTAGCACGGTCCGCTGCACGACCAGGTGAGCGGGCGGTTCCGACGGAGCCACAATCGCGCCGGCCCGTGACACAGCGGTGGACGTGATCATGCCGTCTCCGCGAACCGGCGAATCGTTTCTGAGGTCAGACCACAGGAAAAATGCGCCGATCGTCGCGACAATGGTAGCGATTGTCACCGGGATTAACTCTCGACGCTCGTCTTTAGCAGGCATCCGTCTCGCTCTTCATCGATTTGAGGGCGCCTTCTTACCGGAATTGGTTTCGAGGTGGATAGCAAGGGCTGATTCGCGGATATGAAGCCCAAACTCTTCAAGAGGTCATTTTATTGTAAACGCACCGAGGAGCAGGCGACCGGCGCCGGCGCGCGGCGACTCCATAGTATTTCGGTTTGGCCTTGCCGTTCCATAAATGCGGCTACTCGGCTCGAGAGTCGACTTCTGCAGATAATCTGGCGTCGCTTCCTGATTTGATTGGAGTTCTTGCTTGCTCGCCTTGAGCGATCTTCATCCATGCTTTAGCCATAGCCGATAACGCTTCGCGATACTCCGGTACAACAGTAGTTTCTGAAAGTGCATAGCATTCGGCAACGCGACGCTTGCATTCTGCGATGGTGTCTTCTGGCGTGGACGAAGTTGTCATACGAGCCTCTCTTGTCAGTCTAAGTTATCGACAACTCTCCGGCGCGTGCTGCTATTGCGATGCTACGCACAGTCGCCGCGGATAGAATTGTCGTTATTTCAAAGATCTTCCTGTTTCAGATGGAAACGAAGCAGTTCCGACGTGCCTGCGATACATAAGTGCGCTCTCTCGTAGGACGAACTCAAGTTTAAGTGATAATATTCCCGGGTACGTGATTTATTTTCTCCAAACGCGACCGTCGCCAATTAGCTGTCGCCTTTTCTGCTGCCGGACGCGCATCTTGAGCGCGCTTGACGCGCGGATCGTTGCCATGCTGCAGCAGGGTGAGCGGCAATCAGACAAATACAGATTGGGTCGATTCTAAAACATCTTTTAGGCACACGATTCGAACTACACTTGCTGGTCGTGGGTTTTCTAGTCGGGGTTACCATGCGTTCGGTTTGGCCCATTAGATGCAGGCCATTGTGAAGGGGATACTTGCGGCAGCGTTGCTCGTGGCGTCATCCCGAGTAGCCTTTGCCGAAACGTCCGCGCTTGCCGGGGTGGCGACGTTCTGGATGTGACCATTCCCGCCGCTTTCCCGGCCAGCGCGCTGTCGGTCTATTTTGCCCAACATTGCCAACGGCGAGAGCGTCTTCAACGCGGGTGGCTGCGCGTCCTGTCACGCGGTTGCCGGTCAACCCCGCACGGTGCTCTCACAGGCGTCGCAATTCTGTCTCCGTTCGGCACCTAGCCCGATCCCGCCGATGGCGTCGGAAACTGGACCGAGGCGAACTTCGTCACTGCTCTCACCCGAGGCACATCCTCTTCGGGCACTCATTATTTCCCGGCATTCCCGTATGCCTCCTATCAGCGTGCCCGGATCGAGGATCTCCGCGATCTCTGGTATCCCTACACGCTCAATTTAGTTGACGAATTTAGTTTTGTAGCGTGGTTCGGCTGAACTGGCTTGCCGATCCCATCGCGACGGATCCGAACGTCGTCCGATGATTCCGGGAATAATTGTGGCCCGGGAATATTAAGACTCGAACGTAAGTCTTCCCCGTAGAACATCGGAAACCTCCGCATTGGGTCGGTCAAGAAAAATGACTACACTCAAATCGATGCGCCTGGAGAAGCTCTTTCGGAGATCTCTACATCTTTCCTATGAAATCGGCGCGCTTCGCTTCTCGAATCTATATAGCCAAAATCGGATGTAACGTTGACCGCTCGCTTGCGCCCGTATGGATATGCTGGAAACTGGAAAGAAAGAACAACACAATGTCTGCCTATGTCGAAATAGCTGACGAACTGATCGGCACCGTTGAGATGTCGGGAAGCGATGGCCGGGACATCGCAGTATATTTCCTGGGCATCGTGCGCGACGGTGTGATCACCGGCGAAGGTCCCACAACGAGTGGCCGCATTCATTTTTCCCGTGCGCTTGATGCTCAAGACGCCGCCTGGTGCGCGCGTATCCTGACCGCAAAGGCTGTGGTCGATCAACCCGTGAGCCGTGCTGAAGCCGAAGCGCTGTTCGAGATCAATGCCGCCGCCTCGGAGCGCAGTGACAACGGACAGTTCGACGATCTCTTCGCCAAGGCCATCGTGCATCGCGCGGCCTCTGCGTCGGGCTTTCCGGTGCCTTCGCGCACCATTGCACTTTCGCCCGATACCGCCATTGAAAGCTGGGCGCCGACCCGCGCCGCTTGCCACGATATTGAAGCGCTGGAATGGATCGCCAGCCAGATGTGCGGCAAGTTCCGGGGCAACCGCAACGTGATGAAGCTAGTCGCAGCCATTATCGGCGTCGCCACACTGCCGCTGACGCAGCTTCCGAAACTGTTCGACATGGGCATGTAAGCCAGGCGGTGTGGTTCCAAAACAGATCGACAACCAAGTGGACAATGAGCCTGACAAGATCACCCTCCCACAACGTCATCGTCGGGTCTGATCGAGCGCAGTTAGGCACGTTCAAGATAGCTCAATGAGCTCCGTTGTCCGATAAGACGTGTTCGATTTTCTAACGTGAAGATCAAGCTCATGAGAATGAGCCTGAAGATCGTCCTGTCGGTGGTTCGATCCCGCTCTGAATATTTAACTACTACTTTTATTCTCTACCGATTAGATGCGGATGGGCTCCCCATCTGACGCCAGTCGTTAGGCGTACCGACGGCACTGCGTAAACGGTGCAATTTCCCGCGGGGATCCATGGACAAAGGTCCCCATCTCGCGCGCCGGAACATATGTGCCGCGCTGATAGAACCTCCGAGAAGCAATCGTTAGGTGCAACGGTAACGCGCCGGCGGCGGTCGATGATGCCGATCCAGTAAGCGCGGGAATAAACTCCTGTGGCGTTCGGTCTACAGTCCAGGAACGAAAGTGAGCGCTTGCATGGATGTCGGCATCAATGAGAAAGAGCACAATCGCATAGGTCAGCTTCGTCGCGGGACTGCCAAGTCAAGTAATCTGAAGCGGATCAATTTGGCGCTCCAAGGTGGCGGTTCTCACGGCGCTTTCGCCTGGGGAGTGCTAGATCGTCTCCTTGAGGATGATTGTATCGACTATGATGGTATCAGCGCCACAAGTGTTGGCGCGGTGAACGCCACCGTGCTGGCCTACGGGCTGGCAGTCGGCGGTCGTGCCGGCGCCCGATATGCGCTGGCGGACTTTTGGCGCCGCGTTGCCAATCTTGCTTCGCTCAGCCCTCTCCAGCCAACCCCGTTTGACCGGTTGACGGGCAACCAATGGCTCGAAACATCACCGGTCTTCGTCCAATTTGATCTCATGACTCGGTTGTTTTCGCCCTACCAGCTCAATCCATTCAACATCAATCCTCTGCGTTCGATCCTTTGCGATACGGTGGACTTTGATGCGATACGCAACGCGTACTGTCCGATTAAGCTTTTTCTGTCGGCAACTAACGTGCGAACTGGAAAGATCCGAATTTTTGAAAACGACGAGATCGGACCTAACGCTGTTCTGGCTTCGGCTTGTTTACCGTTTTTGTTCCAGGCAATCGAAATCGACGGTGAGCATTATTGGGATGGTGGGTATATGGGCAACCCGGCAATCTTTCCCCTCGTTTATAACTGTGACAGCCGAGACGTGGTGATCGTCCATATCAATCCGATCGAGCGACCCGATGTGCCCAAAACTGCAGGCGAGATCCTGAATCGCATCAACGAAATCAGCTTCAACTCATCGCTCATGCGCGAGATGCGTTCGGTCTGTTTTGTGACCAAGCTGATCGAGGAGGAGAAGATTCTAGACAAAACCATAAAGCGCATGCTGATTCACAGCATCGAAGCAGACGATGTGATGCAAGCGCTGAGCGTGGGGAGTAAGTTGAACGCCGACCGGCACCTGGTCAACAAGCTTATGAAAGTCGGCCGTGAGCGGGCAGATGCTTGGATTGCGGCTAACTTCGATCGGCTAGGTAAGCAATCGACAATCGACATCCATGAGAAGTATCTATGAACGATCTTGTTGCGCAGACGTCTTCGACGACGCAGATAGTTGAGGCGCGTCTTCCCTGTCTCATGAGGACGGACCTCGTGCGGCCGAGTTGCACAAAGAGAATAATAATCGCTAGTGCGCCGCAAAGCCTCATCAAAATTTCCTTACAGCCTTCGTCAGAAAGCAGAATCGTTTTGCATATCGGAACAGTTTGACGGCAATATCCACACTGAGGCGGCCTCCTAACCGTTTCGTCGCCGGGCTGCTCAGTCCGCCAAGGAAACGCCTTTAGCAATGGGTGATTCTGCTGCTGGGCTTTTGAGCGTTTTTTGTGCGCGAGTGCTGCGGAGGCTCTAATATTGGAGTGTTAGCAGCCTCTGCAAATGTTTCTCACAATGCGGTCGACCCTCGCATCTTCTTCTTCAAAGAATTGCTCCACAGAGGAAGTCGATGTGAGCACATCGATCGCACGCGGCTGGTGGTGGCCCACCGGCGCAGACCAGGGTCTGGTTGCAGTCTCGTTTCCAGGGCTCCAGGGTCGAGCCGACGAAACTGACGCCATGGCATCGGCAGTAGGGCGGTCAACGACAATTGCTTTTCGAGGCGGAGATGATGCAGATTCACTTTCTAAGTCGGCTTGGTGGCCGGGTGACGCATAAACCCCAGAGTTTTGGGTGACTTCTTGTGGGAATACGGGAGTCGCAATCGCCGTTGTTTGAAGCATGATTATGCTAAGAAGCGAGAGTTTGATCTTAGTCATTGCATAGGTCTCCATCAGCTTTCATTGCGCACCAGGCGCCTCTGCTGAACAGACTCAAGGCGGATTCTAAATATTCCGAGGTCTCCGAGTGTTGGGAATCCGCGGCAGAGGCTTAACGTGCGTCATCGCGCCGAATCACCGCGTTTTTCCGTAAATACGCTCGAGCGCGACGCATGCGCTGAAGTGCTTCCCCCAACACATTTTCGAGAGTGACGCTAGAAACAGTCCGGGAATATCGAATGCCGAATGTGCGTCTTTTCATAGAGGCAGCTCACCAAGCTTATGGAGCCGAGCTGACGGAGCCTCCAAAGCGTCATGGTCCTCGACCCCTGGGGCTGCGACGTTTTCCTTTTTAGTCATGGTTTTCGCGTCAAGAATGCTGGGTGCCGACGAAGTACTACTTGCCGCGGCAAAACCCGCTCTGGTGGATCAGACAGATCGGCCACTTCGAAGAAGCGATCTCCTGTCAACACTATCGCAGTTGAAACAATGGAAGGTGCGTATGGGAGAATCAGACCGGGGCGAATTGCCGGATATTAGCGTCATTGGGGCATGACAGTTTAAGCAAGGATGAATTTCAACCGTATTAGACGTAAAGCAGAATAGCGGGTCCACTTCAGGCATGATCTTTATCCTCTCACCTGGCTCAACCAGGCACCTATAAGAAGTTTGATCGGTAGATTGACAGCTAACCATGGCAATCGCTCAGATATCGCAGGCAAGCCGCTTTCTAATCTCATCGACCCGCTTATCCAGCGCGCTGAATCGGGCATGTACGCTTCTGTCGTGAAGGCGGAACAGATAGGCAAATAATATAAATCCGAAAAGCCAGTGGTGATGCTCCAGGTATCGAAGAGCCTGCTCTGACGCACTTGCGATGATGTTAAGGAGGTCCAACACGGTGATCATTAAATCCAACCAAAATGGCAGTAGAATTCGAGCAGGCACTCATCAGCCTCGTTTAACGAGAGTGACTTTTGCGGTCATGCCTGGGCAAGGATAGTGTCATTTTCAAATGAGCGAGCGGGCCGAGGGGCGATTTCTTTTTCGCGTACTTTTCAAATAGCACTAACCTATTCGTCCGGGCCGCCGCGCTTTCAGATTCCCACGGCAACATCCGTTGCAGCACACGGTCGCGCAAAACGAAGCGGTGAAAAAGTGCTGCGCCGGCATGCAGGGCGATGAGAGCGACGAGCGCCTTCGCGCCGAACTCGTGAGCCGCTTCGAACATGCTGCGGATGGCGGGGTTCGGCTCGACAAGAGCCGGCACTTCCCAAATGAACAGTTTAAACGGATGGCCGTGAAACAGGACGTGGCCGAGGCCCGAAATCGGCTGCGCCACAAGCAGGGCGTAGAGACCATATTCATTGGCCTTTGCGATCCATTGTTGCAGTTTCGGCATGCTCTCGGCAAACGGCGGTAGGTGGGCAAACTTGCACCGCCAAACAAGTCGCACCCAACCCACAATCCACGTCACAACGCCCGTCGTTCGGTGCGCGGTCATCAATGCTGAAGCGAGGCGGGTGTCGTGATCGAGAGCTTCGCGCGACCATGCGCTGGCAAACAGGACGATAATAAGAAATACCGTAAGCCAATGCAGAGCAATGCTTACCTGATCGAAGCGTTCACTCTCCGCGGTCGTGTCGAGAGTTGCCCCTTCAGCAGGTTCAGTCATGTTCGGTCGCTCCAGGTTTTTGTGCGAAGTTCGCAACATGGAGACCTGTGCGATGGCGGCTTTATTCCGATGTCACCTATCCGTGTTCGGACCATTTCTCGGCTAAATGAAACAAATTCAATTCTTGCTTGTCGCTTCGAAATTTGAGGACAATGTCTTCTGGATCAAAATAGCCGGAGTTCCGTAACGGAGCCGATCGCCTGATAACTGCATCGATCATCGATGGTGAGCGCGGCGCGAACACAGGCTACTCATTACGTATTCGAGACTTCCCGGAGGTTTGTCGAAGGGGTTCGCTCTTTCGGGAACGTCCCGAACGACCGGGAGTCGACGATTAACTTCTTAGATTAGGTCGAGCACGCGGCCCCCTTCGGGGACATCACCAAAATTATATTTAATGGCAATCGATAATCGTCTCCGGTGGGGAATAACGCCCGAATGGGCCGAGTCTCCCCAGTACGGCGCGATGTTGCGCCAGTCTGGAGCCCTTCGGTTCCATAGGGAGAATATGACATGGATAAAAAGGGTCCCGACGATCACGGAAAAGGATTAGGCCGCCGAGAAGTGCTGGAATGCATGGTCTGGGCGGGCACCGGCGTGCTTTGGACTGTCAGCGGGGGCGTTCCTCACTCCGTCGGCTTGATCGGCGAAGCGGCCGCCGCGGAATCGAGCGGGTTCACCTTCCTGCAAATGAGCGACAGCCATATCGGCTTCGACAAGGCCGCCAATCCGGATGCGCTGGGCACGCTGCGTGAGGCCGTCGCCAAGGTGAAGGCGATGCAGGCAAAGCCGTCCTTCATCATTCACACCGGCGACATCACCCATCTCTCCAAGCCCGCCGAGTTCGACAATGCCGACAAGGTGTTCGGCGAGACCGGCGTCCAGGTTCACTGGGTGCCGGGCGAGCACGACATCATCGACGAGGAGCGCGGCAAAGCCTATCTCGAGCGCTACGGCAAGGGTTCGAAAGGCGCGGGCTGGTACAGCTTCGACGATCACGGCGTCCACTTCATCGGCCTCGTCAACGTCGTCGATCTGAAGGGCGGCGGTCTCGGCAATCTCGGCGCCGAGCAGCTCGCCTGGCTCGAGGCCGATCTGAAGGGCAAATCGAACAGCACGCCGATCGTCGTCTTCGCGCATATCCCGCTCCAGGTCATCTACAAGGAATGGGGCTGGGGTACCGAGGACGGCACGCAGGCGCTCAACCTGCTCAAGCGTTTCGGCTCGGTCACCGTGCTGAACGGCCACATCCATCAGCTGGCCCAGAAGGTCGAAGGCAACATGACCTTCCACACGGCGTTGTCGACGGCGTTTCCGCAGCCGGCTCCCGGCAGCGCGCCTTCGCCAGGGCCGATGCTTGTTCCCGCCGACCAAGCTCCGCACCAAGCTTGGGCTGTCCACCGTCACCGTGGTGCAGGGCAACAAGCCGCTCGCCATCGTCGACAAGACGCTCGCTGGCTAAATCGAGGATCTTCCATGCAAATTTTCATGAAACACCTCCGCCTCACATCGCGACGATTCACTCCCGGTCGCGCCGTGATCGTTGCGATGCTTTTGGGTCCGGCCGTCGGTGCGCTGCTGGCGTTCGGAGCGGTCGCGGCGCAGGAGGCAAATGTCGTTACGATCGACAACTTCACCTTCACGCCGCCGGAACTGACCGTCGCCGTAGGAACGACGGTGAAGTGGGTCAATCACGACGACATTCCGCACACGGTGGTCGAGAAGAACAAGGTCTTCCGGTCGAAGGCGCTCGACACTGACGACTCGTATTCCTTCACGTTCGCCAGTGCCGGCACGTTCGATTATTTCTGCGGATTGCATCCGCACATGGTCGGAAAGATCATCGTAAAGTGACTGCAGAACTGTGAGCGCAGGTGCGTCCAACTATGACGACGACATTAACGGTACACCGGAGGGATTTCCGGTGTACCGAACTTATAAATGGCGGGCTAATAGACCGGCCGGAAGGTTCAGATCGATTGTCTGGCCAGCAGCGAACATCGGTCTCGATTGTGCAAAGCAAGGATCAACGCGCGGCGTTCGATGAAGTCTTTCTGCCACATATGGCCGAAGGCTATCGCCTGGCACAATGGCTTACCGGCAGTGCATCCGACGCCGAAGACATAGTGCAGGAAGCGGCGCTACGTGCGTTTCGCGGCATCAAGACTTTCGGTGCCGTCAATGCTCGCGCGTGGTCGCTCGCCATCGTGCGTAACACGGCTTTCAGCTGGCTTGCGAAGAACAAGCCAAAGAAGGTCGTGTACATGAACGACCTGAGTGCGGCGGAGCAACAGGAACTTGAATATGAGGGCCTGTACGGAACGAGGATAGAAACACCCGAGGAGATCGCTCTCTTCAAAGCGGATGCCGAGGAAATTCAAAAAGCCCTGGCGCAGCTGTCGGAGCAATTTCGCGAAGTCATCGTCTTGCGGGAAATAAACCAGATGAACTATCGTGATATCGCCGAGGTCACCAATGTTCCAATCGGGACCGTCATGTCCCGTCTGTCCCGGGGCAGGCAGCTTCTGCTGGCCCATCTGGGAGATCGAAGGTAGCAATGATTGCATCCCTGAAAGATAGCGACGAATTGCAGTTGAGCACCTATTGCGACGGCGAGCTTGCTCCGGTTTCCGCGAGCGAGTTCGAGCGACGGTTGGCGAACGACCCGTCTTTGCAGGCCCAATATGCCAGGCTGCTGTCGTTGCGCCAGGCCGTTCGTTCGGTGCCGCAGCTCGAGATGCCTGCAGGGCTGCAAGAGCGAATTCAAAAAAGACTGGATGCGGAGTTTCCCTCCAACGTAACGATCTTGCGACGCCGGAACTGGTCCTTTCAGGCCTTGGCTGCGGCAGCGGTGTTCGGCGCAGTGCTCTCAAGTTCTGTCATGATGACCATCGAAAACTTTGGTCAGAGGGAGGACGTTACAAACCAGGTGGTCGCGGGTCATATCCGGAGTTTGCTGGCGCCCCAACCTTTCGATATCGCATCGTCCGACCGCCATACAGTCAAGCCCTGGTTCACGGCCCGGCTACCAGAATCACCCCAGGTGCCCGACCTCGCTCGGCAAGGCTTTGCGTTGCTGGGCGGCCGGGTGGATGTCGTCGGCCATGATCCGGTTGCCACGATCGTCTACAAGCATGCCGCGCATACCGTCAGCCTGACGACCCTGCCGCACGGTCAATCCGTTCCGGGGCAGACGATTGCCGGATACAACGTCCGAAGCTGGAGCGACGGGGATTTCACCTACGTCGCGGTTTCTGACTTGCCCAGCTCAGATCTTGCAACATTCGAGCGCGCATTTTCTGCAGCGGTGCCGGCGCCGGAAGTCAAATAGACCGAACGGGACCGCCTTGTCTTCAGCTGAGACGTCCTGATCCGTAAACCTACCTGGGCTGTGCAGTCTGGCTTCACTCCCAAGCTCCCCAATAGGACGAACGTAAGCGCGGACCGACGGGCCGTTGATGCGGGCTGGCTTGGGTTTGGCCCATCCCAACGACTGCATAGGTTCAGATCAACGTTCATTGCATGGCGTGTTGCAGACCGCGCTAGCTTCCCGCCACGATTAGGCCGCTGACAGCACGTCACCGTCACAGTGATCGCACGCCCGGTAGGTTGGGTTTGGTTGAGATGTCTGGACGAGGCTACCTTATGGCGCGTCGTAAAGATTAGCGAAATCGCCTTGGCAAAAGTCGGCGGAGCCAGCCTTCGTCTTCTGGAGGTACAATCGAGTGTGACGATTTCAACTCGATCCCATGATCTACTTCGGCCAAACGATCTAACGATTGCCGAATAGGACGCGGTAACTTCTGCCGACCCTCTAACCAAAGGATAATACGTAGGCGCTCGCCGACTTCGGCAAGAATGGCTTTGATGTGCTCTGCGTCAATATGAAGGGTATGTCGCATGGGTTGCCTCGTATGCAAAGGCAACGTGTTCCGTCGCTAGTCGTTCCGAAGAAGGGGTAACGGTGCGCGAACCACCGCTAGTGGGCACATCAGATGGTTAGCGAAGCGGCGCCTACTACCTTTTCACCGTGCGAAGGCCGTTCGCGAACTTGAATGGCCTAGACCCGCCACCAGCGCACCAGCCATCCCGGAAAATGAGTTGTGCGACGCAGCATAGCCGATAAATGTTGGTGTCCCAGTGAGGTGCGCAGCGTGACTGATAATGCCGACGCTTGGGTTTCATCGAGCCACCGGCCGATGGGCTTTCCAGAATTTGTCGTCGTGATTGCTTCGATCATGGCGTTGAACCCGCTTGCCATGGATATGATGCTTCCGGCGCTACCAAACATCGCCTCGGCATTCCACATCACTATTGCTAACGAGCCGCAGGCGGTCCTGTCGACGTTTCTGATCGGTTTCGGCCTCGGCCAGTTCATCATGGGACCGCTTTCAGATCGTTTCGGTCGGCGTCCGGTCCTGATCGACGGCATGGCGCTATATTGCATCGCCAGCGTACTTGCGATTACGGCATCGTCATTCGAGACATTGCTGCTGGCGCGAGTGCTGCAGGGGCTTGGCACCTCCGCCACCCGCGTGATTGCGACTTCGATCGTTCGCGACTGCTACGCCGGCCGCCGCATGGCCAGCGTCATGTCACTGGCGATGATGGTCTTTATCGCAGTGCCAGTAATCGCGCCGTCGTTAGGTCAGGCGGTGATGTTGCTCGCGCAGTGGCGTGGCATCTTCATCGTGTTGATGTTGTACGGATTGCTTGCGCTGATTTGGAGCGGGCTGCGAATGCCGGAAACCTTGCCAGTATCCGAGCGCAAGTCGTTAGCTATCCGCGACGTACTCGGCGCTTATCGCCAGACGGTGACCAATCGGCAGACACTGGGTTATGCGCTGGCGGCCGGTGGCGTGCAGGGTGCGCTGTTCGCTTTCGTGTTCTCGTCGCAGCAGGTGTTCACCGAAATCTACGGGCTGGGGCATTACTTTCCGCTGGCGTTCGCAGCCATCGCCATCGGCGTCGCAGTCGCTGGCTTTCTCAATGCCCGTTTCGTTGGCCGCGTTGGCATGCGGGTGATCTCGCATGGTGCACTCGTCGGCTTCGTGGCGGTAGCGGGGATCATGCTTCTGGCGGTGAAAGTGCAAATGATGCCGCTGCCACTGTTTATGGTGTTGGCGGCGCTGATGATGTTCGCGTTCGGGCTGATGTTCGCCAATTTCACTTCGCTCGCGATGGAGCCGCAGGGCCATATTGCCGGCACCGCTTCGTCGCTGTACGGGTCGATCACTACACTGCTCGGCATTGGCATCGGCACCACCGTCGGCCAAGATTATAATGGCACGCTTTTGCCATTTGCGACTGGGTTTTTCCTTTGCACGCTGGCTTCGTTAGCGGTCGTGCTCGTGGTGGAAAAGGGTCGGCTGTTCAAGCCGGCCGCGAGGCGAGCTACGTGAGCCGACCTGTTGAACGGTGCCATTTCAGGAAATCCAGCGCGGACGTTGTCTCATCGTTGCGCGAAGTGACCGGTTAAACCTTGCTAGATTGATGTCGGTTACCGGGGTCAATTCGGACGTGACGCAAACATACCGGTTTGTCTCAGTTTGACTCAACTCGGACATCGGGTCTGATAAGTTTCTGAGGCCGAGTGTGTGCCATTTCTCGCGCACGGACCAGTCGCGACCTGCTATGGTTTAATGGGGCAGATGCTGGAGCTAATCGGATAGAACGTTCATGGCATTTCCCGATGCAAGGGGATCAGGGCAGCCCGAGGCGTCGCCGAACGTCAAGGCATCATCATGGGCGCCGTTTCAACATCGCGTTTTCACTATGCTGTGGGTGGCGACCGTCGTCTCGAACGTCGGCGGCTGGATGTACAGCGCCGCCTCGAGCTGGTTGATGACGAGCCTCGACGCCAAACCCTTGACAGTATCGCTGGTCCAGGCGGCGAACGCCCTCCCGATGTTTCTGTTCGCGGTGCCAGCCGGCGCGCTCGCAGATATTATTGACAAGCGCCGCTTTATCATCGTCCTCGAGATTTTGATCACAGTAGTCTCCGCAATCTTCGCCGCGCTGGTCTCGGCTGATCTGGTTAGTCCAGTTACGTTGTTGCTGTTCACCTTTCTAATCAGCCTGTTCGGCGCGTTGGAGGCGCCCGCCTGGCAATCCATCGTTCCGCAACTCGTACCTCGGCAGGATTTGGCTCCCGCCATCGCGGCCAACAGTGTCGGCATCAATATCAGCCGCGCGATCGGTCCGGCGATCGGCGGCGTGATCATTCTTGGATTTGGAATCGCTGCACCGTTTTGGCTCAACGCCATCAGCAATCTCGGCGTTATCGGCGTTCTACTGTGGTGGCGCTCGCCGCAGAAGCATATGGACAGTATGCCAGCCGAGCGGTTCACCAGTGCCATTCGCACCGGCTTTCGATACACGCGACACAACCGGCGTCTGCGCGCGACCTTAGCGCGAGCCGTTGGGTTCTTTCTGTTTGCCAGCGCTTATTGGGCCTTGCTCCCACTCGTGGCGCGCAATCAGATCGCGGGCGGACCGGAACTCTATGGTGCGCTGCTGGGTGCAATAGGCGTCGGTGCAGTCGGCGCTGCTTTTGGACTGCCGTGGCTGAAAGCAAAGATCGGAGCCGACGTGCTCGTTGCTGCTGGGGAAGTCGGCACGGCGGCCACGCTGGTGCTGTTCGGACTCGCGAGGGAACCCATCCTGGCTCTGACAGCAAGTTTTATAGCGGGTATCTCGTGGATCGCCGTGCTGGCAACCCTCAACGTTTCCGCTCAGTTTGCGTTGCCTGATTGGGTGCGCGGGCGGGGGCTTGCGATGTATGTCACGGTGTTTTTTGGAACACTGACGATCGGAAGCGTGCTCTGGGGACAAGTTGCGGGCATGGTGGGACTACCGCTGGCTCATTTCGTCGCGGCAGGCGGCGCCCTCATTGCGATTCCGCTCACGTGGCGCTGGAAGCTGCATAGCGGTCCCGGTCCCGATCTCACGCCATCCATGCACTGGCCTATGCCCATCGTCACCCGGGAAGTTGAAGGTGACCGAGGTCCAGTTCTCGTTACTGTCGAGTACCGAATCAATCCTGGAGACCGCGAAGCATTCCTTACCGCGCTTGAAACACTCTCGCATGGACGGCGTCGCGACGGCGCCTATTCCTGGGGCGTCTTCGAAGATACCGCCGAGGAAGGCCGTTTCCTCGAAACTTTTCTCGTCGAATCTTGGCTGGAACATCTACGGCAGCACAAGCGGGTGACAAATGCCGATCGCATATTGCAGGAAAAGGTGCACCGTTATATTCGCGGTAAGCCGAAGGTTACGCATCTGATTGCGGCCGAGTCTTCGAGTAAATCTACGTCGGGGTAGAGACCTAGAACGAACTCTTAATTGGCGAATGATTTCAAGTCTAAGACGCCTCCGTCCAGCGATGTCTCTTCATGGCACGAAACCGACATGACGATGCAGTCGTCGGGTGTCCAGTGTTGAGGGATGAACGCACTTAGCTAGGACGCGCCTCACGTGGGGGACGTTCGTTTCGACAAGGGTCGGCAGCTTGATACATTACCACGATAAGACCGCTGAAAAGGTGACACGGTGTCACCGTCACGGCGATCGCGCGCCCGGTGAGCTGAGTTCGGTTGAGATGTGAGACCGTGCTTTGTTGCTAGAAAGTCATCGCGCTCAATAAAGCGCCCAAATAGCTGCGGTGCGTCGCATAATGTACTCATCTTCTTATCGGCGGTCGGAAGTTGCAGTTGCCATCGGGGCGGACCTTTACATGCTGCCGGATCTTGCCAGCAGTTGGCGTGGCCTGCCGAGTGCCTGACGGCCTTTGAGGCTGGACATCGTTGCCGACAGGTTGGGCCTGATCTACGTTAGCCGAGTCTGAGGAGTTAGGAAGGCAGCGGCGTTTGCGCCAGCTAGCGTATTACTGTGAGCAAACATGAACCAGAACTCTCGCAACGTTGCCGACTGGCAGTCGTCACACGGTCAATGGAATTGAGATGCATGTGATGATCGCAGGATCGGGCCCGGAACGTCCTGCTCCTCCACGGCTTTCCCGATTCACACAAGCTCTGGCGCCACCAGATCCCCGCGCTGGTTGCAGGGGGCTTCCGTGTCATTGCACCCGATTTGCGAGGCTTTGGCCTCACCGAAATCCCAAAAGGCGGGGTCGCGGCATATCGCATGGACCAGCTCGTCGCCGACGTTGTGTCACTGCTCAACGTCCTCGGCGTTGCAAAGGTCCGGCTTGTGGGCCATGACTGGGGCGCAGCGATCGGCTGGCAAAGCGCGATTTTGCATCCCGACCGCATCGATCGCTACGTCGCCATCTCAGTTGGACATCCTACGTCCTTTAAGAGGGGTGGCTTCGAACAAAAGGCGCGCTCTTGGTACATGCTAATGTTTCAACTTCGTGGCTTCGCCGAGTGGCTGGTAAGTGTCAACGATTTTAAGCTGTTCGGGCAGCTGTCCGGATTTCCGCAGGAGGTTCCGAACTGGAAGGCTGATCTCGGACGACCGGAACGCCTCACCGCGGCTTTAAGTTACTACCGCGCTAACATCGCCCTTATGCTTTCCTCCGACATCGGGGACGTCACCGTCCCCGTAATGGGGATCTGGAGCACGAGGGATACAGCTCTGACTGAGCAGCAGATGGTTAATTCCGCGCAATTCTGCAAAGCTGGTTTGCGATACGAACGCATCGATAACGTCGGTCATTGGGTGCCGCTCGAAGTGCCCGAACGTTTGAACCATCTACTCATTAACTATCTGCGTTGACCCAACGCCTTGTCCGCTTTCGGATTCAGGCACTGGTTAGTTACGGTCGGAGTACCGTGGGCCGTGTTCAATTGAGATAAAGAGACCGTGCTACCGTGGTACCTTGCTCGGCGCGAACTCATTGGTTCGACTTCGTACGTCCGCTATTGCCGCGACAGCGACAAAAACTTCATAGCAACGAAATGACGCGCTGGACCAAAGTGCGACTCCACCTGCGGGATGCAGAAAAGGTCGTTCGAGGACGCGAATCCATTTCATAGTCTGTCACCAACCACTCGAAGCTCGATCCGGTCGATCAAATTTGAACGGACCAGCTCGGCAGCGCTCATGGTGGCCATTGTCTGTCGCAATGTGCCCACGTTCGATCCGAGCGACACGATGCCACCCAGCACCGCGGCAATCGATCCCATGGCGGCGACTTGATTTGACCGGAAGAGACCGAGCATCATGACGAGCAGCACTGCGAAACCGATAGCTATTGCCGCCTTCGAAACTAGAATCATCTTTCGGCATCGCTCGGCGACCTCGGCAAGCTCATCGAGCCGAGCTTCGATCAGTGAAATCTCATTGATCGGGTCGTCCTCAGCCATCAAATTCGAATTCCGAAAGATCCAAAAGCGCTCATGTCCGGCCATAGGGCGGGTGAGTAAGGTCGCGTGGGCTTGCACTGCGTCCCGTCGTTTTCATTTACCAATTCCATCGTCGAAGGGCGAGAGGCTGCTTGGCGATCGTTACCGGGTGCGGCGATCAGTTGAACCCGCCCTCGAAAGCGGACGGGTATCAGACCTTGGCGAACCGCGATAGGCCTTTGCGGACGTGCCGCACTGGACGTGAAGTCCTCGTAGCCGCCTATTCGAGAAGCGGCACGGTGCCGATCAAGAACTATCATCGTTGGGGGTGTAACGGTGTCACCGTTTCACCTTGCGACTGGAGCGCCTTGACTATCGGCTTGTGTAACCCGCTCAGAGGCATGCCCGCGACGGACATACCCGCGAACCCTTCTCTCCCCATGTCACGAACGCGGACTGGCGTCCATGCCAGCTCAACCCTCAAGGCCGCAGAATCAGTAATTCTTCGGTGAAGCACAACGCACTGTTGTTTTGGTCTTGAGCATCGGGTCCAGAAGGTAAGGTTAATGTCATTTCTGACTCATTGCTCGGCTTGAAAGTGAGTTTCTAACTATCACCTATCCGATACCTTTTTCTCCTTGCAACCAGGTCTCTATAGTAGGTGGCAGGTGGGACTAACAGGACGGTCTTGGGAGCAAGCATGAACAGACATGAACGGCGTGCGTTCAAAGCTCAGGCTAGATCTGCAAAACTCGACCGCATCACTGCCATCCACGAAGCCGGACACGCGGTCGCTCGCGTTCTGACGGCAACCGATTTCGGCATAGCCGAGGCGGAGGCGGTAGCCCACATCGAGATCGGGCTGACGAGTGCTTGTGCACGCAGTCGCGACGGCTTCGCTGAGCTTATATCGGGGGCCGTAACTATTGGACCAATGCTGTCGGCCAAATTGCAAAGTCTCTACGAGACCGTGACCAATGGCTTACCGCAGGATCAGATTGGGACGAGCCATATTACACGAGCTTTTCAACTCGCCGAGGCTAACGGAGTAGAACATTCCGATTGGTTGCGAGCCAGGATGCTTATCTCTGTTTTCGGCGCAGCTGCCGAGGCACGACATACCGGCAGAGATATTTTGGAAATTTGGAATGGGTACGAGGCTGAAGCTGATGTGAATGCTGCGAGAGCCGACGGATCGTACGCCGGCCTTTCACCCCTCCAAACCGACGACTTCATCGCCGAAGCAATTAGCCGAGCCCAGGTTTTGATTTCGCAGCCCGATGTCTGGGCTGCAGTGACTTCGGTTGCAAACAACATGCCCAATCGTGGCAAAATGTCAGGAGAGAGGGTCGTTCAACTCGTGCAGGCTGCTTTGGTGGGTGCTGCTCATTGAACGCCGGGAGCGTTGCGAACGTACCCCCTCACTTGCTCTTTGTAACCGCCGCGCGTCAGGTCTCGCACGCGCACCGCCGTCCAGCCTAGCTCCGCCATCAGCTTGGCCAGACGGCGGTAGGTCCCCGCTGTGCGGCTGCGCTGAGGCACTTCGAGCACGTCCAGCAACATCTGGCTGCTCACGCGCTCTTGGCCATCAAACTCGACCTTGCCGCGGACACGGTGCAACGGTGCCAGCCATGGATCGGCGGGCGCCTCAAGCTCGGCTCTGGCCTCTCTTAATCGTTCTAACAGTGACACCTTTTTACCCTCTCCACTTCTTCGAGCATGGGTTGGGCCAACCTATGCAGCTGTGCTACTCCGACTGCATTTGCGGCGTGCGGGTAGGTCGGGCGCCCAATAAAGTCCCGGTCCCAGCCCTTTGAGTTGCCTTGGAGGAAAGCGTCTCTTTAGCTGCGCATCCTCCTTCATTTCTGTGTGTCCGTTGTACTCCGAAGCCGTCACACCCCGAGCGTAATCGTCAAATGATGGATGCTTCTGCAAGTCGTACTTCTGATGCGCCAGCGACCGCGCATATAGACCCACGAGTTTTGCAAGCGAGCCTTGGCGTTTGGTTTGCTCACGCTCGTCGTACCCGATTGGCAACGGAGGTGCGTCGGGTGGACCGTTAAGTGCAAAGTGTTCGCGTGCGAGCGTCGCCTGACGTTCGAGCCCCTTTGGTTCAAGGACGAATAGCATCTATCTTCTCCTACACTGAGTTGCACGCAAAACTGAGTTGCTCGGTCGTGCAACGATGGTAGAGAATTAGCGTCGAAGAGTTGAGATTTCCTTAATCAATTTCTGGGCGGACCATTTTTTGGATTGTAACCGTGCCACCGTACTACCGGCCCCAGAGGTCCAGATCCCCGGTCTTGCGGTCTAGGTGATCTGTCTCGCCTTGCTTCCTGGTAACGATCGGATGGCGGTGTTTTAATCGTTGGCGAATGATGACAGCTGGGTGGATATGAGGACTTCAGGGTGACACGGTAGCAAGCTGACGGTGTGGAGCGGTCGCGCGCCGGTGTGGGCATAAGCGCGCGAAGTCTGCACAACGTGCACAATCGCGGACGCAGGAACTGCCTCCGTAACTGGGGTTGTGTATGGTGTGCATGGTGTGCATGGTTTAAAAGGCCAATAAGAACAATATGAGTTTCTTTAGCCTCTGCCTTCGGGGCCCAAGCTCCGTCGAAGTTGGCTCAAGAACCGCGCAAACCGTGGGTACCGCGCACAACCGTTGCGGCAGTGAGACAAGTCCAATCGGCAATCCTGCATATTGTCCGACCAACCATGCACGAGCGGCTCGGGGTAAGTGCCTGCACTCATCGAGTACTTCGTCCACTTCGTCGGGCCCCCAACAGCCGGAAGCGCCGCGGACTTTGACGCTGGACCATAGTGACGCCATCATGAATAGGAGGCCTCCCAATTCGGGCCGCCTTGCCAGCTGATCGGTTGCCCGCCGTTGCAGCGGTCCTCGAACTTCTTCCTGAGCTCGGGCAGCGGGGGCAGTTCGATGCCGCTGACTAACCGGCCCCCAACCCAACCTCGAAAGTGCGAGGTCCCCCAGTCCTTTGTTAGCGCCTTCTTGACCCTGATCGGACCAAGCCGACGGAGGTCCTCCGGTGCCTTGGAATGAATGAAATTATCAAAACCGGTTGGCGGTGTGGTATCGCTCCCACTCGTGATGATAACGTGTGGCTTGTCTGGGTGCGAACATGGTGCGACGCCCTCGCGACACCATCCCTCGACCAATAAGTCGATACCGCTCCGTGTGCGTTCCTTCTGCTCAAGAAGGGCCTCTGTATCTGGTACATCGCGAAACTCGAACCCTGACAGGTCAAGGTGGAGCAAGTAGTGGAGCAGGTTAGCCCGTCCACCGGCTGCCATGTCATCGCATATCTTCCTGAAGTACGAAAAATCCTTGCGACGCCGATCACTGACATTGAGAATGAACCAGCGCCGTTCATCCTGAGTTGCGGGTATTGCCCATTTTGCGTTCGTACAAATAAACACGTGCAGGAAGTTTTTGACTTGGTACGCATTCACGCCCTTCGGCTCAATCATGATTGTTTGGCCGGTGAGCAGCGTCTTGGCGATCTGCTCGTGCACCTTGTTTTCAGGCCTTAGGCATTCGTCAGCGAGCAAGATGGAGCAATGCTGCAAGTGAGAGTTGAAGCGACCGGTGAAGTGCTCGGGGTTTGTAACAGTCCAATAGTGCGTCCCAAATAAGCCACCGAACTCATCAATCGCAACAGTCTTGCCAACACCCTTTGGTCCGATCAGAACACCCCCAACCTCGCCGCGCTGATCTGGGAATTGAACGGCGCGCGCCATCAGTCGGATCAGGTAGTTGTAGTGATCTCGGTTGCCCAAACAAATATTGTCGCGCAAGTGTTTGAGGTAGGACACATGGCGTCGTCCCTTAATCGGTGCCACTGTAAAGCCAGTCCAGAGATTGAGCTTGCCGCCGACGATGTCGGCGTCAATGTTGGGCGCGTACGTCAGGCCCTCATACTGGCGACGCTCTTTTTGAGCCCACCACCAGTCGCCAAGTGGTTTGGTTATAGTTTTAGTTTCGGTCGCGCCTGTTTCATTGCCCTTTTCATCTTTGACCTTGGTCTTTATCTGATAGCTGTGCCGATACTTTGAATGAAACGCTTTGAAGTCGTCGGGCGTTTGATAGACCGGAACCTTTCGGCCTTCGTAAATTTCGTCGTCATCCCATGTTAGTACCCGGGTCTTACCCCCGTGCAGCACCACGTGGTGCTTCTCGTTCATTGCCCCCAGTTTGGGGTCGATGGTGAACTCGTCGCCCCGCGCAAGGATGCGGGTGAGTTCTCGTTTGATGTTGGGCTTCTCCCGCAGGCAGGTGCCGATCGGCCAACTCATCAAACATCGAGCGATTGTTTCGTCGGGAATGCCATGGCGCTTACACTCGCAAACAAACCCAAAGGCCGCGCGGCTGCGGTCGCCGGCAAATCCGGCCGCGTAGTCGGGATGGCTCCATTTTGGATCGAGCGCGGCAATTAACGGATCGGTCGGATCAATCGGATCATGTTTGTCCGACGGTTTGAAATGCCCTGCCTGCTGGTCTCGCTGTTCCTTCGGCTTCTCAACCTGCTGCGGGAAACTTTCAATCGCGTGCGCAGCATCATGGCTAAATTCGTGTAACACACTGGCCAATCTACCGGTCTTGGTGTTGACAGTGCCGGGTAAGCGGGCGATGCGGTCAATGTTGCGGCAGCCATCCGCGAAGTGGTCGCCGAACGCTTGCTCGATACCACGACCGTAGCATTCGACGGTCTCGGTGAGTGGCCCGTTCGCGTTGTTTTGGCTGCCGTCTACACGCGCTGGCTTGTCGAGCTTCCAATATCCCCAGTAGCCCCGACCGCTATCAATCACCCTGTTTGGCGTCGGTAGCCCATCGGGAAGATTGCCTGTTAGTCGCGCGAGCATCGCGTCGCGCTCCGCCTCGAGCGGTTCATTCTTACGCGGGTCAAGGTCGACCCACAGATGGCGCGCTTCAAGTACATCGTTCTTGCCGGCCTTCTTATGAAGAGTTCCTTTTATTGGGTTCGGGCTGAAATAAAGATCGAAGCCGGCGCTACCGTTATCGGCGATGAAGGCCTGCTGCCCCGCTCTGTCGGCCGCGTCAAAATGTTGGGCTTTGATTTCGTTCTTGCCTTGGCCCTTCTTGATCGCAATAAGGTGCCGCCTATCCGCGCCAAAAAAATCGTCAAGAAAGTCAAGCGCCGGGTTCGATGACCGGCTCTGATTTGCCTGACCGGACCCCAACGAAGATTGCTGCTCGGCTGCATTTGACTGAACGGAGACGTCAGGCGCGGGGCTTGGGTCCTTGGACACGGAGGCAAGGTGCGCGAGGGCCTCTTCTATTCCAGTGTCGATCGCGCCTTCGGGCGCGCCCGTGACAGTCGGTGCAGCGGGCTGAACCGGCGCAGATGTTCCGCACAGTTCATCGAAGCCAGTGTCCACCGTCGCCGGCGCGGGAGCCGGACTTACGGTGACCGTAACCGGCGTTGTGTCGAAGCCGGTGTCCACGGATGCGGGGGCGGCTTCATTTGGATCAGCATCGAGCATTACAAGACCCTCAGTTCCGAACGCACGGGACGGCGTCGCGTTTTAGGCTCTTTGCATCGAGCCAAGCGTCGATCTCGTGCTCGAACCAAGCGGTACATCCGGGTGATAGCTTGACCGGGGCAGGGAAGTCACCCTGTCTAGCGAGGCGCCAGATGCTGCTAATGGAATACCCGGTTTTCTCAGAGACCCTCCGAACACGCATGGCCCGGCGAGGCAACGTAATCTCAATGCTCATAGATCGTCTCCGCGCGATGGAGACGACGTTATGAGACATCATAGGGTACCAGCGGTTACACGAGCGGCTCGTGAAATTTAGAATGTTGGATGGAAACGGAGACCCAATAATCCACGCTGATCGTCATTACCGAGTGCCAGTGGTTCGCTTCAAGGCCACCGCGCTCTCACTCAGTTGGAAGCGGGCCCCGATCCAAGGCCTTTTTAATATCCCGCCGAACTTGGGTTTCACTTGCCTCGATGCCAATTCCGTCGAGCCAGTCGATAACTTCCATGATCGTGTTGGCCGACTTAGCAGCCTTTTCGTCCCTGCGATATCTCTTGTCTATGACGTATCGAAGTATCAGGTTGACATGGTTTCTTCGTTTTTCGGCCTGCCGTTTTTCAGGCGATTTACTCCTCTTTCCCCGCGCTTTCTGGTCGGCCACCAAAATAGCCAAGGCCCAGCGTTCCTCGGGCGAGTAATCTGGAATTGCCCGCCAAGCTAGTGCCCGGTCTAGAAGCCTTTCCGCTGCCAGTATCTCCGCTGGCGACAACTCTGCATCTCTTGTGTTGCTCATTAGGATGCCTGCAATTGGAAGTTTTCGCCGGTCCCTTTTTCGATGGCCTCAAGGCGGTCGGCTACAGCCTGCAGCGCCTCGCCGTGCTGCTGACGATAGCGGCCCTTATTGTAAATCCCAAGGAGGTGATTGTTCTCGGGGGTCTTGTGGCCGAGCATGATGCTTATGATGTGCGGCGGAACATTGAGGTCTGCGGCAAGGGTGGCACAGGTCCTCCGCAGGTCGTGGCGGGTCCAACCGCTAGTTCCTGTCCGCTTGAAAGTGGACTTCGACCAGCGATCCCAGTTGTCGAGTTTGCCGCCGTGGGCGTTCGGAAATACGAGCTGATCCGGCGTTTTTCCTTCGCGCATCTTCACAAGCATGGAAATGGCCTGTCGGGGCAGCGGGATAACGTGGGGCTGGGCTGGGACCTGCTTCCTCCGTGTGCGACTGCGCGTGTCCTTCCGCCGCCCCGCGGCGACCGTCCATAAGCCGGCATCAAGGTCAAATTCATTCCATGTCGCGGAGCAAACCTCGTCCAATCTGGCGGCGGTCCAGAGCATTAACTTGGCGGCCGGACCATGCTGCCCCTGATTGAACTCATGCAGCACTAGGGCGAGGGTATCCCGGCCAAGCACCGTGTGCCCGCCATCCTGAATGTTCCGCTCAACGGGCTTTTCCAGTTCGGAGAACCCCCGCTGCATCAACCCGCGCTTCGCGGCCCACCGCGCCACGGGCTTGAGGTAGGTAATGGCACGGCTCGCCGAAGATGCACTGGGGTGCCCGTCGGCCGCCAGTTGCAGTTCCTGCACGGTGATCTCGGTTGCTGGTCGGTCGAGGTGCTCGATGAATACGTGCCTTACACGCGCTCGCTGCTCGCCCTTTGTCCGCAGGGAAGCCCCATCTCCTTCGAAATAGGCATTTATGACGCTGCCGAAAGTCCCTATTCCGGCCTTCGCATCCCTGACCCGCCGCCTAGCATCACGACGCTCGCCAGTCGGGTCACTGCCCTGCTTAACGGCCTGTTTGATTAGTTCTGCGCGCCGCCTAGCCTCGGCAAGCGACAGGTTATCCCCAACGTCGAACCGGCGTCGCTCCCCCTTCGCGTTACGAATATTTAGCGACCAAAACCGACCGCCTCGGCTGACGCGCACCCGCAGGCCGGGGAGGAGCCCATCACCCAGTTCGACGACTTCCCCGTCGCGTGGGCGCACCGCATCCAGTCGTTTTGCTGTCAATGGTTGAATATGCCTCGGCATATGAAGCTACCAAAAGGTTCCAAAAAGGTTCCAAAAGATGTGAGATAGCCTGAGACGAAATGCAATGGTATGAGTGCGGAATACGCCGATAAAATATGGTTAACTTGAATGTTTGTTGGTCTCAGCGAAGGTCATCTCGTATCATGCAATTCCGACGAACCCTTACTGTGGAACAGGAGGTCGGTGGTTCGAGCCCACCCAACTGTACCACTACAAATGAATTGCCCCGCATCTCCAGCATCTTACTGATAGACCTGACGTATTTGCGCGCCCTAAAATACAAGAGGCGCTACAAATGGCATTGCGGATGGTCTCGTTAAATCGCGTGGCTGATGGTCGTTGGTTTGCTCGCAAGGGCATACCCGAAGATGTTCGTGAGGAGTACGGGCGCCTCTACGGATACAAGCATGCGGCACATCTCAAACTCCCTGCGGACGCACCGCGTCACGAGGCAAAAACGCGCCTCGCTGAGTAGGAGGCAGAAATTGAAACGCGCATAGCAACACTGCGCGCCAAAAAGAACGGCGAGGGACAAGGTACTCAACGCCCGAGGCATCGCCACGGCGCGAGGCGGTCAGTGGTACGCCCAGTCGGTCGCGAACATTTTTGAGCGCAAACACGGGCACTCATCGGCCGTCTCTTGGCGGCACCGGTTTGATTGGGTCCTCTTCACGGGCGACCTACGGTCCTGACACGGGGGGCAGCGGCGATTTCAACGTCCTCGGCTTAAAGGCCGACGCCGCCGATCTGCGGGCTGACAAAATCTTCCTGCTGGCTCGCGATTCTTCACGCAAGTGCTGCGGCAAGCGACTACGGACACCTTCGCTCAATAACGGACATCTTCCCGTTATCGGCTCTTGAACGGCGCTGATCGCGATTGAGTGGCCGCATCGTGAAACTCAGTAAACAGAGTTCAAAAGAACAGGCACATTTTTCGAGAAATGCCTTAGACAAATTCCAACAATTTTTCTGCAAAATGTCGGGAAGGGGTGGGGACTAACCGAGGAAGTCCCCATGACCGACCAACCTGATCTTTGGAAAGAAGGTCAAGGTATCTTGCTCGAATGCGAAGGCGAGAAGGTTCAGGCCGAAATCGTGATGACCTCAAAGAATGGCGTATCGCTGATGATCGCCTTCAAGGGCACGATCCACGGCCACCGGAACTACATGCCAGTGACGTATCACGGCAACGGCATCTACCGCTCGATTATCGACGGGACCGAAGTGCGCGTCAAAGCGCTTCCGAGAGGCCGGCGCACCTAAACGCAACGCTGACGACTTCCTGCCCGATTATCTCGGCTTCCAAATTGCTGATTATTCCGGTCCGCTTGGCGCTTTGACCGCCGCATTGCGGGCTGAAAGCGGTTCCTTGAGGTAGTCGCGCTCGACCTCCTGCCGCAGATCGGGAACGGGCGGTCAATCCCTAAAAGTATGCGTTATGCTGCAGTCTGGCGTGATACAATGCATCACCTCCCGCTTGCCCTGCCCACCGGCCCGGAATGTGCGCCCGCCAATCGCCGCGCCGCGAAAGCCTCTACCAAAGCCGCCGGCGTAAAAACCGTTTCTACCAAAGCCGCCACCTCCGTGGAAACGACCGCCGTGGGAAGCCGCCGAAGCCGCCATGGAAACCGCCGAAGCCGCCATGGCCGCCCCCGCCGCCACCGCGCGCCGATACAACGTCGGGTGCAAGCATTCCAAGTGCTGCAGTCGCCAACAACGCGATTGTGACTTTACGGAACATGACCAACCTCTCTCGTCCAAGAAGATGACGCACAGTTCACGGTTAGATCGAAAAGTTTGCAAGCCACTAGGAGTATTCGCACTTCGTTGCCGATCCGCCTTACGTACTTTTGGGTAATGGGTAACCTAAATTTGGGTGGGGCCGGCACGAAGCGAGGCGGCTCGGTGCGGCGTCCCCGGCCCCCTTGGCTTGGGAGCCGGAAGTTTCCGGGTGTGCTGAATTAGGTACAGCTTTTGAATGCAAATTCTGGCAGGTTTTTTGCAAATCACCAAAGCAGCTTGCGGGGAGCATTCCCATGAAAAAGTTGACGCTTGCAGTGATGCTCGGCCTCGGGTTGGCTTCGCCTGTTTTCGCTGCCGATTTGCCGGCGCAGTCCTATTCAGCACCACCCTCATACATACCAATGTATTACGAATGGACAGGCTTCTACGTTGGCGCCAATGGCGGATACGGGCTGGCCCATGATTGTTTTAAGGTCTCATCGCCTTTTGGCGTATTTACGGAGGAAGGCTGCCATGGTGCGGGCGGTGGTGTCGTCGGTGGTCAACTGGGCTATCGGTGGCAGGTCGGCGGCGGCCCGCTCGTTTTGGGGTTAGAAGCTCAGGGCGACTGGGCCAATCTACGCGGTTCGCACACGAGCTTCGTTGATCCCACCATTACTAATCGCTCCCAACTCAACGGCTTCGGTCTTTTCACCGCCCAGTTCGGCTATGCATTCAATAACGTCCTCGTTTATGCCAAGGGCGGTGCGGCGGTGACGGGTGAGCGTTTTGAGGATATTGCCACCTTCGGGGGCGCTGTCTTAGGATCAATCAGTCATACCGGGTGGGGCGGCGCTGCGGGTCTTGGATTCGAGTATGGCGTCACACCGAATTGGACAGTCGGCCTTGAATGGGACCACCTGTTCATGGGCGACAGAACTTTCAACCTGGCCAATGCTGGCCTCATCTTTGCCAATGATCAGATTACACGCGACGTTGATCTGATCATGGTGCGGGTGAACTACAAATTCGGCGGACCGGTTGTCGCGCGTTTCTGATCTCATTCACGGCCGATCCAGTACTTGTCCGATGGGCTGAAAAGTTAGCCGGACAAGCCTGCGCGCCCCGAAGCCATCCGCCGGCGTTGCGGTTCGCCCCTGCGCGCTGTGACATGCAATTGGAAACCCATTGCATCCAGCACGCTCAGAACGGTCTTGAAGTTTGGATGCTGTGGACCCCCTGCAAAAGCTCGATAAAGGCTCGTTCTTTCAATTCCAGCCTTTTTCGCGATGGTAGAGATATTGTGGAGATGGGTGACGACGCCAATGGCCTGACAAATTTGGGCGATGTCCGACGTCGCAAACGCTCGATTGAGGTAATCCGCAAACTCGCGCGGACTCGATCCCGGACCGATTGGCAAATTTTCAGATTTTTTGGACATACTCTCTCACAAAAAAGGCCGGCATTTCTGCTGGCCTAGTTTTGCTGGAGATATCGAAAATAGTCGAGATCAGTATTTCGATACGAGCGGGGCCCTACCCAGCCGAAGCGGTAGTTGATACGCGCCGTGTCGCCCAGACGCGATTTCAAAATCCGACGTTAGCGGCGCTTCGGTCGCCTCGGAGGCAAGCGGAGATCAACTAGCAGGCGAAATCGGCGGGTTCCAGTAGAGAATGACCCGATACCGACATTGCACTTGCCTTGGTTGCACAAAGCCGCACGAGCCCCTTCCCGAGCATCCTGCCCGCAAATTATTTCATGGTATACGACCCCCACTCGTGATTGCAGCCGTTAAACATGTTTGGCATGCCGCTGGGCGGGAAGTTGCCGATGGGCATCCATTTCCCGCCTCCGCTCATATCGGCGAATTTGCCCGTGCCGTGAACGACACGCCACGTCCCCTCGGCCTTGGCGGGATCTCCCTTCCGCGAATACACACCAAAGAACTTGTCGCCGGCCGCGTCCACGAACTCGCAACTGCCGTTTTCGTCGTGCTGTCCGCTGACGTCCGAAAATGCCCCCAGGCATTGCCCTGACATCATGCGAAACGGGGTACCTTCCGTGCCAGGCGACGTGCCGATAACCGCATACGACCCAAACAGCATTCCGTCAGCGTGTTGAATGAGGTGGGCCGGCCCCGCATAGCAGGTCTGCTGATCGAACTTAACCTCCGCAGCAAAGGCTTGCGTCGAAAACGCCGAGGCCAATAAGGCGCCGGAAAAAACGAGTACTATGCGTGACATGGTTTCTCCTTCCTGAACGAGTTTGCACGTCTCTGATCGCGCGCAGAATGCGGATACTGTGAAATTGCCCCTGCCCCTTCCGATGTGCAATTTGCTCGGCAGGCTACAAAACATTAGACCTCGCGACCGCTTAGTCTTTGACGTGGATCAACGCGGCGCTTTCTGGCTTGTTGGGTACTGGCCCATCAGGTCGTTGGCGCCGCGCATCAACTGCTTTGGGCACGAAGCCGACATGTCAGCGCCCTGATCATAGATGCGTCATAGGCCAATGGGATCACGCGCACCTCGGTCGATCAAAATACGAGAGGAAGGGGGCGGTGCCGTCGCTCGGCTACTTCGGGACGCTCGCTGCAATATCGGCGTCCTCCCGAAAGTCCCCACGAATACCTCCAGATGACTCTGCGGAGTCCACTGGTGGCCGTTTGAGATGCCCGCTACCGCCCCCCGTAGCCGGACGGGCCACAAGCGAATCCTGAGTCATCTCTGGGCCATTCAGGGGCATCCGTTCGCGAAGGTCGTCTCTCTGGCTTTTCGGCTTTAGTCTCGTCATAGAGAGTGAATACTCTGCCCATCATCCTTCCAGAGGGAGCGCGCATCCATGGGAAATCGTGAAGCCATGCTCGAACTGATCGGCCGTGCTTATGCAGCGCGCGGACGGGGCGATTTAGATGAGTTGATGACAGCATTCCATCCCGAAGCAGTATTCACGTTGGCCGGAGACAAGAGAACGCTTGAAGTAACCGGGACTGTTCAAGGCCATCGAAATCTGCGGGAGACCCTTGCGGGGTTCATTGATACCTTCGACTTCGTTCAGCGAGAAATCCTGAGTGAGGTGGTTGAGGGAGACCGAGCCGCTGTGCATTCTCGCCTGGTCGTACGGTACAATCCGACAGGTGCAACTCATACGACTGACGTATTCGACCTGTTCACATTCGAGGACGGAAAAATCATAGAGCTAGTTGAAGCCGCAGATAACGCACTGATCAAAGAAATGCTGTCGGGGGCTTCTTAGGGTCGGGTCACCAAGGCTCACGGGCGATCCCTCGACAATCCTCGGCTCCCGTGGCCGGTAGCAGCGGCGGTAACTGTTTGGAGGACCGATGTTTCGTCTCACCCGCATCATTTTGCTGACACCGCTTCTCGCGACGCCTTGCCTTGCGCAACAATTTCCGCTCTCGCCGAGCGGCGAATTGCCCCTCGCTGCGATAGAATTGGAGAAAATGCCGTGGACCAGAATTCCTGGCATCGGACCGGCGCAGGAATTTGCGACCATCGTGGGGGACCGCGCGAAACCGGGACTGTACATCCAATTGGTCCGCTGGCCGCCTCACGCCACCCTCAAGGCCCACTCGCATCCCGATGATCGGTACGTGATGGTGCTAAGTGGCACGTTCTATCATGGCATCGGCGAGAAATTCGATGAGAACAAATTGGAAGCGCGTCCGGCAGGCAGCTTTTTCACTGAGCCAAAGGGTGTTCGTCATTTCGGGATGACAAAGGATGAGGGCGTGGTGCTCTATTTTGTCGGCACCGGCCCATCGACAACAGACAATCTCGAAAATTGACTTCTGATACGCCCAATCGGAACGCTGAAACATTTTCTGTCGCCCACTCGGTGCGGCGCTCAGCAGTCCGCAGAAACTTGTTGCCAGCTTCGACCGGCCGCCGCCGAGCTTCACAGGGCCGCGTGTTCGCCACAGAGACCGAAGCGGCGCACCGGGCTCATTCCGGCATTCCAGCGAGGCACAACGGCGTGATCAGTGCGTCGAGGTCCGTCTGCCGGCGGTAAGGTAACCGCTGTGCCCAGCGGCTCGCAGTCAAGTTGGGATGATTGGCGAGCATCCTCCTTACAGTGAAGCGTGCCTCGTCCTCACTGCCCAGGTTCCAGAGTGATGCTGCCAGAGTGACTTGCGCTGTTAGCCAGTGCGGCCTTTCGACCAGCACGCGTAAGGCAATGTCGCGCGCAGCGGCAAGATTGCCGAGATGAAACTTTGCCCGCGCCTCGTCGACCATCGATTGATTAATACTAATCGGACTGAGCCGCTGCGCTTGCTCCTCGTATTGGGCAGATTTCCGGAAATCGCCAGCATAGCCATGAATCATTCCCACGATATGGTACGCATCCGAGCAATTTGGGCCGAGGGCAATCGCCTTTTCTCCGGCAAGCAACGCCTCATCGTGGCGGCGCTGAAACAGCCGAGCGTAACCCAGGGTGTCGTACGCCAGATGACTGTTCGGGTCGCTGGCCAGATCGCGGGCGGCACATTCCACTGCAGCTTCATAGGTCGTCGCCTGGTCGAGCCAACCGAAGCGAACCTGGTCGGTCAGAATAAAGCCCAACAGGAAAAGCGCCGGCGAAAAGCTGGGGTTGATCGCTAAGGCCTGTTCCGCTTCGTTGCGGGCCTGCGCGTGGGTATGCTTGGCAAAATTGACGTACAGGTTCCGCGATTTGAGGAAATGCTCGTAGACCAGCGGGCTGCCTGAGCGCTTGCGCCACACCCGCACCTGTTCGCCATGCGTCAACCGGACCTCGAGCGCGGCGACAATATCCTGCGTGATCCGATCCTGAAGCTCGAACACGTCGTCGAGGTCGCCCTCGAAACGGTCTGCCCACACATGACCTCCGTTAAGGCTGTCGATCAACTGTGCCGCCAATCTCACTCGATTGCCGGCCCTGCGCACGCTCCCTTCCAGCACATACCGGACGCCAAGTGTTCGGCCGATTTCGCGTATATCCCTCTTCTGCCCTTTGAATACAAAGCTCGAATTGCGAGCTATCACCATCAGCTCTTGGATCTTCGATAAGGTGGTCAGCACGTCTTCAGCGATCCCGTCGGCGAAATACTCCTGTTCCGCGTCACCGCTCATGTTCTGGAACGGCAGCACCGCGATGGATGGCTTGTCGGGCAGCGGCAGCGACTTGGAAGCGTTCGCGAATGCTGCCGCACTGGGATTATCAACCAGCCTGCCAGCGACGTAAGCTCTGATCGGCTCCTCGATATTCTTGAACTGTTGAGGACCGAGGTCGGTGAAAGACAACGGCAGAACCTTCTTGAGCTGCTCGTAGGTAGCGCCAGAGACACAGATGCTGCTCGGCTGCGCTAATGCCTGCAAACGCGCCGCGATGTTCACGCCATCACCAAACAGATCACCGCCGCGGACCATCACGTCGCCGACGTGGATGCCAATGCGGAAGCTGATGCGCTTGTCCGGTGATAGCCGGGAGTTTGCCTCAGCAAGAGCAGTCTGCGCCTCCACCGCGCACTGTACCGCATCTACAGCACTTCCAAACTCCGCAAGGACACTGTCGCCCGCCGTGTTTGCTATACGGCCCCCGCGATCCCCAATGAGCCTGTCGAGAATTGCTCGCCGCTCGGTAAGGCCCTTGAGCGTGCCGACCTCGTCAGCGCCCATAAGGCGGCTGTAGCCCTCCACATCTGCTGCAAAGACTGCGACGAGGCGACGGCTGATTTTCGTAGGTTCGGACATGCGTGCCCCAATGGCACCCTGTGGCTGACCAGTGTGGGGCTGATGGGACCTCCCGTCAACCTCAAGGGCAATGTCGACGCCAGACACGTAACGGCCAATTATTCTGGCAGTCCTGCTCGCGCAAGCGCCTCGCGAAGACGAGCCCTGTCTTCGGACCGCTTCCACTTGAACCGACCGTCGACATAGGACGCAATCGACAGCTGCGGACGTAGCATGATCGCCCCCTGCGCGGCCTCGAGCGCTGCCGCTTTTTCGTTCAGTGCGGCATTTGAAGCCGCAGCCCACAGGTAATGCTCCCAATGCTCGCGCGTGGTCCGTTCCAGTACCGCGACCGCCTCTGCAGGACGGCGATCCATAAAGAGCGCTCGCACAAGGTCGAGGTAGTAGCGGTGAGCGGAGAATGGATCAAGCCGCATAGCCGTTTCGATCCAAGGGATCGCGGCCGCGGGATTGCCGAGAAAGGTCAGGTTGATGCCTCGTTGTACGACGAGCCGTGGATCGTTGGGATTGAGGACCAGCGCGCGTTCCAAATGGTAGTCGCTCTTGGCATATTTGGCTTGGATTAGGGCAATGCGACACATGATGCGATGGCAC
>CAVRMY010000031.1:0-49011 GCA_963721935.1 uncultured Alphaproteobacteria bacterium
CCTTCACCCGCTCCACTACAAGCAAGTTGTGCTTTGTGCCGCAATAAGCGTTGATAGATAGGCTTTTCCGGCTCGCGTTCCGCTACGCATGCCTATCCGTACGGCGACCCTTTCCCGATCCAAGAATGGCGATTTCGTATCACGCAAAGGCATCCCACAAGATGTGCGGGAGGCCTACACGCGGCTCTGGCTCATAGGTGCCTCGGTGGTCGCGGTGTCCCGTGGTCGCTGTCGTGCCGTATTGGTGTCCGTTGGGGCTCACAGGTGGTCTCGGGCCGAAGCGTACTGCGATTATTGGCGCGCCTGCGATTTGGTGGCTGTTGGGGCTAAAGCGGATGTCGGGCCGATATCTCGTAAGAGTAGCGATTGGCCCAAAGCGGTCATAGCGTGCGGTGATCTGGTCCTGCCGAATATATGTCGGTGGTGATACAGTCTGTAGCCGGACTGCCGTGAATTACCGAAGCCTTGACGATGGAGGTTGGGAATGAGCAGACACCTATCCGTTAGTTTGCTGGCATTGTTTTTGGCAGTGACGGGAACCGCTTCGACATCCGCACAGCAACCCCAAAAGCCAAACGTCGTTTTCATTCTCGCCGACAATGTCGGGTACGGCGACCTTGGTCCTTACGGCGGCGGCAATCTGCGCGGCGCGCCGACACCACGGATCGACCAGCTAGCCCGCGAAGGCTTGCGTCTCACCCAATTTCTGGTCGAACCGGCTTGCACACCGTCGCGAGCGGCCCTGATGACGGGACGTTACTCGATCCGCGAGGGGTTATCGCTCATTCTCATTCCAGACGGGCCTAACACGCTCTCGGCGCGTTCGGTCACGATGGGCGAGCTGTTCAGGAGCGCAGGCTACGCGACAGCCATTTTCGGCAAATGGCATCTGGGCAAAGATCCGCAAAGCCTGCCGACCGCACATGGGTTCGACGAGTACTACGGCATCCCTCCCGACATGACCTGGGACTCGGCAACGTATGTTGAAAAGATCGAACTCACACACTCCAGCGCCGCGCCGCCCGACGTGTTGCTGGCGCGCGGGCCGCAAATCGTCGAGGCGACGGCGGGCGGCGAGTTACACAACGTCGAGCCCTTTACACCGGAGGTGAGAGCTGAAATCGACAACGAGCTGGTGGCCAAGTCGATCGACTTCATGAAGCGGCAGACCACGGCGAAGAAGCCGTTCTTCCTCTACCTGCCGTTTTCAATGGGGCATATACCCAACCTGCCGTCCAGCCAGTTCAAGGGCAAGTCTCGCATCGGCAATTACGGCGACAAGCTGATGGAAGGCGATTATCACGTCGGCCAGATCCTCGATGCGCTAAAGCAGCTCGGCGTGGATGACAACACGCTGCTCGTGTTCGCGTCCGACAACGGCCCGTCAGGAGAAGCCTTTCGCGAATATGGCAACTTGGGAACGCCAGACATGGGCAACCCGGGTCCGTTCCGCGGCGAGCTTGGTGAAGTGACCGAGGGTTCGATCCGGACCTTCTGTTTCATTCGCTGGCCGGGCCACGTCAAGCCGGACACCACCTCTTACGCGATGTTCTCGATTATGGACTTCTTCCCGACCTTCGCCAGCATCATCGGGGCCAAGGTGCCGAGTGACCGTCCTATTGACGGCGTTGATCAGGCCGAAGTGGTGTTCGGCAACAGTGAGAGCGGAAAGCGTGACAGCCTGTTGAGCTTTATCGGCGGCGACCTGGTGGCTGCGCGATGGAAGCAATGGCGTGTATACTTCACCGATGTGCACCCGACCGGCATCGGCCCACAACGCCAGCCTGGACCTGGATCAGCCAGCGCTCCCATGGCAGGCTACCCGAAGGTCTTCGACATCGAGATGGACCCGCACGAAGACCTCAACGTCTTTGGATTGTTCCCCTTTGCCAGTGAACCGGCGCTTAAAGTCGTCGAGGAGTACCTGGCATCGGTCAAGAAATATCCAAATCCGCCAGCCCCAAACGTAACACAGTTCCGTAGTGGCGGTGGCGGTTAGTCTGCCGATGCCCGCCTAGGGCCGCGGACTCATAAAGCCGCAACCACAGCCTGATTGACGCGAGCTGAACGAAGGCAAGGTAGTTGGCGGCGAGGTCCCCTCTGAAACCACTATGCATAGGAGGAGCATGTGAAACCGGGTTTGAATCATCTTAAGTACACCGCCTGCGCGATTGCCGTCATTCCCTCGATGATGATGATGCCCGCGGGAAAAGCTCAAGCGCAGCAAGTCCCCATTCCGCAAGTCATGACGACACTTCGGGAAGCTGCCTTTGCGGCAGACGAGGAACTGATCGCGCCGATGATGTGGTGGCGCTACAACGGTGTGTCTGCGGGCAACGGCTGGACAACGCCGATGAACAACGCGGAGTTTGGTACAGACTACTATCATCGCACCGGGGCCGTGAAGGCCGATCCCTATGACAACAAGCGCAACGAGACGATGTACTTCTATACCGATAACGATACGGAGCTGAAGCAGCTTGTCGGTGAGTTGTCCTATGAGGTCACGTTCAAGAAAGGTGAGCTGCCACCCGTAAAGGGCTTCTGGTCATTAACGATGTACGACCCAGAGCACTTCTTTGCACCAAACGCGCTTAAGCGCTACGCACTCGGCACGAAGAACAAGACGCTGAAGTACAACGCCGATGGCAGCCTGACCATCTATCTCGGGAACAAGTCGCCCGGCCAAGACAAGGAGGCCAACTGGCTTCCAGCACCGGCAGGCAACTTTTCCGTCTGGCTCCGCGCCTATTGGCCTGACAAGGCCATCCTCGACGGCACGTGGAAGCCGCCAGTCATCGCGGTCGTAAGGTAGTGGTTAGACCGTTTCGCGTTGGCGAGCGCTTGGACGCCGTGCCGAGCCCGGAGTTCGGTCGCTATCGGGGGTAAACCGGACATGGCGCAGAGAGCCCAATTCGGTCGAGAATGACCCTTAGCCGATCTCTTACCTCTCGGGGAACAGCAGAGACAATTCGGCGCGCAACTGCCAAGTTGGCCCGCCGGTTGGTCGAACGACGTTGTAATAGGCGGCTATATTTCCGCTCACTGGCTGGTCGCCGAGCTTGAAGATTCGGCCAAAGCCACCACCAAAGGGTACGATCCACTGCTGGCCCGGTGCAGCCAGCCAGTTCGCGGTGATAAGTGGTGAACTTGTCAGGTACCACCCGTGTGCCATGTTGTAGTTGATAAACGGCTGCGCGAGAAACTCATTCACGCTCTGGCGCAACGGATTGCCCCCGACGGACCACTGGTTGTTGACCAAAAGGCCCATCACAAAATGTCCCGGCGTTACCAACACGACGGCCGTGGGACCAAGCAGCACTTTCCCCTGCCCAAGAATAGGATCGGTCGCGGACGGAATCGTAAAGACGGGGCCGAGGCCCCAGATGAGAGGGCCCGGATGGGTGGGTGAGAAAAAGAATTCTTGGGTAATATCCCCAATGCCATTCGTGTTGCTGTCAGAAAACGGGCCAGGTTGACTCACCACGGGCATGATGGTGCGCGAGATCAGGTTCCAGTCTGCATTGATGTGTAGCGGCACGACGGGCTGAATGTTGAGCACTTCCTGGGTGCGGTTGAACGGCCCGGTGTTGAAATTTGTGTTGCTTTGGAACGGAACGCTGACGAGATCGGCAATAGGATTCTGCGATTTCTTCGCCAGGTCTTCGTCTTCGGAGGGGTCACGCCCGGTAGTTGTTGGCGCGGGCTTATCGGGAAGCCCGCTCTCGAACTTGTAGTTCGCGCCGAACTTGACCATTTGAAGGTCGCGGTTCAACGGGATTGGCGGGAAGGTGGGCGAATTCCAGCCTCCCAGAAAAATCTGATCGTATTCAAGTTTGACCGTCCAATGTGGTTTGAAGCCGTACTCGACGCCCACTCCAGCCAGCCAGCCGGAGCTTGTGCTGGACCCCTGCCAAAAGACGCCGGGAAAGTTCAGCGAGGCATTGCTTTGCACCCAGCCACCGCCAAACTTGCCGTAGATAAGCCAACGGTCCTCCACGAGGCCGACGCGACCTGCCGCCGTCCCAATCCAGTTCTGGCTCACCGAGCCCAGCGTAGGAGTCGGAAGCGCGGGATGACCAAAAGTCGCTCCATCGAAATCGCCCTCGACGCCGAACAGGAAATGACCCAACTGAACGTTATAGCCGAGCTGGACGCCACCAATGAACTCGGTGAGGCCGCCATACAAATTGTTACCTGGGGTGTTCAGGCTGCCGCTGGTCCACGCCCCACCGAGATTTGCGCCAAGATAGAACCCTGACCAACTGTAGGGCGGCGGGGGAGTCGGAGCCTTCACCGGCATGTCAGCAGCACGCGCGGTGACACTCACACAGATTGCATACAGAGCGACACTTGCAATGGACGATTTCATGGCGCGCCCCAAAACAGGTAACGATGCTGTCGCTTCTCCCTGCTGGCCCCCGATCTAACTACAAATCGTTCCTTTCGGTTGTGTCTCACGGGGCACATCCGGCGAGAACTTCGGATCCGCCAGTTACTTATCGCGCACGATGGCCGCCGTTGGCACTTTTCGGACCGCCACGCGGCGTCGGTATCCCGCGAGCATTCAGGGCATCGGCTACGGCTCGCAAACTCGAAGCTCCAGCCTTCTGGGCTTCGTTTCGGCGACGACAGGTTTGTCCTAACAGTTAAATTGGATCGTGCGGATCAAACTCCCGCCGGCGCACCCTCCGCAGCCGTCCAGGTTGTTTCCCATCGATCTGAATTCCGGGGGATGGTCGTCAAGCGCCGCGGGCAAAACTTCAATCCGGTGGATCGACTCGAAGCAGATGCCTGGTCATCCACTTGGCGCGCGCGAGATGGCTATCAAAAATCCGTCGAGCGCGCTCGACGTCATTGTCTGGATCGACGTGCAGTACGATCCGCGAAACTTCACGCCAGTCGGCACCTTCCTGGGCGGCATTCAGTACGCGCAGATAGGTGTCGATGTGTTCTTCGTCGTAGGCGGTGACTATCGGGCCCACCGGGGCAACGTCGGCCAGGCTCGGTCGAATACTGCGCCCGGGGTTCAAGGCCCCCCTGGCGAGAAAGTGAGGCAAATAGGCTTTAATGGTACCCAGTACTTGCATTGGGATACGCGCCCTACGCTACACGACGAGAAGGCCCAACCACTCTTTGAACCGCGGCGATATTATTGTTCGAGAACATATAATTTTAATATGACATAACATTGAACCGGCCATTTGAGCCAGCGTCAAATAAGCTCGAATTTGTTATTTTAAGCCAAAGGCCCGGCATTTCAGCCCCTGACGCGGCCGCGTCAGTCGACCGCCTCGGCGGCTCGCTTTATCGTGTCGGATTTTTTCAGCCCATAGTCCCCGGAATGAAGCATCGCACCTGAGGATGGCCATCCAGCCATGTTGGCCATACCATCGTACGACCTGCTCGGTTTGGCTCCTTGACAACGGCATCGTCGGGTACATCAACCCATTCGCCGTCGATCTGAACGCGGTAGTGGCCGTCGTGTGATTTCCAATCGACATCGGATAACGACATGCCGTCGGCGTCCGAGCAACACCGCCCCTTCTTGCTTGCCAGTTGCTCAAACCATCCGTGGAGGGGCGAGTTTGCATATTTGCCCTCGGGGTCGCGAGCGTGCGCCGGCTGTCCAGCCGCGAGGAGGGTAGTGATAGCCAACAACAATCTGATCCGGTCAAGCATCATGATCTCCAGCGTTTTTGCCGATTAAACCTCCTTGTTCGGTTCCTGCCTGCAATTTGACGTAGCAAAATGCGGGCCAAGCAGATCCCGAAAGCCGCTACCGGCTCGAGTCTCGCTGTCGATCTTGTGGGGGTTCGTGAAATCAGGTTGCAAGCCCAGGGTTGAGGAAGAGGAAGTCATCCAACCTTCGGAGCACAGTGATACCGCTCACGATTTTTCCCGCTCGGCGATTTTATGGGGCTTGGCGGCCTTGCAGAGAGCAGCGATTGCTGTCCGTCGGCCTCCTCGACCCTTCTTGATCGGCCGGCTGGGAGCTACTGGGGCTCTCTGGGAATTCGGTGCCCTTGCTATGTGTGATGCGCCTGCAAGGCCTTCAGCGTTTGATTTTCTCCCGCCTTTGCTCGCGCGTTGATCGCCTCGCGCGAGAAGTCGGCGTCGTCGAATTCATCGGGAACTTCGGGTGGACCAATCTGGAAGATGCTGGGCACGCGGAGGTAGCCCTGGGCCTTGACTGCCTTGTAGGCGTCGTTGTCCTCGAGTGGGTTGCCGTCGGGTAGCGCTTCGATCGCCGCCATCAGCGCGGCAACATCGTTGAATTGCTTCAGCAGCTTCAGGTCATCCAGAGATTTGTTCGCAAACTGCAGGTTCTTCATGCGCGCGGCGATCTCCGACATGTTCGTGGGAATGGCAGCCCTGTTCGGGAACAGGTTGACCACATAAATTGTGCGATCGACCCCAGGTGCATCGTCAAGGTGATCAAGCACAGCGCCAAGCGGCGTGTTATCGAACAGTCCGCCGTCCCAATAATGTTTTTGGCTGATTTCAGCCATCGGGAAGGCCGGTGGCAAGCTGCAGCTGGCGATCACGTGATCGAGTGTCAGACTGTAGTTGCGACTATCGCTGTAGAAGTACGCGATCTGACCTTCTTCCAGATTTGTCGCACTCAACAGCAATTGCGGGTTCGCCGCCTTGCTCGCGAGCGCTGCGAGATCGACCAGTTCTTCCAGCGTTTGCCGAAGGGGCTCGATGTCATAAAAACAGGTCCAGTTGAGGAAATTCAGATAGTCCCGTCGCGGCGTGAAGAAGTGAGGATTGCCGAAGAACGACGCGTAAGGGCGGACGAGGCCGGGAAAGAGCGGCGCGTCCATGGTGACCCTTTCCCAAAAGGCCTGCAAAGCTTCGACAGGCTTCAAGGGTTTCCTGGGCCGTGCCAGCAAGACAGCGGTAATGGCTCCAATCGAGACCCCGGCAATCAGATCGGGCAAGAAATCGGAATTCTCATAGAGCGCTCTTGCCGCTCCCAGTTCATAAGCTCCAAGCGCGCCGCCGCCCTGCAGGACCAGGGCAGATTTTGCTGAACCAGCCATATTCCCTCCTCGAGTTTAATCGGACTCGGAACAGATTTAATCGCTTCGTACGAGTGCGGAAGGGTTTCCGATGTTGGTTTCCAAATGCGGCGTACGCCGCGAGCGCCGTAGCCTTCTGTTTCCTGCGTTGGCCGACAAGGGCCGAGAGCGGTGAGATGCGGCGCTTTGGTGTCCATGAAACTTCTGTGGATATTTCACGAAAGTCTCTTGTTCCGTTTTAAGTCAGGCTTGTGGAAAAGATTCGTCGCGGCAAGCTGTATCCGGAGTCGGGGAAAGGGGGACATCGAATGAACCAACAACCTGGCGATGGCGGCCTATCGCAGCCTCATTGGCCGCGCGTTCGGGATTTGCCGAGATGCGAGGCCTGCTCGGACTCGATGGTTGCTCCGGAGGCATCGGCCCTGCGACCCGATGGCAGGGTTTCCTACCTCTGGAGCTGCGACTGCTGCGGACAGAGCCTCGTAACCAATGCTGCAAGGGCGGCCTAGTCGCCAGAGCGTCGCGTTTGCGCAAGCTACGCGGAGTGCGGGTCGAAATCCAGATTTGTAAATCCGACCGAGTTGACGACCGATGCATCGACCTCGGTGGCGGTATCCCCGAGGATTTCGGCGGCGCCCTTGAGTCCCTCGATCGCCTCTCGCGTGCCCCAGCGACGCGCCTTGCGCGGCTCGTTGAGGCCCGTGTTGAGCAAAATGTACTGGTAAATGGTGACCTTGCTCATGGGGTTAGCGGCAGATGTCCATGTATCTACGGAAAGCCAATGTATTTGAGGGGCACCGGGAGGGCAGGGGGCGTGGTGGCGACGAGCAAATGACCGGGCGATGATTTGCAAAATGTGACGGCAAAGGCAGTTGGGCGGCGAACTAATCGAGGTGTTGGCGGAAGCAACCAAAGAAAGACGATGGTAAAAATAGCAGAGGTAAAAATAGCAGAGGTAAAAATAGCAGATTTGGCATTCGAACTGGACATCTGTTTATACCCGCCGCGGCACGCTGCAAGTCAATTGTGCATTGGTTACCTTCGTTTCCTGTTGATCCGACAGAGTGAAACGGCGGTGATGAAGCATTGGGCGCGCACCACGGTCCGATCCGCCGGGCATGATAATCGCCTTGCCGCTGTTGTTGCGAACGGCGTTGCGTCGGGAACATCTGCACGCCGCGGCTGTTAGCCTTGCTGCATGGGCGAGGAGCACTTCATGGCCGACAACAGAAATCCGAAAGAGAAACAACCGGGCGAAAAACCGCCGGGGAAATACCACTACAATCCGGGCAATCAATCAGGCAAATCGATCGAAATCACCAAACCGGAGTCCGAGCAGGAGAACAATGCCGACCGGATAGATAGCCGCCGCAAAGATCAAAGACGCTGATTGCGGTGGGACCGTGCTGCGGTTTCACGGCGCTGATGCAGATGAGCAGGCTCCGCGCGACCCACCCATGAGCAGAGCGGCACGCGTCTCGGGACAGGTTGGGGCGCCGAACCGAAATCGGCCGAATAACAAAAAGCTTCACGGACGCGATTTGCGATCGCGCTGAAGAAACTCGGGCTGACCGAGGCCGTCGGTCGCGCGCGCTTGACCGCATGCATCGACGCCGGCGATTATGACGGTCCCCGCGAAGTAACCGAGCGCGGGCGAGCGGCATCAAAAAAAGCCCCGCTTCCTTTGGGGGACGGTAAGCGGGGCTTGGCGGATCGCGGGAGGAACGCGGCGATTATTGCAGCTTCCATCGAGACGCGCATGCGGAAAAGTCCGCCAGCGCCGACGCGCAAGCGATTTCCTATCGCTGCGAAAACGAATTCCTATACCTCGAATACTCCAAGCGGCAGTGCCTCGGCGAAGCCGCAGGCAAATCGCGATGACAAAGGAACAGGTTGCTGTTCTTGCGTCTCAAGCAATCTTCTCGAAGACGCTTGCATTTTATTGATTCCAGTTTGGCTTTGGTTCGGAAATCCGCATCACAGACAAGCGGCAGCAATGCTGCGGACTACTCAACTGCCATGCTAGAGCCGGGTTGAACCTGGCGAGATTGTCACTGGATGTTCGCTTCTATGGCTGGCTCTGTACCTCACGGAGGACGGCAGCGGCTGTGAGGACCTGTGGCAGTACGACGGGTGGCTTCTTGTCACCGTTTGCCGCCGGGCGTGGGTAGAACAAATAGAGCGGCACGCCGGCTCGGCTGTTTATCTCGAGGATCTTTGTGATTTCGGCATCTTGTCGGGTCCAATCGGCCCTCAGTGCCACGACTCCTTCCCTTCGAAAGGCGTCGGCCACGGCTGGATCAGCAAGTGCGATCCGTTCGTTTACTTTGCAGGTGATGCACCAGGCCGCAGTGAAATCGACAAAAACAGAGCTGCCCTTTGCGCGAAGAGTTTCCAGTTTCTGCTGGGTGAACGATTGCCACTCGATATCGCCCTTTTTGTCGGACGCACCCTGCAGAGCCTGCAATGGACCGCTCTCGTCAACAAGGAGAAGCAGGCCAACCGCACCCGTGACAACCAGCGTCGAGAGGCCAGTTCCCCATCGTCGCAATTTATCATCGCTCAAGCATGTGGCGTTGTAGAGCCACGCCGCAAAGCCAATCAGCACAAGTCCGAACAACGTCACCGTGACCGCGTAGGCATCTGCCAGCTGAGAAAGAACATACATGAGCCAAACTGCAGTGCCGTAGACGGGAAACGCAAGGACCTCCTTGAGCTGCACCATCCATTGGCCGGGCTTTGGCAGTATGCGACGAGTTCCAGGAACAAAGGTGATAGCCAGATAAGGCAAAGCCAGTCCCAGCCCGATGGCCTCGAGAACGACGAGGGATTTATACCAAGGCTGGGTTAGCGCATAACCTACTGCGGCGGCCATGAACGGCGCGGTGCAAGGCGTGGCGACTATCGTCGCGAGCGCACCACCCATGAAAGATCCTGAATACCCCGAGCGCTGAGACAATTGGGAGCCGACGCCGGTCAGCCGATTTCCAATCGAAAATGCGCCTGAGAGATTGAGGCCAACCCCGAAAAGCAGATAGATCAGGAATCCAACAAAAAGGGGCGATTGCAGTTGAAATCCCCATCCGATCGCGGCGCCTCCGGCACGCAAACCCATGAGGGCGCCACCGATCGCTGCGAAACTGAGGAGGACACCTGCACCGTAAGCAAGGCCCTGAAGGCGCATCTGACGCGGCGTCAAATCGGCGTGCTCGAGCAGCGCCAGTACCTTGATCGAAAGCACCGGTAGCACACACGGCATCAGGTTCAGTACAATTCCGCCAAGGAAAGCCAACAAAATCGCGGCCGCGAAGCCTACACCTGCGTCGTCGGTCACAGGGGGCGACTGAAGTGGTGCCGAGATCGAAATGCCGCCCGAAGTGCTGTCCGCTTGTGCAGCCAGATCGTGGTAGGAAAGAACTCCTCTGAGCGCTGCGGGCAACGTTTTCGATTTGTCGCGTCTAAGAACGATCGAAAGCCCGTGCGAATCCGCCGTGACGGACTGAGCGGCCTCATCGTCGATGACGTCCGTATCTTGCGGAAAGAAGCTCACATCGCCGAGCCGGGTCGCATCGCCCATTGCAACGCGAACGGTAATTTCCTCGTTTGAGGCGGTCGCCGTGATTGGGAATGGGTTGGCCACGGGCAATTTGGCCCGCGTTGCGGCGAAGGCTTTGGCCGCGAGCGGATCGAGCCGCAACATTTCTCCGACTTGCACCGACAAACTGACATCGGTCTCCTCGGGGACACAAATATCGGAGCAGGCAAGCCAGCTGACATGGGCGTTGAGCGTAACGGTGGAGTCCGGTTGCAGGGCAGGCGGCACATCGACCGAGATCGGTAATAAAACCTCGCCTTCATACCCGTAGCTGACGATCGGACCCGCCTTGAATCGTTCAGGGGTCGGCCAAAGGATAGGTGCGGCCGAAAATCCCGTTGGAAGAGACCAATTGATCGTCGTCGGAAGACCTGACTCTCCAGGGTTCGACCAATAGGTATGCCAACCAGGCTGGATTTCCTGCCGCAACGCTAGTTGAAACGGACGACCCGGAACGACATTGGTCGTTTCGCCGACCAGGCTGACTGCCACGTGATTGCCGGTTGCTACAGTGCTGGCGGCTACAGTGCTGGCGGCTACAGTGCCTTGCGAAAACGCAGAGACACTGCAGGCCGACAGCACGCCACTTGCCAGCGCGAGCTTGACTGCAAACCTGAACGGCCAATACGACCAGGAGCGCTCTCGCATTCAACTTGCCTTCAATCCTGAACAGCTACGAAAAACCATAATTGGCTTTTGCGTCAGCTCTTCGCCGCGAGCGCGTCGAGTGCGCCAATGACGGCACTCACGGGTGGCCGTACCTTGAATGATTCCTCGTACAGCTTCGCGCGTATGACGCCACCCTTGTCGACGATAAAGATAATGGGTCTCGGCACCCCGTAAGCCCGATTGCCCGGCGGATATTGCGGGTCACGCAGCTTGTACAGGTCGATGACTTCAGACTTCGGATCGGACAGGAATGTGAAAGAGATTTCCCGCTTGTCCGTGAAGGTTTTTAAAATCTCCGGACTATCGTACGAGAGCGCGGCGATCCGGTAACCCCGCTTTTCTATCTCTGCCGCTCCGCTGTTCATATCGATCAATTGGGCCTTGCAGAACGGACACCAATCGGCAGAACGAAAGAACATCAGCACAACACCTTTGCTGCCCATCACGTCAGCCAAGGTACGAGGCACGCCAGTTTGATCGGGACGCTTGCCGATGTCTGGAGCCATCGCGCCGACAGGGGGACCAAGGTCTTCGGCCGCCGCCGGTTCAAGCGAGGACGCAAAAGCGAAAACCATGAACCCGAGCATCAGTTTGAACAGGCTGGTAGTCCGAAAAATAGTGGTCACAGGATCATCCCTCCATTCGCAGTTTCTAGGATTGTGGTAACCGTAATCGTATCCTCACGGGGAACGATTCCAGTACGTGCTTCGGTCAACCGATGTTACGTGGAAGTGTTACGTGGAAGTGTTACGTGGAAGTGGGCTCTTCGGAGAGTTTTCCTGAGAGAATAACCGCTTCAGAAGCGGTGTTGACCAGTTCACAAAACCGAGATCGTGACGATAGTCGCGAACGAAACTAGCCCGTGGCGCTGATTGATATATTCTTGATCATCCTGCTGGCTGATTTGAGGTTGTTTCGCTGGAAAATACAACAAATGCCGGTTTGCAACAGACAAGATTTGTTGATCAAAAAGCCGAAACCGGAGAGATGCGCCGAGTAGAGTTAGTTCTCGATACTGGTGCTGCCCGGGAATCAGTCGGACGGATTCAATTATCGGCCGTTCTCGAGGCTATAGGCGTCTCAGCAGCCGGCCTCGCTGCCACTATTAATCGGACGGCGCAGGTTCGAAGCGGAGCGAGCTTCAGGCTGCGACCGCCCGCGGAAGGATCGAGGCGACCGCATCGTATCGCTTACCGGCGCGCAGGCAGAAAGCCGGCTGCAGCAGGCGATCGGCGATCAGCTCGTTGTGCTCGTTGTCGCGAAGCGCAAAGCGCCCAGACAATTCCTTGAGCACGGAGACGTCCGCCTCGCGTCCGACTTTCAACGTGCCAATCTCATCTTCCCGACCGAGCATTTGGGCCGGGTTCGAGGTTACCATGGGCACGACCTGATCGAGCGAAAGACCAAGTGCCAGCATCGAACTCATCGCCTGTACCAGGCTGAACCTAGCCTGGCTGGCAAAGGGATGGTTCTCATCGTCCTCGTGCTGATCGGGCGTGCCGGCCGGCGCGGGCACGTGCGTGTTGTAGCCGTGGATATCCGCCCCCAACGTTGTCGGCACAATTCCGGAGGCGATGGCCTTCCTCGCCAATCGATAGGAGAAATGGCTGCCGTGTCCGACGTCGACCTTCAGGCCGCGATCGAGCGCCGCCTGTATGACGGGGTGTACCTCGCCCTCGCGATTGACGAAGCCGCCGGGGTGCCGCGTGAACGGATGCGCGAGCACGTCGCCCTTCCGCAGCAGCGGAATCACGCGCTTGAGGATGGTGTCGGCGTCCTCACCGTTGGCGCCGCTCGCAGGCAGACCCCAGAGCTGGCCGAAATGCACATAGACCGGCAGATCGGCGCGGCGGCCGATCTCGGCCGCCATTTCGATGACGCGAATGCCCCAGCGTGCGAAACCACCGATCTCGGCGTGAGCCTTGATGCCGCGAACGAGATCGGGATTGGCCTTCGCCGCCTTCACCGTCGCGTCGATGTTGACACCATCGGGGCTATAGAGTTGCGAATAGTAATGGCCCTCCAGGCCGCCAACGAGGTAAGCTGACAGGAACGCGTAGACGCGCGACTTCGCAGGCTCGGCGATAAAATGCCGAAAACCCGGCAGCGTCATGCAAGATGGTCCGCCCTGATCGACCAGGGCGGTCACGCCCGACTGAACGCCGACCATGTCGGCATTCATTCCGAACCGGCCGGTGACGTATTGATAAACGTGGGCATGCGTATCGATCAATCCAGGCAACACGAGCTGGCCGGTGACGTCGACGACCTCCCTGGCACTGGCCGGGAGAATATCCGCCTGCACAGCGGCGATCCTGCCGCTGCGGATCGCCACATCCCTTACGCCGTCGATCCCCGATGCCGGGCAGATCACGCGTCCGCCGCGCAAAAGCAGGTCGAAGCTGGAACCGATCGACATGACGGCTCTCCTCTGGTTTCGCCGGAGCCGGGTTGGCCGCTCTGCGGGAATACGAAGCATACTTCGCATTTCGGAAAAGCAAAGTCCATGCCATTGTTCCGGCGCGCGAACGCACCAACGCGTGCTGCCGCGCGTATCAACTCATCTCGCAGAACAATTTTCAAAAGCATGGCTGATCGAAGAAACACCCGTGATGTCACACAAAGTGAACTTTTCTCGTGAACGACCAATCCCCCGTCACTGTCACATTCGGAGACCACGATGCCTTTCGATTTGATCCTTCGCGGCGGTCGGGTGATCGACCCGTCCCAAAAACTCGATGCCGTGATGGATGTGGCGTTTGCTGCCGGCAAGGTTGCCATGGTCGGAACCGAACTCAAGGCCGATCCATCGAGCGACGTGCGCGACGTGTCGGGCCATATCGTCACTCCCGGCCTCATCGACCTGCACACCCACGTTTACTGGGGAGGCACTTCGCTCGGTATAGACGCCGAGGAGTTTTGCCGCACTTCCGGCGTGACGACGGCGGTCGATACCGGCAGCGCCGGGCCCGGTAATTTCGCGGGCTTCCGCAAGCATGTGATCGAGCCGAGTCGGGTACGCATCCTGGCTTACCTGCACGTTTCGCACGCCGGCATATTCGGCTACTCCCATCGCGTCATGGTCGGCGAGAGTGAAGAGATCCGGCTTATGAATCCGATCGACGCCGCCGAGGTGGCGGACAGCAATCGCGATCTCATCGTCGGCATCAAGGTACGCGTAGGCCGCAATTCCTCGGGCACCTCGGGGATCGTGCCGCTGGAAATTGCACTCGAGGTCGCCGAACAGGTCGGCATGCCGCTGATGGCGCATATCGACCATCCGCCGCCGAGCTATGAGGAGGTGCTTGCCCGCCTGCGTCCCGGCGACGTGCTTACACATGCCTTCCGTCCATTTCCCAATACACCTGCCACCGCCCAGGGTACCGTGAAGAAGGTGGTTCTGGAGGCGCGCGAACGCGGCGTGTTGTTTGACATCGGCCATGGCAAGGGGTCATTCGCGTTCAAGACCGCGCGCGCCATGCTCGCCAACGGATTTTATCCGGACACCATCTCCTCGGATGTTCACCTGCTCTGCATCAACGGCCCGGCCTTCGATCAAGTGACCACGATGTCGAAATTCCTGTGCATGGGCATGCCGCTGTCCGATGTGGTCGCGGCTTCGACGGTCAACGCCGCGATGGCGCTGCGGCGTCCCGAACTTGGCAGTCTCAAGGCGGGAAGCGTCGGCGATGCCACGATCATTTCGATCAAGCGGGGACAGTTCGACTATGTCGATGTGGTCGGCGAACACTTGATCGGCGATCGCAAGATCGTATCCGAGGGCGTCGTGATCGGCGGTCGCTGGTGGTACCCGGAACAATCGCCGAAGTTCAGCAGGCTCGCACGCTGAACTGGAATCCGGCCAAGCTTGCCGGCGATGCAGCTCATTCGATCCGAGATGGTGCTCGAATTCTCCGCCGCCATGGCGGCCGAGGAGAGTGCGCCAGCGAAAGCGTGTTACAGCTCCTGTGGGCACCCGAGCACGGCGTTGAACACGGTTCGTGGCACGCTTACCCGCTCATCGCTGTAGATCGCATTGAGCTCGCCGGCGTGAGCATCAGGCTCGCGGCTGATAGTTGCCAGCCGATCGAAGAAGGCGAGATCCAGCTCGCTGTCTTGTTGACGCATTGCGCCCCAGATGTCCCACGGCAGCATCTCACGGTTGTTCAATGCGGCGACGTCGCGGGCGAGGTTGCCGGCAATGAACCAAAGCCCGTGCATGTCGAGGATGCCGAAGGCACTCGGGTCGGCTTTTTCGCTGCGGCACAGCGACCAGGCATCGCCCGCGACCAGGAACTGATCTCGTGGGACGTCTGCCGTATCGAACTTGATCCTGAAGAGTTCGCGCTGGCGATCGTCGATCTGTGCGTCGAACAATAGCCAACGTTTCTGTCGTTCGTTCCAGTATTCCGTCACCCAATGATCGAGATATCTACCCTTTTCGAAATAGGCCCCGAAGCCGCAGCGTGCGCGCGCCGGAATGCCCTGCGTGCGCAACATTGCCACGTGAAGAAGCGTGAAGTGTCGGCAGACACCTACCTGCCGTTCGTTGGTCGCTCGCTCTGCGGAGAGTGGCCGGCCGTCGCGCGTCAGGATGTCATCCAGGATCTTCTCCACCTCGCGAACATGGCATTGAGCTTGCTGATCGCTGCTGAGCGTGACCCCGTAGGCAGGTGCAATGTGCTGATGGATCAACAGACCCTGCACGGTCTTTGCGAGCACTCCGGGGTCGCGCGACAACTCGTTGAATAGCGCGACATGGCGCCCGGGATCGCTCATGTCGATCGGCCACCTATACCGTTCAAAATCCATGCGAACAGTCTCTCGCAAAACCACCGCCCGAACTTTCCATTGCGCCAGTTTATCGCAAATTGATCTTCCCTCCGTCAGCCACGCGAGAAAAAATTGTGTGCCGTTTCGCTGCTGCGCCGTAACCGCGTCGCTTTCGGGGCAGAGCGGACGCCCAAGGCTGGCAACCGCCACGCGGGCCTTGACGAGGGGCGCGGACCCCGGTTCAACACAATTTCACCTTGCACTATTGAAACATTGTCTCCGATCAGCCCGACCAAAGCAGCCTGGTGACAGGCAGATGGAGACGTGTGATGGACGCTACGTACAATCTTGCTTTGAGCCGCCGGAACCTCCTGCTGGGCGGAACGACGCTGGGAGCCGCGACAGCTCTTGCGCAATTTGCGCCGGTTGCGCACGCGCAAGGTTCGTCTCTCAACCCGCAACCTTTGCCGCCATCGCCAGATTGGGCGCGGTCCTTGCCACCCGGTCCGGACACGCGCGTCAAGATCACCGAGGAGTACGCCAGGCACGTCGCGCGCGATGCGTACTTCTGGGCGTGGCCCCTGGTGAATATCTTCAACAGGCGGCAAGCATTCAAGGATGTGAAGGAAATCGTCATGGCCGGTCCGGTACCGACTGCGCCGCTCAATCGCTTCGCGATGCTCACCGACTATATCACGCCCGACCAGCGTATTGTCGCGTGCCCCAATCAAGACGTGGTCTATGGTGCTGGCTCACTTGCACTCGACATCACGCCGGTGGTCATTCAGGTCCCTGACTTCGGCGATCGGTTCTGGGTTTATCAAGTGGTGGACCTGCGTACCGATGGTGTCGTGCAACTTGGCAAGATGTACGGCACGACACCCGGTTTCTACATGCTGGTCGGGCCGAATTGGCAGGGCGACGTGCCGAAGGAAATCACCAGGGTGTTCCGGTCGTCGACGAATACCGGCTTCATTGCGCCCCGCGTCTTCCAGGACGACACGGCGGAGGACAAGCGGGCCATTCAGAGTGTGCTGCAGGAAATCCTGATGTATCCCGTAGCCGAATACGACGGCACGATGAAGCGCTTTGACTGGAGCCGGATCAAGAAGCTACCGCCGGCAGCAGCCAGCGGCGAAAGCGAAACGCAATGGGTTTTCCCGGAAAAATTCTTTGATGAGCTTCCGGCCGTCCTTGCCGATGCGCCGCCACTGCCCGGCGAGGAAGCGCGCTACGGACAAATGCGCGCGCTTCTCGAAGCCGTCAAGGTCAATCCCGCGCTCAAACCTGTGCTTGTTGCTACGGTCGCGGAAGCCGACGACCGGCTCGTCAAGCCGCTGTTTCAGTTTCGCAACTACGGGCAGCAGCTCCCGCATAACTGGTCCACGATTTCCAACGAGGCGGCGTTCGGCACTGACTATTATACGCGCACCGCTGCGGCGAAGTCCAACATTCTGGTCAACTCGCCCAACGAGACGAAATATTTTTATCAGGACCTCGATGAAACTGGCGCGCGACTGAATGGCGCCAATCGCTACACCGTGACTTTCCCGAAAGACCAGACGCCGCCGGTCAATGGCTTCTGGTCACTCACGCTTTACAACGAGCATCATTTTTTCGTGCCGAATGATCTCAAGCGCTATTCACTTGGCACCAAGAACAAGACGCTGACGAAAAATCCGGATGGTTCCCTCACGATCCTTGTGCAGGCCGATCCGCCGGCTGAGATGCAACGTGCGAACTGGCTGCCGTCGCCTGGAGGCGGCGACTTTTCCCTGTACGTGCGGGCTTATTGGCCGAAGGCGGCGGTGATGGACGGCACATGGACACCGCCGCCGGTGCTGCGGGCGGGATAACGAAGACCGTGTACGGTTAACGGGCCGCGACGCCCTTAAGGTTAAGCGCAGCTTGTTGGCGCGCGTCCCTGCCTCGTTTGCTAGACATAATCAGTTCATTTTCAGGCGCGCAGGGCATTTCAGCCGTGCGCTTTTTGACAAATTATTTTCAGATAGAAAAATCGCCGGGAGATCGAATGCTCCACCGAATGACAACTTTGTTGTCAACGGTCGTCATGGTGTTTCTTGCAATTTCCGCATCAAACGCGGTGTTTTCGACCAGCGCTTGGGCAGCCGAAGCTTGTCTCGCCAGGCCAACGGGAAGATTGCCCCATGGTATTCATTGGCACTATCAAACGGACCGAATAACCCATAAAAAATGCTGGGTTACCAGGATCGGCAACTCCGGCTCGGCGCAATCGCGCGCAGCCGCAAGATTGGTCGCGCCGGAGAGGGGAGCCAATACCCTTCCACCGGCTGTCGCGGACGCCAATGCACGATTTGAAGACACATTCGTTGCGCTACGTGACCATGCGGCAGCGGTTGCCGCGGAGGCAGCTACCGAGAATGTGACGACATCAAAATTCGAATCGTACTGGATCGACCTATCGGACCAGGCTCATTCGAGCGATCCGCAATCAACGGCGGAGCGTTCCCAAAGCCGTCAAGCTGTCGCGGCTATTCCCGGTGACGCCAGGAAATCGACCAAAGCCCGCGGTCATTCACGCACAGCGGAACGGTGGCCCGACCTTACCCTGATCGTCTTCCTTCTTTCGCTCGGGGGCGCGCTTTTTCTTTACGCGTTGATAGGCCGCTCATTTCTGCCTGCACGCAAAGCGTCGCCCGTCTGGTCGCATATTCCGGTGGGAGACGATATCTTCCGCGTACCGAGCGAGTTCGAACCCTCGGGCCTGAATCAAGCGAGCACTGCCGAGCCGGCCGGCGTTCCGCCGGGTGGCATCGATAATCGCAACGCCAGCGATCACGATTTGCAGATTGCGGCGGATGCCCAGCCTCGAGAGATTGGCGAGAGCCGATTTTACGATGATCGGTCGCGCGGGCAGCGCCGAGCCTCATCCGACCGCCTGGCCAACCCGTTCGCCGGTTTCGTCCGCCCTGACGATGGTGAAGCCCGGTAAATTGGTCGCGAGCGGCATGTCAGTGAGTGAATAAGCCTTCGGACTTTCGTCGTTGATCGCAGCCTGTGACGGCCGCCTGTCGACCTCCAACCGGGCGACAGCGCTGCCGTACCCGCGTGTGCGTGAATTTAGTCCGGACGCGCCCTGGCAGGACGAGGGGTCAATGGCATACCGCGCCAGGGCACCCCTGCACCAAGGCTCTGCTCTCGGCGGTGCCGGTGCCCGAACCCGGCGCCGTGCGTGCTCCCATCATTCTCAAGGGCGACGTGCCGAGCCCGATCAATCCGCCGCGGGGATGTCGCTTTCACACGCGCTGCCCGTTCGTATTCGATCGCTGTCGGAGCGAAGAACCGCAGCTTCGGTACAACGGCAAGCGGACAGTGGATCGCATGTCACCTCGAAACCCTGCCGCAAGCCTGAAGCGCGGTTGCCCGAGATCAAAAAAACGGCCTCAGCGCGGGGGCGAGCTGAGGCCGTTTGAGGAACAGTGCCGGGTGGGGGTGGTGGCACTGTTCAAGGAAATTCCGTGTCGAGATTCTCTTCCGCTAGATTCCGAGGATCCAGACCGCCACGATGGCAACGAGCACGGCCAGGCCGGAAATGGTCCACCCGGTTGCATCCGCCGGATCGTCGATCATGGGGTCATCGTGGGTCATTCGGCCTGCCGGTATTTATCTCTGGCGCTCGTGGCGACATCGCGGTGCGAACCAGTTTATCCGCGGTCATGCGGACGGAATTGTTGTTGGGACGTTCTCTGGCAGACAAGCTGATGACTACGAACGCTGTGCAAAATATCAGGCCTGTCAGCACTACTCTCCTGTGGGTCTGCTTGCAGGCGTTGTGAAATGAACTCGACATGGATGAAGCGATGCGCGGTCCAATCCCCGATCGGATCGTGCCTTGTTGTTGCTTTGATGTTGTTTATTGCCTCTGTTATTAACGCAATTTCCGCCAAAACTTAATCCACCAAAAATAATGACATACCGCGTGCGGGGCCGAGCCAGGGACTGCGGAAGCGATGCGCCCGCGTGAGGCCGCGTTACGCCGCCATTAACCATGAAACCCCGGCGGAATGAGGCTTAATGCGCGCTTAATACATTTGCGCGACTGATAGGCAACCAGCGCACATCATCAGATTCACGCAGCAAGAAATGCGGGCGGAATTCAACCTCCGGGGAGGGGTTGCATGAGAACGCTTTGCGCTGGTGCGTTGGCCGCAATGCTGGTCGGATGCAGCTGTTATGTATCGCCGCAGGTGGGCTTCGAAGCCTGTACGGGCACGGACGGGAGCTGGTTCGCCTGTTCGGAACGGACCGCAATCAATCAGACAATCGAGATTGAACCGACTTCGTCCGCAGCAAGTCCTGCGACGGCAAAATTCAAATCCAGGATCGCGAAGACGGCAAAGCCTGCTGTTCACCCGCACGACAAGACCGCACTGAAAACGGCGGCGTCCTCCGTTGCGCCAGCGAAAGTCGAGCCGACAACGCCCGCCCAGCCCGCTGAGACTCCTGATCCCGTCATCGCCAAAGCAAAGATCACGATCGCGGCGAAATTGCCCGACCCCGCGTCTGCGGAGTTCGGCGAAATGAAGCGCGCGATGCGAAGAAATACGCTCGGCCAGTCCGTCGATACCATTTGCGGCCGCGTCAAAGCCGGAAAAGCGTCGAACGAGGCGGCGGACAGACCGTTTCTGTATCTTGTGAAGGATGACGAAGCCTACGTCGTCGACGGCCCTCCCGGTTCGGCGGCGGCGACGGCCTATCGCAACATCTGCCCTTAGGCAGGAAGCGCCGGGGTGAGCAGTTCACCTGGTGATCGTCACGTCAGTGAATTTTTTTCCACTCCAGTTCAAGCAGTCAGAAGCTTTGAGCATTTTTTTCGAGTGCGGCATCATGATCGAAGACCTTGCCAATATTGCAGAGCCAAGCAACGGATCGCCGAAATTGCCGGTGATAGCGATCATCGAGCACCAGATGCTGGCACGTAGTTGCATCGTCAATGTGCTGAAGCGAGAGCTTAACGGCTTTGAAATCATGGAACTGGTTTCGACAAGCGCTCTGAACGGGTTGGCAGGAAGAGATATTCGCCTGATCGCCTTCAATATCGCCGACAAGGAGATCACCGACCCCTCGATCGCGGATCGCCTGGCGCTGATCGAAGAATTCTGTCCGAATGCGTATGTCGCGCTGTTGTCCAATCGCGAAGACGAGGCAACCGCTTCGGCAGCGATGCAGCGCGGCGTCCACGGCTTCTTCCCGACATCGATCGCGGTCGAAGTGGCCATCGCCGGATTGCGCCTGGTTCTTGCGGGTGGAGTCTACCGGCCGTTGCCAGTCGTCAAACAAGGTGACGCGACGAGCCTCAGGGCGGCGGCGGAATGCGCCTCGCGGCCGCGGTTATCCGCGGTCCACGAGGACGCATGCGTTGCAACGATCCTGCCTGAAAGGGCGATGGTCGACCTGACGCCACGGGAACAGCATGTACTCGCGGCCTTGAAGCTCGGCCTTCCCAACAAGCTGATTGCCGTCAGGCTCAACCTCTCGGAAAATACCGTGAAGATGCACATTCAACGCATCATGCGGAAATGCTCTGCGCGCAATCGCACCGAGGCGGTCTTGCGTTGGAGTGGAAGAGCGAATGGTCACTTACCCGCCTCACGGGTGCCTTCATCGTCGTGATGCCGTGAGGGTTTGCTGGCTTGGTTTGCCGTCTGGGTTCATGGTCCCCCGGCGTTTCAATCCTCGCGAAATGCCCGGTTGAAGCTGTCAAGCAGAGGCTTCAGCGCGTAGAGAGCCACCGTGCCCATTCCGGTCTTGATGAAAACCTGGGTTGGCATCCCCGGAATGATCCTGACGCCGTCGACACCCGCGGCCTGCGGGTCCCGCACCCGGATCTTCGTCGCGTAGTAGGGCTGGTCGGTGCGTTTGTCGAGCAGACGATCCGCAGAGACGTGCGTGACCGTGCCATGCAGCGGCGGAACGCGGCGTTGATTGTAGGGCAGGAGAGTGACGTCGGCCTCCAGTCCAGGCCGGACCACGTCGATGTCTTCGGGCCTTACGCGCGCCGTCACGATCAGGCGATCCTGTCGGGGCACCAGATCCAGCAGAGGCGCGCCGGCACCGATGACGCCGCCGGGGGTATGTATCCTTAGATCGGTGACCACGCCGTCCTCGGGTGCCCTGACCGCCGTTCGCAGCAGCTGGTCGTTGGCTCCCTGCAGTCGTTCGCGCAATTGAAAAATCTGGTTCTGCGCTTCGCGCAGCGACAGGGCGATCTCGTTTTGCCGGTCGTTCTCGAGCTTCAGGAGACTGGTATGCGATTCGCTGATGACCTGTTCGGCGCGCGAAATCTGCGCGTTGATCTCGCCGCGCCGTCCTTCGATGTCGGCCGCCTCCCGTTCGAGGTTCAGAAGACGAGGGCGGCGCTCGAGGCCTTTTTCGACGAGCATGGCGACGGTCGCCACCTCATCGCGGACGATCGCAACGCGCCTTGCGGCCGCGCCTGCCTGCGCCTTGAGGCCCTCGATCTCCTTTTCGACCTGGGTGTTTTTTTCGCGATTGACGGCGATCTGCGACTGAAACACCTGCCGGCGTGTTTCAAAAATGTTTTCCTGCCCCAAAAGGACCGACGCGGCCAATTGATCCTCCTTGCGCGCCGTCTCCAATTCCTGCGGAAACGACACCCGCTCCAGCCCATGCTGTTCCGCCGTCAGCCGCGCTTCACGCGCGATCGCATCCCACAACTGGCCCTTCAGGCTTTGTACCTCGGCATTTGCCCTGGTGTCTTCCAGCAAGATCAATGTCTGTCCGGCGCGCACGATGTCGCCGTCGGCAATCAGGATTTGCCTGATGATACCGCCCTCGAGGTGCTGGATCGTCTTTCGGCTCGACTCGGATTCGACACTACCGAAGGCAATCGCAGCGCTCTCGAGCGGTGCGAAAGTCGACCAGGTGCCCAGGCCCACGACAAAGCAAAGGACCAGAAGATTTGCTGTCCAGGTCACGGGACGAAGCCGGTCGCCGAGGGCAGGCAGCGCCGCCTCCGAACTCGGCGGACCCCGCCAATTTCCGGGCCCGATTCCAGGACCAATGCCAGGACCAATGCCAAGACGGGCGAGCGCAGTCTTCATGGGGTCACAAATCCTTCGGGAGAGCATTTGTCGCAAATCAAGTCAGGATCGGTTGCGCTGCTGCGTCAACGCGGCGCTCGCGTTCTGCTTCCAAATGCGGCAGCGCGGGTTCAGCCGAAGCTCCGCGGGGCCGGGCCAGATATCGCTCGCAAATATCCTTGCTGTCGCCGAATGCGGCGATCGTGCCGCCCTGCATGATGGCGATCTTGTCCGTTGCGGCGAGAACGCCGATGCGGTGGGTGATGATGATCACCGTCGTATTGGCGGCCTTCATTCGTTCGATGGCCTGAGACAGCATGCGCTCGCCGAGAGAGTCCAGGCTGGCATTGGGTTCGTCCAGAATCACCAGGCGCGGGTTGCCAAAAAATGCCCGTGCAAGGCCGAGGTGTTGGCGAAATCCCCGCGACAGATTGGTTCCTCCGCCGACGACGATGGTGTCGTAGGCCTGCGGAAGTCGAACGATCGTCTCGTGAAGGCCGGTAAGTTTTGCCGCCGCAACGACCTTGTGCAGGTCGGCGTCGTTCAGCCGGGCAATGATGTCCTTCACCGTTTCCCCGAACAGATCGATATCTTGCGGCAGATATCCGAGCCGCCGCTCGCCGCCGGCATCGCGCGCAAACAGCACGTCGGCGTTGTCGAGCAGGACCGAGCCCATCGTCGGAGAGAAGACGCCGGCGAGAATTCTTCCAAGCACCGATTTGCCGGAGCCGGATGGACCGATGATGCCGAGGCATTCGCCGGGTCTCAGGCGGAACGACACCCCTTTCAGGATGAGATGGTTCGATCCCGGTGCGACAACACCAACCTTGTCGACGACAAGGCCGCTGTTCGGCCTTTCCGCCGGCGGCTCGAGGGTCGCGATTTGCGTGGCAGCGGCCATGACGCCGTTGAGCCGGCGATAAGCGGCGAGGGCGAGCGCAAAGGCTTTCCAGCCTGCAACCGCTCCTTCGGTCGGCGCAAGCGCGCGGCCGAACAGCAGGCTGGTTGCGAAGATGATGCCGGGACTTCTGAGTTGCTCGAGCACGAGCCAGGCGGCGGCACCCATGATCAGAACCTGCGCCAGCGACCGCACCGGCTTTGAGATCAGCATGATGACCTCATTGCGGCGCTGGACCAGATCGTGCGCGTTCCTTGCATCGAGCGCCGCCTGCTGGACCAGCCGCGCGGCGCCATCGAGCATTCCCATCGCCTTGATCACGTGGAGGTTGCCGACGGCGATGCCGAATCGTGCGTGGCTCCTCGCGAGCGCTGCGGTCGATCGAGCCAATCCGGGCGCGGTGAAGACGTCGCCTGCGAATCCCAGCCCAAGCAGGAGAATGGCGCTGGCCGCGCCGATGGCTCCCAGCAAGGGATGCACCAGAAAGAGCACGGCGAGGAAGAGCGGCGACCAGAGCACGTCAAACAGCATCGGGCATGCTCCGGACTCGGCAAACTGGCGCAGCATCGCAAGATCACGATATGCTTCGGAGGCGCGCGCCGGATCGGATCGATGAGCGTGTTCGAAGCAGGCTGCGAGCACGCAAGGGCGAAGCCGATCGTCAAGCCATCCGCCGATCCTGCCCAGGGCAGCGCGGCGCAGCGCGTCAAGCACGCCGCCGATCACCACCGCAAACGCAACGATGAGCGTTAGCATCAAAAGCGTGTCGGCGCTGCGGCTCGACAACACGCGATCGTAGATCTGAAGCAGGTAGATGGAGGGCGCCAGAAGCAGCAGATTGTAGCTGCAGCCGTATACGAAGACGAGTGCGAGCGAGCCCGCGCAGGCCCGCAAGCCCATCTCGAGCGGCGTCTGCGGCCTCAACATCGTTTGCAGCCGGAGCGGCGGGATCAACATTGCGGTGCCCTCTGGCTCGCGTCCGAAAGGAACCGGCGGCCTCATGCCGCCGGTCCGACATCACACGCGCCGATCAGCCGTGCATGTATTCGGGGACTGGGTTGTGCTGGGAATCGTTGAGCACGTTGTCCAGGTTCGCGATCGTGGGATCGGTGTAAACGTCCCCACCTTCCGCCTTGTTGTCGTTGCCGCCGTTTCCACCGTTTCCAGCATTCACATACTGCCCCATGTCGGCGGCGATGAAGTTCGACTGGTAGGCAGTGGTGTCGGCGTTGACATTGGACGTATCGTGACCGCTTGAGGACCACTGGCTTCCGTTCGACTCGGCCTCTCCGCCCTTGGCTTTGGATAGCCAATCCGCACTGGCATTGGCGCCACCTGCGTCCCAATAGGCCTTCTGGTCGACGTGATCGCCGGTGCTGACGTCGACTTTTGCACCTTCAGCCTTGTTGTAGGGCTGGTAGTCGATGCTCGGGTTGTTGATGATGGGGCCGGAGTTATAGCCGTTTCCGCCGTTTCCAGCGGTGTTATGGCCGGTCGAAATATCCTTCAGTGAGATCGTGTCGGAAGGGAAAGGTGCCTTTGTCATGATAAACTCCCTGATTGGTGTTGTGACGCACGTCGCCCAATTTGGACGGCGCCAATTTTCCGTTTGCAAACCGCCTCGGCCAAGCTGCCAGAACGGATGCCGTCCTTCCGTATGGGGTGTACGCCCGAAAGGCTGCGGTCGCAGTGCGCGGGCCGATCTCAGGCCATCGCGTGGCCAGGCAGGTGCAAGTCGGAGAGCAGGTGCAAGTCCGAGAGCGAGTGCAAGTGGGCCTCGCCACCCAATGCGGCGTTGCCGTGCCCCCCACCGCCGCCGATACCGGCAATCTGGGTCGCGCCCTGTTCGAACACGACGTTATTGGTCTGATCGGCCTCGGCTGTGGAATTGGGACCGGCGATCGCGATGTTGATCGGCGCGTAGATCGCGATGTTGAGGTCGACGAGGCTGCCTGCGAAATGGCCATCGCCGCCGGTGCCGGCGCTGTTGCCGCCAGTCGAGATCACGTCGGAACCGATCAGCCCCAGAATGGAGGAAAGCCCATCGGCGGCTCCGCCGATCGCAGCATTGCTGCTTCCGCCGTGACCGCCGACGCCCGCCATCTGAAACGCGGTTTGATCGAACTGCACATTGTTGGACTGGACGGCCTGGCTGGTGGAGTCATAGCCCGCGACCGCGATGTTGATCGGGTCGTACAAGGCGACGGATGCATGGACGAGGCTGCCGGAAAAATATCCGTCACCGCCGTTGCCGGCCTGGTTATCGCCGCTCGAGATTCCCCCTGAACCGATCGAACCAAAGTCCGGCGCCTGGCTGGTTCCGAGGGTGGCGTGGTGGGCAGGGGCTGTTGTCCCGTCAACGACGGCGCCGCCAATCGCGGCGTTGCCGTTTCCGCCGCTCCCGCCAATGCCTGCAAACTGGAAGGCGCTTTGATCAAATTGCACCGCGTTCGACTGATCGGCGACGGCCGTGCCGTGGAAGCCGGCTATTGCAATGTTGATCGGGTCGAATATCGCGATGGGAGCATCGACCAGCGAACCTGCGAAATAGCCATTGCCACCATTGCCTGCACCGTTGTCTCCGGTCGCGACAGCCCCGGAGCCGATCAATTCCGCGCCGCCGGCGCTGCCGCCGATTGCGACGTTGCTATCCCCGCCACCACCGCCGATGCCCGCGATCTGGACCGCGGCCTGGTTGAGGTAGTCGATGTTCGTTTGATGGGCGAGCGCCGTGGCGTGGGAAGCCAACTCCGCCATATTGAAAGGCTCGAACGCTGCGTAGGGGCTGTCGATCAGATACCCGGAAAAATAGCCGGCGCCACCATTGCCGGCGCCGTTGTCGCCAGTATCGATTGAAGCGGGGGGCTGCGAATCCGACTGAAACCATGCGAGAGTCGGCACCTCCGGTCCTGGATCCTTCAGACCCTGGTGAAATCCATGCGAATGATCCCGAAATTTCATTTCCGCTGCCTCACCGAAACCGATTCACGCCGATTGGACGGAGCGCTGCCGCCGTCCAGCGAGAATGTCGTCCGGCAGGCTTGAAGCCGAGTCGTCAATTCGGGTTACACGCGTCCGGCAACAGACATGATTTCGATTACACCCGTTCGGGTGCATTTGGTTGCCGCGCCGACGCCGGCCCGACAACCATGGTTAAAATGCCGGTGCAGAAAATCAAAATGGCTGTTATAGCTGTTGCCGAATTCATCGACTTCCCGCCTGAGCAAGAACGTCCTGCTCCCTTCAAGCGTTCCGGCGCGCGCCCGAGCCCGTCCTGCCAACCCCGTCCTGCCAAACCCCCCACACTGCCGTTTGAGGAAAACAAGAATGGCTGAAGCAGACCTCGACGTTGTCATTCGGTCAATCGCAAGGAAGCAGCACAAGACCCTGATGGCGGCTGCGCGAAAGCGGCATGCAAGGCTGATTGCGTTGGCGGCCAAGGCCAAGACCGGCGAGACGAGGCAACGCTTCAGGGAAACCGCCAAAACCACGCTTTTGATGGCGGGTGCTGCCGCAAGACGCCTGCAGATCACTGCCGAGAATGCTGCCGACAGCTACGCACGGTCGATGAAGAGGGCTGTCGAAGAAATCAGGCAGGCGGCAGAAGCGAAGGCCGCAAAAAAAGCCGCCAGGAAGAAAAGCTGAGGGCGTTCACGTCGACGGCACGAGGTATTTCGGATGGCACGTCAACCGCATCAGAAGGTCATCATCACCTGCGCGATCACCGGAAACCTGACGCGCCCGGAGCAGTCGCCGTATTTGCCGATCACGCCGCAGCAGATCGCCGACAGCGCGCTCGAGGCGGCAGGGGCGGGCGCCTCTATCGCCCACATCCATGTGCGCGATCCCGAAACCGGCCGTCCATCGATGTCGATCGATCTCTATCGTGACGTGATGGACCGCATCCGCGCCCGCGACAAGCGCTTGATCATCAACCTCACCACGGGACCAGGCGGACGGTTCGTGCCGTCGGAGCAAGATCCCAAGGTCGCAGGTCCCGGCACCACTTTGATGGTGCCGGAGAAGCGCATCGAGCACATCGAACTGCTGCAGCCGGAAATCTGCACGCTCGACCTCAACACGATGAATTCCGCCGGGCAGGTCGTGATCAACACGCCGCCCAACGTGCGCAGGATGGCAGCGCGCATGCGCGCGGCAGGCGTGTTGCCGGAACTGGAGCTGTTCGATTCCGGGGACATCCATCTGGCGCGCGATCTGATCGCAGACGGGACGTTGCAGGGGCCGCCGCTGTGCACGCTCGTGCTTGGCGTCAAATACGGCTTCGATCCGTCGCCGGAAACGATGATGTATGCTCGCGACCTGCTGCCGGAGGGTTCGATCTGGGCCGCTTTCGGCATCGGCCGTTCCGAATTCGCGATGGTGGCGCAATCCTATCTGCTTGGCGGGCACGTGCGGGTCGGGCTCGAGGACAACCTCTATATGGCAAAAGGCGTTCTCGCCAGGAGCAACGCCGAACTCGTAGGTCACGCGGCGCTCATTTTGAAGAGCCTGGGCGCCACGATTGCGACGCCCGCCGAAGCGCGCGAGATAATCGGGCTTTCCTAGCCGCAACGTCCAGCGTAGAACCCGTCGGCCTGAAGAACAATCAGGCAATTAGGGTCGAGCGGGAATTTGAGGGCGAACGCCAAGCCGCGCGAGCACTTCATCATAAATCTCTACTGCGCCTGGCATCGAAAAGGTTATCGCGAGCCCAAACGGGACACTTTCATCCACAGGTGACCCGCTATCGTTCTCGCGCTGTACTGTTATGCTACTTGTTTGATTTTGAGCAACCGCCGGCGCTCTTGTACCTTCCCATCGTCGCGAAATAATCGTTCCTCTGCGCGTCTGATTTTGATCAGGCTGGCCCTTTGCGTAGTCAAGGCGCAGTAACGGTAGATTCGATGGCTCGCCCAAACTCAATCTGACAGCTCGATAGCTTTGTCTGTTCGACAAAACAGGTGTAAACCATGCGAGCGTCGCTGACATCGAGTGTGGGGCAGCACGGCCATTCACACACACGGGTATAGGAACATCTACGCTCACGGCCTGATCCCGTGTCAAGTGGCCGATTGCCCAGAATGTTGCACGGTCGCTCGCGCAAGAGATAGCATCATCCGGGCTTGCAAATCCGTAACCTAGAAAGCGTCTTATATTATCTCGTTGTTCAACATGTTTTCTGCCATCGAGTGGGCCGATAACAGTTTTTATTAGATCAGATGTGCTTTCTGGCCACGTAGCGGTGTGCACAACAAGTGCCTTTAGAAGTACGGCTCGTTGAGCGCCGGGCGACGAAAGGAACTGTGCTCCATAAGCGGCTTCGAGTGCGTCATGTACTTGATGGCCGAGTCTTGATGCCAACGCGGCTGCTGCGCTCGTTCCGGAAGTGTAATGCTCCCAGTTGTTACTTCCCGAGCGTGGCGGAGCAGCAACCTTCAGGCCGTAAGGCCGCATTCCACTTGTTGGGCGGACTGAAAGACCGGCTCCGCTCGTGGACGTTGTGAGGTGTTCCTTTGCTCCTGGTAGCAAGAGATCGGGTTTCACGCTGTTTGCAAATCCAGGACCTAGGGCACTAGATGCATTGGACATTGCGGTCTGTGGAAACGGATCGACGTTTGCTCGCGCCATGCGCCTGTCGACGGTGGAAACGTTATCAGAGTTAGCGGCACCGATAGTTAGCCCGTTTACCGATTCCGACGGTGACAAGAGCTTGCGGCGCGCTGCGATCTGTCCGAGTGCTCCAATCGTGGCCTGAGCGCGGTCTATAGGGTGCGCATTTTCAAAATCCCCCATAGAGGCATAGGCAGGGATGGAAAACACGCCGTCGTAATTTCCCGCGCTTATTAAAAAGAGGATACCAAACTGGTGGGAAAGTCGATCAACCAATCGCGCCCAAGCAGATAATTTCGTATAAAAAGGTTTGCGGGGATTCCCGAGCGATAGATTTATGATGATGACGTTTGGAGCCGTTGGCTTGTCACCTTGGCGCATCGCGAGAACTGCCTGGTAAATCAGATCGACAATTAACCTATCGCTTGGAAAACGATCCCCGGGTCCCAGAACGGGAACGCAATGAATCCGTCTCCCTATTGTCTGCTCATTTAGATTTCGATCTCCTCGCAGTATCAACGACGCCATGGCGGTCCCGTGCACACGATCAGCAACCTGCGTTTGGGGCTCTAGGCTGAACTGATCATCCAACACGACCGCACCTGCGATTAGAGGATGCTGTGCGACCGGTACTCCATCGAGCAACGCCAAAATTGGATTTTGTTCCACGGTAACATCAATCGGGAAAGGCTCTGCTTCGATTGGATCGGACGCCTCAATGGTAGATGCTATGCTCTGTGGTCTTATATGCATTACGGGCTCAAGGCCCGCTACCGTCGCAGCCGATCGCTCAATGATTTGCCGAACCTCACTCACAGGAAGTTCAGCGAGCAGCGAATGGTAAGAGATTTCGGGAATTCGACATCTGCTTACGACAGAGCCGCCGGCGGTAGTGATCGCGTGCCGCACACTACCTTCGCTCGCTTCTGATATTTCCGCGGATTGTCGAAATACAAGTTCGACCTCAAGGCGAACTGGGGCATCGCTTGCCAACGCCGAGATTTCTGCCGCTAGGATATCGCGTTCCTCGTCCAATAATCGATCAGTAGCATTCCACGGACGGATGTCCCGGAGTGTCGCAAAAACATCTCGCCACGGTGTAAAACCTCGCGGAAGTTTCCCGCCGGATCGCCATATTTCCCAGAGCGACACAATTTGCCTCAGGGCCATGCCATTGGGGACCATCAAATAAACAGTTGGAGCAGTATCTCTATCGTCTGCGCCTAATTCCTCTTCGTCGATCAGTTCGAGTCCAGGGACCTTTTTGACCGCGTTAGCAAAAGTGCCAATTGACCCGCGTAATTCGAAAACTAGAAGTCGTTCAGGTGCCAGTGCGGCTGGGTCCCGCCTCAATGCTAGACCGTTGATGTCACGATCTAATGCTGCTCCTAGTTGCCGGAAACGAGGACCGAAGTTTGCCGCTTGCGCGGATCGAGAATAAAGTGGAGGTTTAGGAACGTTTCTTGGAGCGCCTCTTGTTCTTGCTGCGGGGTCGCTTATCGCGAGGCGCAATAATGGCTTGTTCGGATCGACCACCATGACCTTTCTCGGGGGTTACGCGTTTTGCCCACAAATCAATCTCAGTGGAGATTGCCGAATTGATGTCGACCTCGCCAAGCCCTAAGATTTGTCTGCGACGAACGTTCTGACAGAAATCGCTGAGTTCGGCGTAGGAAGATGCGCCGAGCATCGCGGATAAGATTTTGGCCGAAACTCTTGGGCGCTGAGGCCACCGATGCATCATCTTATCTAGAAAGAAAGCGCTCTCGTTCAGTTGGGGCGCAGGAAACGAAATTCGAATTTGAAAGCGGCGCCATACCGCTCGATCAAGCAGCTCCGCATGGTTCGTTGCGGCGATCGTCACGACATAACTTGGCAGTTGGTCGATTTGCATTAGAAGAAAAGACACGACCCGCTTTATTTCTCCCGTCTCATGTGTGTCGCCACGCTCTTTACCAATCGCATCAAATTCATCGAAAAATAGAACGCAAGATTGTGTGCGTACATAATCGAACAAAGCGCGGAGCCGGGAGTTCGTCTCTCCAAGATAGCTCCCTACCAGAGCGTCATAGCGAACCACGAAAAAGGGTAGTGCGAGCGACTCAGCTATTGCCTCGGCAAATGATGTTTTTCCATTTCCCGGGGGGCCTGACAAAAGTATACGATTCCGCGGCTCGTAGCCGTTGGCCCGTAAAACGTCAGCGCGAACGTGTTCTTCTATTAGTTGATGGCCCTCTTTTACGGCTGGCAACGTTAGCACCAGGTTTTCAAAAGATATTCGAGGCGTAACTTCAAGTATGATGTCCCTGCCCGTGGATTGTTGGTTGCGCGTGGATGTAACCAAGCTTGGTGGCGTAACCGCCACAGCCTGCAGCGCACGCTCAAGCCTGTCAGCCAAAATGTGGTGACTCTTCGCGCGCTCATCAGCCATCATTGCTTCGACCGTCGAGCGAAGCATGCTCTTGTCGCCAGCCGCGCCTGCCCGTACTAGAGACAGAATGAGATCGCTCTTAGTCATCTCTAAACTATACGACCGATTCTGGTAAATGGCGCAATTTGAACGCCGGCGACGACAATCTTTTGTCTCGGTCAGTAGTGCGGAAGGAGAGGGCGCATCCCGGTTTTCCCCGTTATGACCAGACGATAACGAACGAGTTGTGCAAAACTAGCGTGCAGTGCTGATTTCGCTAATGAATTTGGGGTGACTGGCTTCTTCGTTGGGTAAGCAGCGCGCCAGGATCATCGTGCTCCCCGTGCGACTAGTCCAGCGGGCGGGTTGCCTTTTGCCTCTATTCCGCCACCCGTCAACGCCATCACCGAGACCGAGACGATGCGCTCGATGACGCCATCGATGTCGTTGAGGTCGCATTTGCCTTCCGAGAGCTTTGCCAGGCGCTCGCTGTCGCGGATGGTCTGGTGCGCCATGGCAAGCGCGAAATGCAGTCCCCAATAGAGATCGGCCTCGCTGCAATCGGGCAGGGACCGGCGCATGGCGGCGGCGAATCTCCGCAAGTGGTCGATCTCGCGGTTCTTGATGCGGCGGATCGGCGGTACCAATTCAATCGAGGCACGGATCATGAACCGCGCCGCGGTCGAGCGTTCGCTTTCCGGGCCCAGGCATCCGCGCATGGTCGGTCCCACCAGCGCGCGGAGTATCAGCTCGATATCCGCGCGCCCGCCGCCCGCGGTTTCCGCCGCCTTCAACTCGTTCAGCCGTTCGCGATTGGTGGCAATGCTGCGCGTCACGAACAGTTCGGCGATCAACTCGTCCTTGGAGCCGAAATGGTAGTTCACCGCTGCAAGGTTCACGCCGGCCGCGGCGACGATGTCGCGCAAGGTGACGTCGGAGAAGCCGCGGTCGGCGTAGAGCCGCTCGGCGGCGTCAAGGATGGATGCTCGGGTCCGGTCTGACGGCATTTCATGGCCCGGTAGGAGGCATTGCAATTCAAACAATTGTATGAAACTATGGTTTGAACGTGGGAATGTCAATGCGCGTGACGCATCGTCGCTCCGGCGACCGCTTTGCCGGCGGCCGTCGATTTGACGGCGGCGCGACAAACAGTTCTTGCGGTGAGCCGGCGGCGGGGAGACAGTGCCGCCAAAATTCCTGTCCAAATGTGAGGAACGCCCAATGGACTTCAACATGTCGGATCGTCAGAAAGAATGGCTCAGCCGTGTGCAGTCGTTCATGACCAAGCATGTCCGGCCCGCCGTCCCCATCTACCGCGAGCAGGACGAAACGGGGCCGCGCTGGAAGGTGATCCCGATCGTCGAGGAGCTGAAGAAGAAGGCGAGGGCCGAAGGGCTCTGGAACATGTTCATGCCGCCGTCCTCGCATGAGGACGACGAATTCCGCGGTGCGGGGTTGTCCAATCTCGAATATGCGCCGCTGGCCGAGGAAATGGGCCACATCGGCTGGGCTTCGGAAGTGTTCAATTGCTCCGCACCGGATACCGGCAACATGGAAGTGCTGATGCGCTACGGCACCAGGGAGCACAAGCGGCAATGGCTGCGGCCGCTGATGGATGGCGAAATCCGCTCCGCCTTCCTGATGACGGAACCCGCGGTCGCGTCCTCCGACGCCACCAACATCGAAACCCGCATCGAGCGCAATGGCGATCACTATATCATCAACGGCCGCAAATGGTGGTCGTCGGGCGTCGGCGATCCCCGCTGCAAGATCGCCATCGTGATGGGCAAGACCGACCTGAGCGCACCGCGCCACCAGCAGCAGTCGCAAATCCTGGTGCCGCTGGACTTACCCGGCATCACGGTCGAAAAGCTGTTGCCGGTGTTCGGCTTCGACGATGCGCCGCACGGCCATGCCCAGGTGCTGCTCGAGAACGTCCGTGTTCCCGCCAGCAATATCCTGCTCGGCGAGGGCAGGGGCTTTGAGATCGCGCAGGGACGTTCGGGTCCCGGCCGCATCCATCATTGCATGCGCACCATCGGCAAGGCCGAGGAGGCGCTGGAGAAGATGGTGAAGCGGTTGTCGTCGCGCACTGCCTTCGGCCGCAAGATCATCGAATATTCGATTTGGGAACAGCGCATTGCGGAAGCTCGCACCGACATCGAGATGAACCGGCTGTTGTGCCTGAAGGCAGCCGACATGATGGACAAGGTCGGCAACAAGACCGCGCAGCTCGAAATCGCCATGATCAAGGTCGCCGCACCCAACATGGCGCTGAAGATCATCGATCACGCCATTCAGGCGTTCGGCGCCGCCGGTGTGTCGGACGATGCCGGCCTTGCGCGCGACTACGCCTCGATGCGCACCATGCGCCTGGCGGATGGCCCGGACGAGGTTCATAACCGCGCCATTGCCAGACTTGAACTTCGGAAGTATGCAAACGCTCCCAACACGCATTAGCCGGGGCGCCCGGGTGGCGCTTCCAGAGCAATGGGAGCGTCACCGTGACCGAAGGCGTCAGAAAGGACGAGGAGTTTTCCGGCACCAAACCGGTCGAGGAGCGGCACCGGATCGACGAGGCGCGCCTTGACGGCATGGATGGGTGAGCATGTCGAGGGTTATCGGGGGCCGCTGAGCGTCCTGCAGTTCAAGGGCGGTCAGTCGAACCCGACCTACCGGCTCGACACGCCGTCTCGATCTTACGTGATGCGGCGCAAGCCGTTCGGAAAGCTGTTGCCTTCGGCGCATGCGGTCGACCGCGAGTTCCGCGTCATCTCGGCGCTGGGCCGCCAGGGGTTTCCGGTCGCCAGGGCTTACGCGCTTTGCACCGACGATGCGGTGATTGGATCGGCCTTCTACATCATGTCGATGGAGGAGGGGCGGGTGTTCTGGGACCCGACGCTCCCGAGCCAGACGAAAGAGGCGCGGCGCGCGATCTTCACCAGCAAGATCCAGACGCTGGCGAAGCTGCACACCTATGACCCCGAGGCGATCGGTCTCGGCTCCTTCGGCAAACCCGGAAATTATTTCGCCCGCCAGGTCGATCGCTGGACCAAGCAGTACCGTGCGTCCGAAACAGAGCACATCGCCGAAGTCGAGAAGCTGATCGAGTGGCTGCCGCGCACGGTGCCGCAGCAGCAGCGCGTCTCGGTAGTTCACGGCGACTATCGCCTCGACAACATGATCTTCCACTCGACCGAGCCGCGGGTAGTTGCAGTGCTGGACTGGGAGCTCTCCACGCTTGGCGATCCCATGGCCGACTTCACCTATCTTTTGATGCAGTGGACCATGCCGGGGCTTGCCCAAGCCGACCTCAAGGCATTGAACATTCCAACCCTTGAAGAAGCCGCGCAAATCTACTGCGACGCTACCGGCAGCGCCGTGCCGGACCTGAATTGGTACTTTTCCTACAACCTGTTCCGACTTGCCTGCATCACGCAAGGTATTGCCGGGCGCATTCGCGACGGCACCGCGGCGAGCGCCAAGGCGATGGAGTTGGCCGCGCGCACGGTGCCGCTGTCCAGGGCTTCCTGGGAATACGCGCAGAAGGCGGGTGCAGTGTAAGCGATCCCGGATTCGTCATCTGGCGTTGACGAACTGCTGCCACTCTTCCTGCACCGCCTCCTTCGATGCCTTGCCTTCCTCTTCCAGCTCGGCCAGGCGCGTTGCCGAAGCCGTCATCGCATTCGCAGCCACATTGTAGCGTTCGACGGTACGTTGAAGCGGGAAGATGAATCGTCCGTCGACCACCTTGTAGGAACCGAATTCGCCGGCGAGAAGGGCGACATATTTCTCGTAGGTCCGATAATATTCGGCGCGCGCCGCCAACTGCCTCGAAACAAGCTCGATCATCTTCGCGTGCCGCCTGTCGATACCAGCCAGCAGGCTGGTGACGGTGTCGTTGTCCAGATGCAATGAGTGCGCATGGCGTTCGACCTTGTCGCGCTCGGTCTTGAAGAGGGCGACATAGCGCGGCAAGAAGCTGATCGCGTTGGTTTGCGCCGTCCTCAGGTCGCCGCGCAGGGCCTCGAGATCGCTGCGGCTCGCCCTGCCGAAATCGACGTTCTTTGCAATCGACGGGGGTTCGATTTCGCCGGTCAGATTTTCTGTGGCGGCCCGCGTCTCGTCGGCGGCCTTTGTCGCCATCGACATCAGACGCAACAGCCTGTTGGTGGGGTGTTGGGAAAGCGCTGCTTCCAGTTGGGCCGCATCGCTGATGCCTTGCAATGCTGCCTGGGTCTCGCGTGCGGTGGCGCGCTCCTGAAGCTTGACCAGTTCGGGAACGTAGTAGGCTCCGGCTCCGAAACAGGCGAACAGGAACACGAAGGCTGCCGGCATGCGCCAGCGTCCTTTTCGATCAGATGGCATTCTTATCAGCCTTATCGGCCCCCATTGAGCTTCGGCGCTTTTTTACTCCCTTCTTCCGCGTTTGGCGATGATCTGCGGAACTTGGCCGTTCGTAAATCGTGCAGCGGAACAAAACCTCGATGGTGCCCAGCATCGCGACGATTACGATCGCAACCAGAGCGATAGCGCTGCGCATGGCGGGCGATTCGCCCCTGCTTTCGGCGCGGAGGATGACGCGCGCGAACTCCTCGCAGCGCGAGGCGATCGCCGAATCCCCCGGGTCGACCGCTTCGCAGCGGCCTGCCGACGGCGCCTGCTCGGTATCATTTGCCGCCGGCGTCTCGACCAGCCCGCCGGCATGCTGAAGTGCTTCAGGCTTGCAAGCGCAGCCGCTCGCGGTACCGGGCGACACCGACAAGGTCGAAACAATCAAGGCGGCAATGACCACGACGGGCATCCGGTCACTCCGTTTCGGATACGGACGGTGCCTCCGCCGAGGTAGGCCCGTGGTAAGATCGAGAAGTTGACGAATTGCAAATGAACGCCGCTTTTTTAAAGGGCAATAAGCTTGTCCAATTGACCGCGCGCTGCGTCCAAATGCGGCCCAATCTGGGCAGCGACATCTGGAATTGCGCAACTGCAAATGTCGTTTCAGCGCGGCAGGAAGCCGCTAAACGATTCGCCGGCACCACAGCGACGGCCGCGCGTCTGGCGTCGCAACAGATTCCAATTTCGGTCTCAAATCCGCCCCCGACTCAAATCACCCTTGCTGCAGGTTGGGGCTTCTGGGGGCGCGTTTCGGCTATCTAGTATTGGGGATTTGGCCATGGTACCCGCACAACCGCTGCACAACATACAAGAACGGATTGATGGATCGCCATTTGGGCGTGAAGACGATACCTTTGACGAATTCACGGACGACGACGTTGTCTCTCTGCTCGAGGAGAATGCCCGGCTTCGAAAGCTCGTGGTCAGACTGTCGGAAATCGTGCTGAGGAACGTCGCCGACGCAAAGTGACGGCTGCACAGAGTGACGGCTGCACGCTGATTGAAAATATTATTTTACCGCCTGGAGCGGCTTTGAGCGAGGTCACTCGTTCATGGCCATCCTGCGCTGCCATGGTTGCGCCCGGCGGACACGGGCGCCGGCTCCCCGCGGCTCATCCAAAAAGCCGGCTTGAGGCGATCCTGGCGCCTTGGCTCAAGGCCGCAAGTTTCGCCCACACCACGTCCTCGGCGACGCGGCCGGCGCCCGCAGAAGTATCAAACCCGCAATCCGTTCCGGCGACGACGCGGCTGCGGTCGCCGAGCGTTTTGACCACACGTTCCAGCCGCTCCGCCACCACTTCCGGATGTTCGACGAAGTTGGTCGTGGAATCGATGACGCCTGCGACGACGATCTGGTCGTCCGCGATCGCGTGCCCTTGAAGGCATCGCACTTCGTGGGCGTGTCGCGGATTGGCGAACGGCAGCACCAGGGCGCCGACGTTCATCCGCGCGATGAGCGGCAGGATGTCGGCGAGCGGAACGTCGCGATCGTGCGGCGCCTCGTAATTGCCCCAGCAGACATGCATGCGCACCCTGTCGCGGGGAATGTTGCGCAACGCCTCATTGATCGCCCCAACCACTCGCTCGACGAAGCCGAGGAAGTCGGATTTCGGACGATCCTGAAACGAAATGTGGTGCTCGAGCGCCAGATCGGGGCAGTCGAGCTGGAGCAGGAAGCCCTTGGCGACGATGGTCTCGTATTCGACCTGCAGTGCGCGGCCGACGGCTGCGAGGTAGGCCTCCTCGGTATCGTAGTGCTCGTTGCGGATCGCGGCGACGACGATACCGGGGGAGGGTGCGGTGAGAAATGCTTCGACAAATCCGCATTCGCCGGCGGCCTTGCGCTTGTCCAGCACGTTGCGAAAATCGGTACATTCACGCTCAGCCTCCGCCGCGCCGATATAGTTGATCTCGCCGATCGCCTTGGGGGGTGCGAAGCTGGAGACCATTTCCCGCGACGCATTCTGCTGTTCCATCGCCTGCTTGAAGACGGGGTAACGCTCGACATCGGCGCGCGGCCATCGCTTCCAGGTTCCGCCGAAGCCGGTCATTCGATGCCTGACATGGAGGAAGAATCCCTCGCGCTGCTGCTCGCCATTATTGCCGATATCAATACCGGCATCGATCTGTTTCGGGATGATTGCCTGCAGTGCGGCGAGGCCGGCCTGCTCGATCTCGAGCGAATCGACTGCCTCGCCACGCGCGCGCTTGGCATATAACCGCGTCAACGCCGGCGGACGCGGCAGGCTTCCCGTGTGGCTGGTAAGGATGCGGTCGTTGCTGCGGCGCATGGAAGTCAAAACTCCATTTCCTGGACGCGACTGACGATCAACTTTGGGCGCGTGCGGCCTGCTTGCCGCAGAACAGCCCAAATCGTAAGTGCGCCGATGTCGCGACTCAGGTAAAGTCTTTTCTGTAAATTGGCTGCTTCACGGGGGTGGGGTCGTGATTGATTTACAGGATTGTCGCGCTCAGGAGGCGCACTGCCGGAGGTTTGCCGAAAGCGACCAACAGAACCGGGATTTGTGGCTGTCGATGGCGGAGCGGTGGTCGTATCTGGCGAGGGAGGCGCCCTTCTGTTTTGGTGAAGCGTCTTCCATGCGCCTCCCAGCCGCTCCGAACAGCGTGAGCTGAACGGCGTAAGCTGAACAAAAAGCGTGAGCTGAACACAGGTAAGCCTTGTCACGAAACATCCTCACACGGCCCGGTCGCGGGGGGCCCGTGGGAGGATGCGCCTGTTTGCGCGGACCGCTTGACAGTCAAGCGTCCGCGCGAACACTGTTCGGCGAGCGCCTTGCTGTTCAAATCGGCAAAGCAACCCTCAAACTGTCCCGGTGGGATGGCGCTGCTCCACTGGCGCTGCCGCAGCGACAAGACGAACGAAGTTTTCCGGGAGAGAAGCATGAAATTCCAACGCAGGCTCATCTTGAGCGGGATGGCGGCCCTTTTGGCCGTATCTCTTGCCCGCCCGGTCGATCCGGCTGCCGCGGCCGATAAGATCAAGATCGGCTTCCTGCTCAAGACCATGCAGGAAGAGCGTTACCAGCGAGACAAGGCCGCGTTTCTGGCCAGGGCCAAGGCGCTTGGCGCCGATGTGATCTTTGATTCCGCCAACAACGACGAGCAGACACAACTCGCCGCGTTCGAAAACATGCTGTCGCAGGGCGCGCAGGTCATTGTGCTGCAGCCGGTCAATACCGGCACCGCCGGAGGCATGGTGACCTCGGCGCACAGGGCCGGCGTGCGGGTGGTCGGCTACGATGCGATGCTCCTCAACGGTCCGCTCGACGCCATGGTGATGCAGGATAGCTGGGCGGTCGGCAAGCTGCAGGCGGAGGCGATGGTGGCGTGGCTCAAGGCCAAATACGGATCGGTCAAGGGCAACGTCGCGCTGATCCGGGGACAGCCCGGCGACTCCAACGCCAACACGATGAGCAGCGGGGTTCTCGAGGTCTTGAAGAAAAATCCCGATCTCAAGCTGATTGCCGATCAATCGCACGAGGGCTGGTCTCCCGACAAGGCGATGGCAACGGCGGAAAACTTTTTGACCAAATCCGGGAACTCGATCGACGCCGTCATTTGCAACAACAGCGGAATGGCGCGCGGCGTCATCGCGGCCCTCGACGCCCAGGGTCTGGCCAGTGCCGAAAAGGTTTTCGTCGCCGGGTCCGACGCCGACCTGGTCAATATTCAATTTGTCGCGCAGGGCAAGGAAGCTGCCGAGATCTGGAAAAAGATCACCCCGCTTGCCGAAAGCGCCGTCGATGCGGCGGTGACGCTGGCGCAGAACAAGGACAAGGATGCAAAGACCTTGATCAAGGCCGACAGGGTCATCAATAACGGCGCCGTCGACGTGCCCACCATCGTCACGCCCGTCGTCCTCGTCGACAGGGCCAACCTCGACAGCACGATCATCGCCGAGGGTTTTTACACTCGCCAGCAGGTGTACGGAAAATAGCTCGCCCGGGCCGTGCGGATGTCCGAAGTCGTCCTCAGGATGGAGCACATCACCCGGGAGTTTCCCGGTGTCAGGGCCCTCGACAACGTCAATTTCGAGGCGCGCTCGGGCGAGGTTCTCGCGCTGGTGGGGGAGAACGGGGCGGGCAAATCGACACTGATGAAGGTGCTCTGCGGCATCTCACCTTTTCCCACCTATCAGGGCAACATCTTCATCAGGGAAGAGGGCAAGCGGTTCTACAACACCCGCGACGCCGAGGCGGCAGGCGTTGCAATCATCTCGCAGGAATTCAACCTGATTCCCGAATTGACGGTTGCGGAAAATATCTTCCTTGACCGTCAGCCGACCAACCGCCTGGGCGCGATCGATTGGCGAAGGCTCAATTCCGACACCAGGTGCCTCCTTGACGAGCTCGGCATCCCTGACCTCGAGCCAACCGATCGCGTCAGGAGCTTGACGGTCGGCAAGCAGCAGATAGTGGAAATCGCCAAGGCGCTGTCGAAGCGCGCGAGCATTCTGGTGCTCGATGAACCAACGTCGGCGCTCACCGACAGGGAGGTGGCCGACCTTTTCAGGATCATACGCAAGCTGAAGCGGGACGGCGTCTGCATGTGTTACATCTCCCACAAGATGGAGGAGATCAAACAGATAGCGGACCGCGTCGTTGTCCTGCGAGACGGGCGAACCATCGGCGACGTCACGGCGATCGGCGACATCGCGCTCGAGCAGATCATCGCCAGAATGGTCGGCCGCGACATCCGCGACATGTTTCCAGGGAACGCACGCCGGCGCGGCGAAATGATCCTTCAGGTCAGGAATCTCGAGGTCGACCATCCCGATTTGCCGGGCGAGAAGCGGATCAAGACGACGTCGTTCTCGGCCTACCGCGGCGAAATCCTCGGCATTTCCGGATTGATGGGCTCGGGGCGAACCGAACTCGTCTCCGCTATCTTCGGGGCTTACCCCAACGCAACTCGCGGTAACGTCCTGGTTGAGGGCGCGAAGATCGAGATTCGCTCGCCCCGTGACGCGATCGACCATGGAATTGCGCTTCTGACCGAGGACCGCAAGGCGTTCGGCCTCTTCCTCGACAAATCGGTCGCCTTCAACACGACGATCGCCGCATTGCAGAACATCAGCGCGCCATGGCTGGGAGTGATCGACGCGGGCCGGGAACGCGCCGTGGTGGAACGGTTTGTCCGAGAGCTTGGCGTGAAAACACCCGGTATCGACACGGTCGTAGCCACGCTCAGCGGTGGTAACCAGCAGAAGATCATCCTGGGACGCTGGCTCAACACCAACCCGAAGATTTTCATCCTGGACGAACCGACGCGCGGAATCGACATCGGTGCGAAGGTCGAAATCTACAGGCTGTTGGACCGCCTCGCGGCCGATGGCGTGGCGATCATCATCATATCCTCGGAGCTGCCCGAGATCCTCGGGATGAGCGACCGGATTCTCGTAATGAACGAAGGCGCCATCGTGTCGGAGTTTGCGCGTGATGAAGCGACCAGGGAAACGATCATGGAATTTGCGACCGGCACGCGCCGGATGGGGGAATGATGCACCAAAATCAGGTGCTGGAGTTCGTCAAAACCAACGCAACGCTGATTGCGCTCGTGCTTCTGACGGTCGCGCTTGCCATCGCCGATCCCACCTTTCACACCGCCCGCAACCTGAGCAACGTCGCGCGGCAGGTAACCGTTGTCGGCATCATCGGGGTCGGCATGACGATGGTCATCCTGATAGCGGGCATCGACCTGTCGGTGGGCTCCGTCGTGGGCGTCGCCGCGGTGGTCGTGACCCTGCTGATGCAGTACGGGCTGCCCGCATGGATCGCCGTTCCCGCTGCGCTGTTCTCGGTAGGCGGACTCATCGGCCTGTGGAACGGCTTCTGGATCGCGCACTACAACATTCCGCCGTTTATCATCACGCTCGGGATGCTGACGATCGGGCGCGGTATCGCTCTGACGCTCTCCGGGGGCAGCTCGATCCCGGTGGCCAACCCATCCTTTGCCACACTTGGCGGCGCCTATATTTCGCCGCTCCCAACCATGGTGATACTTGCAATCGCTGTCGCGATCTATCTCATCGCCTTGTTGCGTTTCTTCGGCGACCGCAACAAATCGGCTGGCGGCGTCAACACGAAGCGCCTGTCGGCAGGCTTCGTCATTGCGCCGGCCGGATTTGCCGTTGCGTTGTACGTTTTTGGGCGCGGTGACGGCCTTCCCGTTCCAGTCGCGATATTTGTCGTTATCGCAGCCGCTGCCATCTTCGTTCTCGGCTACACCAGGTTCGGGCGGCGTCTCTATGCGATAGGCGGCAACGAGGAGGCGGCGCGGCTTTCGGGCATCCCCATTCATCAGACGAAATTGATCGTCTATGTGATCGTTTCGCTGCTGGCGGCGCTGTCGGGAATCCTGCTGGCGTCACGCTTGAATGGGGCATCGCCCAATCTCGGTACGATGTTCGAACTCGATGCGATTGCCGCAGTGGTGATCGGCGGCACCAGCCTTGCCGGCGGCTCTGGCACGATCGGCGGCACCATCATCGGCGCCCTGATCATTGGCGTTCTCAACAACGGCATGAGCCTGCTTGGCGTCTCGTCATTCTACCAGCTGATCATCAAGGGCCTGATCATCAGTCTGGCCGTCTGGTTCGACGTTCTGCAGAAGAAGAGATGAATTGGCGTAGCCCCGATGAGCGCGAACGACATCCGGGGTTCCTTCTTTCGGTCCCGCGTATCGCTTCGCTCACGCGGGCTATGTCCTACTGCAGCCCAGTAGGGCGGATTAGCGTCAGCGTAATCCGCCGCCAGAGCCGCGGGGATGGCGGATTACGCCTTCGGCTAATCCGCCCAACGATTTGCGGCACTGATTTGCCCGTTGTGTCCAGCTCTGCTGCAAAAAATATTTAGCTTTTTCGTTTGGTAGAAACAGCAATAGAGCACTGTCGTCCCGCGCTCATCAGGAGGGGCGGACGCGTCGTCACGAACGTGGAGCGCGGGATGCGATGGACGCCGATGGCGCCGCAAGACGAGCGGTGCTGTCGCGGACGGCGAAGTCGTGTGGTCCTGATATCCCGACGCTGATATCAAGCTGGCGAGATAATGATCTTGCAGGCGACGGGGGCAAGAAAGCCCGGTCCCCGGGGAGAGTACGAAGGAAACCGTAAAACCATCGCGCGGGGAATGCCGGAATGTTTCGGCCAACCTGTGGTGACTATTCTTGTGTGCTTTCATTCTTCGCACGCAAGGCTGCGGGTGCGGATGAAGCACCCGGCATTCCCTGCGCCCTCCTTGCCAGAGGGTGATGTTTGACAAAACTCGGGCATAACCTGCCGCGGGAATGCGGACGCTTGTCATTGTCAGCGAACGCAATGAAGCAAACCGGAATCTCATTTCGGCCAAGTGCTGGATCGCTTCGCTCACCGCTCGCGATGACGACCGAGGACGCCGCCGCCGTCATTGCGAGGAGCGTGAGCTCCGAAGCAATCCATCTGGCACCTTATTCGGTCCTGCCATGGATTGCTTCGTGGAGCCTGTCATCGGGCGCGCGTTCGCGCGACCCGTTGGCTCGCAATTGTGCAAGTTCACTAATTCGGTGATTGAATTCTCCTGCAGGAGGATTCGATGCGAGACAATAGCTACGACCGGACGATTGAGCGGAATTACCTTCAGAAATGGCGATTTTTGATACCGGAATACGAGGCTGTGAAGGCGGGGCGGTCGGCCACGTTCCGCCGGGTGGGAGACTTCTACCGGCATCACGGGACCTGTTCCCAGACGTTTCGGAAATACTACAACCGCTATCTGCAGAGCGGCGAGGAGGCGGATCTTTTGCCGCGGCGGCGCGGGCCGAAGTGGAAGGAACGGCGCGAACCGCAAGGTATCGAGGCCGATATTGTTGCGTGTCGGAAGCGGGGGATGAACCGCTACGAGATCCATGCCACCTTGCGCGAGCGGCGCGACACGCTACCCTCACCTTCGACGATCTACCGGGTGACCTGCAAACGCTATCAACTGAACCGCCGCACGCCGGCGATGCGCGAGGATAAACGTCGTATTATCGAGGACAAACGTCGTATGTGAGTCGGCGTCATCTTCGTCGACCTCTGCACCAATTACCGCGCAACAAGTGTTCCTGGCGCCACCCGGCCCGATGAAGGTGCTGGTGTCGATCATGCTACTGGGCATCCACAAACTGTTCAGCGCTGGACTGGGCCGATGGTGAGCGGCCTGCCGCAAAAAGGCGGACTGCCCGTCATCGTTCAAAACGAATGAAGATGAATCAACACCCGCAATCGTCACTTACGGGCTCGAGTTGCTGAGATCCTGTCCGACAACGGCGCCGAGTTCGCCGCACGCAACAATCCAGAGGACCGTCCGCTTCGAGACCGTCATTGCGAGGAGCTCGAGCATCGAAGCAATCCATCTGGCACCTTATTCGGTCCTGCCATCGATTGCTTCTGGAGCCTGTCATCGGGCGCGCGTTCGCACGACCCGCTTGCTCGCAATGACGGGAAGACCGGGGTTCGTCATTGCAATGACAATGGAGGGCTAACGCCTGGTTTAAATCGGCTTTCCCGTATACGGCATCGATGCGGTGAGGCCGCCATCGACGGGGATTGCCTGACCGTTGACGTAGGAGGCCTCGTCACTTGCCAGGAACAGTCCCATCGCGGCGAGTTCATGCGGCTGGCCCGCGCGTTTGAGTGGATTGAGCTGGCCGATCTTGCTGTCGGTGCCGCGTTCCCTTGCATTTTCGAAGATCGGCTTGGTCATGCCGGTCTCGATCAAGCCCGGGCAGATCGCATTGATCCGAACCCCCGTACCGGACAGCGAATAAGCCGTGGTTTGCACCAGGCTGATGACGCCGGCCTTGCTCGCTGCATAGGGATGGCCGCTGGCGCCGGATTTCAGACCGGCAACAGACGCCGTGCAGACGATCGAGCCGCCACGCTGCTTTATCATGTGCGGGATGGAATATTTGACGGCGAGAAACGGCCCGATCAGGTTGATGCGCAGGATCTCCTGCCAATGCTCCACGGTCTGCTCTGCAAGCGGCACCAGCCCGCCGCTGACGCCGGCATTGGCCCAGATTGCATCCAGTCGCCCGTGGGCGGAGATCGCCTTGTCGATGAAGGCAACGACGTCCTTTTCGGAACCCGCGTCCGCCACCACGGCCTCGGCGGTACCGCCGGCCTTGCGTATTTGCTCGACGGTGTCCCTGACACTTTCCGCGCGGTCGACGGCGATCAGCCTTGCTCCTTCCCTGGTGAACAACAGCGACGCCGCGCGCCCGATGCCGCTGCCGGCGCCGGTGATGATCACGGATTTACCTTCGAGGCGGCCCATGTGTTTCTCCCTGCTCAGTTTTTGTCCGGGACTCTCTCATATGCATCTGCGCGCAGAAAGCGCGTCAACTTCATCAGCTTGCCGCCTTGCGAAATTTTCAAACAAGATATCAAACGTTGAAAAGCCGCTTGAGGCGCCGTGTGGCTTGACGTACGACAATACCAATAACACTAATAAAGGGTCCCCGTGATGTCCAACGAAGCCGCGCCGTTCGTCGCGCAACACGCCGTTCCCTCCGGCGTTGTCGCGACCCGCTGGTGGTGGGTGCGTCACGCGCCGGTGCGAAACGACGGCGGCTGCATTTACGGTCAGACCGACATCGGTTGCGATACCTCCGACCGCGTCGTGTTCGAAGCGGTCGGCAAGATCCTGCCGCCAGATGCGGTCTGGTACGCCAGCAATCTCAAACGTACGCATCAGACGGCGGAGGCAATCTGGTCGGCGGGATTTCCAAGGCCGGAGCGGCTGCATCACGAACCGGCCTTCGCCGAACAGCATCTCGGGCAATGGCAGGGTTTGAACCGCGCCGCTTTCTTTGCCTCCCGCCCCATCGCGGTCGGCAGCTACTGGTTCGCGCCGATCGACGATCGGGCGCCCGGCGGTGAGAGTTTTCTGGATTTGTACAACCGCGTTTGCGGCGCAATCGCAGGGATCAACACCCAACACGCCGGCAGGGACGTGATCGCGGTCGCCCATGGCGGGACCGTCAAGGCGGCGATCGGGCTTGCGCTTGGCGGTCAGCCGGAGAGGGGACTGGCTTTCACCATCGACAATTGCTCCGTGACGCGGCTCGATTACCTGGCAAGCGCCGACCACAGCGGCTGGCGCGTCCCCATGGTCAATCAGCAGCCGTGGATCGCGGATGCCTCGCACAACGCGATGCATCAACCGGCGGGACCGGAGATCGCGACCGCGAGTAAACTCGCCTGAAGCTGATTCAAGCCGGCGCGCCAGCCGCCGGGTCAACAATGGAGGAGACAAACATGACCTTGTTCGACATGTCGGGAAAAGTTGCCGTCATCACCGGCTCCTCGCGCGGCATCGGCCGCGCCATTGCCGAAAGGATGGCCGAGCATGGCGCCAAAGTCGTCATTTCCTCGCGCAAGCAGGCGGCCTGCGACGAGGTGGCGAAGGCGATCAACGACAAGGCCGGCAAGCAGGTGGCGCTCGCGCTCGCCGCCAACATCTCGACCAGGGATGAACTGCAGCATCTGGTGGAGGAAACCAACCGCACCTTCGGCAAGATCGATGCGCTGGTCTGCAACGCCGCGTCAAACCCCTATTACGGTCCGCAGGCGGGAATTTCCGACGAGCAGTTCCGCAAGATCCTGGACAATAACATCGTCTCAAATCACTGGCTGATTTCGCTGGTGGTGCCGCAGATGATCGGGCGGAAGGACGGATCGATCACGATCATCTCCTCTATCGGCGGACTGAAGGGCTCGACGGTTCTTGGCGCCTACGCAATTTCCAAGGCTGCCGACATGCAGCTTGCGCGCAACCTCGCCTGCGAATACGGCAAGCACAACATCCGCGTGAACTGCATCGCGCCCGGCCTGATCAAGACCGATTTTGCCCGCGCCCTGTGGGAAAATCCCGAGACGCTGAAAGCTTCCACCGCGCGTTCGCCGCTCCTGCGGATCGGCGAGCCCGACGAGATCGCCGGTGCCGCGGTATTTCTTGCCTCGCGCGCGGGCACATTCACGACCGGGCAGACCATCGTGATCGACGGCGGCGCGACGATCAGCTGAGAGGCGGCGGTGTTCCGCAAGGATAGTGGACGCGGAATCCGGCGGTGGCCTCACTCGATTGCTGCATAGACCAGGTTGCGCACCAGCGTGCGGGTATAGACCCGCTGGCCGGGGGCTTGCGACATGAATATCGCGAACAGGTCTTCGCGGGGGTCGATCCAGAAGAAGGTGCCGCCAATGCCGCTCCAGAAGAACTGGCCGACCGAGCCCATGAACGGCGCGATGCCGCCTTGGGTGCGCACGCCGAAGCCGAGACCGAAGCGGTGGCCGGGCTGGATCAGCGCGCCCTGGATTTTGACGCTCTCGCCGAGATGATCCGACGTCATCAGTTCCAGCGTCTTGCGGCCGATGATCCTGACACCATCCAGCGCGCCGCCATTGAGGAGCATCTGGCAGAACCGCGAATAGTCCGTCGCAGTGGAGACGAGACCGCCCCCGCCGGATTCCATCGCGGGCTTCTCGAGCATGTTGAAGAGCTGCACCGGTTCGCCGCCCCACGGGTCGGTCGGAAACGGCTCGGCGAGGCGATGGGCATTCTCGCTTTCGGCGTGAAAGCCGGTTTCGCTCATCTGCAGCGGCGCAAAAATACGCTGGTTGAGGAATGCGCCGAGCGTTTTGCCGCTGACGACTTCGATGAGGCGGCCGAGAATGTCGGTGGAGCGGCTGTAATTCCACTCGCTGCCCGGCTGGCAGATCAGGGGCATGCTTGCGACCAGCGCGGCGTGTTCGGCATTGCTGATCTTGCGGCTGCGCACCCGCGACTGCTGGTAGAGCTGATGTACCAGGCCATTGCCGGTGTGCTCGTAGGTGATGCCGGAAGTGTGGCGGAGCAGATCCTGGATCGTGATCGGCCGTTGCAGGGGCACGAGTTCGAGCTTGCCGTTGGTCTCGACGCCGACCTTCTGGCCGGCAAACTCCGGGATGAATTTGGCAATGGGGTCGTCGAGCAGGAAATGACCTTCCTCCAGCAGCATCATGACGCCGACCGAGACGACCGGTTTGGTCATCGAGAAGATGCGAAAGATCGCATCTTTCGCCATCGGGGTGGCTTGCGACGGATTTTGCCTGCCAAGCGCATCGAACCAGCCGATCTGGCCGCGGCGCGCCACCATCACCGTGACGCCCGGCAACGTTCCCTTGTCGATCTCGCGCTTGAAGATGTCCGACATGCGCTGCAGGCCCTGATGCGACAGCCCGATCAATTCCGGCTTTGCCTGGGGAAGCGGTGGCGCCTGTGGCGTGGTGGGACGTTTGGCGGCGGTTTGCGCGGTCATTTTCTCATCCTTTTTTCCCGCTGGTCGTTCAGCGTTCCGTTTATCGACAGTTTGGCCGAGACGGCGCGGCTTGGGAAGATTTCGCTCGGACGGGCGGGTGGCTGCTTCGCCCTTGCAATCCGGCCGCAGCCTATGCTTGAAACGGCGCGGGGAGTGGCGGCGATGCCGCTTCCTCTTAGGAGTGTAGCTCAATTGGTAGAGCACCGGTC
>CAVRMY010000032.1:0-155985 GCA_963721935.1 uncultured Alphaproteobacteria bacterium
GGAAAAGACGTCCCAGCCGGGACGATGGCGATGGTGAGTTCGACAGATTTTTTGCGCGCGTCCGAGAGGACGACCGCGATTGCAACATTGAACCGCCAGCGTCACCTTACGCCATCATGCGGAGGTTCACCCCTACCGCGGAGAGAACAGTGGGCCCGGCAAGGACGATCGTTGGAGAGCTTGACACCCAGACCCGGAATTAGAGAACACTATCTGCCATGAGCGGACTCAGAGCCGCTGCCGGACCGGCCTCTTTTGCCTCTAAATAAATGTTCAGGTCGTGTCGATCAGGCTCCGGCCCGAACGTCTATAGAGGCCGATCGGGTCGCAAATGCGGACTGAGGCACCCCATCTCAGGAGGCTAACGTGACAACCGACCTCAGATATCTCGCCTATACGTCGATGCTGACCGCCGCACTGTGGATTCCCTATATCATCTGCCAAGTGACGACCAACGGGCCGTTGCAGCCGAAGAACTATGTCGACCCCGCCTTGCCGCGACCAGTCCCTGCATGGGGGCAGCGCGCGCATCGGGCCTATTTGAACGCGATCGAGGTTTTTGCTCCCTTCGCTGCGCTCGTTGTCGTCACACAATTGGCAGGTAAGGCCAACGCGATGACCGCATTCTGGTCAGCGAGCTTCTTCTACTTGAGGCTGGCACACGCCATCGTTTACTGGGCTGGGCTTCCCTACGTTCGAACGATCCTGTTCACTTTGGCATTCGTTGCCGAGGTCGGGATTTTCTGGGAAGCAGTCAAATAGCTTTCGGTTTCGCTGTTCGATGATTACGTTAGGCGCCTGCTGGAGTTGATACCTTGCAATCGCCGGATCGTTGGGTAGCAGGCATTTGAATGTAGCTGCGTAACCTGTGGGGCCATAGGGGTTCGCCAGATTTCCAGCTTGGCCCATATTGTTGGGCACAAACTGCCGCCCTTGTTGGACGCAAAATTCGTTCGCCTTCGTCAGAGCATCGCGCTGGGCTTCGTCACATCCACCACGAGGCAAATCTTTCCGAGAGAGTATAGGTATCTGGACCAGCCGGCAGTATGCCTGTGCTTGAAGCGCAGCCGCCCAACGCGCTGCACAGTGCCGCGATTCCGATATTGCGCATGGAAGTCCCCCTAGCGAGGCTGCATCCAACCGCAACCGCAGATCGAAAGCAATACTGCACGCGCGAAAGCGCCCCGGAGGGGAAGGGTTTTTAACGCACCTTTTTCTTGGTCTTGGCCTTGTTAGCCGCGACCGGCGTCCCGGCGGCCTCCCGCGTCAGCCGCTCGGCCTTGAGCCGCTCGCGGTTGGCGGAAAATGCCTTCTGTGCAATCTCGTGCTCAGTTATTGCCTTTTCGGCATCGACTTTGCGAAATGCCTTACGCGCATCGCGCTCCACTTTGGTGATTGGCTTGGGTGGTTCAAACTTGCCTGGTGTCTTTGTCATTTCTTCACTTTGAGCCCCAGCTATAGGCAGCGGATGGCTTGCTTGGAGGCCGCCCATGACCTTGGTGTAGAGCTCGAGAATTCGATGGGCTAGCTTCGTGCCGTCCTCCGTTGAAATCTGGCGAGGGCTGTAGCCTCGTTCGGAGGACAGCGGCGTTGCAAACATGATCGCCTTGATTTCCCCGAGTTCCTCTCGATGCTCTTCAGGAATCTCATGATCTTGAACGTGAGCCAAATAGTTCCCCGCGTGAGTCAGACGCTGATCTAAATCGCCTGCGCCGACCAAATCATGCAGAGCCTGAAAAAGCTTTTGTTTGAGGTATCCGCTCATTTCCCATTTGCTTTCAGCGCGCCGGGTTAGGCGGCGGCGTGCCAGCCCTCGGGGAACGGGAGCAGCGGCCAGGCCAGCCCGTTGTCGTTGGCTGCGATCGGCGACGGCGTTGGTGTTTGACCGGGCTCAATTGTGCTTCTCACCGCATCCAGCGATCGGCTGGACGCAACTTCGCTGACCGCGCTCTTTGAGGGCACGAAGATTCGGAATGTGCTCATCGTAATTTTCCTCAAAATCATCGACACGCCATTACAGGGCAGAATTGCGTCCGGACGCTGGTGTCGCGGCTTCGCAACTCAAACCGGCGCCGCAAAGAAGCCAACAGCGAGGGCGAACAGCATGAAGCCGCCGAATGCATAGATCGCGATGTTTACAGGACTGATCATCTGAAAATAGCCGAACTTATTACCGTCTCAGGGTCTCAACGCGCGTGCTCCCTTAAAGGTCCTCAATCAGCTTGGCATGGAACGAATGTCACCGGGTGACTTGGTAGGTACGACCAGATGCGGATGCCCACATAGCATCTGATGAATGATGGCCCCAGCTCGCGCCGCGGTGGGGCCGTTTCTTTGACACACGCGCAGAGGAATTGGGATATCCATTCTTAGACCACGAACTGAGGCGGCCTTAATTGGGCGGGTAGAGACCGCTGTATTGCCAACCGGCCTTTGCCGATTTCATTGGATCCTCGACCAGCACCCTTTGGACGTGCGCGCACTTCGGACATTCGAAGGTCCGCAGATCGGAATGGGCGGGGCCAGGTTCGATCCGGGCCAGCAACATCCGGCCCGGACACTTGGGGCAGCGCGGCCGATCAATAGGAAGCAGGGATGGATCGGAGCGATGGTACGCTAGAGGCATGTTGATGCTCCTGCAGATCGGGCGGGAGCGCAACACTCTCAGTCACCGGTAGATGCCGTTAAGGGGCGGTGATGGAGCCACCATGGAACCACGCCCGTCCTGGCGGTGTTCCATTTTGCTCACTTTCGAAAAGTTAATGTATCAGCGAGGCGCGGGCTCAGGTCCGCGCTAACGAGCCCCTCCGGTTGCAACGCTGATTAAGCCAGCTGACCCAAAACCAGCGGGCTTTTCTTTCTCCTTTGCCGGGCTCGGCAAGCTGTTGGCGGCGCCTTTTAAGCTGATGCGTTTGGGTGCGCTCGATGCAACCGGCCGAACAAATCTGGCGGCCCACCGCCCCTCAAACTTTCTTTGAAGGTGAAGAGGAATAATGCTCATGGCCAAAGCTCCGCGTTCGTGGCCGCCCCGTTCTCGGGGCCTTAACGCGCTTGCTCCTTTAAAGGTCCGCAGACTTACCGCTGGCGAGCCATCCAGCCGATGCTACTCCTCCCGACCCAGTTCGCCTGAGAGCCAACCTAACGGATCTGATTTAAGCGGGTCAGGCCGGTCACAGTCGAAACACTGAAAGGTGCGAGGTGGCTTGCCACCGGGTTGCAGCAACAACGTCATTGCACGCTGGCATCTGGGACAAATGGGCCGATTTTTCGGGTCTGGCATAGCGCCGCTCCCCATACTGGGCGGGAGCGCTGAACTCTCTGTCACCGATAACTGCCGGAGGATGGGCGGTGATGGGCAGAACCTAAATCAGAAGTTGTACGAGAGTCGAGATAAATCGGGGTTCCGTCCGCGGAGCACTTGGTAAGGACAATCGCGCGGCGTGGCCATCTCATTATGAGTCGCGGCAGACGTGAAGGAAACGAACTGTTTGAAGCAGCCTCGATCGTCTTGTCAATGATGCTCTGCGGAGCTTTTAGCTTCTATCTCGGCATCGATCTGCCTAGCAGAGCCGCTCAGAGACCAGCTCCGAGATTGACAGAAGAGACTCCGACAGTGATGCACTGGGATCTTCAGTGCCGCAGCAACATTACACGCCGGCGCGCCTTACTTCGGTGAGTGCAAATCGCCTTGAAGCCAGCGTCCAAGACCCTTGGACTTCATGGGGTCTTCATACGCGGCAACGATCTTAAGTACGTGATTGCAGATAGCGCATTCAAACGTATGCAAGTCGATGCCCGCGCGTGCTGGCTCGATACTGGCGAGCATCATCGGGGCCTTGCACTTCGGACAAGCGGGGCGCTCAATTGCAACGAATGGAATGACGGACGACAGGCGTTGAGACTGGGGCATGATGCTCCCCTCGAATAGGCGGGAGCGCAACACTCTCTGTCACCGGTAATGTCTAGGATGCGGAGCGGTAATTGTCTAAGTATGCGCCTCCGGGGATATCAAAAGCGAGTTAATTCGTGGATATTTGGAAGGAAGGTAAGCGCCTTGAAACCGGAAGCTCCGCTCGATGCGGTGAGCTTTCTCCGCCAGTTGCCAGTCTGGGGCGTTGCGTGAAGGAACTCAGCTTGCTCGGGCGTGAGTGGAGGTACTCCCCCGCGACAGGGAGCACGGGTTTTGCTAGCAAGAGCTTCTGTCATGTTGCTTGAATTCGGCAGGGTGCACGCGTCACGACGGCCAGCGATAGCGGTGGCGCGCGACCCAAATCAAAAATCGCGTCGCGGATCATCCGTGTGATGAATTGGAAGATCCATGTCCACTTTAGAGTCAGGAACGAAAGTATCTGCTACATAGTTTTTATCGACCGAGCCAAACCGGATAATAGTGTGCGTATAAATCCAGCCACCCGGCACTCTGAAACGAAATATGGTTTCGTCATACTGACCGGAGACATGATCTTTAAAGACTTCTTCGTGGGTGTGAAGCTTTTGCTTAGGCATGAACATCTTTCAAGTGCCGCTGCCAATAGCCGCCAAAATCAACTGACTTGCTACGCTTCAAAGACAAGGCTGCGAGGCGGTTAACTTGCTGACCGTTCGGCAGACGGCGGTTGTCCCCTCTCCAAGACCTCTCTTGGGCATACCGCAAAGGTACGTACCGGCAATGTGGTGATGATGCCAATCTCCGCGCTGCGCATGCGCGAGAAAAACTCCCCTGCCCAATTGGTGCAAGCGTCGTCCTCGAATAGGCTTCTTCGTGGTTGATGCGCTTACGGTCACGTGTCCAGCCTCTTGGCCCGGTTTTGTTCCAGTCGATCCATCCAGGTCGTCCATGGCAGCGGCGCTGATCGCGCATGCCATGATCAACGTAAACAGAACGGCCATCCGGTTAGTCGTAGCGACGAAATCCTCCTCGCGTGAGAACCATGTCACGAGTCCTTACTCTCTTACGGAACGTCCGTCGTCTGTTCGCGGTGGAGATCTCAAGTCTGCATATGGAATGCCGGCGGCAAAGGCTCGCGCACGAGTTCACTCTGATTTAAGACCTCGCCGCTTTCCGTGATGTCCGAGAACAGAACCTCGACAAAGGGATGCTGGCGGTTGAACGCGGCACCTCGCTGGTATTTCGCGCTCACAATCCGCCCAATCGCTGCGAGGTTCACCTTGCCGAGCCCATTGTATTGACCAAGGAACAGACTTTGTTGTCCTCCGCGGTGCTCGACAAAGTCGGCCCAGACATCCATTACTTTGCGACCTATGAACGCTTCGATCCGTTCAGAGCCATCCTGGGCAAAAACCCGTAGCCCGTCCATGTTATGCGGTCCGTTATCGACGCTAAACTGTGTAAGTGACATTGGGAGGCCTCCTGTTGTCGGCGTTTATTCACATCGGCAGTCCGTCGCGGACCGCGCCTCCCTCATCGTCCCACCGCGACAAAGCTGCAGCGCCCAATCTCGCATCGCTATGCGTGTCTTCCGTTGGAGTCAGTTTGTTGCAACCGTAATCATTCTTGTGCTTGTGCAGAAACCGGGCGATCTGTCCCCGCAGCGCCGCTGTCTCCAGCAACTTGCCCACGGACCCGGCGGTGTCGAAGACCTCCCGTTGCAGCGTCGTCGGTAAGGTGTTCCATTGCATGATGAGCGCCGCCCCAAGACACCGCAAAACGTATTCTTCCTCGACGGCAAGGGCCGCGCCGCGGGATTGGTCATGGTTCGAAACGTGCACGGCACTGTTGTGATCGTCCGCGAGGACCTGCTCGTTATCAGCCAACGAAGCGAAGCGTCGTTCCAATTTTTGAAATTCACGGCTTTCCCGGGGGCTGGTCAAAGTCTTGACCAACTCGCCGTACTCGGTCGCTTTTGCACGATACTGCTGAGATTTGAACATGCAGAGCCCTTTCGTTGGAAGTCTCCGCGCACTCCGACCAATCTCGATGGTTGATCTGGATGAATGGAGATATGGGGATCACAGGATCGAATAGCGAGCCCACCGGGGGCGATTAGCCCCTGCAGATCGTGATATTCTTCTCGACACTTGGCCAGCGTCGCTCCAACCGGCACGCTTCCGGAGCTGCCGGTCCCCAAGCATGACAACGGATCTTTGGTCCCCGCTCATCCTTGGGGAGCGTCATGAGTCTTCCGAAAGAAAGCGCGCCCCGGCAAGCCACCCGCTCATGCCGGCATCGAGCGCCTTAGTTCTTTCTGAGCGGCGGTTCGTTCGCTACTTCCTCTGCCAGTAGCTTTAAAAGCTTCTCCTGCCGCGCGACAGCTTTCGCTGCCGCCACTTCCGATGCAGCCACGAGACTGCGATAGAGCTTGAGGTTTTGCTGACGAATGAAAAATTGATGTTCCATAGCTGCCTCCTCTGAGGGCATGGACCGAACGGCATCGCGCACCTAAGAATGGGAAGCGTCGAAGAAGGCGGATTGGGAGCCGGAAAGAACTCTGCTAAACAAGGCTGCTCGTCGAAGCGAGCATTTCGCTTTCATCGGCGTTGCGGCTCTCTTTGTTGGCCGCCGCTCTGCTGGCCGCCCTGGTTTGGATTTTGCGTCTGTTGGCCAGGCGTCTGATTCGGGTTCTGGCCGGACTTAGTGGACCAATCGCCCTGTCGATTCTGCTGACCATACCTGTTGGGATATTTGTCATCCCGTCTCCTTAATGGTCGGGAGCACATGACAACCGAGCATCCGGTGGTTCGTTCCGGCAAATCAAAAAGAAAGCCGTGCAATTCAAATGTGGCAGACTACTTGCTAACTATCGCGACCTTTGCCTTCAATTTCCCCCTCGTGCTGAGCGACACATCCAACATATGCATACGCGGCTTTTACGGTTGTCAAACTCGGAGTGCAATTCAAGGCCTTTGCGATTTTCTTAGCGCCGGCTTTTTGCTTTGCTAGAGACTTTAGTTGACCGATATTCGTTGCGGTCCAAGGCGGGAACTTCGTTTTTCCTTAGCCAACCCAGCGTCGCCTCGCTCACCCTCTCGTGCCTAGCCGGGTCTTTGTGTGATCGTCCCAACGTCATCCAGATTATTTAGAGGCTGAAACCGCTCTTGGGTAACTATCTCACGCAGTAAGCCTGTTAGGAACGCTGTCCAAATTGGTCGCGACGCCGCCATCAACTGCGCGCAACACGAACGCTTGCCGATTCATCGAGCGATGGAGCACCTGGGCGATTACGCGCCGCGCGGGCCGCGCAGTCGGGTCGCCGAGCCTCAGAATGTGCTCAGGGGCGGACCCGCCGCAATTGCTTTAGTTAAATCAGTGCAACCGGAACACGCCGTCCACGGCGCGTAGTTCCGCGGGCTTAATCAGTTTGGAGTGCGCGACAGTGACTGCAAACAGTGGGCCTTCGAGCTTTTGCTGCCAGAAGGCGAGAAAGTCCTGCAGCGCCGGGAAGTTCGGAAACATATCGTAGTCCTGCCAGACGTAAGTTTGCAGCAACCAGTGACGATCCGGACGGCGATAAACGATTTCCGCTGTCGTAAGTCCGTAGCCTAAGATCTGCTTCCTGAAATCCTTGGAAACCGCATCTTTCTCGATCATGCCAACCTCCAACCCGACCGAAACAGTTTGCATGATTCTCAAAGCGCCAAAAACGAAAACGTTCAATAGGTCATAGTAATCAATGCGCTAGCAGCATATTGCTTCGCCTGCTAGCAATTGCCGCAAGCGTTCCTCCTCGAGAAACTCAAGTTGTAGTCAAACATTGTGGGCCGCAGCCCTTGTGTCGCAGTGTCACAGGCTTATGTGAAGACCGACTAGCACTCGCTCATTGCGACTGCCAATCCAGAAATAATCACAAAAGCCAAGGAGGAACATATGAACTTCCGTCCGCTCCACGACCGCGTCGTGGTCAAACGCATCGATGCCGAAGACAAAACCGCAGGCGGCATCATCATTCCCGACACTGTCAAGGAAAAACCCTCGCAGGGCGAAATCACGGCGGTTGGCCCCGGCGGCCGCGACGAAGCCGGCAAGCTGATTCCGATCGATCTCAAGGTTGGCGACCGCGTGCTGTTCGGCAAATGGTCAGGCACTGAGGTCAAGCTCGATGGTCAGGAACTGCTGATCATGAAGGAAAGCGACATTATGGGCGTTCTCACCGATCTGCCCGTCGCCAAGAAGAAGGCCGCGTAAGCGCGCCAGTCAGTTTTCCACATCCTGAGGAGTCGGCGCAGCCGGCGTCTCGAAGGATTGGGACCGCAATCCAAATGTCATCTCTCAAAAAATCCGCCCAGTCGCGCGGTCTTTGGGATCTGACCAAACGGAGATGATTATGTCAGCCAAGGAAGTCAAATTCGGCGTCGATGCCCGCGACAGGATGCTGCGCGGCGTCGACATTCTCAACAACGCGGTGAAGATCACGCTGGGCCCCAAGGGCCGCAACGTCGTGCTCGACAAATCGTTCGGCGCACCCCGCATGACCAAGGACGGCGTCACCGTCGCCAAGGAAATCGAGCTGGAGGACAAGTTCGAGAACATGGGCGCCCAGATGGTGCGCGAAGTCGCCTCCAAGTCGGCCGATGCGGCCGGCGACGGCACCACCACAGCGACCGTGCTAGCCGCGGCCATTATCAGAGAAGGGGCCAAGTCAGTTGCCGCCGGCATGAACCCGATGGATCTGAAGCGCGGTATCGACCTGGCGGTGGAAGCCGTGGTCGCCGACCTCGTCAAGAACTCCAAGAAGGTCACATCGAACGAGGAAATCGCCCAGGTCGGCACCATCTCGTCCAATGGCGACGCCGAGATCGGCAAGTTCCTCTCCGACGCCATGAAGAAGGTCGGCAACGAGGGCGTCATCACGGTTGAAGAAGCCAAGTCGCTCGAGACTGAACTCGAAGTCGTCGAAGGCATGCAGTTCGACCGCGGCTACATCTCGCCCTACTTCGTCACCAACGCCGACAAGATGCGTGCGGAATTTGAAGACGCCTACATCCTGATCAACGAGAAAAAGCTCTCCAACCTGAACGAACTGCTCCCGCTGCTTGAGGCGGTGGTGCAGTCCGGCAAGCCGCTCGTGATCGTCGCCGAAGACGTCGAAGGCGAGGCGCTCGCTACCCTCGTCGTCAACCGTCTGCGCGGCGGTCTGAAAGTTGCCGCCGTCAAGGCTCCGGGCTTCGGAGATCGCCGCAAGGCCATGCTGCAGGACATCGCGATCCTCACCGGCGGCACGGCGATCTCGGAAGATCTCGGCATCAAGCTCGAGAACGTCACGCTCAACATGCTCGGCCGCGCCAAGAAGGTGATGATCGACAAGGAGAACACCACCATCGTCAGCGGCCATGGCAAGAAGGCCGACATCGAAGCCCACGTCGCACAAATCAAGGCGCAGATCGAGGAAACCACCTCGGACTACGACCGTGAGAAGCTGCAGGAGCGTCTGGCCAAGCTTGCAGGCGGCGTCGCGGTGATCCGCGTCGGCGGCGCGACCGAGGTCGAGGTGAAGGAGCGCAAGGATCGCGTTGATGACGCGATGCATGCGACCCGTGCGGCGGTCGAGGAAGGCATCGTTCCGGGCGGCGGCGTCGCCCTGCTCCGTGCTTCCGAGCACCTCAAGGGCCTGCGCACCAAGAACGACGACCAGAAGACCGGCGTCGAGATCGTGCGCAAGGCGCTGTCCTGGCCGGCTCGCCAGATCGCGATCAACGCCGGCGAAGACGGCTCGGTGATCGTTGGCAAGATCCTTGAAAAGGATCAATATTCCTACGGCTTCAACTCGCAGACCGGCGAATACGTCAACCTGATCTCCAAGGGCATCATCGACCCGACCAAGGTGGTTCGTGTGGCGATCCAGAACGCAGCCTCCGTGGCGGCGCTGCTGATCACCACCGAGGCCATGGTCGCCGAAGTTCCGAAGAAGAACGCCGGCGGCGGCGGCATGCCTGCGGGTGGCGGCGGCATGGGCGGCATGGACTTCTAAGTCCAACCGTCTCGACGAAAAGAAAGGCCCGGCAGCGATGCCGGGCCTTTCTGCTAGCTACACGTCCATCTCGACGACGATAGCTGCATGGAGGTGACCGCTCTAAAGGGATCAAGCGGAGACCCGCAGCACTTCGCCGATCCCTGCGAACAAATATTTTCCGCCTTAGCTATTGGATCTTCGCTGGTGTGCCGGGAAGCACGGCCGCCACACCCTCCGGAATGATGTTGAAGGCCAAGAATATCAACGCCTCGTTGCCTGGGTTTCCCCATTGGTGCACGAGGGCGTACGGTTCATAGATCAAGGATCCCGGTCCCCTTGCTTCTGTCTTGCCGTCGACCGTGTTTGCCCCGGTGCCAGAGACGATGAAGTATAGAGCCGCACCTGACCGATGGTGCGGCGGGTTGGAGGGCATCCGCACCGGAAACGTGACTCGCGTGAGATTGAGATCATAAACACCTGGCTTCAGGTCGGGGATCGGATCCGCTGTGCGATACAATTCTCTCACGGCGGCAGGCGCCGTCTCGGCAGGCCGATCCAGGTCCGCAGCGGGAGCAAGGAAGAAATAGAAGAGATTAGAAGGCCCCTCCGCGACCCGCCGTTAGCGAATCATCCGATGAGCCATCGCCCTTTGTGGATGTCGAACTTCACCAAGCCTTCGTCTCGCATTTTCAAAAGGAGGGATTGGCAAGCTTCCTCATTCACGACATTGGCGCGTTTCATGACTTCGTGGACTTTGAGCGGCTTCTCGCGGAGCGCGCCCAGGATATTTTCTCGATCATTCAGCACGACTACACTCCTACAGTCACCAAGGTCGCTAAATCACTGAGAATACGAAAGCTGATCTTCCGTAACTACTCGCTCGATATTCTCTAATTTGCTCTTGATGCGGTATCTAAGACGCCCGTCCGCCTCAATCGGCATACGTTGAACGATGGTGTAAATCATTGGCGGATCAGTTGCGGCACGACCTTGTGGCCCTTGGCGCTGGTGGTGAACGTCTTCATTCACCTTGTAGGCATATGACATGTGTCCACCTCTAAAATTTACGGCCGCTCTAGCGCAGACCGCAGGTTAGGTGCCCCAGCAGATTTATGCCTTCAGAGCTTGCCGCTGCTTTCGCAAGGATTCGCGTCGCGTAATTTCCGCCTTAGCGGCCCGTAGCGCTTCCGCCATTGTTGGTTTTTGTTTTGGCAGCAACGTCTTGTTCACTCCGACAGTTGGCAGCGTCGGCCGAACTTGGGTGAACAATATCGAGGGGCGCCCGATCGGCTGCGTTATCATGGGACCGGTTGCAGGCTTGTTTTTGGGCATACTGGAGAACGCGTTCCTAGCTATTCAGGCGTCGAGTGGCGAAGCGGTCCGCATGGTGCTTCACGGTCGAACAGCAACGGCCCAGCCGTGCTATTGATTTTCGCCGAGCAGTTTACCAGCGTTTGGACCGTGCGACTACTAGCAACTTTGCATTCACGAAAAAGCCCGGCTCGAAGGCCGGGCTCTTGTCGTGAGTTTGTTTGGTTCGACTACGGTTTGCCGGACCAACTAGGGCGTGTACTCACAAACCCGCCATGTCGGTTTTACCCCTTAAAAGCGGACATCGCCGGGTGACCACGGCATTTCCGTTTTGGGCCAGAACCAGAAGTAACCGGGCCCTATTCGATTAGCTGGTCGGCTTCGACCAACACTGGCGCTGGGATTGTCAAGCCAAGCGCGCGGGCGGTTCTCAGATTTACTACTAATTCAAATTTTTCAGGCTGGACGATCGGCAGATCTCCGGGCGCCGTGCCGTGCAGGATCTTGTCGACGTACGAAGCGGCGCGGCGAAACAGATCAGAGAAATTGACGCCATAGGCTACCAGACAACCAGCGTGCGCGTACTCGCTCCAACCAGTCATAGTCGCCAACCTCGCTTGCAGGGCCAAAGCACCTATTTGCTGACGCTTCAGATCGAACAAATCGTCGCGCAACACTAGAACCGCGTCAGATCGCTCGGTCGTGGCGGCGTCGAAGGCCTTTGCGAGCCCGTTAGCATCTTCAACTTGCAGCACTTGGATCATTATGTGGGCCGATTGTCCCGTCCGCTGAATAGAGCTGACGATCGGCGCATTGACCGCATTCGTGGGGTTGGTCAAAACGGCGACGCGAGCAAGGTTCGGGTTCAGGTCCTTTAAGATTTGCAACTGCTTCGTCTCGACGCCGGGGGACAAGATGGCAAAGCCGGTGAGATTTCCTTGGGGATGAGCAAGGCTCGCCGCCAGCCCCAAGCCGACAGGATCTCCTGAAATCGAAACAATTGGAATGGTACTGGTGGCTTGTTTTAAGGCCATGCTTGTTGGCGTGCTCCAAGTCATCATGACATCTGGCTTGAAGGAGAACAGTTCGTTGATTAACTGGGGGTAGCGCTCTTTCTCGCCATCCGCCGATCGCAGTGCGATAATGAGATTGCGCCCCTCGATATAACCATGCTCGCTCATGCCAGCCCGAAAAGCCTCGATCCAGGACGGATCAGGCGATTGCGGGGTGAAGAAGCCGATCCTTGCTATCCGTTGCTGTGCATAGATTGCAAGCGGCCATAAGGCCGCGGCCGCGCCAAATGCGATGAACTCTCGTCGTCGCATCACCTTGCCTCAACGATCGGAGCAAGCCATTGTAACTGCAAACCCGATATCTGGAAAATGCGCCTGATGAGCCGGCGAAAATATCTCCGGTGGCCCCAATGATGCGGTCGGGTCGATCTCGACCTAATCTCTAGCAACCGAAGGCCAGGATGCCCAGGGGGTTGGTAAGTCCGGTGTGGGTCATTCTCGACGGTTTCAACATGGCTTTGCGATGTCCGGTTATCCCCCGGAAGCGGAAATCGGGACTACTGGCGCTTATGATGGGGTGGACGCCCCGCCGACGGCATCGATGTGCCAAAGTGGAGGTGTTGAGCACCACTTAAGGGAGGCGTCCGTGTCAGAGGTTATCACAATCGGTCTGGATATCGCCAAGCACGTTTTTCACGTTCACGGAGCGGATGAGCGTGGTCAAGCGATGTTCAGCAAGAGGATCAGCCGAGGAAAGCTGCTAGATTTCTTCGCAGCGCAGCCGAGTTGCAAGGTAGCGCTGGAGGCATGTGGTGGAGCACATCACTGGGCTCGTCAGCTGACCCAGCTTGGCCATGAGGTTCGGCTGATCCCGCCCGCCTATGTAAAGCCGTTTGTAAAGCGGCAAAAGAACGACGCAATCGATGCCGAAGCGATCTGCGAAGCAGCGCAGCGGCCGAGCATGCGCTTCGTAGCCGTGAAGAGTGAAGGGCAACAAGCTGCTGGTCTGGTGTTTCGGACCCGGGACCTGTTGGTGCGGCAACGAACCCAACTCATCAACGCGATCCGAGGACACCTCACAGAATATGGTTGGATCGCGCCCAAGGGGCCATCGCATGTGGCGAGGCTTGCCGACCTGATCGAGGAAGAAGAGATGGCCAGCTCGCTTCCCGAAGCCGCCCACGCCATGTTCCGATTGATGTTAGACCTGCTCGCCGGCCTCAACAGCAAGATCGCAGATCTCGACAAGGAGATCGCGCGACGCGCTCGCGAGGACGAGGTATCGCGCAGGCTAATGACCATTCCGGGCATCGGCCCGATCTCCGCCACCGCGATCGCCGCCCTAGCACCGCCGATCGAGACCTTTGCCAAGGGCCGTGACTTTGCCGCCTGGTTAGGTCTCACGCCTCTTCAAAAATCGACGGGCGGCAAACAGAAGCTTGGCGCGACGTCTAAGATGGGGGAACGCACGCTTAGGCGCCTACTCATCATCGGCAGCAGTGCTGTCGTACAACAGGCGAGCAAACGCGGCGCGCCAAAGGGGTCTTGGCTCGAACAGATGCTGGCTCGCAAACCGCGCATGCTGGTAACCGTCGCGCTCGCAAACAAGATGGCGCGAATCGTCTGGGCGTTGCTTCTGAAGCAGGAGAATTACAAGGCTCCGGTCGCAGCCAAGGCATGATCTTGGAGGACCTGAGGTCGTCGGAGATGTAGTCGGTCGAAGGAGGTATGGCGCAACAGTCGGCGAGACGAGGCCGGAAGAACCAGGTGTACTCATCGTGCCTCAGAGCACGCGTTTATGATTTGGTTCCGGTCTGCGAACTCCCATACGGGCCCGCAGCTCCATCGCTGCATCAGAGGCCGGACAGATGGCAGCATCCGACCACGTGCCAATCTTCTTCAAAAACCGCTTGCATCTCGCGGGGCGTCCACAGATGAGTACACGCCCCAGTTTGGAGACCCCGAGGGAAGACCCTGACATAACTTTCTCGTTCTCAATGCGAGTACGGGCTGGCTCGGTCAGATCGGTTTTAGCCCAACAAATCGGAAGCCCTCGCCGGCGCAAAGAGCCCACGCTCAGGCTGAACTCGACAGAGTGTTTCGGCGCTATTGTCCGGGAACGCCAAGTCCGAAACTCCCTCAACGTAAACGGTGACGGTCATGCCCGACGCCTCGACTGCCGCACGGGCTTGGCGTGTCTTCGATGGTTCGTGTAACATCATGGCGACGAGAGGAGATGGCGTCAGCCAAACGTCAGCTAAATTCGAGAAGTCCGATTTGCTAAGTGCTTGATCTTTCAAATGTTGCGGGCGTAGTTCAATGGCAGAACGGCAGCTTCCCAATCTAATTAGGTCCCTATTTACCACGTTGCGAGAAACGCCCGAAGACATTGTCTAAAGCCCATGTTTCGCGGGCTTCTAGTGTTATCTGTGATGCCTCGGCGGCTGAAAATCCCAGCATCCGAACTAGTCAAATGGCATCATAGTGACATCACGATGGCACAACGATTTCAAAGCACGCACAGCGGAAAGGCCCCGGTTCACACTGAGCCGAACGCGACGCGCAAGCCGCGCTTGCTCGACGAAGATCACATCGAAGCCTTGCGCGAGTTCGCCGATGAGCCGAGCGGTCTGGGCTACTATCCCGACAGCAAGGTCTTCGGCCTGACCATCTTCCTCGGCGCTAAGTCTACCGTCTGGCGCTTCCGTCAACAGAGCCGGACGAAGGGCAAGCGGTCGTCTGTCTTCAAGACGCTCGGCTACTGGCCTGCGATGGACGTGGATGAGGCGCGCAAGCAAGCCCTGATCTATTCGGGCGCGGTCGCCGCTGGCACCGCTGCCCCGGGCAAGCGCCAAGCGATGCCGTTCCGCACGGCTTTTGAAAACTACCTTGCCCATCTCAAGGCGCATGCCGAAGCTAAAGGCAAGCCGCCGCGATGGTGGGCCAATGCGAGCAAGCTTTCCGAGGCGCACATCATGCCGCAGTGGGACGGATGGACGCTCGCCGAGATGTCGCAGAACCCGCGAACCGTGAAAACGTGGCATGCGAAGCTCTCAAAGACCATCCCGACAACGGCGGACCATTGCGCCCGGCTGATCAGAGCTTGCTACCGCGAAGAGGCAAGGCTTGATCGCACGCTCAACCCGGCGGCCTCGCCGACATCCGGGATTCGTCTTGGAAAGATCAAGGTCTCGAAAGCCGTGCTCGACTTCCCCGACTTCTCGGCGTGGCGCAAAGCATGGGACAAGATCGAAAACCCGGTTCATAAGGGCTATCATCTTGCCGCGCTCTTGACCGGCTGTCGGCCGACTGAGCTTGCCATGATCCGCGAGAGCGATATCGATCTCGACGCGCGGCGCTTGGTCATTCGGAACGCGAAAGCTGGAAACGACATCTCGCTGCCGATCTCTGGCGAGATTGCTTTCGCGCTCGCGATGGCCATCAACGCGCCTCCGCAAACCATCACAATGAAGGGCCTTCGCGGAATGAAGCGCGGTGAGGTCCGTGTGATCGAACGAAAGAAACTACATCACGAGATCGCGGCTCCCAATCTTGTCTTTCCGGGCGTTCGGCAAGCTGGCCATCGCTCGGGCCTTCCGGTCTCGGGCAACGCGCTCCGGCATACGTTCCGCAGCATCGCGGTCTCGCTGGAGATTTCGGAGATGCTGATTTCGTTCCTCATGGGGCACAGTCTGCAAGGCGTCTCCGCGAGGTACACAAACGAGTTGATGATCGCAAACTCGCAAGCGCTGCGCGACGCGCAAGAGAAGATTAGCCGCCGGATTTTCGAATTACTTGGGCTCACGTTCGGCGGCCATCATGACGCGCCGCTCGTGCCAGACCCGCCGACAGCTAAGAAAAGCAAAGCCTCCGCGACGGGTTGAGATCGGCGCGATGGCTTTCCAGAACGGCGGGCGTGATACGCATCCCGTTCGCCAATGTCGCCGCTTGTTCTGAACAAAGTGTTAGCAAGCTAATGCTATCGCTTCCTTTGGGCGCATCTGTGATTGCGCGGCGAAGTCCTTAAGGGCAATATTTCTTGAGGGTTCGGGCGACGTTTTTCGCGCTGCTTTTTAGCGACGCCTCGTCGTTTGAGATATTCAGAATAGGGTGCCTTGCCAAATCATTTCTACCCGTCGGTACGACATTGCATCTACTGCGGCGAAACCAAATTGCTAGCAGGCGTGAGCAAATTTGGCGACGAGCACATCATTCCCTTGGCGCTTGGGGGAAACCTGATTTTACCCGAGGCTTCCTGCAAAATTTGCGAGAGGATCATAAACCGAGAAATCGAAACTCCCGTCCTGAGCCAAGAATGGGGCTACCTTCGTTCTAAACGTGAATTTCCGACCCGGAATAGCAGAACGCACGTTTTCGTTCATAGGCATGACGGGAGCTTAATGAAGATGCCTGTAGCTGACTATCCATCCCCGGTTCCTTTATACAAGTTTGGAGAGCCTCGCATTCTTGCAGGACTTCCGCCTGGGACCGACCATCTGCGATGGACAATGGAAGTTCTTGGAGGCCACGATAGCGAAGCGGAAATGCGACGAAGGCATCCGGGACTGGAACGGTCATCACGTACTGAGAGCGCAGCCATATCCGTTTGCTCGCCTACTTGCAAAAATTGCATATGGATATGTTGTCGCGGAATGGGGCCTTGCTGGTTTCCCCATGAGCGCGGATCATCGGTCAAAACTGTTCGAAGTCAATCGAAAGCGGCCTAGTCAGCCAGGCTGATGTCGCTGGCGCGGCGCGGCGTCAAGTGCACGCGTGCCGGCCGCGCCGGGAGCCGAGGCGGATAACTATTCAATGGAAGTCAGATCTGATCCTTTTGAATCCGCCAAATCACACCTCTTCGATACCAGCAGCTGGGGTGAATTTTGCGACGTCACTCTAACCTTGAGGCAAGCCTGGCAGCCCGACCGCGGTGGCTGGGTAAAAATCGACGACTATCGGTGCAGACAAGCTTTTCGGCACTTCATGAACCTCCTCAACAGAGCTGTATATGGATCTGCATTTCGTCGGCACGGCAAACGTCTTCGTGTATTACCCGTACTTGAAAAAGGCGAGGTCCGCGCCCGCGCGTTACGTCCATGGGAGTGCGGCGCGTCAGGTCGATGGCATATTCATTGTGCAATTGAATTGCCCTCACACTTCGATGCCATTACCCTTGAAAACATGATCCGCGAGTGTTGGGCGAAGGTCGAGTGGGGTCACGGCAGAATTCTTGTCCGCGACGGTGCGAACGCGGGTTGGATCGACTACATGTTGAAAGACCGTCAGAAGTCAGAGTTCGACGGTTTTCTGGACTGCATAATTATAGAGTCTTTGCACAATCCAATTGCTGACGCGTAGACGTTCTTTGGAATCGGACTCTTCGTAGACTAAGCTTGAGCAAGGACGATTGGTCAGCAATCGCCTTGTTTTCCTATTTTTGGCCCGACCCCTCTCGTTGGCGAGCTACCCCGTAGCAACGGGCAGACCACTGCCTGGCCATCAGCGCCCTCGCGCGCGCGTAAGGGTGATGCAAGAGGTTAACGCGGGGGCCCGATGCTGTTTTGGCCCGACCCCTCTCGTTGGCGAGCTACCCCGTAGCAACGGGCAGACCACTGCCTGGCCATCAGCGCCCTCGCGCGCGCGTAAGGGTGATGCAAGAGGTTAACGCGGGGGGCCGGAAATCAATAAATCAAAACTCCGCCGGCGACCCCTCCATCGTGCAGCCAGCAGCCGCTGCACCGCCCAGGCGGCCCGAGCCGGTCGAACAGCATCGCGCCGGCCGAAACCATATTTCACAACCCCAATTTCGCCGCGCCAGATTCTTCGGCACCCACGCGCCAAGGGATCAAGAGAACCAGCCGGAAATGCCGGAGAGAAAGCACGCCCGAGCCCCCGATGCTGTTTTGGCCCGACCCCTCTCGTTGGCGAGCTACCCCGTAGCAACGGGCAGACCACTGCCTGGCCATCAGCGCCCTCGCGCGCGCGTAAGGGTGATGCAAGAGGTTAACGCGGGGGCCGGCTATTTGGCCCGACCCCTCTCGTTGGCGAGCTACCCCGTAGCAACGGGCAGACCACTGCCTGGCCATCAGCGCCCTCGCGCGCGCGTAAGGGTGAGAAAGCACGCGAGCCCCGATGCTGTTTTGGCCCGACCCCTCTCGTTGGCGAGCTACCCCGTAGCAACGGGCAGACCACTGCCTGGCCATCAGCGCCCTCGCGCGCGCGTAAGGGTGATGCAAGAGGTTAACGCGGGGGGTAACGGTGGGGATGATCGTTCTGCGGTGGGCACGGGCCGCCATAACCCGGCTTCCAAAGTCTGTCCTTGTCTGAAGTGCGCTTGCCGGGAACCAGCACGAGTTCGATATTCCGCTCCTCGCGGTATCGGCGTCGCCGCCTATACTCACATGTGCACGGGTGTCTCGGGAAACCGATCGCCATCAAATCGCTCAACCCGAATGAACGAACTCGGGCGAGCGAAATTCGTTCGAGCGAGATGAACGAAGCCGCGGCAACGTCCAAACGCGTGTTGAAATGCCTCCATGCAACAAGGTCGCGCGCAGAGGGTCAAGGTCTTCTGATTTCGGTAAGCGTTCCTCTTGCAAAGCTCGTTCGCGAATCGCAGTTGAGAATTGTATCTGCCACCCGACGTCGGAGAGCAACTTTTTTAGATTGCTGTCACAAACGGGAAACGCGACAGGAGCGTGACAGGTTCGGCGCTTACAGTCCGGATTACAAAAACGCGCAAAGCGGCTCCATAGTGGGGAAGCGTTACGATGAAGGCTGCGAACGTCTTGATCCTGTGCGTTGGAATTATGTTTGCAGCGCCGACGCGGGCTCAGCAAACGCAGGATGTTGCCCCCGCCAAGGGCCAAGTGGCGGCTGTTGGCGAAGCCGAGTTCCGAATTGTTTCGACTACCGATGCGATCGTCGAGGCCTATCCGACGCTATGGTGGATCGTCGACGATCCGATGTTCGGCGAGATGCATGCCATCGAGACGTGGTTCTCCTTCCGTTACGCCGGTCACAGTGGCCGCATGGTGGTGGCGCTCACGGAAGTCCCTCTTGCAAGCGTGCCAACGGCGGGCCTCTCGCTCACCAACAGCCTGGAGACGGCATCGTTCGGTGACTTCATGCCCGCGGTTTCCACCGCGCTCATCGAATGGTCCGGCAACAAGGTCGCCGTCGGTTCGCTGATGCCCTTTGCGGCGATTCACGGTCTCGCCGCCACACTCACGATCTTTCGGAGGGGCGAGGCAAGACAGGTCGCGGCCGCGCCCCGGTTCGGGCTGCTATCCGATACGAGAGGATGAATGATGGAGCGGTGATCTTCTGTCGTTTCAATGCCGCGAGGCTTTAGGAGGTGGAAAATGAATCTTACCGGAATGCTGTACGGGTCGAAGCTTCTCGGTCACGTCGATTTTCCAAGCTCCGAGGTGCTGGGACCGGACGCAAGTGAAGACGACATCCAGGGTCTCATCGCTCGCCACAAGCTGATCTTCATCAAGCCGCTGTTCAAGGGTGGCGTCGGCAAGAAGGGAAAGTCCGGCCTGATCGGCCAGGCCCGAGACCTCAAGACCGCATTGCAGGAGAAGGAGCGCCTGTATTTCGCCACACATCGTCACGGCAATGCCTTCGCGAAGGCCAATGGCGTGACCTTCGAGGGGGGTGTTCCGTCCGAGCATGAAGTCTATTTCGCGATTACTGACTCGACGGAATATCGCGCTCCCACCATGAGCTTGACCCATGTGGGGGGCATCGACATCGAGGAACTCAACAAGACGCAGATCGCGCGGGTCCCCTTCGAGGCCCTAACCGGTCTCAAGGCCTTCGTCGTCGCCAATGCATTGACCGATATTGGCGCGCCGAAGGAAATCATTTCGCCGCTGGTCCAGCATTTGCCGAAGCTTTGGGAACTGGTCCACCACTACGGTATGACGACGCTGGAATTGAACCCGATCCGCATGCGCCCAACCGGCGACGGTCGCCTTACGCCAGTCGCCTGTGACTTTAAATGCGGATTCGACCGGGATGACCCGCGCTGGTCGCGACTCGATCTGCCCAACCACCTGTTCACGGCCGATACCTCCGAGTTCGAGCATGAAATCAACCAACTGCGAACGCACCAGGGCCAATCGGACGTCTTCGTCATCAACGACAAAGGCACGATCCTGGCTCCGACGTTCGGCGGGGGGGCGAACTCGCTGGTCACGCAGGTTCTAGGGGAGGCAGCGATCATCTCCTCCGACTTCGGCGGCAATCCGCCCTATGAGAAGATGAAGGCGGTCGCCAGAATTTGTTACAAGCATTGGCTGAAGCAGACCAACGTGCTGTTCATCATCGGGGGAAAGTCGAACAATACCGACATCTACGAAACGTTCCGCTCGATGGGCGATGCGCTGCGGGAGCATTTCAGCCAGTATGGTCCCACGCCGCTCTATGTCGTCGTTGGACGCGGCGGGCCCAATCTGGTGCGCGGCATGGGTGCCCTGGCGGAAACCTGCGACTCCCTCGGCATTCCGTACCGGCTTTTTGGCTTCGACAGCGCCATTTCCGAAGTCGTCAATTACGCGAAGAAAGTCGACGACTGGATGCGCGCCGAAGGCCGCGGCCAGATCGCCGCTAGCCTCGGCTTGGGATCCGTCTGATTTTTTGATTGGAGACGCAACATGTTCAAGGCAGGCATCGCCGGATTTCCTTACTACCTCGGCATCAACTCGCTCGAACAGGTCGCGACCCGGGCAGAACGGGTCTGCGTGCTCAACATCCTGGGCGGCGAATCACGACAGGTCACGCCGGTGAGCCACGCGTTTTCCGGAGGCAACGTCGTGTTCGGCACGTCGCCGGGAAGGCGGGGACAGACGTTGCCAACGCCGATCGGTGATATCCCGGTCTATGACAACGTCCGGGAGGGTCTCAATGACGGCCTGACATTCGCCACCGGCGTGGTCTATCTGCCGCCGTCGGGCGTCCGCGACGGAGTCGCGGAGCTCATCCGTGTCAATCCGGACCTGAAGAAGATCGTGATCATCACCGAGAAGATCGCGGTGCATGACGCACGGGAAATCCGCGCCTTGGGGCAGGCGAACGGTATCGACATCATCGGCGCGAATTGCCTCGGTGTAGCGGATTCCTGGAATCGCGTGCGCGTCGGCGGTGCGCTCGGGGGGGACAACCCCGATGAGGTTCTGATCAAGGGTTCGATCGCCATCTTCTCCAATTCGGGTGGCTTCACCACGACCATTGCCCAATACCTCACGACCGAAGGCTGGGGCACGACCACGCTCATATCCTCAGGTAAGGACGTTTATATCCAGTATGCCGCCCCCGACTTCAATCACGCGCTGTCCAATGATCCGCGGACCAAGGCCGCGGTGCTCTATGCCGAACCGGGCGGCTACTATGAGCACGGCCTTGAGTTTCACAAGCCCGTCGTCGCCTGCGTTGTGGGGCGCTGGAAGTCGAAGCTCACGCGTGCCGTCGGCCACGCCGGCGCGATGGCCGGCTCTGGCGACAGGGCCGAGGACAAGGAGCGTTGGTTCATGGAGGCTTTCGGCGTCGACGCGATCTTCACGCCGGAGCATCCCGTAGTCTCAGCGCGGGGGGCTGTCGTAACCAACATCTCGCATATTCCGCTGGCGCTGACCGCGGTGATGAAACGCAACGGTTTAGAACCGGACTTTCCGGGGCGCGGAACCCTGTTGTTGAAGCCCTGGATCGCCAACGATCAGGGGCTGCGACTACCGCAGGACCTCGCGATCCCGACCGTCGAGGCTGTCACTCCCTATAATGAACAGATCAAGTCGTTGGCCTTGCAGGTCGGCGCGGTGATTCCGCGGCAGTCGATGAAGGACAAATCCGGCGCGTCGGTCATGGATCCCAGAACGCAGGTCACAAGCGTCCACGGCCACTCGGTCCTCGACCTCGCACTGCAGCCGCTGGAGGCAAACTTCGCGCTGCCACTGGTTCATGAGTCTGCAGGTGAAAATGACCGGGCCATGCTCGATATTGCAGTCGCAGCTGAAATGAATCTGGTTGGCGACCCGGCGCTGATGGCTGCCGACGCGGCGCGCGATGCCGGAAATTCACCCAATACCGTCATGGCGGCCGCCGCGTCTATCATCGGTCCGAAACGCATCGAGCGGGCGCTCGCATGTACTAAGACTTTGATCGATCTGTTTGCGCTTTCCGGTCTGCTCGACAGCCGGGACGAGGGTTTTGATTTCAGTTCGATCAAGATTGATGGGACCATCAGAAATCTGTTCATGGCGACGGCTACAGAAGTCGATGATCCACGGCCTGAGGCGATGCTGCGGGCGGTGCGGCAACGGGGCGGCAAATCGGTGTTCCTGAAATTCGTGGAGTTGCTTGGTGGCCGGCCATCGCGTGATGCGGTCCTGGCGGCGATCGCCACGACCCTGGCGTGGGGCCCGCTGATGCGTAAACGGATTTCGCGGATCACGGCCGAATCGCTGCCGTGGTATCTGCGGCTCTACGGCGTGATGATCGGTGCCTCCATTCCCGGAGAGTACCATCAGCACGGCAGTCTCCGCGGCATCCCGCGCGAGGAGCGCTTCGGCCGCTGGACCATGGCGGACTTCCTCTTCCTCGCCCTCACGGGCAAGAAGCCGAGCGCCACCGAGGCACTGCCGCTTCAGCTCCTGATTGGGCTTTTGATCTCGAACGGCCCCGGCGCGATCACGGCCCAGGGCGCCAAGGGTGCGGTTGCTGCCGACGGCCCTCAGACGCCCGGCCGGGTGCAGATCAACAAGGCCATGGTCGGCTTCCTGACCCATAGCGGCTACAGCCATGGGGGCAATGGTTTTGAAGGCATGGCTTTCCTTCTGGACCGATTCAAGGGCATCGACCTCAAGGATCCGACCGATCCGAATCATGGCCTCGATCTCAAATCGATGGCGACCGCGTTCGCCGAACAATACAAGGCGGAGAAAAGCCAGTCGACCGAACAGGGTCTCAACGAGCCGCGCGCGTTGCCCGGTGTGCATCATCCGGTTTTTAGAGGCAAACCTGTCAACTACGATCCGCGCGAGCAGTTCATCGCCAAATTCTTGGCCGAGCGTGGCGACTACAACGTGTTCCACGCCTATTATCGGGAACTCGTCCAGGCCCTGTATGCGACCGGCGCCTCGCGTTACGTGTTTTGCGTGAATGTCGATGCCGTCATCGCGGCGATGCTGCTTGCCGTCCTGTGGACCGATTACGTGTCCGGTAAGCTGACCGAGAAGAACCTGGAAACGGCGGCGTTCAACGTGTTCCTGTACGGTCGTATGATCGGCTCCGCCGCGGAGATCGACGATCATATCAATCGCGGCAGAAACATGGATACACGGACCCCCTTAGATCAGTGCGGATACGTGATGTAATGTCCGCCGTGGCAGCCCGATAGAAAAGGCCGACCCAGCAGTCGATCAGGACGGACGGGCCGCCCAGGGCTAGGGGGCTCCTCCAGCCAAGGAAGCAACTGTACGCCTCCCACTCACAAGGGGGGACAGGAGGGGAAGCAATGGACGTGCTCCGCGATCAAGACCCGGTCGAAACGCTGGAGTGGCGCGAGGCACTTCGGTCGGTGTTGGCGTTCGAAGGCCCGCAACGGGTTTATCACATTCTCGGCGAACTAATGGATGAGGCACAGCGGCAAGGCGCACCGATCCCATTCTCCGCCACCACCCCGTATTTGAACACGATAGCACAGGCTCGGGAGGCGAATCACCCGGGCAACCGCGACATCGAGCATCGCCTCCGTTCGCTGGTGCGCTGGAACGCGATGGCGATCGTGCTGCGGGCGAACAAGGCCTCCAGCGAGCTTGGCGGCCATATTGCGAGTTTCCAGTCGGCGGCGCTGCTGTACGACACCGGCATGATGCATTTCTGGCATGGCGAGAGCGAGAAGCACGGCGGCGACCTGATCTACATGCAGGGGCACTCCTCGCCGGGCTTCTATGCGCGTGCCTTCCTCGAAGGGCGGCTTTCGGAGAAGCAATTGCTGACCTTCCGCCAGGAAGCGGGAGGCGAGGGGATCTCATCCTATCCGCATCCCTGGCTGATGCCGGATTTCTGGCAGTTCCCGACCGTGTCGATGGGCCTCGGTCCGTTGATGGCGATCTACCAGGCGCGGTTCCTGAAATATCTTCACTGTCGCGGTTTGGCCGAGACCGAGGGTCGCAGGGTCTGGGCGTTCCTGGGCGACGGCGAGACGGACGAGCCGGAGAGCCTGGGTGCGATCGCGATGGCGGCGCGTGAAAAACTCGATAACCTGGTCTTTGTCATCAACTGCAATCTGCAACGGCTAGACGGGCCGGTGCGCGGCAACGGCAAGATCATCCAGGAGCTGGAAGGCACCTTCCGCGGCGCCGGCTGGAACGTCATCAAGGTGATCTGGGGCAGCGGCTGGGACAAGCTGCTGGCGCGCGACACCAGCGGGATTCTGTTGCGCCGGATGGAAGAATGCGTCGATGGTGAGTACCAGGATTTCAAGTCGAAGAACGGCGCGTATGTGCGCGAACATTTCTTCGGCAAGTACCCTGAACTGCGTGCCATGGTCGCCGACATGTCCGACGAGGAGATCTGGGCGCTGACGCGCGGCGGGCATGATCCGGACAAGGTCTATGCGGCCTATCATGCGGCGGTCAACACCAAGGGCCGGCCGACGGTCATTCTGGCTAAGACGGTCAAGGGCTACGGCATGGGCGAGGCTGGCGAAGGGCAGAACATCACCCATCAGCAGAAGAAGATGGGCGAACACGCTTTGCACGAGTTCCGTGATCGCTTCGGCCTGCCGATTTCCGATGAGCAGCTTAAGGAAATCCCCTTTATCCGTCCGCCAGAGGATAGCCCTGAGGCGCACTATCTGCGCGAGCGGCGCGCGGCACTCGGCGGCTATCTGCCGGCACGCCGGAGCAAGTCGGAATCGCTGCCGGCGCCGCCGCTCTCCGCCTTTGACGCGCAACTGAAAAGCAGCGAAGGGCGGACGATTTCCACCACGATGGTGTTCGTGCGGATTCTCAACACCCTGCTGCGCGACAAGGCGATCGGCAAGCGGATCGTGCCGATCGTGCCCGATGAGAGCCGTACCTTCGGCATGGAGGGCATGTTCCGGCAATTCGGCATCTTCAGCCAGGTCGGTCAGCTTTACCGGCCGGAGGATGCCAACCAAATGATGTTCTACCGGGAGGATCAAGAAGGGGCAGATCCTGCAGGAGGGCCTGAACGAACCCGGTGCGATCTGTTCCTGGATCGCCGCGGCGACCTCTTACAGCAGCAACAACACGCCAATGATCCCGTTCTACATCTACTATTCCATGTTTGGGTTCCAGCGCGTCGGGGACTTCATCTGGGCGGCGGGGGACATGCGTGCACGCGGCTTCCTGCTGGGGGCGACCGCCGGGCGCACGACGCTGAACGGCGAGGGCTTGCAGCATGAGGACGGCCACAGCCACATCATCTCCGCCACCATCCCGAATTGCATCTCCTATGATCCCACCTTCGGTTACGAAGTGGCGGTGATCGTTCAGGACGGTCTGCGGCGGATGTACGCCGAACAGGAGGATGTCTTTTATTATATCACCCTGATGAACGAGAACTACGAGCACCCGGCGATGCCTGAGGGTTCGCAGGAAGGTATTCTGAAGGGGATGTACCTGCTGCGTGACGCTGGCGAGACGAGCGGCTTGCACGTGCAACTGCTGGGCAGCGGCACGATCCTGCGGGAAGTGATCGCGGCCGCCGACCTGCTGGCGGAGTTCGGCGTCTCGGCCGATATCTGGAGTTGCCCCAGCTTCACGGAACTTCGCCGCGAGGGGCTGGCGGCGGAACGCTGGAGCCTACTGCATCCCGACCAGCCGGCCCGCCAATCCTATGTCGCGCAGTGCCTGGACGGGCGCGAGGGTCCGGCGGTTGCTGCCACCGACTACATGAAGTCGTTCGCAGAGCAGATCCGGCCTTTCATTGGACGCTGCTACCACGTGCTGGGCACCGACGGCTTCGGTCGCTCGGATTATCGGCGGATGCTGCGCGCCTTCTTCGAAGTGGACCGGCGCTATATCGCGTTGGCCGCACTGAAGGCGCTCGCGGACGAGGGCAAGCTGGACGCCGCCGTCGTCGTGCAGGCGCTGCGGAAATTCGAGATCGATCCGGAAAAGCCTGACCCGACAAGGGTCTGACGGCATCCTTTCATAACGGACAACCGGCAGCGCCGGGCGCTAACAGGGGAGAGAAGCGTGGTGGCCACGGAGGTCAAAGTACCTGATATCGGGGATTTCAAGGATGTGCCTATCGTCGAGATCCACGTGAAGGCAGGGGACACGGTCAACGCCGAAGACCCCTTGCTGACGCTGGAATCCGACAAGGCCACGATGGATGTTCCGGCGCCGCGAAGCGGCACGGTCGAAGCGGTGCTGGTGAAAATTGGCGACCGGGTTGGGGAAGGTATGCCCATTCTGCGGCTGAAGGGCAGCGAGGAGGGTGCCCTCAGCCAGCCACCCTCGCTGCTGTCGCAGCAGGATCCGCCTCGCGAGGCCCAGCAGATCGCGGCGGCGCCCGTGGTGCCTGCGGCACCGCAATCGGAGATCGCGGATTTCAGCCAGGTGCATGCAAGCCCCGGCGTGCGCCGCGCGGCGCGCGAATTGGGCATCGATCTTGGCAAGGTGAAGGGCACCGGCGAGAAGGGACGCATCACCCGCGAGGACGTGCTGGCCTTCCTGCGCGGTTCGGCGTCCCCGCCCGCCGCCGCGGCACAAGCCGCCGGATCGGGCATTCCCGAGATCCCGGCGCAGGATTTTTCGAAGTTCGGACCGATCGAAATCAAGCCGCTGTCGCGCATCAAGCGGCTGTCCGGGCCGTTCCTGCATCGCGCCTGGCTCAATATTCCGCATGTCACGCAAAACGACGAAGCGGACGTCACCGAACTTGAGAAATACCGCAAGGAGCTCGATTTCGCGGCGAAGGAAAAGGGCTACCGCGTGACCATGCTGGCCTTCTTGCTGAAGGCCAGCGTTTCCTGCCTCAAGCAGTTCCCGGAGTTCAATGCGTCGCTGTCGCCGGAGAGGGACGCGCTGATCTATAAGCGCTACTACCACCTCGGCATCGCCGTCGACACGCCGGACGGGTTGGTGGTGCCGGTGATCCGCGATGTCGATCGCAAGGGGATCACCGAGCTCAGCCAGGAAATGGGCGCGATCTCGAAGAAGGCACGCGACGGCAAGCTGGCACCGGCCGACATGTTGGGCGCGACGTTCACGATCTCCTCGTTAGGCGGCATCGGCGGCACCAGCTTCACGCCGATCGTGAATGCGCCAGAAGTGGCGATCCTCGGTGTCGTGCGCGCGAAGATGGCGCCGGTCTGGGATGGTACGGTGTTCCAGCCGCGGCTGATGTTGCCGATGTCACTCTCCTACGATCACCGCGTCATCGATGGCGCTCTCGGCGCACGCTTCGCACGCCAGCTCGGTCATGTCCTTCAGGATGTGCGGCGGCTGGTACTTTGAGCGCGACGGGGGCAAAATCAATGGCAACGATCGACATTACGGTTCCGGATATCGGCGACTTCAAGGACGTGCCGATCATCGAGGTGCATGTGAAATCCGGCGATCAGATCAACGCCGAGGATCCGGTGCTGACGCTCGAATCCGACAAGGCGACGCTGGATGTGCCCTCGCCACAAGCTGGGACGGTCGTCGCGGTGCTGGTCAAGGTCGGCGACCGTGTCAGCCAGGGCACACCAATTCTTCGCATTGACGCTCGCACCGATGCACCGGTCGGCACGGGGGTGCCTGCGGTGCCGGCCGCGCTGCCGACCTTATCCGGCCTATCGTGTGGCGAACTGCATGCGGAAATTTTGGTGCTGGGTGCCGGACCTGGCGGCTACAGCGCCGCCTTCCGCGCCGCTGATCTCGGCAGGCAGGTGATGCTGGTCGAGCGCTGGCAGACGCTGGGCGGTGTGTGCCTCAATGTCGGCTGCATCCCCTCGAAGGCGCTGCTTCATGCGGCGAAGGTGATCGAGGAAGCCCATGCGATGGCGGCAAGCGGCGTCGGCTTCGGCGCGCCCGCCATCGACATCGACAAGCTGCGCGGGTGGAAGGACGGGATCGTGAAGCGCCTGACCGGCGGGTTGTCCGGCCTCGCTAAGGCACGCAAGGTCACCGTCGTCGAAGGCATCGGCCGCTTCGTCTCGCCTAATCAGATCGCGGTGACCGGCGGAGACGGCGCAACCAAAACCATCAGTTTCGATCAGGCGATCATCGCCGCGGGATCGGAGCCGGTGACGCTACCCTTCATCCCGCATGCCGACCCGCGCGTGATCGATAGTACCGGCGCCCTGGCGGTCAAAGGCGTGCCGAAGCGCCTACTGGTGCTGGGCGGCGGCATTATCGGTCTGGAGATGGCCACCGTCTTTCACGCGCTCGGAACGAAGGTCACGGTCGCCGAGCTGATGGATCAGATCATTCCGGGCGCAGACAAGGATATCGTCACGCCGCTGATGAAGCGTATCGAGAAGCAGTACGAAGCGATCCACCTCAAGACCAAGGTGACGAAGGTGGAGGCCACCGATGCAGGTCTGGTCGCGCATTTCGAAGGCGGCAAGGCCCCGCCCACTGATACTTTCGACAGGATTCTGGTCGCGGTGGGGCGCCGGCCAAACGGCAGCCTGATCGGTGCCGAGAATGCCGGCGTGCGGGTGGACGAGCGTGGCTTCATCGCCGTCGATAAGCAGATGCGGACCAACGTGGCGCATATCTTCGCGATCGGCGACGTCGTGGGCCAGCCGATGCTGGCCCACAAGGCAGTGCATGAAGGCCATGTCGCCGCCGAGGCCGCTGCCGGCAAGCCCAGCTTCTTAGACGCCAAGGTGATTCCGTCGGTGGCCTATACCGATCCGGAAGTCGCCTGGGTGGGGCTCACCGAGAACGAGGCCCGCGCCAAAGGCATCGCGTTCGGCAAGGGCGTGTTCCCATGGGCTGCGAGCGGCCGTTCGCTGTCACTCGGCCGCGACGAGGGTGTGACGAAGGTGCTGTTCGACGAGACGACACATCGCCTGATCGGCTGCGGAATCGTAGGCCCTAATGCCGGCGATCTGATCGCCGAGGCCGCGCTGGCCATTGAGATGGGTGCGGATGCCGAGGATATCGCACTCACGATCCATCCGCATCCCACGCTATCCGAGACGATCAGCATGGCGGCGGAAATGTTCGAGGGCACGATCACCGACCTGATCGCACCGAGGAAGAAATAGGCGGCGCCACGACCTGTCCGCGGATCTGCGCGGCCGGCGCGCATAGAAATAATAGAAAACGGGTATGTCGGTTGAGTCAGGGGACGTGACCGATTGTACTCACCAGGTGACGCGAAGGAGATAACGGATGGCTAGGCATATGCACTCAGATCCCACACACGGCGAAGACAACGTAATTGAAACGACCCGCGCTGGCTATGAGCTTCTGGCGACGCCGCTGCTGAACAAGGGCACGGCCTTCACCGAAGCTGAACGAGACGCGTTCGAGTTGCATGGCCTGCTGCCGCCCAGCGTGACGACGCTCGACGAACAGGTCTCGCGCCGGATGGAGACGTTCCACGGGCTCAGCAATGCGATCGAGAAGTACACCTTCCTGCGCGATCTGCAGGACACCAACGAGACCCTCTTCTATGCGCTGCTGGCGGGCGATCTCGAAGCGATGCTGCCGATCGTTTACACGCCCACGGTGGGGGCGGGATGCGAGCGGTTCAGCCATGTTTTCCGCAAGCCGCGCGGCGTGTTCCTGGCTTGGCCGAACCGCGATCGCATCGAGACGATCCTGGACAATCCACGTTTCGATCAGGTCGAAGTGATCGTCGTGACCGATGGCGAGCGCATCCTCGGTCTTGGCGACCAGGGCGCCGGCGGTATGGGAATTCCGATTGGCAAACTCTCGCTCTACACCGCCTGTGCCGGCATCCATCCGGCGACCACGCTGCCCATTCTGCTGGATGTCGGAACCGATCGGCGCGAACTGCTGGCCGACCCGATCTATATCGGATGGCGTCACGGCCGGATCCGCGGCGTGGAGTACGATGCCTTCATCGAGCGCTTCGTGTCGGCTGTAACGAAGCGCTGGCCGCATGTGCTGTTGCAATGGGAGGATTTCGCCCAGGCCAATGCCGGTCCCCTGCTGGAGCGGTACCGCGACCGGCTGTGCACCTTCAACGACGACATCCAGGGAACCGCCGCGGTTGCCGTAGGCGCGTTGTTGAGCGCCATCAACATCACCGGCGTGCCACTTGCTGGCCAACGGATTGCCGTGGTCGGCGCGGGTTCGGCCGGGTGCGGCATCAGCCAGCTGTTGATGGCAGCCATGATCGAAGGGGGGCTCTCGCCGGAGGACGCGCGCGCTTGTTTCTATCTGGTCGACCGGGATGGCCTGCTTGTCCAGGGGCAGAGCGGCATCCTGCTGTTCCAGCAACCATTCGCCCAGGATCGGGCGCGGATCGCTGCCTGGCATGTGGAAGGCAAGATTGGGCTGGCGGAGGTTGTCGCGCATGCGCGCCCGACCGTGCTGATTGGCGTGTCCGGACAGGGCGGCGCCTTCACCGAACCGGTAATCGGCGAGATGGCGCGGCATGTCGATCGGCCCGTCATCTTCCCGCTTTCCAACCCGACCAGCCGTAGCGAGGCAACGCCGGCGGACCTTATTGCCTGGACCGGCGGTCGGGCGGTGATCGGCACTGGTAGCCCTTTCCCGCCGGTGAGCCGGGGCGGGCGACCGTTCAAAGTGGACCAGACCAACAACGCCTATATCTTCCCCGGCGTCGGCCTTGGTGCCCTGGCGGTCGATGCGAAGATCATCACCGACGGCATGTTCATGGCCGCCGCCAAGGCGCTGGCAGAGATGTCGCCCGCCCGCCAGACGGAGGACGCCAACCTGCTGCCCGCCACAACACAGCTACGAGAGGTCGCGTTCCGCATTGCCATCGCTGTCGCCAGCCGCGCTCAGGATGAGGGCGTTGCGGCAGCGCCATGCGAATGGGGTGAGCTCATCAGCCGGATCAAGAGCAGGATGTGGACACCCGCCTATCGCGCCTATCGACGGGCAGGCGCTGGATCGTCCGCCAGATCTGGATGAGGAATGCCGGTGTTAGCCTGATGTGCGGCACCTTCTTTGGGTGAGCGAGATTGCCGGTGCGGACTTTCCGGCAGGGCCAAGCCGAAGCCACGTGAAACTGGGCCGTTGGATATCGCGAGATGCGGATTGGCAACTCATCAATGCAGATACCGGCAGTCAGCTGAAAAGGTCTGATCCTTCATTATGAGTGGTTGGGGACATCAGACGGTTTTGAGGCCGACCGTGCGGCCTTAACACGGTCTAATACATACGGTACATTGAGGTTCCTATTCATCTATAGCGGGTGGCAAGATCTGAAGGCTTGTTCAGTGAGGATTCTGATTGTCGAGGACGATGCCGCCATGGCGCGGGGCCTTGCCGAGCGGCTCAAGCTGTCCGGGTTTGCGGTTGATATAGAATCCGACGGCGCTTCGGCGGCACAGACCGCGCTGCTCGAACCTTACAGCCTGATCGTCCTGGACATCAACCTGCCGAATGTGTCGGGGTTCGAAGTCCTGCACAAGATACGGCAGGAAGGATCAACCGTTCCCGTCATGATCCTAACGGCCCGTTATACGGTTGACGACAAGGTGAGCGGGCTCGATCTCGGCGCCGACGATTATCTCTCCAAGCCGTTTGATATCTCCGAATTCGATGCCCGCGTCCGCGCCCTCGTGAGAAGAGGGCAGGGGTTGCCCAATCCAACCTTGATCTGTGGTCCGCTGGCGTTCGACCGGGCAGCGGGCACGATTACCCTAAACGGCCGGCCTCTCGAATTGCGACGCCGGGAGTTTGCCGTGCTGGAAGTGCTGATGACCCGGGCCGGTAAACTGGTGTCCAAGGAAAGACTGATCGCGGAGGTGTTTGGCTTCGACGAAGCGGTAGCGCCGAACGCGGCTGAACTCTATGTTGCGCGCGTTCGCCAGAAACTCGGTCCCGATGGGCCACGGATTCGAACCGTTCGTGGGCTGGGCTACCTGTTGGAGGTATAGTGATCGCCACCTGGCGGCCGTCGTTGAGGCGAACGCTCCTCACCAATCTGGTGGCGCCCGCCATTGTGCTGGCGGTTGTGCTCGGAATCGGCGGCATGGTGCTGATCCAGCGGGTTGTCGAGACGACCCATGACCGCCTGCTGGACGGATCGGTTCTCGCCATCGCCGAACGCGTCGGTGTGGAAGACGGCGAACTGACCGTCGACTTGCCGCAGGTTGCGCTGGGGATGCTAGAAAGCCAGTCTCACGACAGCATCTACTACAGCGTGACTTACCTCGGTGAATTGGTCACCGGGTACAAGGAACTCCCGCTGTCCGGGTTCGATCGATTGAAGGCCGGCGAAACCGGTCATCGCGATGGCGCGTACCGCGGCAAGCCGGTGCGTATTGGCGCGCAGGCGCGGCAGGTTTACGGCAGGCCGGACCTGGTCCTCGTCGCTGTCGCCGAAACGTTACAGGCACGCCGCGCCGTCGAACGTGAAATGCTCATTGGACTTGCGATTCTCGAAGCCGGATTGATTGGCCTCATTGCTTGCCTCGGCTGGTACGCGGTCGATCGAGGCCTGAGGCCGCTTGGCGAACTCAAGCAGGAAATCGACGCACGCGGCATTCAAGGCGGCCCTAATCTCAGTCCGCTCGACCTTTCCCGGGTGCCGCAGGAAGCGTTGGCGCCAGCGCTCGCCGTAAATTCTCTGCTGCAGCGGTTGGATCTGGCAATTGAACTGGTGCGCCGATTCACCGCCGATGCCTCCCACCAGATGCGAACGCCGTTGGCGATATTGCGGACGCATCTCGATCTGGTGCGGCGCCTGGGGTCGGAGACGCCTGTTGGCCAATCTGCCCTTAACGAAGTGGAGAATGCGATCAACCGCCTCGAAAGGCTGCTCGGGCAGCTCGTCACGCTGGCCCGGGCCGATGAGCAAAACATCGCGCAGTCGGTTGCCGAAAACGTCGACCTGAACGAGATCGCTTTCAATGTGTTGTCGGAGCGTGCGCCACAGGCGTTCGCGCGGGATATCGACGTGCAGTTCGATCGATTTGACGGGCGCGCGATGATTGCCGGCAATAGCGTCCTCATTGGCGAGTTGTTGGCAAACCTGATCGATAATGCGATCCGCTATAACCGCGCCGGAGGGATGGTTCTGGTTCGCACGACCGTTGACGCCACCACCGCGCGCGTCGAAGTCGAGGATACCGGTCCGGGGATTCCGCAAGCCCATCTTGCACGCGTCTTCGAGCGTTTTTACCGGATTCCGATGGCCAACGGACCTGAGGGCAGCGGCCTTGGATTGGCTATTGTGAAATCGTTGTCGGACCGTCTCGGAGCTCAAATTGAGCTTTCGCCGGGTCCGGAGGGGCGTGGCCTTCGGGTTTCCGTGAGCTTTCCTCTTGCCAAGCGCGTTAGTGAAAGCTCAAGTGTGCCACCGCCATAAAGCGGGTTGCAGTACTGAACAAACTGAAGCCCGTAAAGGCGGCTCATGGACGAGGAACGTCACGATGAGGGCTACGAAAGCCTTGGCCTTGTGCGTTGGAGTTCTGTTGGCATGGCCCGCCATGTCGGAGCAGGCGCAGGTGGCGCCTCCCGGGAGGCAGGTATCCGGTACCGCCGTAGCCCGGGAGCAACTCATCATCGTGTCGACCACCCAGGATACGGATGTCGCCGATTTACTGGCCGATTTCCGGGCACGTCATCCGGACATCGATACCGTCCATATAAAGATAAATTCGAACGACATCTATAATCAAATCGTCGATCCCTCGACCTCCAGCGCGGCACCCGGAGACATCATCTGGAGTTCGGCGATGGATTTGCAGATCAAGCTCGTCAACGACGGCTATGCTCAACCCTATGTGTCGAAGGAAATTGGACATCTTCCAGACTGGGCAATCTGGAAGGATGAAGCCTATGCGATCACCGCAGAGCCGATTGTCATTGTTTATAACAAGAAGCTCGTCGCGGAATCCGATATACCCCGAACCCGCGCGGATCTGAAGAACCTTCTAGGCCGGAAGCCTGACACCTATCGAGGCAAGATCGCATCCTATGATCCGGAGCAGAGCGGGACGGGGTTCCTGTTCATCACGCGCGATTCCCAGATCACCAAGACCACATGGGATATGGTCCGAGCGTTTGGCGGCGCCGGTATCAAACTCTATTCGACAACCGGGACGGTACTTGATCGAATTTCATCCGGCGAACATCTGATCGCCTACAATATGATCGGGTCCTACGCGATCGAACGGGCCAAGGAAGATGCCTCCATCGGCATCGTGTTTCCTGCCGACTACATCACGTTGATGTCGCGCATCGCGTTCATCCCCGTCAAGGCGCGGCATCCGGAATCCGCGAAACTGTTTCTCGATTACCTGCTCTCGGAACGCGGCCAGAAATTTCTCCTGGCCCGGTCAGTCGGTCCTGTGCGCCTCGGTCTCGGCGCAGATGGCGTGATACCGGCGGATCGCATCGATGCAGTCAAGCCGATCCATATTGGTCCGGAATTGCTCACCTATCTCGATCAATCGAAGCGAGCGAGCTTTCTCAAAGAGTGGCGCCGCGCGTTGCAGGACAGATAGAAATCCAGGTATCTGGATTTCACGGGATAACATGCAGAGAAGAAGCCCTCCATATTCGCCGGCTCGCGAACGTCTCGATCGTTGAGCGAGCGGTTGTGCGGCCATCGGTGTGATATCGGGGTCGAACGCTTGCCGCGTCGTCATCGGCTCGGTTTCGAGCGGAATTGCACGCAGCGTGAAGCTGCGACAGGTTGACGACAGGTCAGCTGATATATGGTGAGGCAGCAAACGTACTTTGAACGATAGCGCCACGCGTCCGGTTAATCCGGCTGCGATCAAGTTTGAAACACCTGCCAGACGGGTGAGCAAGACAAAAAATCATAATGACAAAGGGAGAAGGTCATGACGGCTGCCACCGGACAATCGAAGCTTGGGATGGTGCTCCGCGTCACCAGCGGCAACTTTCTTGAGATGTTCGACTTCTTTCTATCGGGCGTCTATGCATCGTACATCGCAAAAGCCTTCTTTCCGCTGGAAAACGAGTATGCCTCATTACTGCTGACTTTTGTCGCATTCGGCGCGGGCTTTCTTATGCGTCCGCTTGGTGCGATCATTCTCGGCGCTTACGTCGATCGCATTGGCCGACGGAAGGGCTTGATCGTTACGTTGTCAATCATGGCGGCCGGCACGGTTCTCATCGCGTTCGTGCCAAGCTACGCGACCATCGGCCTGTTTGCCCCTTTCCTTGTTTTGATCGGGCGGCTGCTGCAGGGATTTTCGGCGGGCGTCGAGCTCGGTGGCGTTTCTGTATATCTTTCGGAAATGGCGACACCGGGAAATAAGGGCTTTTACGCGAGCTGGCAATCGGCAAGCCAGCAGGCGGCGATCATCGTTTCGGCGGCGCTGGGTTTTGCCCTGAACGCATGGCTCGCACCGGCGCAACTTGACGACTGGGGCTGGCGCATCCCGTTCTTCATCGGCTGCCTGATCGTTCCTTTCGTGTTTTTCATTCGACGCTCGCTGCAGGAAACCGATGAATTCCTGGCCCGCAAGCATCATCCGACCCCGCGTGAGATCTATCGCTCCATCCTCGCAAACTGGAGCATCGTGCTTGCGGGAATGATGATGGTGATTATGACCACCGTGTCGTTCTACCTGATCACGGTCTACACGCCGACCTTCGGCAAGACAGTCCTCAAACTTACCGCGGCCGACAGCCTTATCGTGACGATTTGCGTGGGTGTGTCCAACTTCATTTGGCTGCCTATCATGGGCGCAATGTCCGACCGGATTGGTCGCCGGCCCATCCTCATTACCTTCTCGGTTTTGGCGATTCTTACCGCCTATCCGGCGCTTTCCTGGTTAGTCGTAGGCCCGACGTTCTCGAAGATGCTGATTGTCTTACTCTGGTTGTCTTTCATCTATGCTAGCTACAACGGCGCGATGATCGTTGCATTGACTGAAGTCATGCCGATCGGCGTGCGAACCTCGGGGTTCTCGCTCGCTTATAGCCTCGCAACGGCCTTCGGCGGCTTTACCGCGGCAATCTGTACTTGGTTGATCGCCACCACCGGAGACGATGCATCACCCGGGTACTGGATGAGTGCGGCGGCGCTCTGCGGTCTGGCCGGCACCTACTTAGTTTACAGGTCGCAGGAACGCCTCGCGCTCTCCGACGTCAACTCGGCGGAGACGGCGATAGGGGCATGAACACCCGCCCGAAACTGACCGATGACGTCGATCGTCGTCGAGCCAACGCAGTCCCGGAATTATCACATTGAGGAAGTTACCGATGAGTATGACGGCCATCGTGCGTAGGCTAATTGCGCTAAGCTTGCTCATTCTCTTTTCGGCCGCTGCCGGTATCGCCAAGGCGTCCGAAGTCAAGGTCATGATCTCAGGCGGCTTGGCGACGCCTTATAAGGAACTCGTACCGCAATTCGAACGCGCGACGGGAAACACGGTCATCACGGCTTACGGCCCTTCGATGGGAACGACGGAGAACGCCATTCCTGTGCGACTGGCGCGGGGGGAGGCGGCGGATGTGCTGATCATGGTCGGCGATGCGCTTGGCGAGATGATTGAGCAAGGCAAGGCGGTCAGAACCAGCCGTGTCGACCTGGTACGCTCGCCGATCGGGATTGCAGTACGCGCCGGGACGTCAAAGCCTGACATCCGAACGCCTGACGCATTAAAAGAGGCACTGTTGAATGCGAAGTCAGTCGCATACTCGGATAGTGCCAGCGGCGTCTATGTGAGTACTGAATTGTTCAAGCGTCTCGGGATTGCCGCCGAGATGAAGGACAAGGCCAGGATGATTCCAGCTGAACCGGTCGCAAGTGTTGTTGCGCGCGGCGATGCCGAACTGGGCTTTCAGCAAATCAGTGAACTTCTGCCGATTGCAGGAGCCGACCTTGTCGGGCCGCTTCCGCCGGAAGTACAAAAGATCACGATCTTCTCTGCAGGCATAACCGCAAGTGCCAATCAGCCGGAGGCCGGAAGGGCTCTCATTGCCTTCCTGGCTTCAGCCGCTGCCGCGCCGGTTCTGAAAAGAGCGGGTCTCGATCCCTTTGCTGCTTCGGAGAAATAGACGGGCTTTAGATCGGCGGCGGACGATCCCGGGGCCGGTCAGATTAACGGACGTTGGGGAAGGGAATTGGGTAGTTTGGCGGCGTGGTCGGTCAAGCCCGGCGAACGCTGCGCGCCCTTTCGTTGCTCCTGTTTCACTGCGTCCTCTGCCGTTGCTTGCCGATCTTGGAATGAAAAGGGGGAACTTCGTGGTGAAGCAGGATCTCAACAGCTTCGATGCCCGCCAGACGCTTGTCGTCGGTGCAAAGACCTACGCCTATTATTCGCTTCATGCGGCGGAGCGGAGCGGCCTGTCGAACGTCTCCCGGCTGCCGTTCTCCCTTAAAGTCATCATCGAGAACATGCTGCGCAACGAAGACGGCCGCAGCACCAGCAAGGTCGACATCGAGGATGCGGCGCAGTGGATCCAGAACAAGGGTTCGGCCGAGAAGGAAATCGCCTTCAGGCCAGCCCGGGTGTTGATGCAGGATTTCACCGGGGTCCCGGCCGTGGTCGATCTCGCCGCGATGCGAGACGCGATGAAGAACCTTGGAGGAGACCCACAAAAGATCAATCCACTGGTGCCGGTGGATCTCGTCATCGATCATTCCGTGATCGTTGATGCCTTCGGCAACGCTCAGGCGCTGGGCAAGAACGTCCAGCTCGAATACCAGCGCAACGGTGAGCGATACCGGTTCCTGAAATGGGGTCAGGGCGCATTTTCGAACTTCCGAGTGGTCCCTCCCGGGACCGGTATCTGCCATCAGGTCAATCTCGAATTCCTGGCGCAGACGATTTGGACTCGCCCGGCCGAAGATGGCGGCGCCGAAGTGGCCTATCCCGATACGCTGGTCGGTACCGACTCGCACACCACGATGGTCAACGGCCTCGCCGTACTCGGTTGGGGCGTCGGCGGCATCGAGGCCGAAGCCGTCATACTCGGCCAGCAAATCTCGATGCTGCTGCCGCAAGTCGTCGGCTTCAAGCTGACCGGCCGGCTGAAGGAAGGCGTCACTGCAACCGATCTCGTGCTGACCGTAACGCAGATGCTGCGCAAGCGCGGCGTGGTCGGAAAATTTGTCGAATTCTATGGCCCGGGACTCGATGATATGACTGTCGCTGACCGCGCCACGATCGCCAATATGGCGCCGGAATACGGCGCGACATGTGGTTTCTTCCCGATCGACCAAAGGACCATCGATTATCTGACGACCACAGGCCGCGATCCCGAACGTGTCGCCCTCGTCAAGGCTTACGCGGAAGCTCAGGGCATGTGGCGCACCGCGGAAACGCCGGATCCGGTGTTCACGGACAGCTTGCATCTCGACATGGCGGACGTCGTGCCTTCGCTCGCCGGGCCGAAGCGGCCGCAAGATCGTGTGGCGCTCGACACCGCGAAAACCGGTTTTCTGATCGCTATGGACCAGGAATTCCGTCAAGGCTCGGAAATGGGCAAGCGGCATCGCGTTGAAGGCGAAATCTTCGACCTCGGTCACGGAGATGTTGTGATTGCGGCGATTACGTCATGCACGAATACGTCCAACCCCAGCGTTATGATCGCGGCTGGTCTTCTTGCACGCAAAGCTGTCGCCAAGGGGCTAAGCACAAAGCCATGGGTCAAGACCTCCCTCGCGCCGGGCTCGCAGATCGTGGCGGAATATTTCAAGAAGTCAGGTCTTCAAACCGACCTCGACAAGCTGGGCTTCAATCTCGTCGGCTTCGGCTGCACGACCTGCATCGGGAATTCCGGACCGCTACAGGAAGCAATCTCGGAAACGATCTCGAGCAACAACCTCGTTGCGGTCGCGGTTTTGTCCGGCAATCGCAACTTCGAGGGGCGGGTCAATCCCGACGTGCGAGCCAATTATCTCGCTTCACCGCCGCTTGTCGTTGCTTACGCGCTCGCTGGCTCCATGGCACTGGATTTGGCGAAGGAGCCGCTCGGACTGGGGAGCGACGGAAGGCCCGTTTATCTTAGGGACATCTGGCCCTCGAGTAAGGAAGTGCAGGATTGTATCGACCGGACGATCGGCAGTGAGCTCTTCAGGGCGCGCTATTCGGATGTCTTCAGCGGCGACGCCAACTGGAAAAATATAGGTGTCACCAAGGGGCAGACCTACGAGTGGGACTCGGTTTCGACCTATGTTCAGAACCCACCCTATTTTGTGGGAATGAAAAAGGAGCCGACGCCTCCCGCTGACGTCATCAATGCACGCATTCTTGGCCTGTTCCTCGACTCGATCACAACGGATCACATCTCGCCTGCGGGATCTATCAAGGAAAGCAGCCCTGCGGGACATTATCTACGGGACCATCAGATCCGCGTGGCCGACTTCAATCAGTACGGCACCCGCCGCGGCAACCACGAAGTGATGATGCGAGGAACATTCGCCAACATCCGCATCAAGAACCAGATGGTGAAAGACGAAGCCGGAAAGGTGGTCGAGGGCGGCTACGCCATTCATCAGCCGAGCGGTGAGAGGATGTCGATCTATGACGCCGCCATGCGTTATCAGGCCGACAAGGTGCCATTGGTTGTCTTCGCCGGCAAAGAATACGGCACGGGTTCGTCGCGCGATTGGGCCGCCAAGGGCACAAACCTTCTCGGCATCCGGGCCGTCGTCGCCGAGAGCTTCGAGCGAATTCACCGTTCGAATCTTGTCGGCATGGGTGTGATGCCGCTTGTCTTCGAGGAAGGTACCTCCTGGCAATCCTTGGGATTGAGGGGTGACGAGATCGTTACCCTGCGCGGGATCGAAAGCGGTCTGGTTCCTCGCCAAAAACTTTCGATCGAGATCGCTCGACCCGACGGTACCGGCAAAGCCGCCGTTCCGTTGATTTGCCGCATCGATACGCTCGATGAACTGGAATATTTCCGCAACGGCGGAATCCTCCAATACGTCTTGCGCGAGCTCGCGGCCTGACAGTCAACCGATCATTTAATCGAGAGAACGTCCATGACCAAAACATCCGGCAAGCTTCCTGCGACACTCATTCCCGGCGACGGTATCGGTCCGGAGATCGTAAAATCGGCGGTCGATATCCTCGAAGCGCTTGGCTCCCCGTTCGAATGGGACATCCAACAAGGTGGGTTGGCGGCCATTGAGGAAACTCATGATCCGCTGCCCCAGGCGACGCTGGACAGCATCCGGCGCACGCGGCTTGCGTTGAAGGGCCCGCTGACGACGCCTATCGGCGGAGGATTTCGATCCATCAATGTCCGCCTGCGCGAGGAATTCGGTCTTTACGCCAATGTGCGTCCGGTTCGGAGCATGGTTCCCGGGGGGCGATTCGACGATATTGATATCGTGCTTGTCAGAGAAAATCTCGGAGGCCTCTATGTCGCCTTCGAACATTATATTCCGATCGGGGATGATCCGCACGCGGTTGCCATTTCGACCGGCGTCAATACCCGCGAGGGATCTCGCAAGATTATTGAATTCGCATTCGACTATGCCCTCAAGAATGGGCGCAAGAAGGTTACCGTCGTTCACAAGGCGAACGTTCTCAAAGCACTCACCGGCGTGTTTCTTGAAGTCGGCCACGAGATCGCGAAGAAATACGAGGGTAAGGTCATGATGGACGATCGCATCGTGGATGCGACCGCGATGCAGCTTGTCATGAACCCCTGGCAATTCGACGTCATCGTTACCACCAACCTGTTCGGCGATATCCTGTCCGACCAGCTTGCCGGACTGGTAGGCGGTCTCGGAATGGCTCCGGGAGCCAACATCGGATCGAATGCAGCCATATTTGAAGCCGTGCACGGTTCGGCGCCGGATATCGCGGGCAAGGGCGTCGCCAACCCGCTCGCGCTCTTGCTGGCGGTCGGTTTGATGCTCGAGCATGTCGATCAGCCGGGACTAGCAAATCGTCTCAGGGCGGCCATCGATCAGGTATTGCGGAAGGACGGGATTCGCACGCCTGATTTGGGAGGAAAGGCATCCACTACGGACTTCACTCAAAGCATCATTCGCCGGCTCAACCAGTAGGCGGCAAGCTCGAATCGAGGAAGGGAGGGACGAATTTGTCTGAATCCGATATCCAGCTGCTGCTGACCGCGCTCGGCGGTGTGGCGCTGCTGGTGGTGCTTATCGTCAGCCGCATTCGGCTGCATCCGTTGATCGCATTGCTTGTGGTCTCGCTCGCTGTCGGCATCGCCGCCGGGATGGATATCGGCTCGATCGCGGGGGCCACGGTGGCCGGCGCCGGCCACACCCTAGGTGTTGTGGGAATAGTCATCGCCCTCGGTGCCATGCTCGGTAAGATCCTCGCCGATTCCGGGGTCACCGAGGCGATCGCCGACTCTATCCTAAGCCGGTCGTCCGACCGAATGCTGCCCTGGGCCATGGCCTTTGCGGCATTTGTCGTTGGCATCCCGATGTTTTTCGAGGTCGGTCTTGTTGTCCTGCTGCCGCTGATCTTCAGCGTCGCGCGAAAGTTGGAAAGCAAAGGTACGGTCAAAGGTTCGCCCTACGTCCTGATAGGCGTGCCGGTGATCGCGGCTCTGGCATCGTTGCACGGCATGGTGCCGCCGCATCCGGGTCCGCTCACCGCGATCGCCACCTTGAAGACGAGTGTCGGGCCGACCATGGTCTACGGCTTTATTTCCGCGATCCCCGCGATCATCCTCGCCGGTCCGGTCTATGCGCGGTTCATTGCGCCGCGGATGTCGGTACGCCCCGACCAGGCGCTGCTCGATCAGTTCACGGTATCCGGCGCGCAGACTTCTTCGAGCGCTGCAACGACAGCGACAAAAAACGCCCCGATTGGGATCGGTATTCTCGCTGTGCTGATGCCGGCGATCCTGATGTTGGCCAATACCCTTGGCGAGACGCTGCTTCCCAAGAACTCCTGGGGCGCCAAGCTTACCGCGTTTCTGGGCGATCCCCTGGTTGCCATGCTGGCCGGCGTCCTGTTTGCCTCAATCACCCTGGTCTACCTGCGCGGCGGCAGCACCGAAAAGCTGCGCGAAGCTCTCGGCGCCAGCCTCAAACCGATCGCGGGCATATTGCTGATCATTGCCGGTGGCGGCGCGTTTCAACAGATTCTGGTTAAGGCCAAGGTTGGCGACGCCATCGTGCATCTCACGCAGCATTTCGCACTGCCGCCGCTGCTGCTCGGTTGGCTGATTGCGATGTTGCTGTCCGTCTCCACCGGGTCGGCGACGGTCGGCATTGTCGGAGCGGCCGGATTGCTGGCGCCTCTGGCAACTGCCGACACGTCGCTCAACTTGCCGCTGCTTGCCCTGGCCATCGGCTCGGGGTCTTTGTTCTTCAACTACGCCAATCATGCCGGCTTCTGGCTGGTGAAGGAATCCTTTGGGATGACGATGGGTGAGGCAACGGTGACAATTTCGGTCATCCAGTCCATCGTCGCTCTTGTCGGTCTGGGCATGGTGCTTCTCATGAACTGTTTTCCCGCGCTTCCGTCGTGACCTTGTCATCAGGGAAGAGATGCGGCTAACGGCTTGAGCCGACGATACCGCGGATAGAGTTGAGCTTAAACGGAAGATCAGGAGAACGAAATGCCGAAGGGCTCAGATTTACTGATTGCAGCTCTCGAGAATGAGGGCGTTGATCGAATCTTCGGAGTTCCCGGCGAGGAGAATCTGGATGTCGTCGAGAGTTTGCGAAATTCATCGATCAAACTGATTCTCACTCGCCATGAGCAAGGCGCGGCCTTCATGGCCGCAACTTACGGGCGGCTGACCGGCAAGCCCGGCGTGTGCATCACCACGCTCGGTCCGGGTGCGTTGAACCTCACGACAGCAGCGGCCTACGCCCTTCTCGGTGCGATGCCGATGGTGATGCTGACGGGACAGAAAGGCATCATGAGCAGCCGGCAGGCACGATTCCAGATCGTCGATGTCGTCACGGCATTCAAGCCGCTTACCAAACTGTCGCGCCAGATCGTCAGCACCAGCACTATTCCGACCCTGGTGCGCGACGCCTTTCGTATCGCGATGGAGGAGCGGCCGGGCCCGGTTCTGCTGGAATTGCCCGAGGATGTGGCAGGAGAAGAGACTGAAGATGTCGCGATGGTCCAGCAACATCCGATCGAGATTCCGGTCGCGCACCGCGCCGCCCTCGACCGTGCCGCCGAGATGATCCTCAAGGCCAAGCGGCCGTTGATCATGCTCGGCGCCGCGGCGTCACGTCCGCGCAGCACGGCAGGGATCGGTGGTTTCGTCCGCCGCACAAAAATTCCATATTTCACGACGCAGATGGGCAAAGGAACCGTTCCCGGCGGCAGCAATTTGTACATGGGCACGGCGGCACTCAGCGAGCGCGACTATGTGCACGAGGCGGTTGACCGCGCCGACCTGATCATTGCCATCGGGCACGACACCATCGAGAAGCCACCCTTCATCATGGGCCCGAAGGGCCCCCAGGTCATCCATGTCAGCTATACGCCAGCCAATGTCGAACTGGTCTACTTTCCGCAGTGCGAGGTAGTGGGAGATGTCGGGCCGAGCCTTGAACTGCTGGCCGACCGCGTCGAGGGGCGGCTGCATACTGCCGGCGCATTGCTGAGCCTTCGCGAGGGCATTTTGAGTCGCATCACGGATCGCGCCACCGAAGATCGCTGGCCGCCCACCCCGCAGCGCATCGTGCACGACGTACGCAGAGTTATTCCCGAGGACGGGATCGTCGCGCTTGATAACGGGATGTACAAGATCTGGTTCGCACGAAACTATCGAACCTATGTGGCGAATACGCTGCTGCTCGATAACGCGCTCGCGACCATGGGTGCCGGCCTGCCGTCCGCGATGATGGCGGCCATGCTGTATCCGGACCGCAGGGTACTGGCAGTCTGCGGCGATGGCGGGTTCATGATGAACTCGCAGGAAATGGAAACCGCGGTTCGCCTCAAGCTGAACCTCGTCGTGTTGATCCTGGAAGATTCAGCTTACGGCATGATCCGCTGGAAGCAGGCTGTGGATCACTTTCCTGATTTCGGGCTGACTTTCGGCAATCCGGACTTTGTCAAATATGCCGAGAGCTATGGCGCAAAGGGCTCACGGGTCGAAAGCACCAGTGATCTGATACCGACGCTCGAGCGGGCTTTCAAGAGCGGCGGCGTGCACCTTATCGCTGTTCCCATTGACTACACCGAGAACACCCGCGTGCTGATCGATGAACTCCGCGAGAAATTGAAGCAAGTCATCGATTCGGTAGCCTGAAGCCCCCGGGACAAACCTAACGCCTCAGTCCAAAATGAAATTGTCGCAGACAGACGAAAATGGAGAGTGGAATGAGTGAGAAGATCAACGAGCAAGCTGAGAAAATGCGGGAGATGTCGACCGCTTTTCCATTCCGCAATTATCGACCGGCGACATGCTGCGCGAGGCCATCGCGGAAGGCACGGCTTCGGGGTTGCGTGTCAAGCACATCATGGACCGTGGCGAACTCGTGCCCGATCGCGGTTTCGGTGGTCGCCAGCCGCATCGATCATTCGGACGCCGCGAACGGCTTCATCCTCGACGGGTTTCCCCCCACGGTTGCGCAGGCCGAAGCGCTCGATCGGGAGCTTGCTGCCAGGGGCATCAAGCTTGACGCGGTCCTTGAGCTCGAGGTCGATGAAGATGCGTTGCTCGACCGCATCAGGGGCCGCGCCGAGGAGAGCCGGTGCGCCGGGACGACAACCCCGAGGTCTTCAAGACCCGGCTGCACGTCTATCCCGCGCGAACCGCGCCGGTCACCGACTACTACCGGTCACGGGGGCTGCTCAACATCGTCGACGGTTTGCAGCCGATCGACGCCGTGGCCGACCAACTCGCTGCTGCGCTGGCAGCATTGCCATTGCCGTCCCATCAGATCAGGAGTGAGGTCCAATGAAGCCTTTTACGTTCCAGGCGCCGCCGAACATCCTTTTTGAGGCAGGCGCATCGAAAAAGCTCGCTGAACTGGTCTCCGGGTACGGCGCGAAGCGCGTGCTTCTCGTCACCGACAAGGGCGTCCGAAACGCGGGCCTGACCGCAAGCGCGGAGGCAGGCCTGCTTGCGAACGGCTGTGAACTTAGTGTGTTCGACGACGTCGAGGCGGACCCACCGTCGCATGTCATCGAGCGGGCAATCGCGCTCTGCCGCGACAAGGGAATCGAACTCGTCTCCTCGATTGGTGGCGGCAGCGCGCTCGATACAGCGAAGCTCGTGGCCTATCTCGCCAAGACCCCCGACCGCCTCGACGACATCTACGGTGTTGGCGTTGCCAAGGGAGAGCGTCTTCCGCTGCTTCTGGTGCCGACGACGGCCGGAACCGGCTCGGAGGTGACGCCGATTGCGATCGTCACGACGCCCACGACGGAAAAGAAAGGTGTTGTCTCCCCCCGGTTGTTGCCGGATTGGGCGATCCTCGACCCGGAGTTGACGCTCGGCCTGCCTGCGAACGTCACCGCCGCGACCGGCATCGATGCTATGGTGCACGCGATTGAGGCCTACACCAGTCGGCACAAGAAGAATCCGATGTCGGATCAGCTAGCGCGGCAGGCCCTTGCTCTGCTGTCGTCGAATGTACGCACAGTTTGCGCGGATGGCTCAAATCTTGAAGCTCGATCGCACATGCTGTTGGGGTCGATGTTGGCCGGGATGGCATTCGCCAATTCACCAGTCGCGGCCGTGCACGCGCTCGCCTATCCCATTGGCGCCTTATTTCATGTGCCGCATGGTCTATCGAACGCCTTGGTCCTGACGCAGGTACTCCGGTTCAACTTGCCGGAAGCGGAAACACTTTACGCCGAGCTTGCGCCGATCATTGACCCCAAGTCGCAGGGAATGAACGTCAGTCAGCGGGCACGGATATTCGTCGATGCTGTGGGTTCAATTTGCCGGGATTGCAACGTTCCTGCTTCCCTTGCCGATGTCGGCATTGCAAGGAATGATCTAAAAAAGCTGGCTGAGGATGCGATGAAACAGACGCGTCTTCTCGTCAACAATCCGCGGGAACTGAAGTTTGAGGACGCACTGGCGATTTACACGGAAGCCTTCGGAAACAGGGCAGCCGCCTGATCGGGCGACGACGAATAGGCGTCGACCAAATTGCAGCGCGAGGAGCAGGATGAACGAGAAAGACACGTCACCTGCCGCCACCCCGGATGCGACCCTTGAATGGGCGAAGCTGTGGCAAACGATGGCGGAATCCTCCAACCGCATGGTTGAGGTGTGGTCAGGCTCAATGGCGCCATTCATGCTCGCTCGCTTGTCGGAGAAGCCCGGCGGATTTGGTGATGGCAACGAGATATCGGCGGCCATCGAGAGGATGGCACAGGGTCCGCGGCTCGCCGATGTGTGGGACATCGACCGCAAAATGGCTTTGGCCTTTGGTGCCTGGATCGAGATGCGCCAGCGTCTTGCGAGCTACAACGCCGTGGCCTCCGCGCCTTGGGCTGAGGCATCTAAGCGATTTTTTGCGGCGATGTCGGCGACAGGCTCAGGATCGGGGCCGGATCCAGACTGGCGAGAGGCCTTTGCGAAGTGGAGCGAAATCTCTAACGAGGAACTGATTCGGAACCAGCGAACCGACAGATTTCTCCAGGCCCAAAAGGAGCTCCTTCAGGCCGGCCTGCAATTGCGAAGCCGGCAGGATGACGTGGCGGAGGCGGTCGCGGTGATGCTTGGTCAGCCGACAAGGAAGGATTTCGACGAGGTAACGCGACAATTGACCGAACTTCGGCGCGAAGTCCGCGCGCTTGAACGTCTGGTGCAAGTTCAAAATTCTGGTCCGAGACATGCCAAATAGTCGTCCATGGGGTACCGCAGATAGGCGGCACGCCTTCGAGAAGGAATTCAGCGGGGGTTCAACGACGCGTCATGAGTAATCCGGAAAACTACGCCTCCCGCTTTGTCCGCGACATGGCGGCAAATAGCGAGAAAATGCTCAAGGCGACCGAACTCATCGCGAGGACGAGGAATGAGGATGTCAACATCGGTACGACGCCGAAGCGTTTGATCATGCGCCGCGACAAGGTAGAGCTGTTTCACTATGAGCCCATGGCGGAAGCCACCGCAAAGACGCCGGTGCTTCTGGCATACGGCTTGATCGGGCGATACACGATGGCCGACCTGCAGCCCGATCGCTCGCTGGTCCGAAGCCTGTTATCCAAGGGGCTCGATCTATGGCTGATTGATTGGGGCCAACCCGGCCGAACCGAACGCTGGCTCACGATTGACGATTACGTGGATGACTACATCGACGCCGCAGTCGACCGCATCCGCCGGGACACCGGACATGACAGGGTGACGCTTCTCGGCATCTGCGAGGGCGGGGTCTTCACTACCTGCTATGCGGCCCTTCATCCTGAGAAGGTCCAGAATCTTGTGCTTACGATCACGCCGATCGACTTTCATGCCGATGTCAAGGACGAGGCGGCGCATCACGGCTTTCTGAACATCTGGACTCGCAGTCTTGACCCGGGGGATATCGACAAGCTGGTCGACACCTATGGTGTGTTGCCGGGCGAATTCATGAGCTCGGTGTTTTCGATGATGACGCCGATGCGATCGTTGACGAAATACAATGTCGATCTGATCGACGTTGTCGATGATGAAGCCAAATTCATGAATTTTCTTCGGATGGAGAAGTGGCTCGCCGACCGACCTCATCATCCGGGTGAAGCGGCGAAGCAGTGGCTCAAGGAATTATATCAGGAGAATCGCCTGGTGCATGGCAACTTTGTTCTGTCGGGCCGGCCTGTCGATCTCAGGTCGATTACGGCTCCCGTCTTAAACGTGTTCGCGCTCGACGACCACATCATTCCGCCAGACTGCTCGCGCGCGCTTGGCGCGAAGATCGGCAGCAACGACTATACCGAGATCCCCCTGCCGGGTGGGCATGTAGGACTCTTCGTCTCGAGCAAATCGCAAGGTAAGCTAAGCAAAAGCATCGCCGACTGGTTGGTGGCCCGCGATGCAACGTCCGCGAGTGAAGCCTGATGCGTAACAAGATCGTTGATGCTGCGGAGGCAGTCGCCATCATTCGGTCCGGCGATACGGTCGCCTGGTCCGGGTTCGTCGGCGTCGGCACGCCTGACGAGATCATCAAGGCGCTGGAGCAGCGCTTTGTCCGGACTGGGGAACCGCGCGATCTCACGCTGGTGTTCGCTGCAGCCCCTGGCGATGGCATCGATCGTGGCCTCAATCGTCTTGCCCATCCAGGCCTGATCAAACGCCTGGTCGGCGGGCATTTCGGTCTGGTGCCGAAACTAGCGCGAATGGCCGTCGACAATCATGTCGAGGCCTACAATCTGCCGCTTGGATGCGTTTCACATCTGTTTCGGGAGATCGCTGGACGCAAGGCTGGTCTGCTTTCGAAGGTCGGTTTGGGAACTTTCGTCGATCCGGCAAACGGCGGTGGAAAACTCAACGCACGGACCACGGAAGAGCTGGTGCGGCTGCTGGAGATCGATGGCGAGCCGTGGCTTTTCTACAAGGCATTTCCGATCAATGTCGCGATTATCCGCGGGACAACCGCCGACCGGAACGGCAACATCTCGATGGAAAAAGAGGCGCTGACGCTCGACAACCTTGCCCTCGCAACAGCTGCCAAGAATTGCAAGGGGTTTGTTATAGCGCAGGTCGAGCGCGTCGCCGCGTCAGGTTCGCTGAATCCGCGTCACGTCAAGATCCCCAGCGTGTTGATCGATTGTGTCGTCGTTGCACAGCCTGAAAACCATGCCCAAACCTATGCGACCGGCTACAACGGGGCATTCTCGGGTGAACTGCGTGCACCCGCTGATCGCAATGTCCCGCTGCCGTTGGACAACCGAAAGATTATCGCGCGGCGTTGTGCCCTGGAACTGCCGATGGGGGGCGTTGTCAATCTTGGGATTGGAATGCCCGAAGGTGTTGCCTCGGTTGCCGCGGAAGAAAAGCTGTTCGATTTCGTCACGCTCACTGCCGAGCCCGGGATTATTGGCGGGATTCCCCAGGGAGGTCTCGATTTTGGCGCTGCCATTAACGCTGAGTCGATCATCGATCAGAACCAGATGTTCGATTTTTACGACGGCGGAGGATTGGACTTGGCGTGCCTCGGCATGGCGCAAGTCGATAGTCGCGGCGATGTCAACGTCAGCCTTTTCAACGGCCGCCTTGCCGGCGCCGGCGGCTTCATCAACATATCCCAAAATGCACGCGAGCTGATCTTCGCGGGAACATTCACGACCGGCGGTCTCAAGACCGCTGTCGTGGATGGTCGGCTTAAGATTATAAAAGAGGGAAAATCATCGAAATTCATCGACAAGGTCGATCAAATCACGTTTTCAGGGCTTCTCGCGTCCAACAATGGACAGCCTGTCCTCTACGTAACCGAACGATGTGTTTTGAAGCTTATTCCGGACGGTCTCGAACTGATCGAAGTTGCGCCGGGCATCGACGTCGAGCGGGACATTCTCGCACTCATGGGATTTCGGCCGGTCGTCCGCTCGCCGCAAACCATGGATGCTTCGCTCTTCAGCGAAGCCTTGATGCAGCTGGATGACAGACTTCTCAACCGCCCGTTGTCCGAACGATTCCTGTTCGACGAAACGCGCAACACGCTGTTTCTCGGGCTCGACGGCTACCGGGTTCACAAACCGGTGGATGTCGAAGCGATACGCGAAGGTGTACTTGCGATCTTCAGCCGGATTGGACATCGTTTTTCCGCTGTTATCAACTATGACTCAGTTGACCTCGCGCCCGACATGGCTAGCGAGTGGTTTTCCATGGCCGCGGACGTTGAGCGCACCTGTTACGATCATGTTTCGCGCTATACGACTAGTGCATTCATGCGCCTGAAGCTCGGCGATGCCTTGTCGCGCCGGAATGTCGCACCGCACATCTTCGAGACGTCGTCGGATGCTCACCAATTCGTGGTCAAATAACCGGATGGAAATTTCCCGGCGTGAGCCCTTGGTCGCTTAGGTAACTGCTGCGCGCCGGCTTCGGAGCGCAGACCGAGCTCGACGCTTCCTCACTGTTGCCTGCTACGTGTGGCCGGTTGAAGTCGAGAAGATAGCGCGCAGGCTAGATGCGCGCTGAAAATGTTTAGCCAAAAGTGCCGTCGTTGTACGGCCGCTTCCGGCGCAAAGGAGCCATTCGAGCGCCGCCTCAGCAGCCTGACGCCGGCATTAGCGAGGACGCCGGCAGCACGGCGCCGGGGCCGCTGCGCACATGGATCCCGCGGTTTGGCCGCCGCCACGCCGAGAGGGGGCCGGCCAGGCGCGCGGTGACGCCGACACCACCGGCGACGGCAGTGGGCTGGCTGGAATGCCGGCTGCTGCACAGCGGGCTGGCACCGAGCTCCACGAGGCTGGGTGTCCGACATCCTTAAAAGAAGCATCCGGTGCTAGGATTTCTCGGAACCGTCCGAACCGACTTTTGCGACTCCCGGATCGTCTTGATCCCCGATTTTCGCAACCGGAAGCCGCCAGCCGCGCCTCATCGCCACGACGCGGAGCGAGAAGCATGAAATCAGCGCTACCGCCGTCACCGGAGCGACCGGTAACTGCAGAATGTGCCCGACCACCACGATGGCTGAGGCTATCAGTGCCGCGACGGCATATAGTTCTGCACGAAGTACCGTTGGAATCTCTGCCAACAGCACATCGCGGACCATGCCGCCGCCTATCCCGGTCACCATGCCAAGCACTATTGCCATGATCGGGTTCAGTCCGTGGGCCAGCGCTTTCGATGCGCCAGTGACGGCGAAGAGCGCGAGACCCGCCGCGTCAAAAATAAGGACCGAGTTCGACATCCGCGCGATCAAGGACGAGAAGTAGAAGGTGATGAGGCCGGCGAATAGCGACACGCCGAGATAGCGCCAGTCGGCGACCGCCCCGGGAGGAACGACACCGATCAGCAGATCCCGGGTGATGCCCCCGGAATTCGCCGCCGCGAACGACAGCACCAGAACGCCGAACAAATCCAGCGCTCGCTTGACCCCGGCCAACGCCCCGCTCAGCGCGAAAACGAAGGTGCCCATCAGATCAAGCACAAGCGGAAGCTTCTCCATGATTGGCCTTTTCGTCCGAGACAGAAATAAAGCGCCGCCGATCCACAGTCTAGGCTGGCAACCAGGCGCGGGCCGCGACGACCAGCGTTTCCACGCCGGTTTGCAACGTGGGGTGAAGAACGGGTGCGAATTTTGGGCTGTGGTTCACCGGAAGCTCGTTGAGCTTATTTGCCGCTTTCGCTTTTGCGTACGTGTCCGGATCGGTGCCCCCGACGAACCAGAAAACCGAGGGTACGTGCCATTCGGTTCCGAACGATCCGAAGTCCTCGCTTGCAGGGGCCGGCCCCGCTTCCCGGACGCGCTCGGCGCCGAAATGTCCCCGGAATGCATCCACCACGCGTTTGCTGGCTTCCATGTCGTTTACATTGAGAGGATAGTGATCCAGCGTCGTGATCTCGGGTTTACGAGGGGCGCCGGAGGCTGCCGCCTCGGCATTGACGATCCGCTCGATCGCAGCCAAGACGCGCGTCCGTACGCCGGCGTCGAAAGTCCGCACGTTCAGTTTGATGATGGCCTCGTCCGGAATGACGTTTTCCTTCGTCCCCGCCTGCAGCACGCCCACGGTTACGACGGCTGCCTCCGCAGCAGCGATCTCGCGCGAAACAATGGTTTGCAGCCGCAGCACCGTCGCGGCCGCCATCACCACCGGATCGATGCTCGCCTGCGGCATCGACCCGTGCGCGCCACGACCGAACAGGCGAATCTGCAAGCTGTCCGCCGCCGAGGTAATCGCACCCGCGCGTCCGGCAACCGTGCCCGACGGTCCCACCATGACATGCTGGCCAAGAACCACATCCGGATTCGGGAACCGCTTGAACAACCCGTCGTCTATCATGGCCTGCGCGCCTTCCGCCGTCTCCTCGCCGGGCTGAAAGACCGCCATGATGGTCCCGCGCCACGTCGTGCGGGCCTCGGCGAGCAATTTGGTGGCGCCGACGAGCCAGGTCACGTGCATATCGTGACCGCACATATGCCCGACGGGGACGGTGTTTCCGTTGTGATCCTTCGCCGTGATCTTGCTGGCATAGGGAAGGCCGGTCGCTTCCTCGACGGGCAGTGCGTCCATGTCGGCGCGCAGCATGACGGTCGGCCCCTCGCCATTGCGGAGCAGGCCGACAACGCCGGTCTTGCCGACGCCTGCTGTGACTTCAAAACCTGCGGCGCGAAGATGATCTGCCGCCAGAGACGACGTGCGAGTCTCCTGCATCGACAATTCCGGATGCGAGTGCACGTCCTGGTAAAGGGCTTCCAGCTCCGGGAGGAGCTTTTCGAGATTGCCCAATACCGGATCGAGAGAACTTGCCTGACTTAATGCCATGGGGCCACTCCATCGCGGTCCGGGCGCGAACTATCCTCCCGCGATGTCAATCGCGCAAGCAATAGTGGCATAGTTACGATGCTGGGCTGCGCATCCGGACCAATTTGCCAGGGCGCCTTTCTCTTGCGATCAGTTGAGTTAGTCAGCCGAGTCCAACTGAGGCCGCGCCGCTTTCATTCCGTGGGCATTGGCAAAGCGAAGGGCGTCGATCATCATCGCTTTTACCTGCCCGGGTTCGCCGTCATGAGTGTATTCGAGTTGCAGCAGAGAAACAAACGCGTCTTCGTCTAAAACCTCGAGCCTGTCGGCCAATTCCTTGAGGTTCATGTTGCTGTTCCTTCGGTTGCAACATTCATGCTTATCGAAGCTGTTGCCCGAACGAGGACAAACTCTCGTCTACGGCATCAATCGAATTTCGTTCGCTCATCAAATTCCGGGCTCGCTCGCAGAAGGAGGATTGGAAGCCGGAAAGCTTTCCTCCAATCCTTCTTCCAAATTATTGTCGAGGCTAGCTTTCTTTTGCAATCCCTTTGCGGCGCTCTCTGCGTTCTTGTCTGGCCGGCTTGGCGCGTTGGGTGTCTTGCGGGACATGGCTTGCCTACTTTCCGTTTCCCTTGGTTTCGAGGATTAATCAGACAAGGCCGCGGCCGACGGCTCGGACTTTCTTCCGCTTTGAGTGGTCGTAGATCTTGCTGGCGATGGTTCGGGCTTGAAAAACGCTCTCAGCGGCGGCAATCTCGGCGTGACTGAGGCCTCGATCTGGAGAATCTCGGCTTATACCGATCGATGCAAGGATCGACGATGAAGCAGCGGCTTATAATGTGGCTTGCCGTTGTTGCGGGCGTCGTCCTGGTGCTCGCTGTCGCCTGGGCCGCCATCCTCTGGACCCGCCCGGAGCCTATTCGCATCGCGTTCGCCAATTCGCTCTCTGGCCCGTCCGCCCCGGCCGGGACGGAAAGCCTGGTCGCGACGCAGCTTGCAATCGACGAGGTGAACGCCAAGGGTGGCGTCAACGGACGGCCGATCGAACTCGTCCTGTTCGACGACGCGAGCAATCCAGCCGTGGCGCGCGCGAACGCGCAGGCGATTACCGACGGCCCGTGCGTCGCCGTGCTCGGACATTTTCTCAGCTCCACCTCGCTCGCAGCCGCGCCGGCATACAAGGATGCGCGAATCCCGGCGCTGACGGGAAGCGCGGCTGCCGACGATCTAACATCCGGCAATGAATACTATTTTCGCGCGCAGACGCCGATCTCCACGCAGGCGCGCTCGATTGCGGAACATCTGCGCGCTGTGATGAAGGAGCCAAAAGTCCGCCTCGTTCACACACGCGATGCCTACGGCGAGAGTTTTGTGAGCGGATTTGCGGCGGCCTATCCGTTGGTGCAGTGGCGTGTGTTCGGACTGGACGTCGCCTCAGGGCAGATCGGATCGATGGACGAGGCGCTGGATGCCGCCGCGCAGGAGCCGGGACCCGGCGTCATCGTCATCGGCGCGGCAGCCGATTTTGTCGCTGATATCGTCAAGGCGCTGCGCCGCCGCGGCATCAAGGGGACGATCATCGCATCCCAGGGCGCAGCCCGCGAAAGCTATTTGCAGAATTTCGTCAACGAGCCCGAGGAAAAAGCGCATCCGGGTTTCTTCAGCGAGAATCTGTATGCCGCATCGTCGCTGATTTTCGACAGCGCCGGCGTGGCGGCGCAGGCCTTTGCCGCCGACTACAAGACGAAAGTGGGAACCTCGCCAAGCTGGCTTGCCGGCGGCGAATATGACGCCGCGCGCCTGATGATCGAGGCGCTGAAACGGGCTGACGTCAAGAACAGGTCCGACAGCAAGATTGCAGATCGCGACCGTGTCCGCGTCGCACTCGGTGCGATCGACAGTCCGAAATCAGCGGTCGCTGGGCTGACTGGGCGGCTCTATTTCAACACGAACCGCGACATTCCGCGCCCGATCCGGCTGGGTTTCTTCCGCTACGGCCGGTTCGTCACGGCGCCGCTGCAACTCGTGCGCATCGATCAGCCCAATGGCATCGATCTCGCTGCGGAACGCGAGAAAGGCCATGTCGTGACGTTCAGGGACCGGCATTACTGGATTCAGCGTATCGTCTATACCGGCATTGACATCAATCGCGTCAGCCGCGTCGACATGAAGCAGAATTCGTTCAGCGTCGACTTCTATCTCTGGATGCGGTTCGCCGGCGACGACGAGGCGCAGACCCATGTCGAATTTCCGGCCTTGCTGGATCGCGGGGCGTTCGATCCGGCTCGGCCAGTGCAGGCCGGACAGGAAGACGGCCTGAGCTATCGGCGTTGACGATGCAGTCTGGGACCATTCGGTGTTCTCGAAGAACCGCGACCGGCTGCTGGAAGGCGACATCGCGGCCAAGTTCCTCGCGGCGGTGCTGGCGCAGCCCAAGGTGAAGAAGCTTCTGTCGGGCGATCACTTCTCGGTCGATGGCACGCTGATCGAAGCCTGGGCCTCGATGAAGAGCGTCAAGCCGAAGGACGGCTCTGGCGAGCCGCCGTCGCAAGGCGGCGGGCGCAATGCCGAAGCGGACTTCCATGGCCAGAGACGCTCGAACGACACCCATGCTTCGACCACCGATCCCGATGCCAGGCTCTACCGCAAGGGTAAAGGCAAGGAGACGAAGCTGTGCTTCATCGGGCATGGGCTGATGGAGAACCGCCACGGCCTGCTGGTCGATGCCTGCCTGACGCTGGCTGACGGGCACGCCGAACGGGTGGCCGCGCTGCACATGATTGAGCCTCGTGCCGACCGACCGACAGCGATCACACTTGGCACCGACAAAGCCTACGATGCAGAAGACTTCGTCAACGAGCTGCGCTCGATGAACGTGACGCCGCATGTTGCACAGAACACCAGCGGCCGCAGCTCTGCGATCGACGGGCGAACGACCCGGCACGGCGGCGGCTATGCCGTCAGCCAGCGCATCCGCAAGCGCATCGAGGAGGCATTCGGCTGGATCAAGACGATCGCAGGGCAAGAGAAGACGAGCTTCCGTGGCCGTGATCGCGGGCTTTTACCTTCGCTGCCGCCGCCTATAATCTGGTGAGGCTGCCCAAGCTGATAGCGGAGACCGGCTGATGGCCAAGGTGCCCGGCTTCGCCAAGGCCTTTGCCGGCCGCTGGCGCATCGTCGAAATGGACAATTGGGACAGCGACTTCCTCGATCTTGTCGAAGAGGCGCATCTCACCTTCAAGGGTAGGTCCGACGGTGAAATTGCCTTCGGTGCGCTCAAGGGCTTTCTCGACGTCCGCTACGGCGCGCGAGACGGTTCGGCCTGTGCGGAGTTCTCATGGGAAGGACACGACGAGAATGACCCCACCTGCGGTCGCGGATGGGCTATGATCGGCACCGTGGGCAGGCTCGTCGGCCACTTCTACATACACAACGGCGACGATTCAGGCTTCGTTTGCGAGCGCGGCTGAGTTCTTCAACAGCCTGCTAGGTGGTGAGGGTGCGCCAAAATCGCAGGCTCATCCCTTGTATCCGGCTGCAACAAAGCCCCAGATTTGGCTGTCTTCCGGAAGCTGTTCACGGCATTGGCAAGACGACGAATGTCCGCTGTTGGGCACTTCGCGACATATTGCAGCGCCGCGCGATCTCGGTCGCTATCGGGGAATAGCGGAAGTTGACCGAAGGCCGTCCATTGCGTAGCGCGACGCTTTTGACCCTGAACGGACCTAGCGCCGCTTTGGTCAGGCACCTGCCGAAAGAACCCTCGTGTTGGGACGCGGCTATGCTTTCGTCATTGGGGTGCAGAGTCACGAGGGCTATGGGCGGAGAAGCGAAGCGGCTCCGTGCGCTTGCGCATAGAGCCGGACGGCGCGAAGCGCCGGAACACCTACAAGATTGCCGAGTTCATCGAGGGTGACTCAGCGGCCGTCAATGTTCGAGCCCAGCGGCGCTACCGTTGCGAGCGTCGACGGGCCCCGTATCGCGGCTTTGGCGCAGTTCCTCATTTAGTTGTTCCACCTCCCGTTCCAAGCGTTCGATGCGATCGAGAGTGTAGTCAACGCTGGTGTAATCCATCGCTTCTATCCAGGCGAGGACGGCCGCGAGCGCGCGACGAAGTTTCCCCTGCTCTGGGACCAGATGGTTCGCTGTGTCTGTCATTGGCTCCTCAGATTAAATTTCGATGCATTTCGCGTGCTGCTTTCAGAGTTGCGACCAACCCCCATCGACCGGAAGCTCGGCGCCGGTCGTGAAGGTCGCGTCGAACGCGAAGAAGAGGACGGCCTTGGCGATTTCCTCCAACGTCCCCCAGCGCTTCATGGGAACCATGCCCTTCATCTGCTCCTTGATCTGGGCGATCGCGTCTTTGTCGAGGGACATCTTGCTCAAGATCGGCGTTTCGGTGGGACCGGGCGACACCGCGTTGACGCGAATCTCCCGAGGTACAAGCTCAGCGGCGAGCACCCGAGCGAAGGATCGCAGCGCAGCCTTGGCCGCTCCGTATGTGGCGTTGCCGGGCATTCCCTTGACGTTCGCGATCGAGGTCGTGAGGACGACAGAGCCTCCCCGGTTGATCAGCGGCGAGAGCTTCTGCACCGCGAAAAACGGCCCCTTGGCGTTCAGGTTGAACATCTCGTCGTAGCCGGCCTCGGTCACGCTCTCCAGAGGTGCGCGGATGCTGAACCCGGCGTTGACGAAAAGCAGGTCGAAGGTGTCGAATTCGGCCTTCACCCGAGTGGCGAGGGCGTCGATGTCCGTCAACGAGCGCGCGTCGCTCGACACCACGATGGCGTCATTCCCCAGCTCTTGCTGCGCCGAGTCCAGGCCGGCCTGCGAGCGACCCGTTACCAGAACGCGCGCACCCCCATCGAGGAGCATCTTCGCCGTCGCGAGCCCCATGCCGCTGGTGCCGCCGATGATCACCGCCCGCTTCGCTTCGTACCGTGCCATGCGCATTCTCCTTGCGACGTCTGGGTCGCTTTGCCGATTTTGAACTGTTTGATTTGATATTAGACGCGCTATGGCCGCGGTCAAGGAAGTTTTGAACTAATTATTCCCAAAATCCGAGGCCCGTGGACGACCACGGAGCTCCGCAATCGTCTGCTAATTTTTGGTCGTCGCGACCACTTCGCCGCGATCGGCGCTCCTTCAGGACACCGCGCTCAAGGAGGCTGGGTTAGACAAGTCGACGCCGGAGACCTTGACGACGGCCTGCCACGCGGCTTCCTGGCTGGCGCGATCGTGGAGGTGTGGGTGGCGCTGCGCCTCAATTGGGCCTGAGAACTTCCCTTGAGCCGAGGCGAAGAATTGCCCTGAGACGTCGGTTCCGAACTCCGACGCCTGGAGGTACCGACGGGCCGCGGTCTCCGGCGTCTGATTCATGCCGGGAATGCGGTTCACGATTGGGATAAACAGATACTTCAACAACGGGCCAGCGTTTCGCACCACCTTGGTGTCGGTCGCCCCACCGGGCGACACGGCGTACACGGCCATGCCGGAGGGTAGCCGGCGCGCCAGCGCCGCGACCCACCAAGCGATAATGAGCTTCGCGTCGGCATACGCATTGTTGGGCACGTACCTCACGTTCGGCCCGTTGCGCAGCAGGGCTTCCACAGCGGCGGTTCGGTCACCCCGGTAGTATTTGGCGGCGAAGGCAGGCACGTCGGTGTATTTGAACATGGGCACGCCCCCTCGGGCAGGCTCCGCACCGGCGATAACAATGCGCGCGTTGGGGCTCAGCAGGTTGGCGCGAAGCAAGCCGACAGTCAGTTGATGATGGCCGATCAGCGGGGCCTGAGAAGCCTCGACGCCTGCGGCCGTGATCACGCGCGCCTTGGTGGGGACCATCCCGGCATTGAGCAGTAGGAAATCGATCGGCCGACCTCGCTTGACCAGCGCGGCAAGCGCGGACTGAACGCTGGACGGCGTGTCCAGCTCCAGCTCCAGCGGCGTGAAGACCTGTCTGGTGGTCTCGGCCGCGAGCTGAGCGGCCGTTTCCTGGACCCGAGCCAGGCTGCGCCCGGTGACGATGACCTCGCGCCAGCCCTCTCCGGCAAGTATGCGGGCTGCCGCATAACCGAGCCCGGAGGTGGCGCCGGTGACGAGAGCGATCGAATGTTCCATGGGCGTCTCCGTGGTAAAGTAAGTTCGAAGGGGTCCCTCGAGGAGGGACCGTCTTGTTATTTTTGAACTGTTTGGTTATATTTGGCGAAAAGGTCGCGGTCAAGGAGTTTAAAACTAAATGTTTCAAAATACTGAGAGGCCCCGTGGACGCCCACGTAGCTTCGACGAGAGCGACGCGCTGGAAAAGGCGACCCGGGTGTTCCGGTCGAAAGGCTACGACGGAGCGACGATCGACGATCTCGTCGAAGGCATGGGCGTGGGACGGCCAAGCCTGTATTCAGTCTTCGGGGATAAGCGGACGTTGTTCTTGCGTGTCCTTCGGGCGTACGCAGAGACAAAGGGCGCTCGCGCTGCGAAGGCGCTCTTCTCGCCGCCGACTCTTCGCGACTCGCTCGCCGGCTTCCTCAGGCACGCCGTAGAAACTGCGACCGAGGAAGGATCCGCCCCAGGATGTCTTCTTGTCTGCGTCGCGCCCCTTGTAGACGACGCTGAGGTCAGGCAGTTCCTGAAGGACGCCGTCGCTGGCGGCGTGGCGCTAGTGAAACGCCAATTCTGCGACGCGATCAGCGCGGGAGAAGTACCGTCTGACTTTCCCGTAGCCGTGCGCGCGAGCCAGGTCCTCGACCTGTCGCGCGGTCTGACCATGCGTGCGCAGATGGGCACGCCGCGCAAGACGCTCCTCAAAGACGCCGAGGAAGCGGCCGACTTGGTGCTCCTGCCGCGGCGTGGAAATGCGGCGCAGGATTTTTGAAGCTGCAATGGCGTGATGGTTGCAGCAAGCTACTTGCGCTGGCGCCGCCCACTCGGCCCCTAGGCTAGGACTCGCCTGCGCCCTGTGCACAGAAATTTCGCGCCTACATTACCAACAGCTTAGCCCATGCATGAATTAGGTGAATATCGCCGCCTATGTCTGTTCCTGGCCCATCGCGTCATTTCGCTGCAAAGCGGCGCTTCGGTCGCTTCCGGATGGAAGCGGACATCAACTAGTGGGCCAAGCCGGCCCGTTCGGTCGCGAATGACCCACAACAGACGTGGCGTATGGACGCGCCGGTTGATCTTTGATGTTTGCGGGATGGCCTTCCACTAACTTCAGGTAGGTGCCGCTCTCGTGCCGCCAAATCCAGCCGAGAGCAATGGCGCGCTCGACACCGGCACGGAATTCCTGGCCACTGCCGCCAGCCGCCAGAAACGGTTCATTGACGCGCTCAATACGGTTCATTGACGCGCTCAATAAAGATGCGGCCATCCTGTGCCGCCTCGACGCCGTTCGCGATCTCAATGACCTTGCGGGCGGCAGCATCGGAATCGGCAAAAGGGTGACGCTCGACGAATTTCATGCCGCTGCTCGATATTGCTTATTATTAATTTTTTAACCTTGGGCGCGTCTCCTCGTCACGCCAGTTGCGTGGGTGGGTAGTGCGATGAACAGACAGGATTGGCTGTTGGCGTTGAGGACATTCCTTGTGGTCTATCTGATCCTTTGAATCATATCGCGACGGCACCACCCAGTGAAAACACGACGCTCGAGGAAGGCACACGTGTTCGTCATGGGCTGCCATCGTCGAAAGCGGCTGAGTTGGGCAATGCAGGTCTTGATGTCGTCACTCGTTTGAAAATGTCTTTCGGCGGCCAGTACAGGTCCAACGAAGACGCCGCGACCTGACTGCATTTGATCACTTATCGGTCGCGTAGCTCAGTGAAAAAGCTGAGCAGTCCAACAACAATGGTCGGGACGCCGACAACGATGCAGATGACCGATGTCGCCGGGTATACGCCCGCGACGATCCAGACGACGCCAGCGCCGATTATTCCGAGAGAAATAAGATAGGCGAGCAACGTGTCACTCATCGTATTAGTCCCTTCCGCGCGGACGCTGACTTATAATTCCAATTGACTTCACTAGGGCGGAGCGTAGCGTTTCTTCGGATCGCGTGCAGGCTTTCCACGCCAGCAGAGCCAGAGCGGGTCGCTCCCGCCGGTGCCAGTCAAAGTGGGCCGATCCACGCGTTAGTGCACTAGGAGCGGCGCTGGTAACAGCGCCGTTTCTGCTTGTCCGGGTGGGTTCCGTGGGGATCGACCGGGTTGTTGTACTCGCCAGCGAGCATATATTCGTTGCAGCGCGAGCAGGCTTCCCCGCCAGCAGAGCCGAGAGTGGGTTGCCCCTGCTAGTGGCCAGTCGAAGTGGGCCGGTCTTCTCGCGTATAGTGCACTAGGAGCGGCGCTGGTGACGGCGCCGTTTCTAGTTTGGGCAGGCTCTTTTCATCTGCAGCGATTCGCCGGCGGCGTTGAGACTACGAACGGGCCGGGCAGGCCGGCCACCAAGCTTGTCCCCGGTAGCCGGCCTAGTGATGACTTCGCTGCTTGGCTGAAGTGGTCGTCCAGTTCCCCGTCGCGGACGGCTGCGATCAGGGTGTCGATCAGGGCCGGGAGCTTCTCCTTTGAGCCGACGACGATGCCGGCCTTGCCCTTCTCCAACTCGATCGGCCTGGCTCCGAACTTGACGGACACGACGACCTGACCAGAGGTGTCCGCTTTCCACCAGGGCCGGACGGCTTGCTGCTTGGTGGTGGCTTGCCGCTCGCCGTTGATCTTGGTCCAGCGCTGGACGGTCCGGACGTGGTTGGGGTCCTTCAGGAGCAGCTTCTGCTCCTCCAGCTTGGCCATTATTTCCAACGGCCGGACTACGCGACCTTGTTCAGGCCGGCCAAAACCTGGCGGAAGCTGTTCAACCCCGCTTCGAGGTTCTCGATGATTTCCTCGGAAAGGTCGTCCGGTTCTGGCAAGTTATCAAGGTCAGTAAGACTTTTGTCCTTTAGCCAGAAAACGTCGAGGCTCGTCTTGTCGCGTGCGGTGAGCTCCTCGTAGGTGAACTTGCGCCAGCGGCCCTCAGGATTCTTGTCTGCGTCCCAGGTGGCCCTGCGCTTGTGCCGGTTCTTCGGATTGTAGCAGTCGATGAAATCGGCGAGGTTCTCAAAACGCAGCGGCTTCTTTTTCAATGTGTGATGGATGTTTGTGCGGTAATCGTAATAAGTTCTAGACGCGAAACAGATGAGCGCTGGCCCGCACGGGTGTTATGCTTTCTCCAGTCCAGCAGCATCGCATCACCCTGTCGACGCGGAAGACAAGGGTTCGGCGATGCTTTCGAGCGACTTGCCTTCAGCATCGATTCCGAATTTAAGTTCAGTCACCGCCGCAACGAGCAAGAGCGACGCGGCCAATACGTATCCGAAGCTGACTCGCCAGGCCGACCCGGACTCAATCAACCATCCAAACAGTAACGGCGAAGTGCTGCCGCCAATCGCAGTACCGAGGGCGTAGAAGCACGCTATTGCCAATGCACGGGTTTCCAGCGGAAATATTTCGCTGGCGGTAAGGTAGGCCGAGCTCGCAGCAGCTGAGGCAAAAAAGAAGATCGTGAACCACGCGATCGTTTGGGTAATAGGCGAGAGCAGCCCGGCACCGAACAGGTAGGCCGTGACCAGAAGAAGCGTTCCGCGCCGGTATGAATCCTTCCGGAGGAACTCTCATCCGATCACTCTTCTCGCCACTTCGCTGACTTTCGCGAAGGTGACCGCGGTCGCGCCTCGGTAGGCCTCGCGGAGGTCGTCGAGGTAGTGGGGGCGGCGATCGACGATGGCGTCCGGAACCGCGACGTACTTCGTCTCGAAGGTCTCCAGACCGCCCAGCCTTTCCGAAAGGGTGTCGCCCAAGAGCCGGGGACAGGCATAGCTCTTCACGTCGATGCCGAGTTCTGACGAACGCCCTACGTCCGCGGCGTCGTCCCGCGGATAGAGTTGGACGTTCACGCCGGCCGCGCGAAGCCGGTCGTAGAGGCGGATTTCGGCCAACTGCCTCTCTGATCGCGCCTCGGGCGCCCTAAACACGCGAGGACTTACCTGCATCCCGCCTACTTCGGCGAGATACCGGACCCCCCGGACCGGCGAGCACGGCTGCCCCTCGCCGACATCCTGTCGTCAACATTCGCGGTCTAGCCTGAGATTGGCCCCTGAAACAGCAGCGCGGCGGCGTGGGGCCATGCACGGCCATCCGATCACCTCGTGCTGCTTGGCCGTGCTTTTCGCTTCAGCTCGATTTCCCGCGACCAGACAAATCCCCACGCACGAAATAAAATTCGTCCCGTCCCGTCGTCGAACCGCCGTGGCCGCGACGCGTGATCCCGTCCAGCCGCCGTTCGGGCCCTGTCTCCTGGCGTCGGCCGGCGCGCGGCGTCGGTCTTCCCCATAATCCGACGTCCGCGCGTTATTGATTGACCAAGGCATGCGGTACGGAGCTACCGTGGAACCCACGCCGCGCCAACCGCTTTGTTGCCGTCGGGTCGTCGAGGATGCCTCCAGGCGGCCTAGCGCGGTCTCGACGGCCCTCCCCGGGTGACGGGGCCGCGCTTCCACCTCGCGCCACCTTGCGCGCCATCCAGTCGTCACCGTTCGCAGGCAAGCTCGGCTCGGCCCCCGTGAAACAGCTGCGCGGCGGCGCGGGGCCAAGCACGGCCATGCCGATCACCTCGTGCTTGGCCGTGCTTCTTATGGCGACCACAGGCTTACTCACGCGTCGCGCGCCGGGCCAGATGGCGAACGGCTTGGCTAGTCGGCGAGAACACGAAAGCGTCCCCGCCAGTCATTTGGATCTCTTTTGCATCCACTCAGTCGCCACTAGCAGGGCGAAGATCAGGGCGAAGATGGCGGCGCCTGTCAAAGCCGAAGTCCGGATGTCGAGACGGGAGAGTCCATAATGATAATGGGCAACGAACCCCAACGTGAGCGCGACCATCGACGCCACGCAGATGGCAATCAGAAAGTTTGCGAACTTGACAAGGATATAATCCATCGCCTGACAATGGGCCCCGGATAGGCCGTTTTCCAGTCCAAAACTCGGCCACGTTGGTGACCACACGAAAACACCGGCGGAGAATAAATCTTTCCACTGTCAAGATGATGCCGCCGCCTCGTTGTCGCCTGCCAAATCCGCTAATGCTCCGGCCCAGCGCGGCGTCCGGATTTCCTCGCGGGTCTCGCGGCGCCGCGCACCTCACGCCGTGTGCTATAACCATCCCGGCCGTTGTGCGGAGTCTCGTCCAGAGCGGCCGCGCGCGGCGTTGGGTTTCCTGACGATCCGGCGCCGCGCACATCGTGCTTGCAGATGCAGCAGCATTCATGCGGGCCGAAGACAAGGAAGGCTGACGAGAAAGAGCCGTAGGCTGAGCTGCGATGACGCCATCCGAATACCAGGCCATGCTGCATTGGCGTGCTAGAGTTTCGCGGGGTGATGTGCGGGTAAGCCGACTCAAAGGGCATGAGCATGTGGAAAATTCTGACCGTTTCGGCCTTGTTGGCAACCCTGACTGCAATTATCGGTCCGACATTGGCAGCTCCTGAACCGGCTTCGGTCGTCCAAACCGCGCAATGCCAATCGGTACCGAAGGCCAGTGATCGCCTCGCTTGTTACGATCGAATGAACCGGCCGACTGCAGCAGCCAAGCCGGCTCCGACTGCGACAGACAAGTCTGCAAAGTCGAAAACTCCGACCGCGCCGGGCAAGCCCGCAGGTTCTGATACTCCGCCAGATCAGGGACAGGTCGTTGATTTGCTCGCAGTCGAAAACTCGAAATTGGACGCGAAGCTAAAAACCATTTGCCGCGGCTGCTGAACGAGGCTGGACCTCAACTCCGTCCTGTCCTTTATGTTTGCCAGTCCGGTGGCAACTCTTCAGTCATTGTCTTAGGACTGCACGTTATTTGTCTTCTACCCTCGGCGGAAGGATGCTGTCCCTACGGGCACCATGGAGAGCAGCATGAGCAAGGCAGGTCGCGACAATCGCCACCACAACCGCGACGGCGAAATTAGCCACAAGCACGGAAACACCCTTATCGGCACGTTGCGTAAGATTTACGGACAAGGTTTTGCGGCCGGCTATCCGGCGACCGAGAAGTTAAGCGAGGTTCTGCTGCAGCTGAACGAGACCTCGCTAAGCCAGCTCCGCCGCGATCATGAGACCGGCCATCTTGAGCACAAGATCGCCCACGCTTCGAAGTAAGGTGCTGCAAACGGTTTGCTGCGCAACATCGCCGCATTTTTCAGAAAAGCGGCGTTGTCCACAATATCGACAGCGCTGGTTGATACTGCCGGCGGCAGTATCCATATCGTGGAGGAGCTTATCGGCTCTTCGCATTGGGCGTGTACCGGAATACAACGCCCTAAAATCCGGTGAACGATATCTACCAACGGCGCGTCGCTCGACGTTTTATCTGCTGAACTCAAATCGGGTTCGTTATGTCCACCTTGTCAGCACTGCTTTTAGAGAATGGGTTGCCTAATCTTCCGGTTTTGCTAGTCGAGCCGCACCGCAACCGTGAGGGAGTTTGGCGCATCAAATTTAGCTACGATACGGCCGAGCCGCTCTCCATGAGTACGGTCCAGGCGTCAACAATGGCTTCCCGCCTCAATAAAATTGGCGAAGTCGAATTAGCTGTCGAGATTGACGACGCGATAAAAAACGCCGTGCGCTACGCGTCAATGTGAAACTCTGCCTCGCGGTATTGCTTCGGCGCCTAAAATTGTCGTTCTAGACGAATATTTCTGCGGAACGATCCAGGGCACTGGGCCTTAGATATTTGCCAAACCGCCCCGAGAAAAATCCAATGACTATTTTACCCGTCGATCGCACGCTCAGCATATACGGCGCTCTCGCGGACCGTTCCGAGACCAAGGGAGCTCGTCAACGGCTTTCCGCCTCAAGGAGTTCGCAGTGGGGCGGTGGCAATTGCCGTCGTCATAGCGGCTCTGCTTGTCATCGTTTCTTCGGCAAAAAGCTGGGCAAAACCAAGTGAGAAGGCAGGACCTTCAATTCGCTCCTCGGCTTCGCCGTCAGTTTGTTAATTAAAGGAACTGTGGTAACCGGTGCTACGTCACTCCAAAAAAGGCAAAGATTATGGCGACAGGGACGGTCAAGTGGTTCAACGGCCAAAAGGGATTTGGCTTCATTCAGCCAGATGATGGCGGCAACGATGTATTCGTTCATATCAGCGCCGTAGAACGCGCCGGATTGTCCAACCTGGCTGAGGGCCAGAAGCTGTCTTTTGAGGTCAAGGTCGATCCCAAACGCGGCAAAAGCAGCGCCGAAAATCTGCAGGTTCGATGACCGGCAGGAAGGACGATCAACCTCCAGAGCAAATCGCCAGGGCCAACAGGCTGCGCCTTGCAAAAGAGGAAGGCGTACGAGCGATGGAAGACGCGTATCGAGGGGCTATCGGCGTCCGCAAGAACGTGGCTCGTCTGAGAGAGCTAAGACTTGCGAAAGAAGCGGATGCAGTTCGGCACCAGCTCGCGACCGGAACGGCTGCAAGGGCGTGACCGAAAAAGCGATGGAAATGAAACAGGCCGCCTCATTTGGCGGCTTCAAGGTTTACGCCGCCTTGCATCGGCATCCTGAGCTAGCTTGAGCCACTCTCCGGCAGGCCGCAGCCAGGTCTCTTTATCCAACGGGCTAATCGTGCTCCCCGCCTGCCGGCGGCACTCTTCCGCTTCGTCGCGGAAGCCTTCTGCATTATCGGTTTCGGCCATGTCATCCAAGATAATGCGTAAAGGTCAACTAAGGACATTCCCCAACTCAATCAGGAGATCATTAAGACCAAGCATTCAAACTTTTTGTGGCTCGGGCAGGAGACGTGACATGGTCGACCTCAACTGCCTCGACAAAAGCAACCATCCGAAATGGTTTTAACAAGCGCTTCCGTGTGAAGTCTTTTCGACTAGCCCGCTTGGAACGTTCCTTTCAACAATTTCTAAGAGCGTGCGTATGCGGAAGGGCGTCGAGATGCAAAAGATCAGGAGCAGGCCATGAAGTTAAACGAAGCCCAGATAAGCAAGATCCTGTCTCAGTTTCAAGCACAGGTGCTTGCCGAGGATCATCCGGCCGCCGCACATTTCTGCGAATTGTTTGGGCAGCATACTTTCTTTCTCAACGCCACGGGGCTCCACGTGTTGGAATTGCTTGAAGTTCCCGGGATGGAAGCTGAGGACGGTGAGGTAATAAGCCTTGCTGATTGGAGTGATGCAGACTTTACAAGGTTGACCACGCATCAGCCTGAACCGACCGGCCTCGTCATTCGTTTAAAGGAGGTTCGTCACTGAAACTGTTGCCCGGTCCGGGGAACGGGATGGACCCAAGTAATGTCCGCCTCGGGTCTTGGCTGTGTGAAAACGCGAAGGCACCTAATCTTGGCGAGCAGAGGCTCAAGAACATCGAACCGCTCCGTGCGCCCTCACGCGATAACACCGAGGGATTACTTGAGGAAGGGCGCGCCCGGCGTATTGTCCTCAAATACTGAGGGAGACATTGTCCTTCTAACAATCAGGAGGCTTGGCAATGACTACGTCACCCACACCCGAGCAATCAGCCAGGGCCATCTTAGGCATTTTCAAATCCCAAAATTGTATTGCCGGAGACCCACTCAGGATTGGCTTTATAAAAGCTCAATTTCTTGAAAATCACGTAGCGAAGCTGAATACGCCGCTGGCCTCTTGTATGCGGAAGATAGCAACTGGGTGGAGGTCGGTACGACGCCGGACATGCATCCACACGACGTGCTCACGCTAACAGCAGATGGCTTCGCGCAAATTTAAGGCCCCTTGGGGCGGGCACTTCTTGCCGACACAGAGTCCGATAGCTCCGAGACCACTCAACTGCCGAGGAACGCGGGAGCCAAGTCCTCCTCGACAATTGTGTGGGCTGTCCGTGGGGTCAAGTTGCTGCCGACCAGGTCCAGGCGTGTCGCGGCCTGGAACAGCAAGGACCTCACGTCGTCCGGCGAGAGCACGCCCTTTTCGATCAGCTTGCGTACCAATGCCTGCAGAATGAGAACGTCGACCTCGCCGTGTGCGAGCGAGGCGATCTTTTCGGTCATGATGCTCTCCTGTTACGACTGCTCCTACAGCCTGTCCATCGAGTGCGCCGAAGGATAAAGTGCTGAGCCTAGCCGGGTTCCTCCAATTCTGCGTCGGCGCGCTCTCAGAGCATACACACCCACTGCGTTCGGTACATGCCAATCGCGCGAGCGGCGCCACGAGTTAGATCAAGTGTAACCCCGCGCGTAAACGGACCGCGGTCATTAATCACCACAGTAACGGACTTCCCATTCTCAGGATTTGTGACCGTTACCCGCGACCCGAAAGGCAGCGTGCGATGCGCGGCCGTATACCCGTTGTGATCGAAGGCTTGACCACTCGCCGTCCGCCGCCCTGAGGCATAGTAGGTCGTGACTACATGCTGCCCCGAACAAGTTCCGTGAGGTCTGGAGTGCGAGAAGAACCAAGCGAAGCCCCGACTATGAGCTTCCGCCGACGACAAGACTAGCCATGCCACAGCCAATCCAAGGATGGAAAAGGATAGACGCATTGACCCTTCCGTCTGCACCCTCGCACCCTCCCCAAAGGCACGGACTTAATTGTGGCAATGGCACCCGAGTCGGAATGTCTAATCTCGCGCCCATAGGGTTGGTTTCATCAAAAGCTGCAAGGTCTAGCGGCTTGCCGCCGCCCGCCCGGCTGGCGCATGCTCCTTGGCATGGGCACCAAATCGCGTGAGTCGATTTATGGCGCATCGATCCGGGCATCGGACGAGCGCGCCCGTGAGGCGCGCAAGGACGCCGACAAGCTCGCCTGCATCGCGTGGAATAACCGCATGCTCGGCTACGAGGGGCCTGCGGTCATCTCTTTCCATACCGGCGACGCGGCGAACACGATTTCGGACCATCGAAATTTGGCCGTGACCCTGACGATGATGCCTTCAAAGGGCGTAAGGTAGACGTGATCGGCCGGTCGATTGGGATGCCCAAAAACAAAACGCCGATAGAGGCGGTGCAGCATTATTTTGGTGAGGCGCGGACCAAGAGCGCATCGCTGTTGGCAGAGCGGCCCGTCATCGTTGTGTGGCCGAACGAATATTGTGGTCGGGTTATTTGGGACACGCGATCCTGACCAAAATAGGCCACGCGATTAAAAGCTGTGATCAGGAACACGTTGTTTGGGCGACGCCAACCAAGAGGATAAATAAAGCGTGACCGCACGGCCGCGCGAGCCGCACCCATGCTGCTGATCGTTGTTGGAGGGATTGGATAGCGGACGGATCAAACGCCGCTCACCGGCCGCGCTAGGGCTTCCCTAGGAAGTTAGATCGCAACCTGTCAGCAAACCAAAACACATAGATCGCAGCGAACGAGAGACAGAGCGTTCCGCCGATCAATAGAAAAGCTTGCGCTGCAGTTGTCATAGCTCTCTCCCTTGCATCTGATAAGATCGCTTCTGATCGTGGATGCCAAAAATCGTACCGTCGTCGCGCACCTACGTTGGCGCTCGCAATTCGCCCCGGAGCCAGCCCGCCGTTTCACGAGATTTCATCGGGTCAACAGTTTCGACCACACGCTGATGAACATGATCGCACTCAAGGCCGCCGACGAATTCAAGAACAAGACAACCGCATCCAACCAGCTCTGGCAGACCGACTTCACCTACCTCAAGGTCATTGGTTGGGGGTGGTATTATCTCTCCACCATCCTCGATGACTACTCGCGCTTTACCATCGCCTGGAAGCTGTGCACGACGATGCGCGCCGACGATGTCACCGACACGCTCGAGCTGGCGTTGGCGGCTTCAGGTTGCGACAGTGCGAAGGTGGTGCACAAACCGAGACTGCTCAGCGACAACGGATCGAGTTACATCTCCGGCGATCTTGCCGAATGGCTCCAGGACCGCGGCATGGTGCATGTTCGCGGCGCGCCGTGCCATCCCCAGACCCAAGGCAAGATCGAGCGCTGGCACCAGACGCTTAAGAACCGCATCCTGCTAGAGAACTATTACCTGCCTGGCGATCTCAAAGCCCAGATTGACCGGTTCGTCGAGCACTACAATTACAGTCGCTACCACGAAAGCCTACAGAACCTGACTCCGGCCAACGTCTACTTCGGCAGAGACCGGACCATCCTCCTGGAACGACAAAGGATCAAACGCGACACGATCAAACAGCGACGATTGCAACACAACTTGAAAGCCGCCTAAACTCCAACCCCTGACGAGCCAGAGCCTCCGTTCCAACACACCTCAGATTGTCCCAAACCATTTGAAGACGGACAGATCGCACGCAGGGCGCTCGAATGTTTGAATGTTAAAAGCCAGAGGGGTCGTTAGCGATGCGTGCCAGCATAGTTCTTGTTTGGCCATTTAGGGTACGACGCGGTCGCAGCATCGTCATCATGATGTTTCGCCTTGGATCAGGCGGGAGCACAATCACTCTCAGTCACCGGTAAGGCCTATAAACGGGGCGGTGATGGGACCAGCATGCGCCTCGGGTTCTGGAAGTCCGTGGTCAATAAGGCTCACATTCCAAAATAAAGTCCTTACGGAACTCTCTGATCGATGGGAGTGCGCCAAGCACGTGCGTTCTTGAGTTGCTTCCATTCCTCTGCTTCTGCCAGCCAGTATTCCGCTTCCGCAAATTCCTTTGCTTTTTTGGCAAGCGTGGCCCGCTCTCGGCACATGATTTCCAACGCCGCAAATTCATCAGTTGAGTACATCGAGCCACCCATGGTTGCCCAAGTCTAACCTTGCTCCTTCTGAAACGCCAACTTACGAAGTCGTTAACACGCCGCCTAGACCCATGCGCAAGTCCGTTTTCTCAACGTTGCCGATTGTTTCACTTTTATGATAGTCGAATTTCCGCGACCAGTCTGCCGTCACCCGAGAGGTATCGAAATCAGGGTGCGTTCTAAGGAGGTGAACTACGTCATCGATCGCGACGCAATTCGTGCATTCGCACTGCACTTTTCCAAAATTCGAGAATTCGATAGCAAGTCGGTTCCGCCCGAGTGACCGGCCATGAAGCACACCATAGGCAATCATTTCGGGAATGTTGCTGGTGTTGGCTCCGTCAGCGTTGTGTTTCTGACGTGGGTGCTATGGCAGGAGAGCAATTTGCCGCCGCCCCGGTCCTTGTTACGGTGGGCCGCGCGTCGTCGAGGATGATCAGAGGGACTAGCCCCCCGCCTTGACAAAGGAGGCTCTCGTGGAGAAGCCAGACAAGGACATAATGTTTGACCCTAAGGACTTTCTCGGCAAAGTGGGCGCGGGAAAGCAGGTAGGCAGCCGCGTCTTGTTCACTCCAACAAGTGGTATCGTTGGTCGAACTCGGGTGGGCAAAATCGAGGGGCGCTCGATCGGCTGCGTTATCATTGGACCGGTTGCAGATTTGTTTTTGGGCATATTGGAGAACGCGTTCCTAGCTATTTCGTTCAAACACGCGACGACACCCTGTTGTGGCTAAACCGTATGTGCGATGGTGACCAGTGCAACGCCGTTACTATTGCAGCGACGGCGGCTGCCCCATGAGATTAAACTTCTTCTCTCCTCCGCCTCCATCCGGCGAATATGCGCCGGAGAGGGGTCATTGAGCACCCAACGAAAGCAGCTTGAATAGAGCGTTATCCCCGTCGATTTTAGCCAACTCACGGGAGGTTGCGTAGCCATGCGCTATCTCTTGGTCACTCTCGGAAACTCTCCATCTCCAGAGTGTCGGCTCTTGAACCGTAAAATCAACCTCAAGAAGGCGTACGCGTAATTTTTTTGCCATTAATGCGTCTGAGATTTCGCGGATGTATCGGAATCTCCAGTTAAATAACGCGCCGGAAGGTCACTGTTGCGTTATTTCGTTATGGGCGGGGTTATAGCCCCGCACCTTGAGCCAATGAGCGCAATGCTCAGTCTTCAGCCAAGTATTGAGTTGATTGCTCGTCCAGGAAGCCGGTCACGTAGTCGATCTTTCCCCCGGGGCAGTAGCATTTGATCTGCCAGTTGTGCGAAATTTTCTCAGCTTTGAAAATCACATGTGTGTCTGTCATTTTACGGATATGGGGATGCGGAGACCTTAAACCAAGGCAGAAGCCCTGCCACAACTCACCCAATACTGAAAGGTCACGCGACCACCTCGTCCTGAAGTTGGCCGCCGATTGCACAATCAAGAAGTACTCGCGCCACGAAATCCCATTGTGGCTTTCCGGGATGATCGAAGAGATCCGACGCGCTTAGGAAGCCCCGGCAAGCTTGCCCACCCTGGAAAGCAGCAGCTTCAGGATCGGCGACTTGTTCGCCTTGTGGTAGGCGAGAACCAAGTCGAGCGTGGGCACTTCTCCCTGCACCGGACGCGTGGTTATCGATTCGGGCAGATACCCCTTCGTGTAAGCCGGCAACAGCATGACCGCGCGCGTCGATGTGATCATCGATATGGCATGGACGACATTGTGCACTTCATATTGCGGCCTGAGCTCGACCCCGGCCCGGCTGAAATACTCCAGAACGACACGGCGCACCGCAGGAGCGGCCTTGGAAGGAAGCAAGAAAGCTTCATTTGCGACCTCCTGCGGCGCGACCGCTGCATGCGATGCCAGGCGATGGTCGCTCGGAAACACGAAAACCAGCGGGTCCGTGCGCACGCGCTTGTAGATCAAATCCTCCATGTGCTCTTCCGGCCGGATGAAGGCCGCATCCAGCTTGCGCCGCATCATGGTCTTGGCGAGCACAGGGGAGTAATCGCTCGACAGGCGGATTTCGATGCCGGGTAACTCGTCGCGAAGAATGCGGTTCACCTCGGGCAGCAATCCAATTTCGGCCCCGGACATGAAGCCAAGGGCGAATGTCGGTCGCGCCGGCTGAGCTGCGCGCAACGCTGCTTCCTTGGCGGCTTCCGCCTGAACCAGCGCCATCCGTGCATGGTCGAGAAAGGCTTTGCCGGCCGACGTCAGCTCGACACCGTGCGCGCTACGATGCAGCAGCTCAACGCCGATTTCCTGCTCGAGATCCCGGATTTGCCGGCTGAGCGATGGCTGCGAAGTGTGCAACTTTTGCTCGGCGGCAACGGTCAGACTGCCGGCATCAGCCACGGCGACGAAGTAGCGGAGATGCCGGAGCTCCATCTCAACCTCCCATGTCTCGCAGGCATGGGGCCAGCTTACAAAGTCTTTCTCAAGCCGACCAGTGGCGCCTATAGCAAACCGCCACTGTGCGCGGGGTCTGCCCGCGAGGCAGAGCTCAATCCCAGCTTTGAGTAGCAGGAAGGAGTGGGCATGTGTAAAGGCATCAAAGCGTCGCTGTTGGTCGTTTTGCTGACGGTAGGAATTAGCGTTGCCGCCGCGCAGCCCTCCAATAATCAATCGAAGGCCAGTGGCTTGGAAACAGACGGCACGAAGATCAAGCAGGCGATGCTCGGGAACTGGGAGAGCATCGCTCCGGAGGTGCGGCCGAGCGCTGCCAAGAACGCTGACGGCACTCTCAAGCCCTTCTATCTCAAGCGCGTTTTCAAATATCTGCCATCCGACCGGTTCGAGCTCGAGGTCATCAACTCAGCCGACCCTTATGGTGCCGTGCCGCTCGCGCGCATCAAGATCGGCGGGCACATGCTTTGGCAGGGCCCGCATCCGATCGCTGCGGGCGCGCAGAAGGTCGACTTCGTTGCCGACGAGAGCTACGAGGTCACTCCCCTCGCCCAGGGATTTGCCGACGTGCTCAACAAGGTCGCGTCGGCTGGATACGCGCCTTGGGCGGTCAACTCGCCCCAGAGCATCTTCGGAAAGACGTTTGTCCCGTTCGGTCTTAAGGAAGGGACGGATTTCATGGAGTACGATCTCGTCTATCTTAGAGGGGATTTGCTGTTCTGGGGCGCCCGCAATATTGACGGCCGCGGCTTTGATACCGAGCAGAACCGGCCCACCAACCTGCAGATCCCGCTGATCCGAAAGTAGCGCGGGCGTGAAAACAAATCGCACTTTGATCTTGCGAAGGTGATTTGATCCCTTGAGCAGGGTGCTTCCATGGCGACACAGGCCGAAATTCCTTCACAGCTCGGCAAGACGGCCGTTGTCACGGGATCCACTGGCGGTCTCGGCTACGAGACGGCCCTGGCCCTGGCCAAAGCCGGTGCAGAAGTGATTCTGACCGGCCGCGACGATCAAAAGGGGCAGTCGGCTCTCGATAAGATCAGCCGTGAGGTGGTCGGCGCCAGGATACGTTACGAACATCTCGACCTGGCCAGCCTTGCATCGATCGCCGACTTCGCGCAGCGGATGCAGGGTCCGACAGTCGCTTGATCTCCTGATCAACAATGCGGGAGTGATGGCGCTGCCGCGCCGGCAAACCACGGCGGATGGCTTTGAGATGCAATTCGGAACAAACTATCTTGGTCACTTTGCGCTCACGGCCCGGTTGATGCCGCTGTTGCGCCGCTCAAGTGGACCAAGAGTTGGCAGCGTTAGCAGCTTGGCGCATCGAGCCGGGTCCATCGATTTCGGCGATTTGCAGGGCACACACCTGTACTCGCCATGGAAGGCCTACGGGCAGTCCAAGCCGCTTGTTTGATATTCGCGCTTGAACTGCAACGGGCGAGCTGCGAGGGGCACCGGCGCCCGCGCTGATCATGCCAGAAACAATACAGGCACGACGCGCTGGACTCGGTGATCAAGCTCAACCATCACGCGGAGCCCCTGCCCGAGGCGGCACCGAGCGGTTACCGCGAACTGATTATCGCTAGAGAGGGCCTGCAGAAACCGCGACGGACGATCGATCCCGATGGCAATCGTGTTCAGCTGGTGCCGCCCGGATACGATGGCGTCACCCAGATAGCCGTCGCCATGGGGGTCCGCAGCCTCAGCGAGCACCGGCGGTTCTATGGCGACATCCTCGGCTTTCCCGAGCGGTCCTGGTCCGCCGGTCCGGCCTTTCGCTTGGGCGACAGCCTTATCTTTCTCGAAGAAGACCGTGCGGCAACCGTCAATCCGATTCGTCAGGCTCGCGGCTGGCGCTACATCACGCTGCAGATCGCCGATATCGAGACCGTGCATGACGAGCTGCGAAGCAAGGGCGTTCGCGAGGGGCTTGCACCGATCACGCTTGGAGACGTAGCGCGGATATCGATAATCCTCGATCCGGATGGCAACTGGATCGAACTGTCCCGCAGGGCCTCGATCGTCGGAAGTCTGTCTTGAGGAGAAAAAACCATGATTACGCCATCTAAACCGGGCAGCGAAGACAACCTCATCCAAACCGTCCTGACCGCGTTTGATACCCTATTCAACAAGCGGGACTACGCCTCCGCCGAGCGCTTCTGGTCTCCGCGTTATATCCAGCACAGCGCACATATTCCGCCCGGCCGTGAGGGGCTCTTTGACCTAGTCAAGTCCTTGCCCACTACGCTGCGCTACGAGAATCACATCGCCGCGGCGACGGGTGACTTCGTCATTCTCCACGGGCGGTTCAGCGGTCACGGCCTGCCGGCGGCGTGGGTCGTCGCCGACATCGTGCGGATTGAGGATGGCGTGCTCGCAGAGCACTGGGACGTCATTCAGGACGAGGCCACGCGCGAGCAGTCGCGCAGTGGGCTGCCGATGTTCGGCGACAAATTTCCGGCTTGATCACTGAGCGAGCGAGGTCGGCGCCCGAACTAAGTTGGCTCCAAATTTTCCGAATTGCGGCACTTGAAAATCCTGAGCGCGCTACAAACTGACGGACTTCACCTCAAAGCTAGATCAGCTGCCGGGAACGGAATTTTTCAACTCGATTTTGTAATCGCATCCCGTATGGCGGAAGCCACCGTCCCCCTCAGGTGGGTCTGGCGCTCGCTTCCGCTAGGCGCCCAACGCATCGGGCGGCGGCTAACGCGTTTGACTGATTTGTTCTTCAGTTTCGAAACGCCCGATTTCGTCGAGGATATCCTGGTTCAATTGAAGGGCGTTCGAGTAGCTTCGTCCTTTGGGACTCGCATCGTCCAGGGTGAAATCCGTGTAGTCGGCAGCATCCTGTCCGCCACCCACATGAACTCCCTTGATCGTCAGTTCTCCGTTTTGCGACCTGACCAGGACTGGTGAGCCGCTCGTTCCCCTTGTCGCCGAACAGTCGCTATATATCGCGTCGTTCGCGACCGTGTCGGTGGGCCTGCCCACCGCCATCACCGTGTTACTGGCGCCAAGAGTGACAAGTTGCAGGCCAAGGGCTCTTGCTGCCACTCGCAGGTCATTGAGCTGAGGCTCAGCATTAGGAAGATCGGGTTCGCAAGCGCCGCGATTACCCTGGCTTGTGGTACCAGCTCGCGCAACAACTCCAGATTCTTTGCTCCCAATCTAGTGAACATGAATGCAATGCCGGTGACGTTACCCGATCGGATCACTGCCGCTGAGGAAAACGATCGGGATCGACTGAGTAGCCGCCACGCCGACAGGCCAGATGAATTCGCGCCGTTTCGTCGGCGGTCATGCCCCAATGATCTCCGGTCAAGCATATGCGATGGTCGGCGCATGTCCAAGCGGTGCATATCTGGTCGGGATCACAAGCCTGACGTTCCGTCACACCCCGCAATATTCTGCTTCGCCTCCGATAACTTCTAACAGCGAACGTAATTAGGTTTATCGTGTTCTGTCGAACCTGTTCGTCAATAGGTTCCCAAGTTCCGATGCGGCTTTTTCTTCGGTGATGTTCTCGACTAAAGCCACTTCTCCAGACACCAGATCAAGCGCCGCTGTGTAAAACTGCCGTTCGCTATAACTCTGTTCGTAATCGGTGGACCGCCGACAGAGATCGCGCATCACTTCCGCTATCGCGATGATGTCGCCAGATTTGATTTTGGTTTCGTATTCCTTGCTTGAACGAGCCCAGTTGGTCCGTTTCCTTGCCGGCACTTCGCTCAAGATACGTCGAACTTCTTCGATAGTGGCTGGACTGGAAGGCTTGCGCATTCCGACTCTTGCCGCCTTTGCCGTGGGAACGCGCAGTTTCATCTTGCTCCTGGCGAAATAGATGATGAAGAATTCTAGACTAGCCCCCGCAAATGTTTGAACCTCGATCGCGGATATTTGGCCAACGCCGTGCGCGGGGTATATGGCAAAATCGTTCGCTTTGAATCCAAGAGGCGTCTGAGGCCACTCTGTTTGACTTCCATGCGGTTGAGCCGAGAGATCGGTTGGCGCCCCATCAGTTTGATCAACGTTTTCGATACTGAGCCTTCTAAGTTCTAAATTCATGTCGCGATTAATCCGTCCTCTGAAGTCGGGCACATCTCGCGCGTGCTTCACCATCAATAAGCCGCGAGGTCGAGCGCGGCCACGACGATGACGTAGACGAAATCATTCCCTCGACGGTGTGTGGCTTTCTGGCAACTTGTTCCCGATGGTCAATTTAGCAGCACCGCCATAGATGTACGGAAAGGCACTTCGGCTGACTACGCACGAACCAAATGGATTCGATGGATCAACGATGGCGCGTTGTTTTGCTTCCCACGCCAAACCGCCTCGAATTTCGGAATTCGCGCGAGCGAATTTTGGGCCCACCCGGGAAGAGCACCCTCACGCAGTGAGCCAATGCCCCTTGTGAATATCGAATTTCACTGCCCCCTCGTCCCGCATCTTCAATAGCTGCGATTGGCAGTCCTCCTGATTCCTAATGTTCACGCGTTTCATAATCTCGAAAGTCTTCATGGGCTTTTCGCGAAGGGCGGTTAAAATCTTTTCTCGATCAGTCATTAGGGTTCCTAGCGTAAGCGTCGGCGACGCCATGTCGTTGCACGTTCCTGACGCTGGTCCAATCGCAAAATTTCTTACACAATTTTCTGACCAGTACTGCGAGCGATTGGGGCAGCAAGTTTTTGCCCCCGGGCCTTCTAGTTGAGCTTACGTTCGCAACAGAATAGCTCGCCTGGCCGACACTCAGAATTCCGTTGAGTGGGGTAGACCGGAAGTGGCAGGCGGGCCCGAAACCGACGCGATTGACCCACATTAGCGGACTTCGATCATCTCGCGCAGGACGTCTTTGCGCTCGCCAGGCTAAGCGCAGGAATCGGGCCTCGTCCTCCGTGTGAAGGGATAATTCAGTCAAGATAATTCAAAGGCTTACGGGCTGGTTGGGGAATTTTCTCGGATTTTCCAGGGCCGCGCGTTGAAATGGCTGATAGGTTTCGTCATCTGGGTGAGGAGAGAAGCGATGCGCACACGCAAGTTAATCGGCGTTGGAGTCATTTTGCTGGGCAGTTGGTTCGCTCTAACGCCAGCCGCCGCGCAAACGAAGGATGCTGCTTCATTTGATCGCCATCTTCGTGCCTTTGCCGATAAGGGAGACGCCGAGTCCCAGTACAAGCTTGGCACCGCGTATGATGAAGGGCTTGGCGTTTCGAAAGACTATACTGAGGTCAGCGGCCCGGAGCGCGAGAAGAGACGTGCACTGCCAAGGTCCTGCTGCGTGGCCCCTGCAATTTGCGCAAAATACTTGAGCGTAGTAAAATAAGCAGCATTTTCAGTATGGATTTGCGTACTCCGAGGTTCACAAATGAGAGCCTCCGATGAAGGTAGCCGACAAATTTGCAGCCCTTACATCGGCGCTAAGCTTAGCATGTTTGGTTCTAAGTTCGTTTCCGGCTGAGGCAGATGTATATCCAGTGAGCGGGGTTTGGGCCGCGCCCAATCCTGAATTCCCTATCGCAGTAGATGAGGCTTGCCTGATAATAAAGACTTTCGGTGTCGAGGTGCTGACCCGTAAGTCTATCGCCGAGATCATGATATTCACGAACGACAAGCGATACGACGTTAAAGGCAACGTGCAAACGGACAACACCCTTCAGTCGGCGAGGGCGGCAGAAGGCGGTTACTGGATAACTGAGTTGCCCAATGGGCGAGGGCGACTTTGGTTCAGACGAAAGATCACTTTTTTCTTGGCGATAGTTGATCCTGTGACCATTGAGATCAGAGACCTTTCACGCAGGACACGATTTGTAAAGTGCGGCCCGCGAGGCAAATTTCGCACCCGAGTGGGAACTGAAATTCTTACGGCACCTGCAATTAGTATGGTGTCACCATATCACTGAGAGTCAACTTTAGCTCACTAGCGGAAGCCGTGATCAAAACCGGCTCGATAGCTGTTACCGCTTCGTACAAGTGCCAGATCCGTTTCGTGCCGCCGACATTCCCGCCACGCAGCTCAATGGGGCTTGCGGTACGACGTCCGCTCCGCGGTTCGGGACCGACGGTCGCCTACCATACTCGTTCGCCGAGAGCAGCTTGCCGGTGAAAATATTGACGAAGTGTACTGACGACGACCAGCCACTTGGCTGAAATACGCGTGCCGCGCTCCTGCCGATTTTACAACTTGCTTCAGCTATTGTTGCGCAGCCCCTGTCGCAGACGACGCTGAACCGACACGTTTGCCCATCTCGGGCGTCGGTGCGACCGGCACGTAGGGCGCAACCGGCCCCGGATCGGTCAAATCCGGTGTCGCCTTCATCTCGGCTGGCCTAAGCGTACTTTCGTCTTCGAGGAATTTTTCGAGCACGCGTTGGATCGATGCCTTTGCCTCATCGGGACCAGTATCGCGCATGTCGTTATGTTGGAAGCCGGTTTGTACGACCTCAATGTCAGACTTCTCGCGGACTGCTTCAGGAGGGACGACGTTGGGATCGGTCTCGAACTGCGGATCCTTCGAACGGAAAGACAGGATCTTGAACTTGCCGTTGGTCACAAACGGCACGCGCAGATTGTCGAGAGCCACGACATTCTTGACTACTTCGGGGTGCAACTTGGCAAAATACATCGAGATGTCGGCGCCAGCGGAATGTCCCACCACGGTTAGATGGTCATAATCCGCATTCGGCTGGACCGCTTTCATTTCCTCGACGGCAAAGCGGATGTTGGCAATGCCGCGCAGGTACTGTGGCTGACGGCCGACATAAAGCTCGCCGACTTTCGTCACCATCGGTGGATCGGTCGGCAGATCATGCTGGATGCTGATAGCGATGTAGCCGCGCATGGCGAACACGTTGGCCAGAAACGAGTACTCGGTGAATTTGACGGTATTGCCGTGGTTGAGGATCGCGACCGGCAGCGTGATCATGCCGGCATTCGCCTGCATTTCTTTGTCGCGCCGCACGGCTATACCCACCGCGACCGGACGGTTGTCGCGGGTCGCGTCGTAGAACGTCAGGGTCTCGTGGCGGATCGCCCATTTGCTCGCGGTCAAGTACCCGACCACAACCAAGGCGCTAAGCGAAGCCAGAACGGCTATTCCATGTTTCATGCTCGTCCTCAGGGGACGCCATTCACTTAAGTACTAGGACTTCTCCGGTCCGTCGTCGTTCATATATGTCACGGCGACACGGATGACCGAAATATTGTGAATTGACCGCCTGATCCATTGTGCGGTGCATCCCCATAATAAATTACCGCAAGGTCGTAGGGATGCCGTGTGCTTCGACGGGCTCTACCTTGGTTGAACCATTTGGCCCGGCAGGCCGCGCGGCGGCAAGGCCGAATGGAAGATCTTGACACGCAATCGCGGGAAGAAGCTGCTTGCTTGAGACAGAGGATGGCTGAGAGGATGTGCTGGGGATAGGCGACATAGCGACCTTATACCGGATCCTTCTTGGACTTCGACTCGTGTCCGATCAAGCCTATCAAGACAATGGACTACGTCGATCGCGTGAATCACCTTGAGCTAGTGCGCGGCTGCTTGCTGGCCGTTGACCCGAGTGGCAGCAACGGCGAGGTCCGGAATGGTAGAGTCAGGGATGGGCGCGGTGGCTTCCGGCCTAGCGATAACCGAGAGCTGCTTAGCTGACACGATCAAAAGCTGAATTTTCGCGTTTCAGCAATCGTACAGGCGGACTCCGACAACGGAATCACCCTGAATTCTGTCCGAGAGGCCGATGCAGACGGGGATGATTCTACACCGGCCGCCACCCCGGCTTCGATGGGTCCACCAGCTTGTAGCCAACCGGTCCCATCCCGCAAATTGCGATGATCGCCGGCTCGGCATGGTTGCGGATTACCCCATCATAATGCGGTGTACCAGCGACGCGGCGAACGAAGCTACCGGCGGGGACGGGCACACAGGACGCTGGGTCAAAATCGTCGCCACTGTTGCACCACCACGTGCCGGATACCACCACACACAACCGATCAGTAAAATAGCTGTGCGGCGCACTCATGTAGCCGGGCCACCAGCGCACCAGCGTTAGATATAGCCCCGGCTCGGTAAGTGAGCCTGCCAGCGGACACATATCCACGCTGCGCTCCGGGTAGTTCTTGTTCGAAACCCACTGGTGATCTGCCGGGGGCTGGATGATGGTTTGTGCAGGGTTGATCGGGCTCGCCACGGCCTCGCTCACTACCATCGCAGGCAGTGTTGCGAGCAGGGACGCGAGAAGCATGTCCCGCCTCGATGTGTCCATGTTGCTGTACCTCCGATTGTTTGTTTCGATCTGCGAACCAGACTGCCGCATTCTAAAGCTCGCAACAATGTAAGATTAAGCAACCGACGACGCGATTCCACCCTCCATCATATGTTCCAGCAAGAGCGCGGCGTGCGCGAGAGGATTGAGCTGTCGTAGCGCCGGCGATAGCTGATGTCGCGTTCGGGTCAATCGCTTCACTTTGACCGGGGTGCCGTTACTTCCGGTCTGCCCCTGTAAACGGACATCAGCAGACCGGCCCGGTTGGTCCGGCCGGCGCCATGAGCCGAAGTCGCCACGCTCACTCGATCACCTCATCAGCGATGAGCAGTATCGATTGCGGCACGGTAAGCCCGAGCGCCTTCGCCGTCTTCAGATTGATGATCAGCAGATATTTGACCGGCATCTGCACGGGCAGCTCGGACGGCTTGGCCCCGCGCAAAATGTTGTCCACATAGCGGGCGGAACGACGAAACATGTCCTGGAAGTCCGCTCCGTAGGATAACAAGCCGCCGTCCCTGGCGCTGACAGGCGTCTGATAGATCGCGGGCACCTTGTTGCGCGCAGATTGTTCAAACCACGATCAAAGACGAGCCTCAGTTTCAGAAGTACAGGCAAGCCGTAGTGCCGTTCATTGCCAACTTTGGCGGAAAAGCTCGTCGCCAGAGGCGCAAAGGTTGAGGTGTTTGAGGGCGAACATGACACGGCCCGGTGGAAGGCGGTAAGTGTCCGCGAGACCGACTCAATCCTTCGTCCCGGATAATCTGCAATATACCGTCTGCGCATCGGCAAATCGATCTCGCCACGTTTTTGAGAGGCGAACGTCCATCTCAAGAAGAAACAGAGCGACCTGCTCGGCCGTGGTTCTGTTAAGGAGCATGAGGGAATGCTCTTTCGCAACCATCGCTGCACGCGCGGCGGCAGCGAACAGCAACAGAGACAAAGCCGGATCGGATTTGGCGGCTTCGAGCACGGCTAGTTTGCTCGTGGCGTCAACCTCGGTATCCGCTAAGGCGAGCACGGTTTCGTCGTGCCATCGACCCAATTTGAATTTCCGGACATGGACGCCATACGCGCATTCTGGGACTCGCCCGATTACGTACCAATCAAGAAGCTGCGCGAGGGTATCGCCACCTTGAACGTTTGGGCTTTCCCCGGCGTCTAAGCTTCGGCTGGATCAGCTTCAACCGGTGATCCGAAGCTCCCAATCAAACTCGGGGCGCACGTCGGCACCGCGTAAGCCACAGGCAGAGCAAATGAAGCTCGGCTCGATATCCGAAAGCCGGAGATCATCGGGCCAGCGATCAGCGTCCATCGCAATGGAATGGCTGCACTGGTAGTCGGCGCAATAGATCAGGACGCCGCGAACACCGGAGCGGCGCATGTCACCAAACGTGGTCTTTGCGGGGCGGTCGGGCATCGGCTTTCAATGCCGGTTGATCGCCGCTTCCATGAACGCGAGGATCGACTCAGGTACCTCGTCGTACTCGGCGAAGCGTCGGCGCAGCTCGTCCGCGATATCAACAGTAACGTCCCGAGACCATCCTTCGGCGGTGTTGAACGCGGCGATGCGGACCGGGCTTTCATATTGCCCATCGAGAAGGTTTCGGATCAGTGTTGCGCGACCAGTTCCTGCTTCGTCGGTCTCGCGCCACGAGCGCCCGAGAGAGCCGAAATCGTCCAGCACGATGTAGATGTCTTCTTGCCCATCATGGGGCGCAATCGAGGGCGAGTTACGCATGACAAAACTCCCGCTAAAATATGGGCAAATGCTATGGGCACCGGAGAGGCTTGGCAATGCCCGCAACCGATCAGATTTTTCTGGTGTTTCGCCGCGCTGACCCGTAAATGCTCTTCAGGACAACCTATAGGGGCAACATGAAGACACTAGCGATGGCCACGCTGATCGCAGCGGTGATAACTCCTGCGTATGCGCAAGAGACTGGCTACGACAACGCTCAAAGCTTCATCACCGAGTATAAAGATGGTTCTAACGTCTATGCGCGGCTCTACATCAGAGGCGTCGGTGAGGGTCTCGCTTGGTACAACTCGTTTGTGGCTACAGAGAGTGGGGGCAAACCAGCCTTCTGCGAACCAGACAGGCTTGGCCTCGTTGACGGTCAGTACGTTGCCATGATGAGGCAATTTCTCATCAAGTACCCGACGACCAAAACAATGCCGCCCCCACTGGTGTTGCTCTATGCCTTGAAAAACTCCTTCCCGTGCCCATGAGTCTTGGCGCGCTTCAATGATGGCAGACACCGCACTCGAAATTCTAAAGACCATCGGCTCGATTTCTGGCATCTTCGCAGCGGCATTTCTGATTTGGGATCGCTACACAAAGCATTTCCCTCTAGCGATAATCGTGGCTCAGCCCCTCATGCCGGGCAGCCAAAACATCGTACTTTTCCTCGGGGTCGCGAATTTTAGCGACCGCCCGATCTTGGTTTCTTGGAAAAACAAGGATGTGACTCGGTTCCGTATCGGCAAAAGCCAATCAGTTCGCGGCGTACTCGAAACCCTGTTTGAAGATGAAACCACCGTTGCGCTCGGCCCAAAGCAGGAGGTCTTCCTGCCACTCTTCAAGCCCACCAACTTCGACAACATCGACCCGGACAACCCGCTGGAGATTAATCTGCGGTGGCGGTTTGCTCAGCCTCGGATTTGGACGGCTGATCGCAAAATTCGGGTCTGGGTCCGCAAACGGGATTTAGATCACATGGTCAACAATTACACTCCAAAGGACGCCTCGGATGATGATTGATGGAGTCCTATCGGTAGCCCAAATCCTGGCGGCTTGGCGTCTGCGTCAATCGCCCTCCTTTTCGATAGATAACTTGACTGAGCCGCGAAAGGTCAAGCGGTGGAAATGGTTGGCCAATCCAAAGCTGGATTGGTTGGTGAATGTGGGAACGATGGTCGGGGTATTGGGCTTCCCGGCGTTACTGTGGCTTCCGTTAATTTTTTGGCTGTTTGGTTGAACGGCCCGACCGATTGAAGGATGCTCTTATGAAGTTGGACACATGAAGCTGGACACTCCCAGTTTTAAAGTCGGCCTGATTGTTGGATCAATTTTGGTCGGCTTTGTTTGGGCCGGGACTGTTTGGTGGACCGCTCAGCACGCACGCTCACCAGAGGACGAAGCTGCATACGAGATGTGCCTAGCCGACCATCAAGGGAATACTATTGCATGCGATGCCTTCATGCGAATGGTCGGTCGAAGTAGGGATTTCGGCAAATATTTGAAGGAGCGCGGCGCTCAATATCGCGCTGCCGGGTTCAGCAAGCGTGAGGTGGTCGAGTGGGCCACAAAGCAGGGCGGCGTCGGTTCGCAGATAAGCGATGCTGCCGGAATTTCCCTAGAGGAATTGCAAAGTGGAAAGTGCTGACTGGGCCGATCATGCGGGTGGACCTGAGGTATCTCTTAGCCAGTGTCGCTGCGACCGCAGCCTTCACGTTTTTGGCCTTGGCCTTCCCCAATGTCAGTCGCTTGTTTACAACTCCGGCAGCCATCGGCTGTTTCGGCCTGACGTTATATCTCTTATGGCCGGAAGTTCTAGAGTTTCACAAAAGTCGGCTAAATCGAGTGATTGCATTAATGGGCATGGTCATTTGCGGGGTTGGGTTTATCTGCTTCGCCGGATTGTATCTCTGGCCGTCCAGTCCTCCTCAGGAACCAAGTACCCGAAATGAGCCCGTTCACCCTGCTAGGCCAGCGCCAGAAGCAGCCCCAATTCCAGAACCAACCGGCGTTTACAAATTTATCGTCGATGGACTCACGAAAGCCCGCGCGGATTTGCTTGGCATCAAAAAGGAGGAACTATCATGCAATGCTCTAGCTCAATGGCAAGAGCGAGCAAGCACAGCTACGCGGTTGGCTCATGCCAACAACATTCAAATTCACAACCCCATCTCACAGCACTTGTCAGCCTGTCAAAATAGCACTGACGTTGAATTGTTGAGCGCGATTAGGATGAGTGTGGTCAACTTGTTGGATCAAGGCATTCAGGCAGTGCGCGCGGGCGGCGGGTAGATTTGAATCAATGCGGCCAGCTTTATTCCTCGTTTTGATGGAGCTGGCGGCGACCGGGTTGACGGCCACCACCCTCAGGCGAGTGCTTCATCTATTTCGGGGACGATGTTCGTCGCTTCCGGGAAGTATTGGGCAGCGTCGGCTTCATCCCGTGACGGTGAGGCCAGTCGGGCCTTCGAGACCTTGAGCCGGTTCCTGCCCTTGCTTCGCCTAAGGCGATCCCGGAGGATCATTCCGCTTCTGGCCTAAGAGCCTCCCGGTCTTTCGGTTGACGAAATGCATCCCTGTGCAGGCCGGGCACGTGACGATTTCGTACTCGTGCTTGTGCGCGTTCTCATCCAGCCAATGCTGGACGGCCATATCCGTTTTGGGACAGGTGAAGATCACGGCTGCCATATGTCTTAGTACGCAGTCTGGGCAATCGCGTTTTTGATCTAACGCAAAATGACCGATACCGGGACCGATTTCCTGTCGCGCATCAGCACCGCCTTCACTTCGCCGGTCGCGGTTGGTTTTGGTTCGCGGCAAGCAACTTGGCCCTCAAACTGCCGACGTGCTTTAGCGCGGCGTGGCGCTCTGGACCGGGCGGGAGCTTGCGAGCAGCTTCCAATAGCTGGGCGGCTATTGCTTCTAGTCTAGGTCTTCCTGCTTCTCTTTTGCCATCGCACGCCCCGGCCTGTCAGCCGGAACATGAACCAGAGTCGCGATTAACGGAAGTCCCTACTTCTATCGGTAGGCACAAAAAACCCCCGGTCGCCATTACAGCGCCGGGGCCTGATCTGGGATCGCTCGTTGCGTACACCCGGCCAAGCTCGACGCTTCGGGCACCAGTATAGGTCACCCCGTCCCGCGAGAACTTCCTGATGACGGTCACACGCATTGGCGATGGCCGGGGCAGTACAGACACCGGGCTCGGCTTGCATCCTGTGACGCCATCGGCATCGCGCGACCACGGTTGAGACGGTCTCTTTGAATAGCCCGAAAAGGCGGCTCGAAGCACACTGGGTCAAAGTAAGGAAGCGGAAACATCCTGCAATGCATCTGAAAGCCCAAGGCCGTTCTTCCGCCAACTTGATCCATAGTTTTGGTCCCTTGGTCAGACGGCATGGAGGCGATAGCAATGAAGCGCATTGCGATAGCGATGGGATTAGCAGTGCTGTTGACCTTGCCAGCGCAGGCGCAGATGGGCGGTGGCAAGCGGCATAAGGGTGGGGATGACAAAGCGTCCGAGCAGAAGAAGTCGAAAGTGGATGAAAAGGCCTACAAGGCCGCACTCGAAAAAATTCCAGAGCCCAAGAAGAAATACGATCCTTGGGGAATGACCCGCCCGGCAGACAGCGACAAGAAGCCTAGCAAATAGTGAAGGTAACTCTTTATTCGATGATAAAATCAGCGCTGCCAAGCAGCGTTGCCGGAAATTCAAGGCCGAGTGACTTTGCGGTCTTGAGATTGAGGGTGAGGTAAAGACGGGTAACTTGGATGAACGGAATGTCGCCGGGATTGGTGCCACTGAGAACTTGAGCCATTTGGTAGCCGCAAGACCGGCCCAGTTCTTCCAGATCGAATGAATGAGACATTAGTCCGCCGTTCTCAGTATGCTCTCTCCACGTATACATAGCAGGAAGGCGATATTTTGCAGCAAGTTCAATCAGTGTGATGCTATTGACCGCATTGATGCTGCTTTCGGTTATCAAGAGAGCGTCCGGTTTGCTTTCGGCGAACGAGGTGAAGACGCGCCGGTAGCTATCTGCGTCGATTTTTCCGTCCAACAGTGCTGGAGTTAAGGCAATATTGGCTGATTTGGCGGCCTGACGGAATACCGCGCTGTAGGGTGAACCCTCCCAGAGTTTTGGCGGCAGTGGCAAGATGAGAGCGAGGTTCGACAGCTTTGGCAGAACTTCCTTGATAAGTCCGATCCGCTTCCCCCAGATTTCCAATCCAGCGTCGATAGCGACGCCCGTTATGTTGCCGCCGGGGTGAGAAATGCTTTGGACAAGCCCCAAAGCGACAGGGTCGGGGCCGATGGTGACAATCGGTATTGTCGTCTTCGTAGATTTGAATAAGAGAGTGATTGAGCTGTAGGCTGAGCAGATCACGTCAGGACGTACAGCAACGATATCGCGGACCAACTGTGGAAACCGATCAGTGTCTCCTTCTGCGGAATATCTTTCGATGACGAGCTGCTTCCCCTCGACGAGGCCGTGACGGCTCAACTCATCGAAAAACCCCCGGTAAATGGGATTATAGCTTGCGACCATGTGCGAAGCGGGTTCGGCCGCACTAACAATCGCGATCCGCTTCATCTTCGCCGATTGCTGTGCATGCGCGACTAGTGGTGATGCAACAACGCCGCTGACGAGTGTGATGAACTCCCGCCGCCTCATTCGATCACCTCGTCGGCGCGCAGGAGCAGAGATGGCGGTAGCGTCAGGCCGATCGCCTGCGCTGCCTTAACATTCGCGATGAGCTGGTACTTTGTCGGTTGAACGAAAGGAATATCGACAGCCTTAGAACCGCCAAGGATGGCTGCGATCTGGCGGACCGCGATGCGGGTTGCCTCTGACAGATCGGTCGCGTAGGCCAAAAGGCCTCCATCGACGACATACTCGCGAAAAGGATACATAGCGGGCAATCGATGCTGAGCGGCCAAGCCAGTAATGGTTGCGCGATGCGTGAGGTTCTCAACCAATTCATCAACAGCGAGTCCATCTGCACCAGATGCTTTGATTTCCTCGAAGATCGGCGCGTATGATTCCGCAATTACATCGGCCTTTAAAAGAGCCGGGGCAACCGAGAGGCCAAGCTGCTCGGCCGCTTGCCTTACAGTCTGTCCCGTTGGTCCCTTCCACCAATACTCTTTCGACAAGACCCGCAGCCGCCTCAGATTCTCGACGGCCTCTTTCAGGATGGAGAGCCGCTTGCCCCAAATTTCATAACCGCCCTGAACAGTTACACCAGTAATGTTGCTGGACGGGTGAGCGAGACTGGTCGTAAATCCCTCCGCAATCGGATCGTTGATGGAGCTAACGACCGGGATAGTCATTGTCATCTTACCAATCATTACTCCCGCAGAGGCACACCAGATGACGTCAGGAACTGCCTCAATAGCCTGCTGTAGCACGGCTCCGTATCTATCCTCGTGACCCTCGGCCGAAAACCTGAATACGATCAGATTCTGTCCTTCGACGTAGCCAAGCCGAGCGAGTTCTTCAAAAAATACCTTGTAGTAGGGATATCCGTTTGGCGTCATGACCGAGACAGGTCCCGAAGGACGGATCATCGCCAGCCGCTTCGTCGGCTTCGTAGTCTGCGCCCGTGCGATGGCGGGCATTGTCAGTAAGGCCGCTGACCCAGCGACGAAGGTTCGCCGTTTCATGCCTGCACCCAAACCTTTTGGCATCGTAGCCGATCAGATCCAATTTCCGATATGGGGTCAGATTCGAAAATCCAGGCCGCCGCGAGCTATCTCCGGTCTTGCCGCGAAAGCCGACATGTAGGCGGCGATTGCGCTGTCCGGCTTCGGGCCACTACCCGACTTGCGGAGCGCATAATACGCTTTACCTGATGTCTTGGAATCTAAAATCCTAACGGAGAGTCTCCCATGGCGACACATCAAGGGGAATGTTTTTGCGGTGCAGTTCGTATTGAAGTCTCCGGCGAGCCGGAAGGGATGGGGTATTGCCACTGCCGATCGTGCCGTTCCTGGTCGGGCGGGCCCGTAAACGCCTTCACATTATGGAAACCGGACCGCGTTCGCGTCGTCGAAGGTGCTGAACATGTTGGCATGTTCCAGAAGACTCCGGTTAGCCAACGCCAGTACTGCAAAAAATGTGGAGGACACCTAATGACCGATCATCCGCCATTAGGCATGGTCGATGTCTTCTCCGCTACAATCCCCACGCTTAAGTTCAGTCCCGGCGTGCACGTCAACTACGCCGAGACAGTCCTACCCATGCGAGATGGTTTGCCAAAGTTCAAAGACTTCCCGAAGGAGTTCGGCGGATCAGGTGATCAGGTCTCCGAATAGGAACAGAGAGACGAAATTCCTTTACTGATACCAGTGTTGGCGCCTACTCCGAAATCGGTCGTCTTCGACCTAACCGGCAGAGCTTGCTTGCCATTTGATGTCCGCTTCGACCTGTAAGCGACCCAATAGAGCGCGGGCGCGAAATGTCGCGAAGGGCCATGTGTGGACGGCTCCGGGTTGGCAAGGAGAATCTTCACTTTGCAGCATTGGTCGGAGCAGCCATGTGTTCGGCCTGTTTGCGCGGTTCACATGACCGCTGGCCATAATGCCCTCCGCGGATCAGGTCCCGGTCAACAACACGCATTCCTGGATGCTATGGCCCATGTGGGTTGTCCTGATCGCCAGATCGACCGGCACTGCATTACGTGCTGTTCGCCTTCCCAACCGTTACGTCACGCCGGGTTATCCGACGTGATCTCGTTCACGCCCTAAGTGCGGCGGGTTCCTTATAGCGTTCGTTCCTGGCCATCATGACCCAGGCCATCCTGGCGAGTTTGTTGGCGAGCGCGATGGCAGCGACCTTGGTGGGCCGCCGCGCCAACAATGCGGCGAGCCAGGGCCGATGCTGCGTGCCATGGATCTTGGCATAGCGGATCACGGCGAGCGCGCCGGCCGTGAACAGGCTGCGCAAATAGCGATCGCCCTGCTTGCTGATACTGCCAAGCTTGTCCTTACCCCCGCTCGAGTTCTGCTTTGGCACGAGCCCAACCCAGGCCGAAAAATCTCGCCCCGATCGAAAGACTCTGGGATCGGCAATGCTGGCGACCAGCGCTGTGGCCAGCGCCGGACCGACACCGGGCATCGCGTCGAGCCGCTTGCTCGTCGCGTTGGATCGATGCCAGGCCATGATGCGTCGGTCGAACTCCAGGATTTTGGCCTTCAGGGTCCGCAACTGACTGCCCAGAGCAGCGAGGCACATCCGGGCAACCTCCGGAAGCCGGCGGTCGGCTGGATCAGCGACGACTTCCAGCAGGTGCTCGACACCCTTGCGCCCAACCGGAGCGACAATCCCGAACTCGGCTAGATAGGCGCGAATTGAGTTGATGACGGCAGTCTGCTGGCGAATGAACAGATGGCGTGCGCGATGAAGCATCAAACAGCTCTGTTGCTCAACGGTCTTGGTTGGCACGTACCGCATGTTGGGTCTCGCAACGGCTTCGCAAATCGCCTCCGCGTCCGCAGTGTCGTTCTTCTGCCGCTTGACGTAAGGCTTCACATAGTCCGGCGGCATCAATCGCACGGTATGCCCCAGCGCCTGCAGCTCGCGGGACCAATGGTGGGAGGACGCGCAAGCCTCAATGCCCACCAGGCAAGGTGGCAACTTCTCAAAGAACGACAGCACAAAGCGACGCTTAAGCTGTCGGCGGATTACCACCTGACCGGCAGCGTCAATGCCGTGTACCTGAAAAACAGACTTCGCGATGTCCAGCCCGATTGTCGTGACCGTATGCATGGGTAGCTCCTCCAGATCGTGGGAGCCTTAGCAGCCCCCAAATCCATGGCACTCGCGTGCCGGGTGGAGGAGCCGTCCACAGCATCAACAACGGACTCGTGCACTGCAAACAAGATCCCATTCGACAAGCAGGGAAGGGCTGGCAGAACTGCTCTGCGACACCCCATCGAGAGCTGCTGAGGCCGATGCAGTTTATCCAGCTACTGCACGAGGCCATGTGACGCAGGTCGGCTCGATGCCGCCGAAAGCCCGCTGATCCGGCAAAAAGCCGGCCTGCTCGGCGCGTAAGCCGCAGCAATCCGACTGCTGAAGGTGGACATTGTCGCTTTTGTCTGATACATCCGCGCGCTCACGAGTTACTGAAAAGAGGATGCCGCGTGCAGGTTCTCGTTCGCGATAACAATGTCGATCAAGCCCTCAAGGTGCTGAAAAAGAAGATGCAGCGCGAGGGGGTTTTCCGCGAGATGAAGCTCCGCGGCCATTATGAAAAGCCCTCAGAGAAGAAAGCCCGCGAGAAGGCGGAAGCGGTGCGCCGTGCGCGCAAGCTTGCCCGAAAGAAGCTGCAGCGTGAAGGCCTGTTGCCGATGAAGCCAAAGCCGGTGTTCGGCGCCGGCGCTGGCGCCGATCGCGGCGCGCCCGGTGGCCGTGGCGGCGCAGGTCCTGGTTCGCGCGGCATGCGCTGATCGATCGTTCGGCCATTTACGACGAACCGAATGACGCGGGTCGCGAGGCCCGCGTTAGAGGGCGAAGGCCTGGCAGGACGTTCGTAACGCTTTGTCCAGCGCACCGCAGTCGCCGGGGCGTCGCGTGGTGACAAGTGTTATTTCTATGAACGCGGCTTCGATACTACTACCCGATTGGGTCCGACGAGGTCGCGCGCCTCGACGACATGCTCCGCTTGCTGGGGCGACGGGCCAACAGACGCGCTTGATCGGAAGCGTCACGTCGCAACCCTCGAACAGGTTGACGTATCGCCGGCCGGTCCCGTCCGGACGCGGACGGATCGTCGGCAGCGGATTCCAAACGTAGTCCGGCTTCTCGATCGTCCCCTGCTTCTGGTAGCCCTCGGCGCCGGGAATGGCCACGATCCTGACCTCGCGCTCCTCAACGAAGTCGGCATGTTTCATCAGCGTTGCGCCTTCGAGGAACTGGACGATCGCCATTTCCGGGTTTCTAACGCCGTTGAGGAATTGGTTTATGCTCGACTTGGCTGCAGCGATCAGTTCAGGAAAATGGTCCCGCAGCGACACGCCTTCGACGGCGTAGCGGACGGGATCCAGGTTGAGGTGGGTCCAGTCGTGCTTGTCGGACGCGTGCGGCACATCTGCACGGTGTCGAAGACGATGCAGAATCCGTCATTGCCGTAGCATTCCCATTGGCTCTCAAGGCCATTCTCGCGCTCATATTCGCTGTCTGCCGAGTGCGTGGAAAACGAAGTCGTGAAGGCGTCGACGGCCCGGTTCGGATCGTCGACCTCGAACGTCGCCTTGTAGATGCTGTCCACGAACTTTCGGGCCTGCGGCGGAGCGCCGCCGTAGTGCTTGAACCTGCCCTTGACATCGCGGCCGCGTGCCGCCACCGCTTCGTCGAACAGTTTGACGAGTTCGTGGTACAGCGGCTCCTTGAGGACGGTGACCTCCTTGGAACCCGCCACCGCGCAATCGCCGTTCAGTGCGAGATGTGCTCGAGCGTCCGCCCCTTGGTTTCTTCGCCCAGGATCAGAACCGCCAGCGCCGCGATCACGAAGGCGCCCGCGCCGAGCGCGAACACGCCGCTCTGGCCGGCCGTCGGCAGGATCAGGCCGATGACCGTCGGGCCGATCAGCGAACCGATGCGGCCGACTGCGGAGGCGAAGCCTGTTCCGGTCGCCCGCACAGCCGTCGGATAAAGCTCCGGCGTGTAGGCATAGAGCGCTGACCACATGCCGAACAGGAAGAACTGCATGCACAGGCCCGCGACCATGAGCTGGGTCTGGTCCATGGCGCCGCCATAGAAGTAGCAGGCGACGGCGCCGCCGATCAGGTTCAGCGCGAGCGTGCCCTTGCGGCCCCAGGATTCTACGAGCCAGGCCGAGAACAGGAAACCCGGGATGCCCGCAAGCGAGATCAGGATGGTGTAGAACACCGACTTGGTGACCGGGAAACCTTTCGCTTGCAGCAGCGCGCCGAGCCAGGTCGTCAAACCATAGAAGCCGAGCAGCGCGAAGAACCACAGCATCCAGAGCATCGTGGTGCGTCTGGCATAGATGCCGGAGAACAGCGTGGCGATGTTCACGCGCGCCGGCGCTGCAACGGTCTGGGGTCTCGGTGCGGGAAGCGCCTTGCCGCCGAGCCGCGCAGCGACCTTGGACTCGATCTCCTGCATGACCGTTTCGGCCCGCTCGGAGTGGCCGTGGGCGGCCAGCCAGCGCGGCGATTCCGGAAGGTAACGGCGGATCACCAGTACGAACAGCGCCGGGATCGCCTGCAGGATGAATACCCAGTGCCAGTCTGCGACCGACAACACAGCATAGCTCAGAACGCCCGAGGCGATGAAGCCGAGCGGCCAGAAGCCTTCGAGATAGGCGATGTAGCGGCCGCGCCGTTCCGCCGGAATGATTTCCGATACCATGGATTGCGCGACCGGAAATTCCATGCCCATGCCGAAGCCAAGCAACAGACGCGAGGCGCCGAGCATGGCGACTGTCGATGACAGGCCGCAGGCGAGGCTGCCGAGCCCCCAAAAGATCATGCTGGTCTGAAACACCTTGGCTCGACCGAAGCGGTCCGCCAAAAGACCGGCTGAGGCTGCGCCCACGAACATGCCGAGGAAGCTCAAGCTGGACAACAGGCCTACTTCCGCGGTCGAAAGCTGGAACGTCTGCTTGATCGAGCCGAGCACGAAGGTCAACGCGCCAAGATCCATACTGTCGAAGAACCAGGCGGTGGCGATGATCGCGAAGATGACCTTTTGATAGGACGTCAGCGGCAGCCGTTCGAGGCGGGCCGCGATGTTAGCGATTTGGGCGGCCTGCGCGCCGCCCGGATCAAACTCTGATCGGCTGTTGTAAAGACCATTCATTGACATCGTATTCTCCCGGATCGTTTGGTCGTATTTGAGCGTCATGGAAAGTCTTTCGGAAAGCGAGCTAGGCGGCACGATCGCCGCGCAACGCGGCGATCGTGGCGTCGATGTCGGCGTTCGTCATTTCCCACCCGTTGTCGAAATTGGCGACGATCCGCTGCATGAAGCTCGGGTAGAGGCTCTTTGCCTCGGCGGCGTTGCCGAGATGGTCGAACAGGATCGCGAAGGCCAGCTGCGAAGGCTCGGGGCCCTCATAGCTCCATTCGAAGCCATAATCGGTGAGCTTCAGCTGATCGGCGCGCGGCGACAGCGGCTCGCCGTCGACCAGCACGGAGATGCCGTCGATGGTACGCTCCCCGGTGTATCTCTTCATCGTCTTCTCCTGTCTGTCACCCTACTTCAGCGAGGCCGGATTCTTCTTGGTGACTTCCGGAAACACCCACATCGCAAACACTGCGAAGACGCCAAGAAAGGCGACCGCGTAGCTCGGCCCGGTCTCTCCGAGATGAACCATGAAGGCGTAGCCGGCGGCCGCGGTCAAAAGCCACGCCAGCGACAGCAGGAACTTGACACGAAACGGCATCCTTTCCTCCTATGTCTCACGCATGCGGTCCGCCAACCGTTCCGGCCGAAAGCCAGGCCAGAAGACCGAGCGTGGCGGCGAGAATGCAGCCTGCAATCGCCATTCCCTTGCGTCCGTCCCGCAGACGGGCCGGGATCGCCTGGAACAATTCGGGGATGAACAGGAACAACAGACCTGCGACGACCACGATCGTCGTCCAGCGCAACTGCATCGAGGCGAAAGCAAGCGTGCCGGCAAGCAGCGCCAGCCACAATGCGGTGTTGCCGAGCACCAGTAGAACGGGATTGCGCGCGTCGCCAGCGCCGCCTGCGCGCAGCGGATACATCCCTGCGAGCTGGAGAAAGCCGAGGCAGCACACGCTCCAGAGCAGCGTGAACCAGGACAGCGCAACCAGATTGGGCTCGAGATGGTTCACCGGCGAAACTCCAAACCAAGGTGGAACGGCCCCGCGCGCGGTTTGCGTCCTACTCCGCGGGCACTGCCGAGGGCGTCACGCGCGGCGTCCGCGCGGTCTTGCGCATGTCGTTTTTGACATAACGCGTGTCGTAGCCGTTGAAGGCATGCCCGAGCAACCCGCGATTGAGATCGGACGTGCCCATCAGGCAATCCATGATCGGGAACGTCAAATTCATGTTGCGCTCCATCATGATCGACTGGTTGTGATGTGCGGTATGATGACGTCGGATGGTGTTGACGAACGGCATATGGCGCACGAACCAGTTCTCGTCGACATGACAGCAGAGGTGCATGAACTCGTAGATCAGATACATCGAGGTCGTGGTCGAGATCAGAAGCCAGCCGACATTCGGCGAGATCAACCAGCCGGCCACGATCGCCGGCGGAATCGACATGAAGGTGAACACCACAAGCGCGAAAGGCGGGAAGAAGGTGACGCGCCAGTCGTGATGATCGGCAAAGCGCATCTCCTGCTCGGTGAAGAACTGATGGTGCATCATGGTGTGGCGGCTATAGATCGCGCGCAACATCGGGATGTTGGATGGGCGGTGCATCACGTAGCGGTGCACGGCCCATTCGAAGAAATTGGCGAACATGAACACGACCGGGATGGCGAGATATTCCCACCAGCGCACGTCGTGGAGATTGGCGATGTAGACGTACAGCGCGGTGAAGCCGATGGTGTAGATCAGCAGGATGTGGAGCCAGCCGTTGTACCAGCCCGCGACGCGCTGGCGGTAATTCTCCCGGTACTTGCGCTGCCGCTCCGTCATCGGCGTCGTTGCCAGTTCCATCGCAGTTCTCCCTGGGCGTTTCCTCAAAACTGAAACATAGTCGCGCTTTTTCACTCCCGTCCTCATTGCGCCGGCCGGCACAATGAGTCAGCGCGGATGAACGTGAACGCCACGGCCGCTCCGATTAGCTCGCCGATCCCACCGCCGAGATAGGCAGCCCCGAGGCCCTGCGTGCCTACGCTCTGCGCTACATGCATTGCAAACACCGCGCCGAGCACCGCTACGCCGAGCGTTGCGCCAATCATGCGGGCGGTATTGATGAGACCCGATGCGGTGCCGGATCGGGCCGCCGGAACGTTGGCCACTGCCACCGCATTCATCGGTCCGACATTGAGACCGAGCCCGCAGCCGATGGCGAGCAACCCGCTCTCGATCAGTACGAGGCTGTCGTTGAGCGGGATCAGGGCCAGCATGAACAGGCCAAGTCCCATCAGCCCCATGCCAGCCGTCATGGGAACGCGAGGCCCGAGTTTGTTGGCAATGCGGCCTGAGAGCTGCGCTGTTAGCATGTAGCTCACGGACATCGGCAGCAGCGCGACTGCAGCATGCAGTGCCGATGCGCCGCGCACGGCCTGGAAATAGAGAGGGGTGAGGAACAGCATCGCGTAGGCGCCGAAGTTCATCGTGATAGCCACAGCAAGGCAAGCCGCAAACACGCGGTTGCGCAGCATGGGCAACGGGACCACCGCGTCGGTTGCACCCGCCTGGCGGCGCAGAAACAGTGCTGCTGCCACGACCGAGAGCGAAAACGCAACCACGCTTCCGCTTGAAGCCCAGCCCCAGCGCGGCCCCTCGATCGCTGCGAGCGAAAGGCTGCCTAGCGAGGCAATCGCAAGCGCCTGCCCCGGAAGATCAAGCCGGCGGCCTTGCGGGTTACTCAATTCCGGCACCACGGTCATGGCTAAAGCAAGCGTCACGAGGCAGAAGGGAATGATCAGAAGGAAAATGCTACGCCAGCCGGACGCATCGACAAGGGCGCCGCCGGCGGTCGGACCAATGACAATGGCAATCCCGTAGCAGCTCGCCCAGAGTCCCAGCGCGCGGGTGCGTTCCTTTGTGTCCGGATAGGCGATGGTTAAGATCGCAAGGGAGGCCGGCACTTCCAGGGCAGCGCCAAGACCGGCTACGGCGCGGCCGGCAACGAGGGTGGGAACGTCAGGCGCAAGCCCGCACACCACCGTCCCCAACGTGAACAGCGCGATCCCAAACGCAAAGATGCGACGCCGTCCGTACAGATCGGCGAGTGTTCCGGCAGTGAGAAGCAGGCTCGCGTAGACGAAGTTGTAGACATCAACGATCCATTGCAGCTCAGTTACGCTGGCCTTCATATCCGTGCCGATCGACTTAGCCGCAAGATTGACGACAGACGTGTCAATCTGCGCGATCATCACGCCGAGCGACATGGTGAGAAGAATTAGACCGCTCGCGGGACGCGCTTCTCTGGCTGTGAGTGTGATGGACATTTTTAAAACTCTCGCTGGTGCCCTGGAATGACGGGAAGTTAAGCGCTCACGCCCTTCGCACGCTGGGGCGATGCTGTTTTCGTGCCAGTGCGCAGGACGGCAATGTCTTCAATTGTCAGGCCGAGGCCCAACTGTAGTTGAGCGTCATCGAGGTCGATGAGCCACCTGCGGATGCGCTCCTTGCCGGGATCGTCCCGGGCACAAACGAGTCTACAAACGAGGCCTGACTCCATTTTGGGGAGGCCATCAGAAAGCACGGCTATCGGTTGTTTCGAGAACTGAATGGTCATGACGGTCTCATGGCTAAAGGAGTGAACTTATGGAGCTTCGCCAGATCCAGCACCGCGAGCGCGGCACAATATGTCGGACGCCAAGTTGAGGTCGTATACAACGCGTTCGGCTACTACGCCTCGTTCTCCGATTTCGATCTCGGCCACCCCGGTGAGCCCGATCCGTGGCGCCTCGCGCCAGAATTGAAGTTCCTTATGCGACCGCAGCTTCATTGGGCCTCGCAGGAAGAAAGCGAGCTCGCGGCGACTGATCGCTATACAGGAGAGTCTGTCCTGCAAGAGATCGAAATATTTGTGCAGCGACCGGACATCGAAACTTCCGACGAACGGATCAGTGAACCGATAGCTCGGGGCGGTCGCATCGAGGAGTTTTTCCAAGTCGGTCTGCGCCCAACCTTCGATGTATCGATTAAGTGGTGAAGGCGGGTTTGCGTTCTGATCGCCAACTCGATCGAGGAACTTCACCACTTTCGGTCCGGCATCGACCACGCGGCACGGGTCGCGATACATCTCTGAAACTCGAAATGGCCGTGCGATTGCTACAGAATTCAACATGACCTGTACCCTCGTGACGAATTTCCGTGTTCAGGTTTCACGCGCCAACAGGGCCGGGCGCTCAATTGGCGCAGTCCGGTAGCTCGTCAGGCGCATACTCCAGGGAGTAATCGTCATAATGGGCAACAGGCAGGTGCCTTGCGCTCATCGTGATCTGCAACGGATTGATCTGTGCGCCGCTTGGCAAGTTGACACGCGCCTGAGTGGTCGAGGTGGCCCAAACTCCGACACCAGCGAGCATTAATGCAATTGCGGCGAGCAAACTGATCTTGCGCATTTGATTTTCTCCCAGAGGTCCCAATACCGAGCGATCTCCTTGCCTTGGCGCACGATCCGCACCATGATGCGAGGCGTCCGTCGTCAGTAGCAATCTGAGCCCGGACAGGCCGGAAGTCATGAAACTGCACTGAAAAACTTCTTAAGCGTTTCTGAATTGGCGCTAGATCGGGAGATGGCAGCAACGTACAACCTCGGTCCGTTTCGCCTTGATACGGCGACGGACACATTATTCCGTGGCGGCGAGCCCGTTTCGCTGGGCCACCGTGCCGTTGCATTGCTGCGCGTGCTGGTGGAGCAACCGGGTATCCCGGTTTCCAAGGATGCGCTGATGGAAGCGGCGTGGGCCGGTCTCACTGTCGAGGAGAGCAACCTCGCGGTGCAGATCGCAGCCCTGCGTCGGGTGTTTGGAGAGGAGACTGGCGGCGAGAATTGGATCGAAACCCTGCCCAGACGAGGCTATCGGTTCATCGGCCCGACCAGCATGCAGGACCAAGGTGCCGCCACCGCTGTGTCGCTGGCCGCGAATTTTGCCATGGCCGCCGGTTCCTCGAACCCCACGCTTCCGGACAGGCCATCTATCGCCATTCTGCCGTTTCAGAACTTCAGCGGGGACCCTGAACAAGAGTACTTCACCGACGGCATGGCCGATGAAATCATCACGGCGCTGTCGCGCTTTCCGTCGCTGTTCGTCATCGCGCGGAGCTCCAGCTTCACTTACAAGGGCCGGGCCGTCGGCGTGAAGCAGGTCGGTCGCGAACTTGGGGTGCGTTACGTGCTCGAGGGGAGCGTGCGCAAGGCAGGAAATCGTGTGCGATTTACCGGGCAGCTCATCGATGTGACAACCGGCGGCCACATTTGGGCGGACCGCTTCGATGGTGCCTTGGAGGACGTATTTGACCTGCAGGATCAGGTGACCGCAAGGGTGGTGGGGGCCATTGAGCCACGGCTCCAACGCGCGGAGATCGAACGCGCGGGACGGAAGCCGACCGGGAGCCTCGACGCCTACGACTATTTCCTGCGCGGGATGGCCAGTTTTCATCTGCACAATAGAGGCAGCCTCTTGGAAGCGGTGCGGCTCTTCGTGCGCGCGACGGAACTCGACCCCAATTACGCCTCTCCCTACGGGATGGCGTCGTGGTGTAGCGGGCTCAGTAAGAACTATGGCTGGATGGTTGATCCCGAGAGTGAGATCGCCGACGCCGTGAGGCTGGCGCGTCGCGCGGTCGCGCTGGGCAAGGATGATCCGACCGCGCTGTGGTCAGGCGCCTTTAGCCTGGCTTATCTGGGTAATGAGGTCGAGGCCGGCGCCGCGTACATCGACCGGGCGTTGGTTCTGAACCCGAATTTGGCGGCGAGTTGGAATGCGAGCGGCTGGGTGCGCATGTACCTTGGCGAGTCAGCCAGCGCTATTGAACATTTCAAGCGAGCTATGCGGCTGAGCCCGCTTGATCCGTTGACCTACTTAGCTTGCGGTGGCATGGCCTTCGCGCATGTCTTTGCCGGTCGTTACGACGAGGCGATTTCCTGGGCGACCAGGGCCCTCCATGAGCAACCGAACTGGGCCACGGCACTGCGGGTGGCAGCGATTGCCAATGCTCTTTCGGATCGGATGGTCGAGGCCCGAGCGGCGATGGCCCGCTTGCGCGAGGTCGATCCTGCGTTGAGGCTTGGCAATCTTGACCGGGTAGCGCCGCCGGTCCGGCGGGCGGAGGACCGCGTGCGCTTCATTGAGAGCCTGCGCAAGGCAGGATTGCCGGAGTGACCCGACATCCGGTCCGTCGATGACGCTTCGATATTCCCAACGACATCGCGGTGACCCACGATTTTGCAACGCTTGAAGCATGTGGAATGCTGGCGTAGTTGGCGCGCCGATAATCTGGCTCCCTTGTTATGTCGGTCAACGCAGTTGGACCCCTGCAGCAGTTGATCGTCGCGACCATTGGGTTATTCAGCTTCCGGCAGGCTTAGGATGTAGCTATCGCGCCATTTGGCTTTGGGTCGCGGCACCGTTTCCCCTTATCGTCACAAATCAGGACAGGATAATTGCGTTGGCATCCGATTTGCGTCTCGCCGCGATCTATCCCTTTCGTTATTTTGCTGCGAATGGGGGCTTGGCGTCTTAAAGTTTCGACCCAGTCGCGCCGCATCAGGAAGCTGCGTCACATGTCGATCGCATCCTGAAGAGGGAAAAGCCGGGCAACCGTTGACTCGCCCTCAAACCGGCATTCTCTTAGAATATCGAATATCGAGCTTTGGCACGGTGTCGGGCCAGGACTATGATTGGCGGATGAAGCAACATGTCGGCCTCCTTTCTATGTGTTCTGAAAAAGGATGGTCACGTACACCGAGTCCTCGTTACTCAAGGCGCTGCCCGCTGCGTGGTCGGTCAGGTCCCGGCTCTGTGGAGCAATTCCAAGCCTCGCCCTGCCCTCCGGGACTGCCTTGAAGCCTCACATTCTCACGAGCGGCACACCGTTCATGGCCTGCATGAACACAAATCCCATGAGCAAGACGTACCCTGCGGAGACGGCAACAACGGCTGTCGGCTTCGCTCGTCTGGGCAGACCTTTCAGCCGATCGATGAGCCAGCCTGCTATCGGCAAAATCTGTAATGCGTGGATACCCAAGAAGTGCGCGACCCTGAAATCGCCCCCCATGGTGCTCCAGTTGAGCACCGGCAGCGCGGGGCCTCCAGGCGCAACGCCCATTACACTCTGTCCTTGCGCCACCATCACCCCGCCGATGGCGGATCCTGCAAGAAAAAGGAAAATCCCGAATGCGATTCCGAGTTGAGATGACCGCGAGACATCGTACCTGACCTGTATAGCGAAGATTAGCAGGACAAGGACAAAGACGCCATTGAGAGGATCCACTATGTCCATCAGTGAGGAGACGGCGGAGTTGAAGGGCGTGCTGTTGTTGAAGTGTGAGGTCGTACCACGCGCTGCTTGCATGGTGATGCAGGTGATGGCGGTCAAAATGCAGATTGAGACTCCCCAGCCGATGACCTTCTTCCACCACATCGATGCCCGGAGGTAATCCAGCAAAATCACGACCGTCGCGAGATACATAGCCATCGACATCGCAAAATTGAGCGGCTTGATCAGGCGGTAGCGGCCTCCCACTTGCACAGTATCAAATGGCAAAAGAACGAGCAGGACGAGCATCAAGAGCAGCTCAAGGTAGATAGCCCAAACGACGACATTCGTCGCACCGTTGCGTCGATGTAGTTCGTACCAGCTGCTGACGTCCTCTTTCAGTCGATGGATCGCCTTGCTGAAGGTTTTCGTGGGGACGCTCTCGCTCGGGCGGCGATACCGGGACGAAGTGCTGCCTCGCGATCCTTGCTTGAGGAAGAGCTCGGAGCCAACTTCGCCGGACGCTAGCACCGCGGCGTGCTCGCCGAGGACCTCGAGCGGGCGCGAGTAATTCTTCGGGGTGATGACGAAGGTCTGCTTGCTCATGATGATCCCTTCTTTCTCTATCGGCTTGATATCGGCCGCCGTCGATTTGGTGTCGTTTGTGTTTGTATGGGAAGCGCGGTACGAACCACCTCGATGCTTCTGGTATCGGCGATTTGCAGGAGCTTGGATTGCGACGTTCCGTTCGATGCAGGCCCGCTCCGGGAGGTCGCAACCACCGACCGATTTCCTTGCCTCGGCGCACGATCCGCACCATGATCTGAAGCGTCCGCCATCAGGCTGTAGCAGACTGAGCCCGGACCGGCCGGAAGTCATGAAACTGCTCTGAGAAACTTCTTAAGCGTTTCTGAACTGGCGGAAGCAACGTGCATCCTCGGTCCGTTCGGACCTGGAGTGGCAACAAAGATCGTCAGGACGCAATAGCGGCCGCGCTTGCAAACGGACCGCGGCGAGTTTCCGACATCCGCAGGATGACGAGGAATGAAATCACTGCGGTGGCCATGATTAGGAATGCCGGCGCAATTTCGTCACCTGTGCGCTCCACCAACCAGGTGTCCGTCTTCAAATGGTTTGGGACAATCTGAGGTGTGTTGGAACGGAGGCTCTGGCTCGTCAGGGGTTGGAGTTTAGGCGGCTTTCAAGTTGTGTTGCAATCGTCGCTGTTTGATCGTGTCGCGTTTGATCCTTTTTCGTTCCAGGAGGATGGTCCGGTCTCTGCCGAAGTAGACGTTGGCCGGAGTCAGGTTCTGTAGGCTTTCGTGGTAGCGACTGTAATTGTAGTGCTCGACGAACCGGTCAATCTGGGCTTTGAGATCGCCAGGCAGGTAATAGTTCTCTAGCAGGATGCGGTTCTTAAGCGTCTGGTGCCAGCGCTCGATCTTGCCTTGGGTCTGGGGATGGCACGGCGCGCCGCGAACATGCACCATGCCGCGGTCCTGGAGCCATTCGGCAAGATCGCCGGAGATGTAACTCGATCCGTTGTCGCTGAGCAGTCTCGGTTTGTGCACCACCTTCGCACTGTCGCAACCTGAAGCCGCCAACGCCAGCTCGAGCGTGTCGGTGACATCGTCGGCGCGCATCGTCGTGCACAGCTTCCAGGCGATGATAAAGCGCGAGTAGTCATCGAGGATGGTGGAGAGATAATACCACCCCCAACCAATGACCTTGAGGTAGGTGAAGTCGGTCTGCCAGAGCTGGTTGGATGCGGTTGTCTTGTTCTTGAATTCGTCGGCGGCCTTGATGACGATGAAGGCTGGGCTGGTGATCAGGTCATGGGCCTTCAAGAGCCGATAGACCGATGATTCCGAGACATGGTAGCTGTTGGTGTCGGTGAACCGGGTTGCCAACTCGCGTGGGCTGAGTTCTGGTTGCTCAAGCGCCATCGTGACGATGCGCTGGCGAACTTGATCGGGAATGCGGTTCCAGACCCGGCCCGGCTTCGATGGCCTGTCTTCGAGGGTTTGCGGCCCGCAGGATCGGAAGCGATCATACCAGCGATAGAACGTCGATGGCTTGATGCCGAGCATTTCCAGCGTTCGTCGGGCCGGCAGATGCGACTGCTCAACAAGGCGGATGATCTCCAACTTTTCCGAAGCGGGGAGCCTCATGTTTGGTCTCCCCCATCCGCGATCATGCTTTTTTTGAGCAGCCGCAGTTCGAGCGCCTGCTCGGCAACGACTTCCTTCAAGTCCTGGGCCTCGCGCCTGAGCTGCTTGACCTCATCGGTCGTCGCCGCGCGTGCGGTGTCCCCGGCAAGCCGGCGCTTGCCAGCTTCAAGGAACTCCTTCGACCAGGAGTAATACATGCTCTCGGCGATGCCTTCGCGCCGGCAAAGCTCCGCGATCGAAGTTTCGCCGCGCAGGCCATCGAGCACGATGCGGATCTTGTCTTCGGCCGCATGGTGCTTTCGGGTTGCCCGCCGAATGTCGCGGACAAGGTTCTCGGACGTTACCGGGGTCGATTTGGATTTCTGTCTCATCTTCGCTCCTTGGGGCTACGATGAGCCAGAAATCCTCCGTTCCTCAAGCCGTTAGTTTTGTCTCAGTGGTGCTGAAGCGGGACACTTCGAACTTGATCCGCGACTGCTTAACCGCCGACGGAGGAAACCGGGCCGATTTCTATGGCTCCTTCGGGACGAGCCAGCCTGAGGGATTGGTCCTTGGAAGACTGAATCCAACTGCCCAACCGGATATAGGTCGATGCCGGTGGACCACGGGTGGACCACGACGCGCACCGGTCAGACCTGGCTGCGAATTTTGCGAATGAAAAAACTCGCATCCGCAACGAGAAATCTGGAGCGGGCGAAGGGATTCGAACCCTCGACCCCGACCTTGGCAAGGTCGGGCTCCTGCTTCAACGCCTTGCCGCATGAGATCGGAGCGGTCTATAAAAAACGGGCGGGATATTCAGCCGACATCACGATGACACAATGATGCGAGACGAAAATCGGGTCAAAAAGCGCGAGAAGTACCTGATTTTATTGATTAAGTTAGCGGGCGTAGTTCAATGGCAGAACGGCAGCTTCCCAAGCTGCGTTTCATTTGTTCATCATCGTTGATGAGAAACCATGCGTGTCTTCGCGCACGACGAGGTCGCGAAGTCGGACCAATGCGTCATGATCTCGCGGCGCTTCTCCAGCAACACTGAGCGCTGATAGGCGCGATCTGTCTTCGTCCGTTTGTCGTGAGCGGTGCAAAGCTTGATCAGGTCTCGCGGGAAGCTGGTCGCCTCCGCGCCCCAATCCTCGAAGCTTGACCGGAAGCCGTGTACGGTGAATCCAATTCCGCCGTCCGTCGCCTTCAACGTGTTGAGCATCGCGTTCTGACTGCTCACGTCGAAAAGCGGAACGTGGTCGGCGCAGGGCTTGCCGAGGAGTGCAACCATTTGCGGCGTGAGCGGCACGACATGCTTGCGTGTCGCCTTCATTCGCTCGGCCGCGATAATCCACACCGGCTTGCCGTCTTCCTCGCCGATCTCGGCCCACGTCGCCGGGTATTTCGCCCAGTCCCCTTGTTCCTTTTTACCGATCACTTCGTCAGTGCGCGCGCCGGTCAAGATCGTGAATTGCAGCGCTCGCGTGTCAACGGTGCCGACATCGGTGAGACGCTTATAGAAGCTCGGCACGTCGCGCCACGGCATCGCCGCGTGGTGCTCGACATCGTCGTCGCCGTGCTTGGGGAGCCGCAGCTTGCCCGTCTCGGCGTAGCGGAGGATGGCTTCGATATAAAAGCCAACGTCCCGGTTTTGCTTCGAGCCGGCCGGCCACGTGGCTAGCGCCTTGTTCTTCGCGTTCTGATCGAGGCTCTTGATCGGCAGCGCCGTGAAGTCCGGGACCTGCGAAAACAGGAATCGATAGCGCCGTAACTCCCGATCTCGATTGGAAGCCTTCCAGCTCGGCGACTTGGCCGTGAGGTATTCTTCCAGCGCCTCGCCAAACAGCTTGCCAGCGTCCTGCGCTCGCCCGCTGCGAAGCCATTCTGACGGGTCGCGGCCTTCCTTAAGCTCGATACGGCAGAACCGAGCCTTTTCCCGGGCCTGGTCGAGCGAGTAGACGTTCGCCGGCCCAATGCACGGCCAGCGCTCGCGTTGCGCCTGCCGATCTTTGTACCGAAAAACCCAGCTCGCCGATCCGGGCGAAGTCACTTGCAAAACTAGCCCGCCCCCGTCAGTGTGTTTACCCTTTGTTCGCATGAGTCGACCAAGCTTGCCTTCCTGAATACGGTGAATTGCCATGGTCTTTTTCCACGTTTCTTTCCACGTCGGATTTCGTAGCTGGAGATATCCTGAGCAATCCTTCCTAGCACAATATGAGAAAATTCAAAGTCTTAGTGATCTGGAATGATCTCCAGCTATCCCGAGATATCAAATCCCGAGGACTACATGTCCACCATCGCCTTTGATCAATTCGCACTCACCCGCATTGCCGACTTCGCCCGCTCCCTGTCGCGCCTGCATCGGGCCTCCCGCCACACAGCTGTCGACGACGACGCGATCGACCGGGAATTCAACGCCGTCTGCATGTCGGTGTGGGGCTACACGACCGACGATCTCGGCGACGAGCTGTTTTCCGACGCTGACCACGCCTTTCTCGATTCCCTTGATGAAGCGCATGCGCGCATCTTTGCGGCCGAACAGGGCTACGACCTCGTCGACGACGAGGGCATGCTGACGGATTGGTGGGGCTACTGCTGGATGATCCTCGCCGAAAAACGCGGCTTGCTGACGCCGGAAAATCGCGCCGCGGCGCGGGCGCAGATCGAGGAGAAATATCGCTCGGCGCCGAATGTGATCGGGGTGATCGTCGGAAGGTGAGGGCTCATCAGCCCTCGTCCTGAGGAGCGGCCGCAGGCCGCGTCTCGAAGGACGGCCGCCGACTGCGATTGGGCAATGGTTCGACACGCACGCATTCTGCGTGCTCCTCACCATGAGGTGTGCAAATTGCCTAATTCGCTTCCGCGCGTTTGCCTTGTCGCGAAACCGTCTTCGGCACCGAGGAGACGGGCTCGAAAAGCCTGCGGTCGCTCTCAAGCAGCGTTTCGTTGGCAGTCGTTTCCGTCGTCACCGGCGCCACTTTCATGTCGCCGAGCCGGGCGCGCAGGTCGGCCGTGAGGCCGGGATAGGAAGCGATGGGGGTGAATTCCGCGGTCTGATTGTTGCCCAGTCTTATGCCCGAATAGGCGACCAACCCGTTGGTGGTCGCGATCACGTCGCCGGCGCGCAGCGAGCTATCGAGCGTCAGATCGACCGGGGCCAACCCAGCCGCGTCGCGGCCGTTGCAGGTGCAGTCGGCGCGCAAGGCTTTGCGATAGGCAAAGGCGTTTTCGCTGTCCGCATAGCGCTCGCCGCTGGCGCTCGTCGCGCTGTCGATGGTGCCGCCAAAGAAAACCTTGGTCGAACTCGCTGGGCAAAATGCCTGGCACATCTGCACTGCGGAGGCGTTACTTCGCGACAGCGGAAAATACTTGCCGTCGCAACTGCGCACGCAAAATGCGGTTCCGCTGCCGGGGGATATCGGGCGCGGCGGCACGGGTGACTGGTTCTGGCCGAAGGGATCGGCGAAGAAATTGGCCTGTGCCGGGGTGTGGTGCTGCTGTTTCTGGAAGGCACCGAAAAACAGCTCGAACAGGCCTTCGGCGGACGCTCCGCGTGGCGCTGAAACGATGGTGCCGGCAAATAACACTGACGCGACCAGCATCATGCGGCGCCGCATGCGCTGACAAGAAAACTCGGTACGCAACGCTTACTCCACCCCACACAACCTACGCGGCCCACGGCAGCGCTTGCCGCGGCGAAATCCACATTAGTGGGGGATGGTAAACGAGCTATGAGCAAGGCCCCGGGAAGCGCAAAAGAAACCGCTCAACCTTGCAGGAATTCGCTGGCCCTGTAGAGCCAGCGAAATGGCAGTCCGGCCTTTTTGAAGGTTTCGGCGGCGCCCTCTTCGCGGTCGACCATGGTCAGGACCATCGCGACCTCGGCTCCGGCATCGCGCGCCGTCTCGATTGCCTTCAGCGCAGATTCGCCGGTCGTGGTGACGTCTTCGATGATCGCCACGCGCTTGCCTTGCAGGCTCTCGGCCTTTGCCAACCCCTCGACCGCAAGCCTGGCACCATGCTCCTTGGGCTTCTTGCGCACGAAGAAGGCGGCGATCGGGTGTCCCTTGATCCAGGAAAGCTGCGCAACGGCGCCGGCAAGCGGCACCGCGCCCATCTCGAGCCCCCCGACATAATCCAGACGCTCGTCCTTCAGCGCCTCAAAGGTCAGTTCCGCCAGCAAGCTGGCGCCTTCCGGATCCAGCATGGTCGGCTTGAGGTTGAAATAGAAGTTGCTTTTACGGCCCGAGGCCAGCGTGATCTCACCGCGCCCGAACGAACGCTTGCGGATGATCTCGGCGAGGCGGGCGCGGGAGGCTGATTTGGACAAGGCGACCTCTCTTCGGGGAGGGCAATCTATTCGCGAGCGCGCGCACATTCCAGTGCAGAAGGTGGGTCGTCAACAGTGGGAAAGGTAACAAAAATCCCTCTCGCCTCGTCAAACCTGTCGCGCGCAGCGTGTGCATGTTCGACCGCTGGAAAGCGCGGTTGTAACCCATCCAGCTTCCGCGTACGGATGTCGGGTCAAACTTCGGGAAATGACGGCAAATGACGATCGAACTGCACACCTGGAACACGCCGAACGGCCGCAAGATCAGCGTTGCTCTGGAAGAGATGGGCCTGCCTTACAAGGTGTTCCCGATCAACATCACCAAGGGCGACCAGATGGCGGCGGAATTCCTGGCAATCAGCCCCAACAACAAGATTCCGGCGATCGTCGATCCCGAAGGTCCAACCGGCAAGCGCGTCAGCATATTCGAATCCGGCGCGATCCTGCTCTATCTCGGCGAGAAGACCGGGAAATTCCTGCCAGTTCCATTGATCGAACGCATTCCAGTCTACGAATGGCTGATGTGGCAGATGGGCGGCTTCGGACCCATGCCGGGACAGGTGCATCACTTCATCGCGCTCGAGAACGAGCAGGACCGTGCTTACGGGTTGAAGCGCTTCATGGCCGAAACGCGCCGCCTTTATGGCGTTCTCGATCGTCGTCTCGCCAATCACGAATTCGTCGCGGGGGCATTGTCGGTCGCCGATTTTGCGATCCTCGGCTGGGCCTGGCGGCATGAACGCCACAAGGTGGAACTTTCCGATTTTCCCAGCGTCAAACGCTGGTACGAGACGATGATGGCGCGCCCCGCCGTCGAGCGCGGGATGGAAGTAAAGCTCGATTGAGCTTCTCCCTCGCCCCGCTCTTTGCGGGGAGAGGGTTGGGGTGAGGGGCTGCTTCCACAAATTGCAAAGATGAAGTGCGCGGTGAGTCCCCCTCACCCGGATCGCACGGGCGATCCGACCTCTCCCCGCAAGCGGGGCGAGGTGAAGGAAAACCGTTACGCCCTTTTCGGCTCCAGCGCCATCCGCACCGCGAGCAAGGGGGCAGGCTTGCCCATCACGCAACGGTCACGCGCAAGAGTTCTATTCCCCGTTCGCCACCGCCGTGATCGCGTTGACGAAACGTTTCAGCGAATCGCGAATCGCGCCGGCGAGTTCGGGATCGGCAGCGATGCTATCGGCATCGTGAACCGCTCCAAGCAGAGGCAGCGTGATCGAAGCCTCAGCGACCAGGTGCGCCGACATCGTCTGCAGCGTAAGCGCCAGCGCGGCAAGCGCGTGGGTCGCCCGCGGCGATGTATTGATCAGCGCCACTGGCTTGCCGGGAAATTGCTCGCAGCCCACCAGCCAATCCAGCGCGTTCTTCATCACGCCCGAGACGCCGCGCGCATATTCGGGGCTTGAAATCAGAATTCCGTCGGCGGTGGCGATGATGCCGCGAAAGGCCGCAACGGCGTCGGGTAGGAGCCCGGCTTCGAGATCGGAATTGAAAAAGGGAAGCTGGCCGATCCCTTCAAAGAGTTCGATCTCGACGCCTCCGGGCGCAAGACGGCGTGCGGCCTGGAGCACCGAGGTGTTGAGGGAAGCCGAGCGAAGGCTGCCTGAAATCGCAACCAGCCTCATCTGTGATCCAAATCGGATGATCGCATGGCAAGCCGCCGTTCCGTCCTGCTCCGGCGGGTACTTTAATGCGCCTCGTCCCAATTGTCGGCGGCACGCGCATCGACATGCAGCGGCAGCGACAGCAGCACGGCGGGGAACGGGGCGTCCTGCATGACGTGCTGCACAACCGGTAACGTCGCTGCGACTTCATTTTCCGGCACTTCGAAGATCAGTTCGTCGTGAACCTGCAACAGCATCTGCGCCGAGAGCTTCTTCTCGGACAGCGCGTCTTCCATCCGGATCATGGCGCGCCGAATGATGTCGGCGGCGGTGCCTTGCAGTCTCGCATTGATCGCGGCCCGCTCGTTGAAAGCGCGGACCGAGGCGTTGGAGGCCCTGATGTCGGGATAGTGGCATTTGCGGCCGAACAGCGTCTCGACATAACCGTGTGCGCGGCAGAAGTCCCGCGTCGCGTCCATATAGGCGCGGATACCCGGAAAGCGCTCGAAATATTTCTTGATATAGGCGGACGCCTCCTCGCGGGCGATGCCGAGCTGATTGGCCAACCCGAACGCCGAAATGCCGTAGATGATGCCGAAATTGATCGCTTTGGCGCGGCGCCGCACCTCGCTTGGCATGTCCTTGATCGGAACGCCGAACATTTCCGACGCCGTCATCGCATGAATGTCGAGCCCGTCGCGGAATGCCTGCTTGAGCACGGCAATGTCGGCGATCTCGGCGAGCAGCCGCAATTCGATCTGCGAGTAATCCGCCGACACCAGCTTGTGGCCGGGCGTGGCGATGAAGGCGCGGCGGATCTTACGGCCGTCCTCGGTGCGCACCGGAATGTTCTGCAGGTTCGGCTCGTTCGAAGACAGCCGTCCGGTGGTGGTTGCCGCGAGCGCATAGGTCGTGTGCACGCGATGGGTGTCGGGATGAACATAGGTCGGCAACGCGTCCGTGTAGGTCGATTTGAGCTTCGACACTTGTCGCCATTCCAGGATCTTCTTCGGGAATTCATGGCCCTGTTCGGCGAGCTCGTCGAGAATCTGCGCCGATGTCGACCACGCACCGGTCTTGGTCTTGGTGCCGCCCGGAATGCCCATCTTCCCGAACAGAATGTCGCCGATCTGTTTCGGGCTGCCGACATTGACCACCTCGCCCGCGATCTCCTGAATCTCGGCTTCGACACGCGCGGCGGTCTGGGCAAATTCGCCCGATAGCCGCGACAGTACCTGGCGGTCGATCGAAATGCCGCGTCGTTCCATCCGGGCCAGCACCGAAACCAGCGGCCGCTCCAGCGTCTCGTAGACCGTGTTCATCCGTTCGGCGACCAGGCGTGCCTTCAATACGCTCCACAACCTCAATATGACGTCGGCATCTTCAGCGGAATAAGCCGTTGCCCTGTCGATTGCGACCTGATCGAAGCTGAGCTTGCCTTTGCCGCTGCCGGTCAGTTCGCCATGGGTCATGGTGGCGTGGCCGAGCCACGTCTCGGCCAGGGCGTCGAGCCCGTGCGCGTTGCGGCCGGCATCCAGTGCATAGCTCATCAACTGCGTATCGTCATGGTTGCGAAGGGTAATGCCGGCCTGCGCGAACATCACCGCGCCGAATTTGATGTTGAAACCGATCTTCAGGATGCCCGGCGATTCCAGCACCGGGCGCAGCGCCTCGAGCGCGTCGCCTACGTTGATCTGGTCTGGCGCAAGGCCTGCCGCGAACAGGCCGGCGCCATCGCCGGACTGCTTGTGGGTGAGCGGGACGTAGCAGGCATCGTTCGGCTTGATCGCAAGCGCGATGCCGCAGAGATCGGCCTGCATCGGATCGATGGAATTGGCCTTGGCCTCGATCGCGAAATGGCCGATTTCGCGTGCCCGCGCAATCCAGGCGTCGAGATCGGCGAGCTTGCGGATGGTCTGGTATTTGGTGCGATCGAGCGGGATCTTGCGCGCCTCCTCGGTGCGCGCCGTCGCGAGCGCTTTCGTCGTGCCTTTGAGGCCGGATGCGTTCTTGCCTCTGCTGTCCCCCGACCTGTTTGGCGCGCTCCCTCCCCCCTCGAGGGGGAGGGTCGGGGAGGGCGGTGTATCGGCAAGTTTAGCTTCCTCCCGGACGGCCTCGCCGCCCGACCTCTCCCTCATTGGGGAAGGCGAGATGCCGGCATCTGCGGCGATATCCGAGGGGTCGATCTGCGAATACTCGGCGACGCGGCGGGTGAGGGAGGAAAACTCCATCGCCTTGAGAAACCCGATCAGCTTGCGCGCGTCAGGTTCGTGCACCGCAAGCTCGTCGAGCGGTACATCCAGCTTGACCTTGTCGTCGAGCAACACCAGCCGGCGCGAGATGCGCGCCTTTTCGGCATTCTCCACCAGCGCCTCGCGCCGTTTCGGTTGTTTGATCTCGCCGGCACGCTTGAGCAGGGTTTCGAGATCGCCATATTCGACGATCAGTTGCGCTGCGGTCTTGATGCCGATCCCCGGCACGCCCGGCACGTTGTCCGTGGAATCGCCGGCGAGCGCCTGCACCTCCACCACTTTTTCCGGCGGCACGCCGAATTTCTCGACCACCTCGGCGATGCCAATGCGGCGATCCTTCATGGTGTCGAACATTGTCACCTTGTTGTTGACGAGCTGCATCAGGTCCTTGTCCGAAGATACGATGGTCGTGGTCGCGCCGCGCTCACTGGCCTGGCGCGCATAGGTGGCGATCAGGTCGTCGGCCTCGAAGCCCGCCTGTTCGAGACAGGGCAGGTCGAACGCGCGCACGGCGTCGCGGATCAGCGCGAATTGCGGGATCAGGTCATCCGGTGCCGGTGGCCGGTGCGCCTTGTAGTCCGCATAGATCTTGTTGCGAAAGGTGACTTCCGACTTGTCGAAGACGATGGCGAGATGGGTCGGCCGGTTGTCGGGAGGCATGTCGCGCAAAAGCTTCCACAGCATGTTGCAAAAGCCGAGCACGGCGTTGACCTGCAGGCCGTCGGACTTGCGGTTCAACGGTGGCAGCGCGTGGTAAGCACGAAAAATATAGGAGGAACCGTCGACCAGAAACACGTGGTTGCCCTTGGCGAGGGCTTCGACGGCAACCGGTTTGGGGGCGGCCTTGGCGGATGTCGCTTGGGGTGTCTGTTGCGACGACTTCTGGGGGGTTTTGGGCATGGCCGAAATCTAGGGATTTTTTCGGCGATTGACAGCCTCGCAAGCGTGTTGTGCCGGGGTTTTTGCCGGGAGTGTCAGGTACCGTAACGGACTTGCGGAGGTCGCGCGCCCGCCGCAGGAATCGAAGCGGCAGGTAACCTACTCCGCCGCCTGCAGCGCGGCTTTCGGCTTCTTCGGCGCAATCCAGAACGCAAGCGGCCGTTCGAACAGGAAATTGGCGCCGCTCAGAAGCGCGATCTGCCAGATCGCCAGCGCGCCGAACAACGCAACGATGGTGACGAGGAGTGAGATGGTTCCGACATCCCCGATGACGGCGGTGCGCAGCAGAAGCGTTCGCGTCGCCGCCATCGGCAGGAAAAAGGCGAGATAGATGACGATGGAATGCTCGCCGCAGAAGCGCAAGGATTCCAGCCAATGCGCCCGCGCGAGCAGCGTGCCCACGGAGATGACGGCGCAGGCTCCCGCAAGGCCAAGCGCGAGCGAGATCAGCGGCCATTCACTGAAGCCGAATCTCACCAGGGCAGCGTTGAGCAGTCCCCAGATCAGGAGAGCGGCAAGCGCCGGCAGGGGGCGCGCCCGCGCGCGATCGGACAGCGCGAATACGTAATCGGCGAACAGGTAGCCGGAATAGAAATAGACAAAACGCGCGCAGAATTCGTCGATCGCCGTCCAGGTGGTGGCGACGTGAGACATCTCCAATGCGGCCGCAAGGCTCCAGATCAGAAGCGGCGGCAGTTGCCGCGTCGCCTTGGTGACTACGAAAAACACCGGCAGCAGATAGATGAACCACAACGTGCCGAACGGCTCGACGAAGGATTCCAGATACAACATCCCGGCATGGGACCAGCTCGTCTCGGCGGCAAAGCCGGGTGCCTTGAATCCGAACTGGATCGTTACCCACAGCACGTAGAAGTAGGCGAAGTGGACCACCTTGCGATCGAGATAGGTGCGCCAGTCGCGGTCGATCACGACTGAAAGAAACAATCCCGAGATCAGGAAAAAATCCGGCATCCGGAACGGCTTTGCGAACACGACCAAGGCATGCATGAAGCCGGTTTGACCCACGGCCAATTCAACGCCGAGCACCGAATGCATCATCACCACCATGACGATGCAGATACCCTTGGCGTAGTCCACCCAGTCAATGCGGCCGGCTGCCGCATTTCCGTCCCGAGCCGAAGGCGCGCCACGCTCCGCAAGGACCGGTGTGCCAGTTGCTGTCATGGGTGTCCCTTTTCGGCGCAATCCAGCCGCAAGAAGCGGGATCATCGGCCCTATCCGTTTCATTCTCCTTTATTCATTCAAACGACGTGCCGGATGGCCGTTCCTCTCCGCATCAATATGCTCTAAGACCCGCTCCGACAGATCAATCCTGTTAACCATCACCGACGGGATGCCCTGACCGACCAACCCGGCGGGGGACCACGGAACAAGAATTGCCCCGCAACTTCGACATGCCTCTGCCGATCGATGCCGTGCTCGGCGATCTGTCTCGCGCGCTCGAGAGCCACAATGCCGCGGTGCTCGTCGCCCCGCCCGGCGCGGGCAAGACCACGCGCGTGCCGCTGGCGCTGCTCGATCTGCCATGGGCTGCGAACAGGAAAATCATCGTGCTGGAGCCGCGCCGGATCGCAGCGCGCGCGAGCGCCGAACGCATGGCGTACAATCTTGGAGAGCGTGTCGGCGAAACCGTGGGTTATCGGGTCCGGTTCGGCTCGAAGGTGTCACGCTCAACGCGGATCGAAGTGGTCACGGAGGGGATTTTCTCCCGGAAAATCCTGGACGATCCGGAACTGTCTGACGTCGCCGCAGTCCTGTTCGACGAGTTTCACGAACGCTCGCTCGATGCCGATCTCGGCCTTGCGCTGGCACGCGATGCGCAAACCGGCTTGCGCGAGGATCTGCGGCTTCTCGTGATGTCGGCGACGCTCGACGGTGCGCGGGTCGCCGAATTGCTTGGCGAGGCGCCGGTGATTGCGAGCGAAGGCCGCGCCTTTCCGGTCGAGACGCGCTACCTCGGCAGAAAGCCGGACACGCCGCTGGAGCGCCAGATGGCCGATGCGATTGCCACGGCACTGCGGGCCGATCCCGGTTCGGTGCTGGCATTTCTGCCGGGCGCCGCCGAGATTCGCCGGACCCAGACTTTTCTCGCCCAGCGCATCCATGACGCCGCGATCGAAATCGTACCGCTGTTCGGTGCCCTGGAGGCATCGGTGCAGGATCGTGCCATTGCACCGGCGCCTAAGGGGCGGCGCAAGGTGGTGCTGGCCACTTCGATTGCGGAGACTTCGCTGACCATCGAAGGTGTGCGTATCGTTGTCGACTCGGGCCTTGCGCGCGTGCCGCGCTACGAGCCTGACATCGGTCTGACCCGGCTGGAGACCGTCCGTGCCTCCCGCGCCGCGGTCGATCAGCGCCGCGGCCGCGCCGGACGTACCGAGCCCGGCCTGTGCTACCGGCTGTGGGACGAACCGCAAACCGCTTCCTTTGCCGCCTTCACCCAGCCCGAAATCCTCAGCGCCGATCTGTCCTCGCTGGTGCTCGATCTTGCGCAATGGGGCGTTAGCGATCCCGCCGGTCTTGCCTTTCTCGACAAGCCGCCACTGCCGGCGCTGAAGGAAGCCCGTGAGTTGCTGCGCGAACTCGGGGCGCTCGACGGCGACGGCCGCATTACCGCGGAGGGCAAGAGCCTGCGGGCGCTGGCGCTGCCGCCGCGGCTGGCGCGCATGATCGTGGACTCCAGCCGATTGGGCACGGGCCGCGCGGCCGCCGAAATCGCAGCCGTGCTCACCGAGCGCGGACTAGGCGGTGACAATGCCGATCTCGACATCAGGCTCGATGCGTTTCGCCGCGACCGCTCGCAACGCGCGGAAGCCGCGCGCGGGCTTGCGCAACGCTGGGCGTCGCAGGTGGCTTCCTCAACTCCCTCCCCCCTTGCGGGGTCCGAGGCGAGCGAAGCTCGCTCTCGAGGTCGGGGTGGGGCGTCCACAACGGCGGTGCGAGTTCGGGGCACCCCCACCCCTGACCCCTCCCCACAAGGGGGAGGGGAACTAACTACCGGCGTCATGCTGGCGCTTGCATTTCCAGACCGCATTGCGCGCAACCGCGGCAACGGCAGTTTTTTACTTGCCAGCGGACGCGGTGCCGCGATCGACCAGACGTCGGCGTTGTCGCGCGCGCCTTTCATCGCGGTCGCCGAACTCACCGGCACCGCGGCACAGGGTCGAATTCTGCTGGCGGCGCCGATTACCCAAGCGGAGATCGAGGCGCACTTCGCCGATCAGATCACAACGGCAGACGAGATTGCCTTCGATCGGGGTGCCATGGCGTTGCGGGCAAGGCGCAGAAGGACGTTGCACGCGATCGCGCTGTCGGAAGCGCCGTTGACGTTGCAGCCCACGGCGGAAACCGCGCGTATCCTGGCTGACGGCGTCATCTCGGCCGGGCTTGATAAGTTGCCATGGTCGAAGCCGGCCAGGCAATGGCGCGACCGCGTGACCTTCCTGCGCAAGGCCGAAGGCGAGGCGCCGCAAAATCCCTGGCCCGACCTGTCGGACGACGCCCTGGCAGCGCAACGCGAGGCGTGGCTGGAGCCGCTGCTCCACGACAAGACTTCGTTGAAGCAGCTTTCGGCCGGTGATCTGTCGGACGCGCTGATGACACTGCTGCCCTGGGAATTGCGCGCGCGACTGGATCGGGAAGCACCTGCGCATTTCGAGGCACCTACCGGCACGCAGCTTGCGATCGACTACGAGGCCGAACAGGGGCCGACGATCGCGGTGCGCCTGCAAGAACTGTTCGGGCTCAATACCCATCCCGCGATCGCGAGGGGAAAGATTCCGCTGGTAGTGGAATTGCTGTCGCCGGCGCATCGACCCGTACAGGTGACGCGCGATCTGCCGGGTTTCTGGCGAGGCAGCTATGCGGCCGTCCGCTCCGATCTGCGCGGACGCTACCCGCGGCATCCCTGGCCCGATGATCCCGCAACCGCCATGCCTACCCGGCGCGCCAAGCCCAGGGGGAGTTGATGAGAAGGTGAAAGAGCGCTGACGCGCCGTTAACGCTTCGCTCATCCTTTTCGGCAAAATCGCGGGGCCAGCCGGGGATCGCCGGTCGAAGTTTTCTCGCTGGCATGGTGAAGTCGGCGGTTTCCGACCGGGTTTTGCGAATGCGTAACATAATGGTCTTTGCCGCGATCATGATCGCCATGGGTACCTTCATGGCAGAGATCGCCGACAAGATGACGCTGGCACCGGCGGTAGCCACCACCGCCGAACGGAAAGCGCCTGTCGCAGAGACCGTCGCGCAAGCCGGATTCCGCAGCCTCAGCATTCCGCGCGACGCGCGCGGTCATTTCGAGACCGAAGGGCGGATCGACGGTCAGCGGATCGCCTTCATGGTCGATACCGGGGCTTCCGTGGTCGCGCTGAACGAGAGCTCCGCGGCCCGGTTCGGACTGCGCCCGGGGCGCAGCGACTACAAGGCGACGGTTACGACTGCAAACGGCACGGTCAAGGCGGCGCCGACACGGCTGGCCATGGTCGATGTCGGCGGTCTCGTGGTGCGCGACGTCGATGCCATGGTGCTGCCGGACGAAGCTCTTTCGGAGAACCTGCTTGGCCTGTCGTTCCTGTCGAAGCTGAGGCGTTTCGAATATGCCAACGGCAAGATGGTATTGGAGCAGTAAGGCTCCTAACAGACGGCCCCGCTCGGCTAATTCTTGAGTAATATCGCTTAGCGGCTCCCTTATGAGTAGAAAGAACTCCGATCCTCAGTATTCAAGGCTTGGCATTTTTCGTAAAATGTCTATTGCGGAGTTACCTCCACGCATTGAGCAGTGGTGCCGGTGGAGTTTTTTCCATAAACATAGCTGTCAACCATACCATTTTCATTACGTAAGGGAATTGGACCCTTCCGCGATGCCCTCGCATTCGCTATGGCTGCGCAACGTCATGTTTTCCAACAAGGCCGATTGAATGTTTCCGAAACCGAAATCATTGCTGGTTCCGAACACTTATGCCTATGAATCCGAGCCGATGGTCAAGCCGACGGGGTTTCGCGAGTACGATGCCCGCTGGCTGTTCGGCAAGGAAATCAACCTGATGGGTGTTCAGGCGCTCGGCATGGGCCTGGGCGCCCTGATCGCCGAACTCGGCGTCAAGCAGGAAGTCGTGACGGGGCATGATTTTCGCGGCTATTCGGCTTCGATCAAATACGCCTTGATGTCTGGGCTGCAGGCTGCGGGCTGCAGGGTGCACGACATCGGGCTTGCGATGACGCCGATGGCCTATTTCGCGCAATTCGAACTCGACGTGCCCTGCGTTGCGATGGTGACGGCGTCGCATAACGACAATGGCTGGACAGGCGTGAAGATGGGCGCCAACCGGCCTCTCACCTTCGGCCCCGACGAAATGACGCGGCTGAAGCAAATCGTGCTCAACGCCGAGTTCAGGAACAGCGAAGGCGGCTCGTACCGGTTTCACGAGAATTTTCCGGCGCGCTACATCGCCGATCTGACCAGGCGTGCGAAACTCAAACGCAAACTCAAGGCCGTGGTTGCCTGCGGCAATGGTACTGCGGGCGCCTTTGCCCCGCAGGTGATGCAAGCAATCGGATGCGAGGTAATTCCGCTCGACACCGAACTCGATCACACGTTCCCGAAATACAATCCCAACCCCGAAGACATGGAAATGCTGCACGCGATCCGCGATGCAGTTCTCGCGCACAAGGCAGATGTCGGATTGGGCTTCGACGGCGACGGCGACCGTTGCGGCGTCGTCGACAATACCGGTGAGGAGATTTTCGCCGACAAGGTCGGCGTGATGCTGGCGCGCGACATGTCGGTCATCCACAAGGACGCGCTGTTCGTGGTCGACGTCAAATCGACGGGGCTTTTTATGACCGACCCTGTGCTGCAGCAGCAGGGTGCCAGGACGACTTACTGGAAGACCGGCCACTCCTACATGAAGCGGCGCACCCACGAATTGGGCGCGCTGGCGGGTTTCGAGAAGTCAGGTCATTTCTTCTTCAACAAGCCGTTCGGCCGCGGCTACGACGACGGGCTGGTTTCAGCCATCGCGATCTGCGAGATGCTCGATCGCGCGCCGGGCAAGTCGATGGCGGATCTGAAAAACGCGTTGCCGAAGACCTGGTCATCGCCGACCATGTCGCCGCATTGTGCCGACGAGGCCAAATACGGCGTGGTCGACCAGGTGGTGAGGCATTTCGAGGCGCTGGAGAACAGCGGCGAGAAGGTCGCGGGACAGACGATCCGCGATCTCGTCACGGTCAATGGCGTGCGTGTCACGGTCCAGGATGGCAGCTGGGGTCTGGTGCGGGCCTCTTCCAACAAGCCGGAACTGGTGGTCGTGGTCGAAAGCCCCGTGTCGGAACGGCGGATGCGTGACATGTTCGAAGCCATGGATTCGGTGCTGCGCACCCATCCCGAAGTCGGCGAATACAATCAGAAGATTTGAGTTCGTTTTTAACCTCTCCCCGCCTGCGAGGAAGGTCGGGCCGCTTTCGCCGCTTACGCCACCCTCAGCGATCCGAGGAAGCCGTCCACCTCGGATTTGAGCTGTGTCGACTGCGACGATAGCCCGTTGGCCGCCTCGAGCAGCCGGGACGTCGCAACGTGGGCTTCGTCCGAGGCGCGCGTGACGGCGATGATATTTTCGCTGACGTCCCGCGTTCCGTCGGCCGCCTGCTGCACGTTGCCGGCAATTTCGCTCGTCGCCGCCCCCTGCTGATCGACCGCAGCGGCAATCTGGCTGGAGATTTCATCGATCTCCGCGATCGTTCCGCCGATGGCCTGGATGGCGTTGACGGCTTCGCCGGTGGCGCTCTGGATGCTCTGAACCTGCGCCGATATTTCCTCGGTCGCCTTCGCGGTTTGATTGGCCAGCGCCTTGACCTCACTTGCCACCACGGCAAATCCCTTGCCGTGCTCGCCGGCCCGCGCTGCCTCGATCGTGGCGTTCAACGCCAGCAAATTGGTTTGGCTGGCGATGTTCTGAATCAGGGTGACGACCTCGCCGATCTTTTGCGTGCCGCTCGCAAGGCCTTCAACCACCGAATTGGTGCGTCGTGCTTCCTGGGCCGCCTTGGCGGCGATTTCGGCGGATCGGGTCACCTGTTTTGCGATCTCGCCGATCGAGGCGGTGAGTTCCTCGGTCGCCGAGGCCACCGTGCCGACATTTGCCGAGGCCCGCGTCGAAGCATCCGCCGCCGCGGCCGTCTGCCGCGTCGTTGCCTGCCCGTTGCTGCTGATCGAGGCGGACAATCCCTGGATTTCGTTCGCAGCTACCGCGACCGCCTCGACGATGTGGAAGATCTTTCGCTCGAAGCCCGATGCGAGGTCGCGCATCGCCGCGTCGCGCTCCTGCCTGGCGCGCTGCCCGGCGTCGGTGCGCTCGGCATTGGCGCGCATCTCGGCGGCGCTTGCCTCCTCCGCCTCCGCGGTCTTCCGCGCGGCCGTCTCGAACAGATGCGAGAGTTTATCGGCGAGCCAGATCAATACGGAGGCCTCCATCAGAAGAATGACGGCATGAACCGCGACGCGTCCGAGATCGCTTCCGCCGGAATAAATCGCAGCCGGCAGGATAAAGTTGAGAACGAGGTGGTGGAGGGCGACCGCGACGGTGCCGGCCAGGATCGGCCGATAGTCGCAATAGGAGACGAGGCAGGCCAGCGCCGCGAAAAAATACATGTGCGTGTCGATCTGCCAGGAATGTCCTGCGAACAGGAACGTAATCACAGACACATCGCTCATCAGCGCGACGGCGAATATCAGGCGGGTCGCAAGTTCATTTCCGGCTGCGCGCCATGACAGCGTTGCCGCCATCGCCATCGCTGCAACGAGCCCGGTCGGAAGCAACCAATCCGTGCCGCGGATCATGCCCAGGACGAGGCAAAGCGGAACATGCAACCAGAGCACCACAAGCAGGGCTCTGCTGGTCGTTTCACGCAATGCTTTCAAATCGTGACTCTCGGTCATTTCCGCTTTCCCTCGCCCTCAAATGTCAAACAGGCCGCAATTGCTCCCGGATCCATGGCAAGCCAGACACCGGCTTCGCGCAGCCGGGTCAGTCCGGCTTGCTCGTCGGGTCGAACCACCATCACGGCGGGAATCGCCGTCAATCTTACAATCCTGGCGTTGGCGAAAGCCGCAGCCTGAAATACCTGCTGTGTGCCCCACCAGGGTGGAAAAGCGACTGCCACAACCTCAGCATCAGGTCGGATCTGAAGGGAAAGTGCGGCGATTGCGATCCAGCTTGAAAACAGCAGCACGGCCGCGCCCAACCACGTGGGCCGCCGGGAGGCCTTGGTGCTGTTTCCCTGCCCCATCACGGCAAATTATCGGGTCAAAGCTAATTACCCGTAAAAATGCCGACCAGCGCACCCGGTGATTCCAAAAAAGTGTGACCATACAAAAGATTGCATAGTTGGAATAAAATACCCTTGGTTGTAAGGGCCGGTCACAAAACAACGCAGGGCGAATTGCACCCGATCTGAATGTCGTCCGCGAAAGCCCCGCTTATGCCGCCGCCGGCACCGGAAGCGCGGTTACCGATTTGATTTTCTCCATCGCAAAGCGCGACGTGACATTCTTCAGCGGTACCGCGCCAATCAGCTTCTTGTAGAAGACGTCATAGCTCGGCATATCCGCAACGACGACGCGCAGCATGTAATCGACGTCGCCCGCCATGCGATAGAATTCCATCACCTCCGGCATGGCGCTGACTGCATCGGCGAATCTTCGCAGCCAGGCTTCGGAGTGATCGGCACTTTCGACCGATACAAAAACCGTGATGCCCAGGCCAATCTTGTTCTGATCGACCAGCGCGACGCGGCGCAGGATCACCCCGTCGGCTTCAAGCCGCTGGATGCGTTTCCAGCAGGGGGTCGAGGACAGGCCTACGCGGTCGCCAATTTCGGCGACCGAGAGCGAGGCATCCTGCTGCAGCACGGTGAGGATCTTGCGGTCGATGGCATCGAGCCGGCGATTCTGCTCATTGGTGTGAACGGCAAGGTCGGTCATGAGAAGAACTTTCTTCTAATTACGGGGTTTACAACCCTCATATAGAGAAAATCCTTCTAATTCAACCCTAATATTGCTCCTACCCCGCCGATCCGACCGGCGGGTTCTGACACAAAAGTGCTTCAACTTCAGCACGTTGCGGGGCAGCAAAAGCGCCGCCAAAACGGGTGCATTTCAGTGCCGCGGCGGCGGATGCGAAGGTTAGCGCGGAGCGCAAATCCTGGTTTTCGGTAATCGCAAGGGCAAAGGCGCCATGGAATACGTCCCCCGCGCCCAGCGTATCCACGGTGTGGACCGGGAAGGCCGGGGTCTGTTGCAGATTCTGATTTTCGTCGAGCCAGATCGTACCCCGAGCGCCGCGCGTGCCGGCGAGGAACGAGGGGGTCAGCTTGGCGATTTTCTTGAGCGCCTCGCCGTCGTCGGCGATGCCGGCGGTTTCCTGCAGAGGTTCACTTGAAAACACCAGATGCGACGACGCCGTGAGCAACCCCTCGCGAAGCGACATCGCGCGATCAACGTCGACGATCACCGGAATGCCCCGCCGGCGCGCCTCGGCGCAAAGCGCAGTGCAAAATTCGGCGCAGCGGCTCTCGGTCAGGATTGCGGCACAATCATCCAGCAGCGCTTCGGTGTCGGGCAGGCGCACCTTCCACAATCGTGGATCGCGGAACGTCACGATGGTGCGCTCGCCGCTGGGATCGATCATGATGTTGGAAATCGGCGTCACCAGCCCCGGCATATGCACAAGATGCCTGGTTTCGATGCCTTCCTCGCTCATCTTCTCGAAGATGTATCTTGAAGTCGTCTCGCGCGCGTCCCCCATCGGTCCGCAGATCGAGGCACGACCGCCCAGCCGGGCGATGCCGATCGCTCCATTGAGCGCGTTGCCGCCGCAAATTTCCTCGAAATGGCTCGCATTCTCCTTCGAGCCGCGCGCAGGCAAACCTTGCACGCGAAACGTGAGGTCGCGCACCGGCATGCCGATGCAGAGAATTCGCGGGGACGGTGCGCGCGCTGCGCGAGGGCTGTTCATCGGGTCATGCGTCATGTCGAATCCGGGGTGTGCAGCTAACCGGGCGGGGAGTAACCGAACCTGCCCGCATCGGGTTCCGCATCACGCATGGCGGTCCGGGCCATTCTGAACCCAGCGCCCGAGCAGATGATGGGCGATGGCAAATGGATGCGGTCCCGCCAGGCCGTCGGGATGTTCCCGCCTGATCATCAGGGTTGCCTCCGCACGATCGAACCATCGCGCATCCTCCAGTTCCGTACGATCCACGACGATCTCCTCATTGAGCGCGCGCGCGGTGCATCCGATCATCAGCGACGAAGGATAGGGCCAGGGCTGTGTCATGAAATAATTCACGTCGGTGCAGCGGATGCCGGATTCCTCGAAAATCTCGCGGCGTACCGCATCCTCGACGGTTTCGGCGGCCTCGACAAAACCAGCAAGGCACGAATACATCCCGGGCAGGAAATGCTTCTGGCGCCCCAGCAGGACCTTGTCACCCAAAGTCACCAGCATGATCACGACGGGGTCGGTGCGTGGAAAATGTTCTGCCTTGCAGTTTGGGCAATCGCGTTTCCAGCCTCCTTCCTTCATCGCGGTGCGGGTGCCGCAATTGGCGCAATAGCCATGACGCTGATGCCAGTTCACCAGCGATTTCGCCATCGCAATCGCCGAAAGCTGGCTGGGGGGAACCACGCCCTGCATCGCCATGCCGCGTAATTCGCTCACGGCTGCGTCGTCCCGGGTCAAGAGCTGTTCCACCGCCGCGGGCGATATTCCCATTCCGAACATGGGCGCGCCCTCGCGCAACCCCAGAAACACCGTGCCAGGATTGGCTCCCAACTGTCTCGCCTCATCGAGGCTGAGCAACGCGCGCGGACCGGCTGCCTCCCGTTTCACCACAAGGGAGTCGCGATAGACGACATAGGCACGGGCGCCGGGGTGGCCTTCCAGCGCCAGAAGTCTGTTTTCGTCACCGCGCATATGGGCCGCGCGATCGAGAATATGCGAGACGAAACCCGGCTGTCCCAATGGAAACGAATCGAATGCTGTCATGTGTTCAACCAAGCCAGATCTTGCGGCGAAGCGCGCTGATAAATCTCTGAACTTCCTCCGCATCATGCGCAAGCGGTGGCATCACGCCCCAGACCGGGCGTGGCCAGGCGGCATCGCCGGAGCGGCGGGCGATGATATGGACGTGCAATTGCGGCACCAGATTGCCCAGCGCCGCAATGTTCAGCTTGTCGCATTTGGTGGTCTCTTTGAGTGCGCGCGCAACGCGTGTTATTTCCGTCATCAATTGCGCCTGCTCGACCTCGTCGAGATCGATGATCTCGACGATCTGCGGCCTGCGCGGCACGAGCAGCAGCCAGGGATAATGGGCGTCCTTGATGACGAGGACCTGGCTCAACGGCAGGTCGCCGATGTTGATGGTGTCTTCCTTGAGCCGTGAATGCAGCGACCAGGCAGGATAATCGGCGGCCATGCATATTTCCTCGTCACCCGGCGGCGAGTACCCAAATCGTCCTCGGACCAGCCCAAAAAGCCGCACGCGGACGGCGCGAAAATCGGCCGCCATGCCCTGCAACTAATGCCTTTCCGCGATTCTGCACAAGTCCTGCAAAGGCGTCTGCCGCCGCTTGCTTTCCCGCCATTTTAGCCCCAAATAGAGGCCGGGAGATTGGCGGTGGACGAGCCACTCGCCAACCGGGTCAGGTCCGGAAGGAAGCAGCCCTAACGAGGTCCGGATCGGGTCGCTCGTCAGTCTCCTACCTTTTTTCAAGCGGGTCGCGCAAAACACGCCTGTCCAGCGCCTGATTTCGCACCATCCGCGTGTTCCGCAAAGCCGGCTTCGAGAGATAATCAATTGCGGATCGATCGATGACCGACGCTGGCGTTCCCTCCGCCCATCAAGGCGGTTTCGATCTTTCCGACGCACCTGAGGCCGGCAAGCCCTATCGTGTGCTGGCGCGGAAATACCGTCCCTCGAGCTTTGATGACCTGATTGGCCAGGACGCGGTGGTGCGCACCGTCTCGAATGCGTTTGAAACCGGGCGAATTCCCCAAGCCTGGATACTGACCGGGGTCCGCGGCGTTGGAAAGACTACCACGGCCCGAATCCTTGCCCGCGCGCTCAACTACGAAATGCCCGACGGATCGGTAAAGGGTCCGACAATTCACATGCCGATGCCGGGCGTTCATTGCCAGGCCATCATGGAAAGCCGGCACATCGACGTACTGGAAATGGACGCCGCGTCCCATACCGGGGTCGACGATGTCCGCCAGATCAACGACAGCGTGCGCTACGCGCCGGCAAGCGCACGCTTCAAGGTCTATATCATCGACGAAGTGCACATGCTCTCGACGGCGGCGTTCAACGCCTTCCTGAAGACACTGGAAGAGCCGCCGGAACACGCCAAATTCGTTTTCGCCACCACCGAAATCCGGAAAGTACCGGTCACGGTGTTGTCGCGCTGCCAGCGGTTTGACCTGCGCCGGGTCGAAGCCGATGTGCTGATGGCGCATCTTGCCAATATCGCCGTCAAGGAAGGCGTGGAGGTCGAAGAGGAAGCGCTTGGCATCATCGCGCGGGCTGCCGAAGGCTCGGTACGCGATTCGCTGTCGCTGTTCGATCAGGCTATCGCGCATGCCGCAGGCAGCGTGCGAGCCGATGCCGTGCGGCAGATGCTGGGGCTTGCCGACCGGACGCGCGTGATCGACCTGTTCGAGCACCTCGTTCGCGGCGACATCGCGAAGGCCTTCACGGAGTTTCGCGAGCAATATGACACCGGCGCCGATCCGGTCGTGGTGTTGTCCGATCTCGCCGAATTCGTCAATTTCGTCACCCGCGTCAAGATCGTGCCGGCAACCGGCGACAATGTGGCCTTCGGCGAGGCCGAGCGCGTGCGCGCGCGCGACTTTGCGGTAAAAATCTCGATGCGCGTGCTGTCGCGGATTTGGCAGATGCTGCTCAAGGGCATTGCCGAAGTGCAGGGCGCCACCCGCCCTGCGGCGGCTGCGGAGATGGTGCTGGTGCGGATCGCTTATGTCGCCGATCTGCCGACGCCGGACGAGGCGATCCGTATGATCGAGCAGAATGGCGGGGCTTCGCCCACGCTTGCCGCGAGTTCGCCACCGCGCAGCGCGCCAGCCGCGCCCGCGGTTTCGTCGATGCCGTCGTCGCCGCCGCCGCGGTCTGCGCCGGTTTCGCGCTCCAGTGCGGAGGCCGCTGCCCGGCCGCAAATGATCGCCGCATCCTCGGAAGTTCAACCCGCACCGGCGCGCCGGATCGCGACTTTCCCGGAACTCGTGGCGCTTGCTGCCGAGAAGCGCGACTTGTTGACCAGGGCCGCACTGGAGGCCGACGTCCGGCTGGTTCGCATCGAAGATGGGCGGCTGGAGGTGGCGCTGGAGCGCAGCGCGGCGCGGACGCTGATCAACGACCTCTCGCGCAAGCTGGAACAGTGGACCGGGCGGCGCTGGACCGTGATCGTGTCGAACGAGGCCGGACAGCCGACGCTGCGTTCGCAGAACGAGGCCGCCAGGAACCAACGCGAGCGTGCCGCCGAATCCGATCCGCGGGTGCAGGAGGTTCTGGCGCGATTTCCCGGAGCCAAAGTGGTTGAAGTCCGCAAGCTTGCCCCCGAGCCGCTGGAATCCCATGCTGGCGGCGAGGACCCCGCTGAGAGCTCCGGAGACGATGATGAGTAGTAATTCCGAAGGAGCGACCGATGGCTGATTTTCTTGGAATGATGAAGCAGGCGGCGCAACTGCAGTCGAAGATGCAGGCGATGCAGGAAGAGCTCGGCAATGTCGAGGTGGAGGGCATTTCGGGCGGCGGCCTGATCAGCGTGCGGATGACTGCGAAGATGGAAGTCAAGGCAATCAAGATCGATCCTTCGTTGATGAAGGCGGAGGAGCGGGAAATTCTCGAGGACCTGCTGGTAACCGCCTGCGGCGATGCGCGGCGCAAGGCTGAGCTTGCGATGCAGGAGAAAATGCAGGCGCTGACCGGCGGCCTCGGCCTGCCGCCTGGATTGGGTATCGGATAAAAATGCCGATTGCGGTTGCCGGCCCCGAGATCGAGCGCCTGATCCAGCTTCTGGCGCGGCTGCCCGGGCTTGGCCCGCGCTCGGCCCGTCGTGCCGCGCTGCACCTGATCAAGAAACGCGAGGCGTTGATGACGCCGCTGTCGGCCGCGTTGCAGGTGGCTATCGAAAAGATCCAGGTCTGCAAGACCTGCGGCAACATCGACACCCGGAATCCGTGCACCGTGTGCACCGATCCGCGGCGCGACCGCTCGATGATCGTTGTGGTCGCCGACGTCGCCGATCTCTGGGCGCTGGAGCGAGCTCACGCGACCAACGGCCTCTACCACGTACTTGGCGCCACCCTGTCGCCGCTCGACGGCGTTGGTCCGCAGGATCTGACCATCGATGCGCTTGTCAGGCGCGCCCACGATCCTTCGGTGAGCGAAATCATCCTCGCGCTGAATGCCACCGTGGACGGCCAGACCACCGCACACTACATCACCGACCTTCTGCAGGACGCCAACGTCAGGGTCACGCGGCTTGCCCATGGCGTTCCCGTGGGCGGCGAACTCGATTATCTCGATGAGGGCACACTGTCGGCGGCGATGCGGCAGCGGACTCCGTTCTAGATCATGATGCGATTAAGTGGAAGCGCATCATGATCTCATCCCTTTGTTAGAGCATGATCTCCGCGCAAACGCGTTTCGCGTTTGTCGCGAGGGAAAACCGGTTTCCACTTTTCGGATCATGCTCTAGCAGGATCAAGGCCCAACGCCTGAGACGTTGAGTTGCGCAAAATGTCCGCGCCGCTGCAGCCATGCGAGCAGGATCAGGCTTGGCGCCGCGACCGCGACGCAGATCGCGAAGAACAGGGGCCAGCCGGTAGCCTTTGCCACATAGCCGGCGACCGAGGAAAGATAGGTGCGCCCGACGGCGGCGAGCGCGGTAAGCAGTGCATATTGGGTCGCGGTGTGCAGTGGATTGCGGCACAGCGCCGACAGGTAAGCGACGAAGATCACGGTGCCGATGGCGCTGGTGAAATTCTCCGCCGTGATCGCGAGCGCCAGCGCCCATTGGTTGACGCCCGCCAGCGCAAGCCAGGAAAACGAAAGGTTGGCGGCGGCCTGCAGCACGCCGCCGATCCACAGGCTTGCGGCCAGCGAATAGCGGCGCGCGACAAATCCGCCGGCAAATCCGCCGATCAATGTCGCGGCAAGACCGACGCCCTTGACGATGGCCGCATAATCATTGCGGGAAAAACCGAGGTCGATCACAAACGGCGCGGTCATTGTGCCGGAGAAAGCATCGGTAAACTTGAACAGGACCACGAAAGCGAGTGCGGCGAATGCGTCCTTGCGAACAAGGAATTCGGCAAAAGCGCCCCACGCCGCATGGATCACGCGAATGAAGGCGGTTTCGCCGCTGGTCGCGGCCTCCGCGCGTTCGGATTGCGCAGGCTCGGTGGCGAGTAGTGCGGTGACGGTGCCGACCAGCACCAGAGCGGCCATGGTCACATAGCCCCATTGCCAGGCGGATGAGCGCGCAAGGCCGGTACCTTCATAGGCGCTCACCAGAAACAGGGCGCCGGCGGTCGAAACCAGCATGCCTATCCGGTACGCCGCGACATAGGACGCCATGCCGGCGGCCTGCTCGCTTTCGGGCAGGCTTTCCACGCGAAAGGCGTCGACCACGATGTCCTGTGTCGACGACATCGTCGCGACCAGAAGTGCGCCGACCGCCACGAATGCCGGCGAGCGCGCGGGGTCGGCGAGCGCCAGCAGCAGGATCGAGGCGATCAGCAGCAATTGCGAAAACAGAAGCCAGCCGCGCCGGCGGCCGAAGGCTCGCGTGAAGAACGGCACATGCAGCGCGTCGGTGAGCGGCGCCCACAGGAATTTGAGCGTGTAGGGGGTTCCGACCAGCGCGAAGAGCCCGATGGTGCCGAGGTCGACGCCCGATTCGCGCATCCAGACCAACAGCGTCGATCCCGACAGCGCAAGCGGCAGGCCGGAGGAAAAGCCGAGCAGCATGACGATCAGCACCCGCCGCTGCAGGTAAACCGCGATGGCATCGCGCCAGGTGGGAGCGATTTCGACGGAAGGATCGGTTTCAGACGTAGTTTCGCGGATGCTCATGAAATGGTGTTAGCAGATTTCCGCGGGGCTGCCTCTGCTCCCTGTCCCGCGTTTCGCGGGGGAGGGTTATACTACTCCCCCGCCTGGAGCCTGCGCGGTACGGGAAACAGTTCGGGGGTACCCGGCGTGACGACCCGCGGCGTCTCCAGGGGGGCGTCGGTCTTGCTGAAGTCGAGTTCCTCGATCCTTCCGGCACGTTTTTCGATCTTGTCGGCGGAGATCAGGATCTGGCGGACGTCCTCGTTGGCATCGGCGAAATGCTTCTGCAGCTTCAGTACGCGTTCGCGCAGTCGACCGAGATCGTCACCAAGATTGAGCACTTCGGTGCGGATCTGGTCGGCGGCATCCCGCATCCGCGCGTCCTTGAGGATTTGCTGCATGACCTGGATCGCCAGCATCAAGAGCGAGGGCGACACCAGCACGACGCGGGCGCGATAGGCTTTCTGGATCACATCGTCAAACCGATCGTGAATCTCGGCGTACACCGATTCGGAAGGAACGAACATCAGCGCGCTGTCCTGCGTCTCGCCCGCGATCAGGTATTTCTCGGCAATATCGCTGACATGCTTCATGACGTCGGCGCGCAGCCGCTGCGTGGCGATCCTCTTTTCCTCCTCGGTGCGCGCGTCATGCAGCGCCGTGATCGCCTCCAGCGGAAACTTCGCGTCGATGCACAGCGGCCGCTGATCGGGCAGGAACACCACGCAATCCGGCCGCTTGCCGGTCGAGAGCGTGTGCTGGAATTCGTAAGCCCCCTTTGGCATGCCATCCTGGACGATCGCCTCCATCCGCGCCTGGCCAAATGCGCCGCGCGATTGTTTGTTGGCGAGCACGTCGCGCAGCGTCGTAACCTGCGAAGTCAGGTCGGTAAGGTTCTTGTGGGCGTTGTCGATGATGCCGAGCCGTTCGTGCAACACGCGCAACGAGTCCATCGTGTGCCGTGTGGTCTGTTCCATCGACTGGCCAACGCGATGCGTCACCGAATCCAGCCGCTCGGTCACGGCGCGCGCCATCTCGGCCTGGCGACCCGCCAGTGCCTGTCCCATTGCATCGACGCGGCCGCTTGCTTCGCTTTGCGCGCGCAGCACTTCGTTCAGCCGCTCCTCCAACTCGTCGGCGCGGGCGGACTGCGCCAGCGCCAAATCGTGTCCGCGCCGGCCGGAGCGTGCGATCGCGATGGCGATGACCACAAGCAGGATGAGCGCAAGCGCGCCAAAGCCGATCAGCGCTTCGCCGGTGTGGACCGGCACTTCGCCGATCATAAAAAGGATCTCGTTCATTCCGACCTTGTAGCCGATTCGGCCCTCAATACGAACGAAGAGGGAACAATTATGGTAAATGCGCGGTAAATTTTTATGGTTAACACTTCCTTGCAGGTCATGGATAAGTCCGGGCCGGCGGGTTCCCCGGCGCATTGACCCCCGCAAATCAACAGCTTAAATCGCGCGCCAGGGTATTTAGAGAAATCATGGCCATCAGAGAAATCATCATCCTGCCCGACAAACAATTGCGGCTCGTCTCCAGACCCGTCGAGAAGGTGACAGCGGAGATCCGAAAGCTCGCCGACGACATGTTCGAGACCATGTATGACGCACCCGGGATCGGGCTTGCCGCGATACAGGTTGCCCAGCCGCTGCGCCTGATCACCATGGATCTCGCCAGGAAGAACGAGGAGGGCGAGGTCACGCCGCAGCCGCGGGTCTTCATCAATCCGGAGATCTTGTCGTCGTCGCAGGAGATGTCGGTGTACGAGGAAGGCTGCCTGTCGATCCCCGAATATTACGAGGAAGTCGAACGGCCGGCGAAGGTGCGGGTGCGGTTCACCGATCTCGACGGCAAGGTGCATGAGGAAGACGCGGAAGGACTGTACGCCACCTGCATCCAGCACGAGATCGACCACCTCAACGGCGTGCTGTTTGTGGACTATCTGTCGAAACTCAAGCGCGACCGCGTCATGAAAAAGTTCGCCAAGGCCGCCAAGCGCGCCGGAGAAGAATAGAGATGATCAGGGCCACTCGCTCGACCTGCTGTCTCCTCCCTTGTCGGGGAGGGCCAGAGAGGGGGGTATCGTTTGCACAGTGCCCGAAACATGCCCTCCTCCCTGGCCCTCCCCTGCAAGGGGGGAGGGAACACAGTGAGCGCGTATGATGCCGCTTCGTCTGATCTTCATGGGCACGCCGGAATTCGCGGTGCCGACGCTGCTCGATCTCGTGGCCCACGGTCACCAGATTGTGGCGGTCTATACGCGCGCGGCAAAGCCTGCCGGTCGTGGCATGAAGCTCCAATTGAGTCCGGTCGAGGAAGAAGCTCGGCGCCTTGGCCTTGCGGTGCTGACGCCGGCAACCCTGAAGACGCCAGAAGCGCTCGAGCAATTCCGCACCTGCCAGGCGGACGCCGCTGTCGTCGTCGCCTATGGCATGATCCTGCCGCAGGCCATTCTCGATGCCCCGCGGCTTGGTTGTTTCAACCTGCATGCCTCGCTGTTGCCGCGCTGGCGCGGCGCGGCGCCGATCAATCGCGCCATCATGGCCGGCGACAACGCAACGGGCGTGATGGTGATGAAGATGGACGCCGGTTTGGACACCGGCGATGTGGCGATGGCCGAGCGCATGACGATCTCGGATACGATGACGGCCGCCGACCTGCATGATGCGTTGGCGCCGCTCGGTGCCGATTTGATGGTGCGCGCGGTTGCCGCACTCGAACGCGGCATGTTGCAACTTGTGCCGCAAGGCAAGGAGGGCGTGACCTACGCCAACAAGATCGACAAGGCTGAGACCCGCATCGACTGGAACATGCAGGCGCGTGAGGTGCTGCGTCACATTCACGGGCTGTCGCCGTTTCCCGGCGCGTGGTGCGAGATGCCGCTGGAAGGCGCGCCGGTCCGGGTCAAGATCCTGCGATGCCAGACCGCAGATGGAACCGGCGCGCCAGGCAAATTGCTCGGTGACCATTTGACCGTTGCCTGCAAGGCAGGCGCGTTGCGGATTCTCGAACTGCAGCGGGCCGGCAAGCAGCCGATGAAAACGGATGAATTTTTGCGCGGCACGTCGCTGAAGCCGCCATTACGGTTGAGCTGATGCCCCGTTACAAGCTTGTTATCGAATATGACGGTGCGCCATTTTCCGGCTGGCAGATTCAGGACAATGGCCCGTCGGTGCAGGGCGCGCTCGAGGACGCGATCAAGGCGATCTGCGGCGAAGAGGTCCGCGTTCACGGCGCGGGCCGCACGGATGCCGGCGTGCACGCACTCGGACAGGTCGCGCATTGCGATATTGCCCGGCACTTTGTACCGGGGCGGTTTCGCGACGGGTTGAACGCGCATCTGCGGCCACACCCGATCGGCGTGCTCAGTGCAGATGTCGTATCCGACGGTTTCGAGGCGCGGTTCTCTGCGAAAAAGCGGCACTATCGCTACCGGATCGCCAATCGCCGCGCCAATCTGGCGCTCGACATCGGGCGTGCCTGGCGGTTGCCGCGCCCGCTCGACAGCGACGCCATGCACGCCGCCGCCCAGCGTCTCCTGGGCAAGCACGACTTCACGACATTCCGCGACAGCGAATGCCAGGCCAAATCGCCGGAGAAAACCCTCGATCAACTCGATGTCGTCAGAGATGGCGATGCGGTGAACATCCTCACCTCAGCGCGCTCGTTCCTGCACAGCCAGGTCCGCTCGATGGTGGGCTCGCTGGTCTGGGTTGGCGAGGGCCGCTGGAATGCGGACGATCTTTCCGCGGCCCTCGCCGCCCGCAACCGCGCGGCTTGCGGGCCGGTCGCCCCGCCGGAGGGACTTTATCTGGTGCGGGTGGAGTATTGAGGGCATGGATCAGAACAATCCCCTGCCGTCGCTGACACAAGACGAGGTGCGCCTTCGCGCGTGGGCGGAAGTTCGGGAGCCCCTGGAACGACAACTTGCTCCCCTCGGCCGGCGTGCTTTGGCAGCGCTGGCGCCATGCCCCGGTGAGTGCATATTGGACATAGGCTGTGGCGGGGGCGAGACTGTGCTGGAACTTGCCCGGGCGGTCGCGCCGGGCGGCGCAGTAGTGGGGATCGATCTGTCGGCCGCGGTGCTGGCGTTTGCCCGGCGCGCCGCCGAACGACGCGAGCGGGTGCGGTTCGTTCAAGCAGATGCCGAGGTGTACCCGTTCGAGCCGGCTTTGTTCAACGCCGCCTTCTCGCGGTTTGGGGTGATGTTCTTCGCGGATCCTGTCGCAGCGTTCATCAACATCCGTCGTAGCCTTAAGCCCAATGGGCGCATGGCCTTCGTCTGCTGGCGCGCGCTGGAAGAGAACCAGCTCGACATCCTGCCGCTGAGGGCCGCATCTCCTCATTTGCCGCTGTTGCCCGCTCTTGATCCAGAGGCGCCTGGCCCGTTCGCGTTCGCCAATGCCGACCGCGTGCGCGGCATTCTGGAAAGAGCGGACTTCGGCGAGATCGAGATAACCGCTCACGATGAGCAGGTTGGAAGCGGCGATCTCGATACTATGCTGAGGGTTTGTTCGCGGGTCGGAGCTCTGGGCAAAATTCTTCGGGATAATCCTGAACTTCGGGCAGTGACGCTGCCGGCGGTCCGATCCGCGCTTGCGGCTTATGACGGGGCTGATGGGGTCAAATTGACTGCAGCGACATGGGTCGTGACAGCTCGAGCGGGTTTTTGATTCGAGCCCGGAGAGACCGTAGGGACTAGCCGAAATACCTCTGCAATATTCCGCGATAGATTTGTGTAAGCTTTTCCAGATCGGTAATCGGCGTGCGCTCATCGATCTGGTGCATGGTCTGGCCGACGAGGCCGAACTCGATGACCGGGCAATAGCCGGAAATGAAGCGCGCATCGGAAGTGCCGCCGCTCGTGCTCAATTCCGGGCGGCGGCCGGTGACTTCCTCGATCGCCGCCACGGCAAGATCGGTGAAGGCGCCGGGCTTTGTCACGAACACGTTGGAATTGGAGGGCTCCCAGACGATCCGCGCGCGAATTCGGTTGCCTGCAGCCTTGGCCAGGCGCTGCTCCACCAGTTCCTTGAGCGTTGCCTGGGCGTGGAGATCGTTGAAGCGGATGTTGAATTTTGCCCGCGCCTGTCCGGGAATCACATTGCCGGCGGGATTGCCGACATCGACGGAGGTGAACTCCAGGTGTGAGGCCTGGAATTGCGCGCTGCCGTGATCGAGCGGTTCGTCGCCGAGCGCGACGATCAATCGTGAAATATCGGGCACCGGATTGGCTGCGCGATGCGGATATGCGACGTGGCCCTGGATGCCGTCGACGTAAAGCGTGCCCGACTGCGAGCCGCGGCGACCGATCTTGATGCAATCGCCGAGCGTCTCGACATTTGAGGGCTCGCCGAGCACGCAATGGTCGAATTTTTCGCCACGCGCGGCTGCCCATTGCAGGAGCTTGACCGTGCCGTTGACCGATATGTCTTCCTCGTCGCCCGTGATCAGGAACGAGATCGATCCATTGCCGTCACGTCCGGGCTTGCCGCCATGGTCTGCAAGGTGCTGCAGTACAGCCGCGACGCTGCAGGCGATGCCGCCCTTCATGTCGACGGCGCCGCGGCCATACAGATAGCCGTCCTCGACGTCGCCCGAGAACGCGCCGTGGCTCCACGCGCTTTCCTCGCCTGGGGGCACAACGTCGGTGTGGCCGGCAAAGGTGATGTGGGGAGCCGAGGTGCCGATCCGTGCAAACAGGTTATCGACATCGGCGGTGCCGGGTTCACCGAATGTGACGCGGTGCACCTGAAAGCCCGCGCCTTTGAGGATATTTTCCAATACGTCTAGCGCACCGGCATCCGCCGGAGTTACCGAGGGACAGCGGATGAGGTCGCGGGCGATCGAAAGGGCGTCGGCCACGGTCAGTCCCGCAGCAATTCGTTGATGCTGGTTTTCGCGCGGGTGCGCTCGTCGACGCGCTTGACGATGACGGCGCACGCCGTGGCCGGTCCCGGCTCGCCGCTCATCAGCGGTCTTGCCGGCAAGCTGCCTGGCACCACCACGGCATATTCCGGCACTTCGCCGACAAAAGTCTCGCCGGTGTTGCGATCGATGATTTTGGTAGATGCGCCGAGAAAGACGCCCATCGCGAGCACCGCGCCCCTGCGCACGATCACGCCTTCGGCGACTTCCGAGCGCGCGCCAATGAAGCAGTCATCCTCCACGATTACCGGTTCCGCCTGCAACGGCTCCAGCACGCCGCCGATGCCGACGCCACCCGAGATGTGGACACGCTTGCCGATCTGCGCGCAGGAGCCCACGGTCGACCAGGTATCGATCATCGTGCTCTCATCGACATAGGCGCCGAGATTGACGAAGGAGGGCATCAGGACGACGTTTCTGGCGATGAAGGCCGAACGTCGGACGATGGCGCCGGGCACAGCACGAAAACCCGCCTCGCGAAAACGGTTCTCGCCCCAGCCTTCGAATTTCGAGGGCACCTTGTCCCACCATGACGCCTTGCCCGGGCCGCCGGAAATGGCGCTCATGTCGTTGAGCCGAAACGACAGCAGGACCGCCTTCTTCAGCCATTGATGGACCTTCCATCTGCCGCCTGCCTCGCGCTCGGCCACGCGCACCTCGCCCTTGTCGAGCAACTCCAGCGCCTGGTCCACGGCGTCCCGGACTTCGCCTTTGGTCGCCGGCGAAATGCCGTCGCGGGCGTCGAACGCGGTGTTGATGGTGGATTCCAGGGCAGGAAGAGACATCGGCTTTCCCTAAAATTCAAGGTTGAGCAACAGGGGCTTTGTCGGGACTTGGCTGGGGAGAGTCAAGGCTCACTCTATCGTCGTCCCTGTGAAAGCAGGGACCCATACGCCGCGGCCTACCGGTTCGGAAACGGGGTTGACGGTTTTTGTCGCCCACTCGGGCCTGTGGTTATGCGTCCCTGCAGGGACGACACGTGTCACGAGGCTCGCGCCAGCCCTTGCAGAAATCCCGTCAGGTCGTCGGTGACGTGATCGACGTGGGAATCGTCGCGGCCTTCCAGTTCCCAGTCCTCGCGTAGCACTTCCCTGGTGCCATCGGGCACCACCAGCACCGTGGTCATGCCGAGCTGGTGCGGGATCGCGAGATTACGCGCCAGATCATCGAACATCGCCGATTTCTCGGGGTCGACGCGATAATCGCTGAGAAATTTTTGATAGGTCTGCGCCGCAGGCTTCGGCTCCAGGTCGGCGGCGATAATGTCGAACACGGCTTCGAAATGCGCATCGATCCCGAGCCGCTGCAAGACCTTGCCGGCGTGATCGGTCGAGCCGTTGGTCAGGACCAGCTTGCGACCCGGAAGGCTCGCTATCGCCGCGCCCATCGCCGGGTTCGGTTGCAGCGGGGAATGATCGATCTGGTGCACGTAGGCAAGGAAGTCATCGGCGCGCACGCCATGTTCGGTCATCATGCCGCGCATCGTGGTGCCGTAGCGGCGGTAATAATCCTTCTGAATCCGGCGCGCTTCTTGCGGCGAAACCCTGAGCCAGCGGGCTACGAACTCGCCGATCCGCTTGTCGACCTGCTGCCACAGGTTGACGTGATGCGGATAGAGCGTGTTGTCGAGGTCGAAGACCCAGGTGTCGATGTGGGTAAAGGCGCGTTGCGTGGTCATCCCAATTTCAACCCGTCGTCCCCGCGCACCACGCGGGGACCCATACCGCGAAATCTTTCGATAAGAAACGTTGATTGAGGGCGTTCGCATAACGGAGTTCTGTGGTTATGGTTCCCGGATCGCGCTCGCTCTGCTCGCTTGTCCGGGACGACAGTGTTGCGTGTGTTCGGGTCATCACGGCATCGTAAAGCGCAGCGTTTTGCCACCGCTCGACATGTCGACGGCGGCAAAGCCGGTCGAGGCCAGACCGCGGCTGCCGCAATCGGCCTGCTCGTTGATTTCGAATTTGTTCTCGCGCGTGCAAAGCAAGCTGGTACCCCCCCAATTCAGCGGCTTGTCCTTGAATTTGAGGGTGCGATTTTCGGTGTCGACCGCCTCGGCGAAGCTGAAAATCCGCTTGGGCTGGCCGATGACATCGGGATGCAGGCACTTGCCGGGATCAACGCGGTACCAGCCGCGGCTGACCACGGTCTTGCCGTCGTCGATGCCGACCGCCGCCATGACCTTGTGCGGCGTGTCGTTGCACCAGGTGAGCCCGGTGGAGGAGGGCGATTGAACCGCCTCGATCATGGTCGTGAAGAAGTTCGGCGATTGCACGAAGTCTGCGGTCAGGCCGCGGCTCTTCAGGAACGCCGCCAGAGCCGCTTGCGTCTTCGGCCCGTCGACGCCGTCGATGGGGGCGGCATCGAATCCCGCGATCACCAGCAAGCGCTGAATGCCGGCAAGCCTCGCCTGCTCGTCGTCGTATTCGCTGTCCTCGGCGAGGTAAGCGACCAGATTGCCGTCCTCGCCTTGCGACGGCACGATCTGGGTGAAGGGCGCTGGCGTTTGCCCGGACCGGCATTGACGCGCGGCCGCAATCACGAAGTTGTCGGGCGCGACGCAGAGCGTGTCGCCGCCGTTTTGCGGTATCGGCGAAGAGCCATAGACACCAATGGCGCGTGCGTTGAGCAGGATACGATCGGCAGTCAGCGTGCCCTGCGCAACCACGCGGCACGAGGCCGGATCGATACGAAACCATCCGCGCGTGGCGGTGGTCGATTTATGGTCGATGCCGATCGCCGCCTCGATCACATAGCTCATGCGATTGCAGAGCTTCAGGTCGGCACGAGCGGGCAGTCCGCTCGCAAGCAGGGCGAGAATAAACAGAACAGAGGAAACGCTCAATTGACCGGACTTTTTTGCTCGGTCATGCCCGGGCGTGTCCCGGGCATCCACGCCTTTTTCCCAACACGCCGACAAGCCGTGGATAGCCGGGACAAGCCCGGCCATGACGACTGGGGGCGAGCTGGGGGATGACATCGTCACTTGTGGATCAGCGTGCCCGTGCCCTGGTTGGTGAACAACTCGAGCAGCACCGCGTGCGGCAGTTGGCCGTCGATGATGACGACGCCCTGCACGCCCTGCTCGAGTGCGTAGATGCAGGTCTCGACCTTGGGAATCATGCCGCCGGAGATCGTGCCGTCGGCGATCAGCTTGCGGGCGTCCTTCACCGACAGCTCGGGAATCAACTTTTTCGATTTGTCGAGCACGCCGGGAACGTCGGTCAGAAGCAACAATCGCTTGGCCTTCAAGGCACCGGCAACGGCGCCGGCGAAGGTGTCGGCGTTGACGTTGAAGGTCTGCCCGGTTCGCGATGTCGCCAGCGGCGCCAGCACGGGGATCAATTCATAGCCGATCAGCTGGTTGAGCAGCGTCAGGTCGACCTTCTCCGGTTCGCCGACGAAGCCGAGATCGACCACCTTCTCGATATGCGAGCCCGGATCGACCATGGAGCGCGTCGCCTTCGTCGCCATCACCATGTTGCCGTCCTTGCCGCACAGGCCGACGGCCTTGCCGCCGGCCTCGTTGATGTAGCCGACGAGCTGCTTGTTGATCGAGCCTGCAAGTACCATTTCGACGATTTCGATCGTCGCCGCGTCCGTGATGCGCAAGCCGGCAGCGAATTCGGACTGAATGCCGAGCCGTTTCAGCATGGTCGCGATTTGCGGGCCCCCGCCATGCACTACCACCGGATTGATGGCGGTTTGTTCCAGAAGCACGATGTCGCGTGCGAACGCCTTGGCGAGGTCCTCTGCACCCATGGCGTGGCCGCCGTATTTGATGACGATGGTTTCGTCGTCATATTCCTGCATGTGAGGCAGCGCCTCGGACAGGATGCGGGCCTGATCGAGCGGACTGATATCGGGCGCGTCGGTCATGAATCGGATCTCAGTTTTGTTGGAATGATCGTTTCGGTAAACCGGTTCCAGCTTTACCGGATCGTGCTTCGGGCGGGGCGCGAATGTCTGGTTGCGGCTTTCTATCCGATTGGCGCGCGTGGCGCAAAGGATCGGCCTCGAAAAGGATCGCCTGGTTTCAATTTCGCCGCGGCCACGCGGCGGCGACCGCAAGGACGACCCAGCTTGCGATCAAGAGAGTGCCGCCAGTCGGGGCGGCAAGCGGGAACAGGCTGTGGCCGGAAAAATGCCGCAAGCTGAGGTCGGCGGCAAACAGCGCCGCTGCGGCGACAAAACCGAATGCGGCGGCAATCCCACCGCCGGGATTGACGATGCCGCGCTCGCTCAAGGCGACGACGGCAAGCACGGCGTGGCGTGAAACAGCAGCATCGAGGAAGCAGGCGCGAGCTGCGAGGCGTCGGCCTGATGGGCGGCAATCGCCGCCAGGATCACCCCATCGGCACCCATCAGGCCGGCCAGGATGATCAGGATGCGGAACGCGCGGAATTCACTCATCGTCGGCGGTCGGAAAGCAGGCGAACCATCGCGGCGCGCAGCTCCGGCACGCCGGCCCCGGTCTGCGAGGACGTTGCAATAATTTGCGGAAACGCAGCCGGGTGGGTTGAAAGCGCGGCCGTAATGTCGCCGATACGCTGTTGCAACTCGGCCGCCTTTACCCGATCGATCTTGGTCAGAACGATCTGATAGCTCACGGCCGATCGATCGAGCGTTCTCAGCACATCGAGATCGGGCTGCTTCAGGCCGTGCCTGCCGTCGATCAGGACATAGACCCTCGCCAGATTGCTGCGGCCCTGCAGGTATTTGTGGATCAGCACAGTCCAGGACGCCACCTTGGCCTTCGGCGCGGAGGCGTAGCCATAGCCCGGCATATCGACCAGCCGCAGCCCGGCCTTGTCGGGTCCCTCGAAGAATATCAGTTCCTGGGTGCGGCCTGGCGTGCTCGATGTACGCGCCAGCGCGCCGCGGCCGCTAAGCGCGTTGATCAGGCTTGATTTGCCGACATTGGAACGCCCGGCAAAGGCGACCTCTACGCCCGCCATCGGCGGCAGCGCTTCGATTGATGGCGCCGCCCAGAAAAACCTGAAGTCGCCTGCGAACAATTTGCGGCCCGCTTCGATCAGCTTGGGGTCGGGTTCAGCGGACATACAGGGCGTCCCGGCGCTTCACCATTGCCGTCATTGCGAGGAGCGAAGCGACGAAGCAATCCATTCTTCGTTCCCTGGTGAGATGGATTGCTTCGCTTCGCTCGCAATGACGCGTCCGGGTGAGCGATCGCGTTTCAGGTCTTCAATTCGGCCTTCTTGGAGACGAACGTCGCCTTCAGATTGTCGAAAAGCTCAACCTTCACGCCATTGCGATGCATGATGAAGCTCTGCTGGGCCACTGACAAAAGGTTATTCCACGCCCAGTAGATCACCAGACCTGCCGGGAAGCCTGCGAGCATGAAGGTGAAGATCAAGGGCATCCAGCTGAAGATCATCTGCTGGGTCGGATCCGGTGGCGTCGGGTTGAGCTTGAACTGCAGCCACATCGTGATACCCATGATGATCGGCCAAACGCCGAGCCACAGATACTGACCGAACACCGGAATCTGCGTCGGGTCGAAGTGCAGCAGGCCGAACAGGTTGAACAGGTTGGTCGGATCGGGCGCCGACAGGTCCTTGATCCATCCATAGAACGGTGCGTGCCGCATTTCGATGGTGACGAACAGCACCTTGTAGAGCGAGAAGAACACCGGAATCTGCAGCGCGACGGGAAGACAACCGGCGATCGGATTGATCTTCTCCTTCTTGTAGATCTCCATCATCTCCTGTTGCTGCTTGACCTTGTCGTCCGGATAGCGCTCCTTCAACGCAGCCAGCTGCGGCTGCACCGATTTCATCTTCGCCATCGACGCGTAGGATTTATTCGCCAGCGGGAAGAACAGCAGTTTCACCAGCACCGTCACCAGAAGGATGGAAATTCCGAAATTGCCGAACAGGTGATAGAAGAAGTCGAGCGCCAGGAACATCGGCTTGGTGATGAAATAGAACCAGCCCCAATCGATCAGAAGATCGAAGTGGTTGAGCCCGAGTTCGCTGTTGTAGCCGCCGAGACCTCCGATCGGAAAATTGATGCCGACGACGCCGGCCTCCTTGGCGCCGGCGAAAAGCCGCGTGCTGGCACTCCCGGTGCCGCCGATCGCAATGGTCTGCGGATCCTGCAGGTAATCGGTTTGATAGGTCCTGGTCGCGCCGACCAGGTTGGAGGAGAAGCGCGCCTGCAACTGGGCGTGGGTGTCCGGCAATAGCGCCGACGCCCAATACTTGTCGGTGATTCCGAGCCAGCCGTTGATCACCTTGAAACTGACCGCCTTGGCCTCGTCGATCTTCTTATAGGTATATTCCTGCAGGCCCTGATCGCCGAGATAGCCGATCAGCCCTTCGTGCAGGATGTAGTAACCCGAAACCTTCGGGGCGCCATGGCGGGAGATCAGCGCGAACGGATACAGCGTCACCGGCGCGTTGCCGACGTTGGTCACCTCGTCCTTGATCGTGAAGAGATATCGATCGTCGATCGAAATGGTCCGGCGAAACGTGACACCCTCGCCGTTGTCATACTTCAGCGTCACCGGGCTCTTCGGCGTCAGGTTGCCTGAGCCTTCCTGCTCCCAGGACGTATTCTGGTCGGGGATTCGGGTGGTGCCACCGCTGGCGCCGACCCAGCCGAATTCCGCATAGTAGGGATTTTCGGAGCCGGATGGCGAGTACAGTACGATCGGCGGCGAATTCGGATCGACCGTCTCGCGGAACTGCACCAGCGACAGGTCGTCGATGCGGGCGCCTTTCAGGGAAATACTTCCCGAGAGGCGAGGTGTATCGATTCTGATGCGGGGCGTTGCAGCGATCGCCGCCTCGCGGCTCACCGGGGCGGCCGAAGCGGGCTGATTGCTCGCCGGAGCGTTGGCTAAAGGATTGGCCGAAGGCGCAGGTGCCGTTCCCGACGCGGGCGGGCTCCCCGCCTCCTGCGCCGGTTTGGTCATCTGGCTTTGCTGCGCCAGCTGGGCGGCGCGCTGCTTTTCCATTTGCGGAATGTTGAAGAAATATTGCCAGCCGAGCAGCACGAGGCCGGACAGAATGACGGCAAGGATGGTGTTGCGATTGTCGATCATCGTTCAGGTCTCGTCATTCGTCTCGGTTATTCGCGTCGCGCCGGTTATTCGCGTCGCGCGGTTTCAAGGCTTGCCGGTCGAGGCGATATAGCGCCTGGCGAAAGTCCTCGAGCAGCTTTGAGAATTCACAAGTCAGGGCGGCTCGGCGGCCGATTAGCACATAATCACTGTGCGGCCGCAGCGAAACGGCGGGAAGCCGCCTCACCAATTCGCGAAGTCTGCGCCGGATCCGGTTTCGTTCGGTCGCGGTGCCGTTCTTTTTGGTGACCGTGAAGCCTAGACGGATCGGACCATCGTCATCGCGGCGGCGGGCTTGCACGACAAAACCGGCAGTGCCTACCCGTGCGCCATTGGCAACGGCGAGGAAGTCCGCCCGCTGCCTTAGCCGATCCATGATGAGATCTCTCCGGGAAGCCCGGTTCAGGCGCCTAGGCGCTCAGACGCTTGCGGCCACGCGCGCGGCGCGCGGCCAGAACCTTCCGCCCGCCGGTGGTGGCGGTGCGGGCGCGGAAGCCATGGCGGCGCTTGCGCACCAGTTTGCTGGGTTGGTAAGTCCGCTTCACGGGTGGTTCTCCGCTGACAGCTTGCCTGCCAATGAAACCGGGCGGGCAATTTGCCTGATAGATGAATGAGATATGTCCGCCAATGCCGGCGCGCCCCAAATGGGCCCTTTCAGACCCAAAACGGGCCTTCCGGGTCAGATCGGGTCATCGCGGACAATTGGCGCGGCTTATAAGGGAGCGACCCCTCTTCGTCAATGTTGGGGGGTAGCCGAATTGAGGTTCTTCGAAACGGCATATTTGGCGCGAATAATCCGATCTGCGCGGTGTATGACGTATCAGGATGCGGTTCAGCTCCAGGCCGGCTCGACCCGGATTGGAGCACCATACTTGTTGCTGAACCGACCCGAAGCGTTTCCGGCGCCCGGTTAAGGCGCCACGGTACAGGCGTCCTGGTACAGGCGTCAGGCGTCCTGGGGTTCCAGGACCGGGGTTGTCATAAAACGGTAATTTGACCGCTTCCCGGGGAAGGACGCATCCTTGAAAAGGCGAGGCTTCGAAAGCAGTTATGACGTCAGTGATTGACGATCAACCGAACACGGAAAAGCTGCGGACAAAGCCGCCGCGCAGGCTCGGCCTGTCCGGAAAGCTGCTGCTTTTGACCATTCCGCTGGTGATGATCGCCGAAGTGCTGATCTACGTCCCCTCGATCGCGAATTTTTGGATGAACCGGCTCAATGGCAAGCTGGCCGCGGCAAATACGGCCGCGCTGGTGCTGGATGCGGCGCCCTCCGGCATGGTCCCGGATTCGCTGGCGCGGCAAATCCTCGACAGCATTGGCGCGCGAGCGGTGGCGATCAAGATGGGACAGCAGCGGAGGCTTCTCGCCTCTACCGGCCTGCCCCAGGCGATCGACCATGACGTCGACATGCGCTCGCTGACGGTCTGGTCGTCGATCGTCGATTCTTTCGAGATGATGCTGGAGACGGGTAACCAGGCGATCCGCGTCATCGGGCCGCCGCCGGGCGGCGGACAGTTCATCGAGGTCGTGATCGACGAGTTGCCGCTGCGCAAGGCGATGTATGGCTTCTCCCGCAACCTGCTTCTGGTTTCGCTGGCGATCGCGATCCTGACTGCGGCACTGGTCTATCTGGCGCTGCATTTCCTGTTCGTGCGGCCGATGCGGCGCCTGACCGAGAGCCTGGTGGGCTTTCACGAGAATCCCGAGAGTTCTGCGCGCATCATCGTGCCTTCGAACCGGCGCGACGAGATCGGCGTTGCGGAGCGCGAATTGTCCGACATGCAGCGCGATCTGGTGTCGATGTTGCATCAAAAAAGCCGGCTCGCGGCGCTGGGGCTTGCGGTATCGAAGATCAATCACGACCTGCGCAACCTGCTTGCGTCCTCGCAATTGCTTTCCGATCAGCTCGCAAGCGTACCCGATCCGCGGGTGCAGCGCTTTGCGCCGAAACTGATGCGCTCACTGGAGCGTGCCATCGCGTTTTGTCAGTCGACATTGTCTTATGGCCGTGCGCAGGAGGCCGCGCCCGACCGGCGGATGGTGCTGATCGAACCCGTGGTTACGGAAGTCCGCGAATCCGCCGGCCTCGCTGCCGATACCTCGATCACCTGGATCAGCGCCATCGAGCGAGGGCTGATGGTCGATGCCGATCCCGATCAGCTGTTTCGGGTTCTGCTCAACCTGGTGCGCAATGCAGAGCAGGCGCTGGAAGGCCGGCCTCACGACGCAGCTGCGCAAATTCGCATCACAGGGCGGCGCGAGGGATCGGTGGCGATCGTCGAGGTGTCGGACACCGGTCCGGGCGTTCCAGCCAAGACGCGAGAGCATCTGTTCGAGGCGTTTCAGCCTTCGGGCCGACCCGGCGGCAGCGGGTTGGGGCTCTCGATCGCGGCCGAACTCGTTCGCGCCCATGGTGGGGAAATTCATCTGGTAGAGGGTACCATCGGCGCAACTTTCCGGATCACCCTACCGGATCGGCCGGTCGAGCTCTTGACCATCCGCAACGAGCGGGCGCGGGCATAAAGCCTGCGGCCGCGACGGGTCGGGTTCTCACCGAGTTTTTAGAGCATGATCCGGAAAAGTGGAAACCGGTTTTCCCTCGCGACAAACGCGAAGTGCGTTTGCGCGGAGATCATGCTCAAACAAGGGGATGAGATCATGATGCGATTCCACTTGATCGCATCATGATTTAGGGCGCCGGGACGCAAAAATTCGGCGGCGCTCCCTGGAATTGCGACCAAATTCCCGAATTTGTTGCCTCGCTGCTGCGTTTGCGGAGCTTGCCAAGCCGGGTCGGAGCCGTTAGCAATGGCGCGCTTTCGCGACCTGCAGAAAATGTATTCCGATTGCACGCGGCACAGAAGGCCCCTGGTCCTGAAATGCCTGCGAAAAACGCGCCCGTAGCTCAGCTGGATAGAGCACCAGACTACGAATTTGGGGGTCGGACGTTCGAATCGTTCCGGGCGCGCCACAACTATTTGGAATAATTGCATTTTTCTCCGCCTACCCGATGGGTGCTTCCACGCATGTTGCCCGCGGAAGCAATATCAAAGCCGCGAGCGCGAGATTAACCATTCATCGCGTTCCGATACGCCGCGTAGCTAGTAGCGAACGGGCCAGTGGCCGGACCGTCTGGCGAAAGCCGCGACGGCGCGACCACCAAAACCAACCGCGCCGCTCCTGCCGAACGTCTCCAGCGTGCGGTCGGCATAGAAGACCTCGATGCTGACGCCGGTCGCGGGTCGATGTCGTAGAGCGGCTCACGGCCATGGGCGTTGGGGTCGGTGGTCGGGGCCATCACGCCGCCCTTTCCGCGGGTTCGGCAAGGGCCAGGCCGCGCAGGTAGTCCGCAGCCTTGGACGCATGGCTGCAGGCCGTAAAGAATGCCCGTTTGTCGGCCTTCAGAAGCTCAATCCAAGAGGCGATATAGCCCGCGCTGCGCACGTCGCCGTCAAAGCCAAATTCCGCACACAGGAACGCCGCGCCCAACTCCGCAATCAGTTCCTCGGCCGCGTAGGCGCGTGAGCCGAAACGGTTCTTCAAATCGCGATCTAGGCGCGACTTATGGCCCGACCAATGCGTCAATTCGTGGAACGCCACGTTGTAGAAGTGATCCGCACCCTTGAACCCGGCGAATGCCGGCATCGAGATAAAATCCCGGCTCGGCACGTAGCAGGCTTCGCCGTGGCCCTCGCGGATATCCGCGCCAGTTGAGTGCAGGAAAGCGTCGGCAAGCTCGTCGCGCGTGTCGGGATTGCGAACGCGGATCGGCTTACCTGTGATGATGCTATCGGGAAGGTTCTCGCACTGGTTGACGTTGAAAACCGTATATTCGCGCATCATCGGGACCAGGCGCGTTGAAGAGCTATCGTCCGCGCCTTGGTCGCGGACCTGCAGTTGCTTCACGAAATAGACCTTCGTGCCGTGCTCGCCCTTGCGGACGTTGCCGCCCAACTCCAAAGCCTGCTTGAATGTCAGAAAGCGCGGCGTGCGATAGCCAGCCGCTTGCGCCATCCACAACAGGACGACGTTGCACCCAGAGTAAGGCCTGTTGCTCACGGCATTGCACGGGGTATTCGCGCCGGGGGTTGCCGACCATGGCTTGACCCAAGGGGCAGCGCCGGCTTCTAACTCGGCAATAATGCGCGCCGAACTTCCGCATACAGATCACGTTTCATCCTTGCCTCGCGGTTATGGCTGAAGCGACCGCGATCGGCCGCATGCCATTGCCGCGCCGGGCAAGGCGTCTAGTTTGGGTCAGGCTGAGGGCGCAAAATCTATCCCCCGGGTACCATGGACAGGCCCCCGTCTCGCGCGCGCGAAGAAGTGGTTGAAAAATATCCCGGGCGCGAAAAGTGCCGTTAAGAAAGTGTTAAGGTTTGACGATCAGTGGTGGCGCATGCCTCGTGAGCTTCACACCGCCAGCCTTGGCGCGCAGCGTACTGTTCTCGAAGCCGGCGCTCTGAATATCTTTCCTGTGTCCTCTTTCGGAAGAGTGTCCCTAAATTCGATTATTCGCGGGACCTTAAAGTTCGCGAGTTTCTTCGAAAGGAAATCCCGAACCTCTTGCGCTGTCAGGATCGCCTCTCCGCCCGTATGTACCGCAGCGACGAGTGATTGCCCGAATTCAGCATCGGGGACCCGAAAGACGGCGCAATCGGCGACCCCTGGCATGCCGATCAAGACTTGTTCGATTTCGGCAGGATAGATGTTCACCCCGCCCGAGAGTACCAGATCAGTTCTCCGGTCGCTAACGTAGAGATACCCTGCATCATCAGATAACCGATATCACCGACCGTAACGTAGCCATCATGCTCGATAGCCTTGCGGTCCCCTTCTGGTTGATATAGGTAAAAAGCGGCGTCGCGAAATTTCGGGCACAGATCGCCCCCGTTGCTCCCGCCGCCACTTCATTCCCGTCATCGTCCAAAATTCTAATCGACACACCTTCGATGGGCCGACCGGCTGAGCCGGGTTTATGGCGGGATTCGGCCGATGATATCGCTGTAAGGTAGCCTGTCTCACTGGACGCATAGGCCTCGTTGATAACTTCTCCCCACCAGTCGATCATTGCTCGCTTAATATCCGGCGCACATGGCGCGCCGGTCGGCTTGACGAATTGCACCGAGTTGAGATCGTAGCCTTTGCGAGCGTCCTCCGGAAGACGAAGCAGCCGGACGTACATGGTCGGCACAAGGTACGGATGGGATATCCGCAAGCGTTCGATAGTCGAAAGCGTCGATTGAGCGTCGAACTCGGCTCGAGCCGCAGCCACGCGCCAAGTTGCGCCACTACAAGTGCAGATGCGCATGGCGCACTGTGGTAGAGCGGCGCGGAAATCAGACAGCGCGCCTCAGGCGTAATGCCCAGTCCACGTTGGAACATCTGCGCCAGTCGTTCGGCGAGCGCGGCTGCTTCGTCCGGTGAAGGAGGAAGGCGGCGAACGCCCTTCGGCCTTCCGGTAGTCCCAGATGTGTAAGCGATCATTCCGCGCGGGATCATCGCGCTTGTACCGTGAAGGATTGCCTTGGCAACGACCGTAGCCCAGTCGCTTGTCCCATCCGGGACACCTGTTGCCGGCTCGGGGATATTATAGAGAGCAATCGTAAGCGGATTCGGTCGGAGCGTAAGAACGGCAACGTCAAGTGGGATACCATCAGCAATTTGCTGAAACAAATCAGTATGAGTGAACAGGGCTTTCGCACCACAGTCGCGGACAATGTACTCCGCCTCTTCGCTTTTGAAGTGCCAATTGAGCGGCGTGAAGTAGAGGCCCAACTGTCGTGCAGCCAGCATAACATCCATCAGCGCGGGTTCATTGCGTAACATCAGTGCAATGGTATCTCCTTCTTTTAGACCGACAGCGGTCATCGCTCCCGCAACCTGTTCGGATCGCGCGCTCATCTCCTGCGGAGTAAATTCTTGGTCTCCGAATGACAACGTCGGGAACATGGATGCCTCCGATCCCTCATCCAAACCAATTATTCAGCACATTACGCTCGACGGCGCTCTCCATAGCAAGCCCTTTGCCTACGAAGGCTTACCCGCTATCGACCGCGTAAAAACGTCGAGTTCCCGCGAGTCTAGATGGAAGCGGTCGAGCGCGTTGAGCAGGCGATCAAGCTGGCCGGCTCGCTTACTTTTGAACGGTCCTAGCTCTATCGGCATGTCCTCGCCTGACGCTTGGCGTCGGCGAAAGCAAACACTGGCCCTGCGCCGCCGATCTGACGCCGACGCCCACCGCACGCATCAAAGGTTGGAAACTGAACTTTTCGGGGAACCGGGGATTGTACTGCGTGGTCGCTGCGGCATTTGCGACTTGGAAACGGCATTTCTTGCGGATACTGTCGGTCTTAGGGGGCGCCCCTGGGGAAGGAGCGCGGACCTATGAAAATTCGAGCGGCGGCTTTTGTTTTATTTTTTGCTTTCGGTCTGGCCGCGATAGGTGCGGCGATTACGACAACCAAATATGTGACGACTAACCAGGCGGCGATTTCTGGAAAAGAGCATCGGATCCCAACGCGGCCTGCAGGATGAGATGGATCGGCGGATGTGCAAAATGCCCCGGCGTGGTCGCCGGGGCACTTTTTGTGTGTTCGTCGCAAAGAGGCCACAGGAACAACGCACGTTTTAGCATTATTCTTAGCGTAAACACGGTGGTTTCGTCAACGTGGGCACCACAGCTGGCTGGATAGGAATAGTTATAGAGCTAGAGTGTGTGGCGATAATCGTCTATTTCGTTCTGTTCGACGCCTTTGTGATCGCTGTTGGCTGGTTTTTGGCAATAATTTGTGTGCGACGTCTGGACGTCCTCTATGGTCCTTATCTCCCCACCTGACGTTCGCAAGAGAGCCAGAGAGCAAGCCGGCGATGTTGATTGAGCCCCCCTGCCGCTTTATCGCGACCATCACGGTGCAGTTGTGCGTGTTCGCGTTCATCGCTGACGCGAGCAGCCGCCCTTCCGAGCGAGGTTCCACAACCGTCCGTGCCGGCTTCGTTATTCTAGAACCAGCGTGCCAATGCCAAGTTGTCACCTCGCTAGCCTCGGACTTGGATTGCGGAACCAAATCGTCAGCCTGTTTCGGGACCGAGGCCGCCTCGGGTACTGCCGTGTCGGCCATTTTCGCCGCGGATTTATCAAAATAGGGCGACGGCAATCTATCCGACTTCCCAAAGACGACAATGTCATCATCGAGATGAGTGGATAAGGCAAAGGGGTGAGAACCGAAGCCGTCTCACCACGCATCGGGCGTACGCCGATGTTGCTCCTCAAGGTAAAGAGGATGCCCAGCGAGATCAGGCAGATCAGCGCGAGCCAAACGGTCTCGGCACCCTGAACCCCACATTCGCGCGACAAGAGGGACTTTCAAAGATTGTTTAAAGTTTGCTAGCGGCGTTCGCCCGGTCTTTTCTAGGATACCCACAGGAGAACATTTCTTCTGAATTGGGTTGGAACCGTGATCACGGTTGGCAGTCCCGTCACTTTGCGTCGAGGAGGAACTACCACCATGAAACGATCTTCAATACCTGCGGAGGGTTGGCCGTCGTGCCCATCCGACTTGTGTCCTCAAAGCGGCAAGCCACCTCTCCCCGCGCTTCCGTAAGGGAAGACTATTCCAGATTTAGTGCGCCTCTGCGATGGTCGACGTCACCAGTGACGCTGATGCGTCGCCCTATCTTCAAACCACCTTGCCCGCTCCGCCGCACATGCGGATTGCTGCGCGGTAGATGCTCTGTCGGGATTTGGTGGTAATCCCCACAGTATGCGCCGCTTGAGACACGCCCAGCCAGCCGCTACAGATTGTGGATTGGCGTGGATCGGGGGGGGGGAAACTTTTGGAGCGGCGCCTTGAGAGGGTGTAGTGCCAGCGGACCCGAAGTCGAAGAACATTGATGGCACAAAAGGAAATTCTCGAGGGTCTGATCGTCGTGAAGATCAAGCAAACCGAGATTGACGTGGAGCATATGTGGTCAACATTGAGATGCGCGACGGCAAGTCCGGCCGGGCGACCGGCGTGCTTGTGCTTTGTAACAACGGCCGCATCCTGGGAGGCGACAGCTACTTCTACTATGCCGGGAACGGGGCGATTCGGAATGGGAAGTGGCGAGGGGAACTAGTCTCCCATCAACACAGCAAGGCGGTGGGCAAGAACCTTGCTTTTGGCGGTCGCGAAGTGAGTTGTCGGAATTCACCGGCACATACTCGGATGGCCAAGCGGAAGTTGACGGGACTGCGCTGGTTGGCAAGACAAGCGTGTCATTTCACGCAGAGCTCTCCCTGAAGGAGAAGCTCTGATTTGGTGGCGAAAGTAGGCCGCATACTCCTTGTCGCCTCCGCCCATCCATCTTAAGTCCCGCGTCCGGCATTGGGCCGCCGCTCAGGTGATAGAGGTCGCAGCCAACCAAGCCAGTCTGTGGGGTCATCGTCTCGTAGCAACATCAACAGGCAAGGTAAAACCATCGAACTACGGCGAGCCGCTAACGTTTGACCTTGTTACCTTTGACAGCCTTACGCAGCGGCTGCCATCTCCCATCGTGACGCGGTGTCGCGAACGATTGGGCCTGTTCCTTCGAGTTCCGTCCTCGCGAGACGCTCATACTCAAATGCTTGGGCCAGGAGCGACCATTTTTGATCAGGACGGAACGCTGCAGTCTGTCGGCACAGTGAAGCGATAGTGCGATATCGGCGCACATTCTCTAAGACAGATTTCCCGCTCATGACATCTCCCCGTTTGCTGTTGGTCAGCAGCGACTGTGCACGGGGTCCTTTTCGAAATCGTTAGCGGGCTAGGCCGAGAGGACGCATGGTTTGCGAGTTGTTGACTTCCGGCGCCCAAGAAACGCCATGGAGCGCCTGAGCAAAGCCAGATCGATCCGCCCGTCCACGAGAGCCATTTGAAGAAGGGGTAAGGTGAGACCCCCAAACGATGGAACGTCCGTCGGGCGCGAGCGTTCGACCTTGTTATCTTGCAGGCGCAACCGCGAGGTTTTCGGACAAACCTTGCTCGGCAAGACTTATAGGCCTGAGCCGGCACCGGCCGGCTGGGGCTGTTCCTCGTCAGTACCGTGCTCGGGCCTTGGAAATAGCCTAGCGGCTCTACCCTTGGCTGTGGTTTGATGGCGCCCAGTTCATCTAGGACAGAGGGGGGCGGCTTTCCCCGATGCGGTGACGATTGATATGGGCATCAACCTCGTTGTCGCTGTTACCGATGATGACTGGTTTGAGACGCTGCGTCAGCAGCCGGACCGGAGCGAGGTAAATTTCTGGGCCCCATCGGCCGCCACTTCCGCGCCCTTGAGCCCGGGGAGCTATTTCTATTCAAGCTGCACGCTCCACGGAACGTGATTGTCGGGGGAGGTATATTTGCCTACGCAACCGCGCTTCCGTGCTCACTTGCGTGGGCCGCATTTGGCGAGGCGAATGGCGCGCGTCTGCTCAGGAAATGCGGCGCGCATCGCTCGATATCGCCGCACCGACCCGGGCATCGAAGCGACTTCCCGATAGGTTGCCGCATTCTGACCCAACCGTTCTTTTTCCGAGACGCGATTGGATCCCCGTGCCGGCGAGTTGGTCGCCGAATATCGTATCCTTTAAGACCTTCGATACGGCAAGGCGAGGGCTCGCGCTTTGGCAAGCCGTCGGCGACCGATCGTCTAGGTCAATCGGGGTTGACGTACATTCAGATGCGCTCGGTTCGGCGAGCCGCACCTCGTTAGCCCCGTCTTGGCCAGGGCGCATTCCGCGTGCTCGTCACAGACATCTACGGTCGACGTTGTGCGGTGACGCGGGAACGTACCCTCCCGGCTCTTGAGGCTGCACATATCCGCCCCTATGGCGACGGGGGCCCGCACGAGGCAAAGAACGGCCTGCTACTGCGCCGAGACATTCATAGTCTGTTCGATGCCGGCTACGTAACCGTAACGCCGGACCTTCGGTTCGAAGTTAGCCGTCGCATTAGGGAGGAGTTTGAGAACGGCAAGCACTATTATGCAATGCACGGTCGAGATCGACCTCCGAGGGACTGGTCAGTGTCCCGACCCGGTGCCTTAGCTTGGCACAACGAGCACTGTTTTCGGGGATGACCGGTGGACGCCGATGACGGGATGCCCGCGACATGATGATGCGCATCAGCGGCTTTCGAGCACCTGCGCAGGCTCGGCGAGGCTCATGATCACCTGACCGCCACGGAATTGAAGCCCGGCTTTATATTTGAGGGCAGCGCATCCCGCTCATCAATCCGCAACGCGGCATCTTCAAGCCGCAGCAGATGCGGTTCCTGCTGTCGATCAAGACCGTATTCCCAAAGCCGGGTGGCAAGGTTTGGTACGACGACCAGCGCGAGGTGCATCGCCAGATTTTCGAGGGCGACGAAACGATCGACTACGCCTTCATGGGCAAGGACCCGAACGCCGCCGACAATCAATGGCTTCGCGAGGCTTTCGAAAACCAAATACCGATCATCTATTTCCTCGGTATAGCGCCCGGCCGCTATCAGGCCATGCTGCCGGCCTTCATTTCGGGTGGGACGCCAAGGCGTTGAAGGCGCGCGTCGCATTCGGGGTGCCCGATCAGGAAGTCCTGGCACCGCCCGAGACCGCGCTCGAACGGCGCTACGCCCTGCGCGCCGTCAAGCAAAGGCTCCACCAGGCGTCATTCCGCGAGGCTGTCATCACTGCTTACAACGGCCGCTGCGCGCTCTCGGGACTGCCGGAGCCGCTGTTGCTCGACGCGGCTCACATCGTCGCTGACAAGGACGAGAGCTCGGCCAGCCGGTGGTTCCCAACGGCATCCCGTTGTCAAAAATCCATCATGCAGCGTTCGACGCCCACCTGATTGGCATCGACCCAGACTATCGGCTGCATGTGTCTGAGCGACTGCTAGTCGGAAGGACGGTCCAATGCTTGAAGCCCTAAAGCGGCTGAACGGCGGAACCATCCATCTGCCAGCCGCGTGAAGGATCACCCGGACCGCGACCGGCTCGCGCTGCGCTTCGAGCGGTTCAAGGCGGCGTGAGAGTTCTGTCCTTCTTGGATTGTTTTGGGTTCGAAGAAGTGCAAAACGGTTCAGAGAATTCAAGAAGCAATCCGCAAGGCTGCGTTTCGCTGGTAGACGCCCTATAGCGGATGATTGGACTTACAAAGCCGAACGTAGTCAGGATGTTGGCTAATAAGCTTGTGGACGCTCTGTCGGTCGAAGCCAATCTAGTGCATTAAGGCTGCTGAGCCCTCGGCGACCACGCGCTTTCTCAAAGCGCCACTCGATGCCAAAGACACATCCTCGCAAATCTGAACGGCCGTCTCCGTGTTGCGGTCACAAGGTAAAACCGTCGAACGTCACGAGCATCAAGATGGTGGCGGCGCTACGCACTTCACATCCTGCTTGTTACCGGCGGTCGATGGGAGACTACAAACCTTGCGTGTTCTGCGTAAGTTGACTTAAGTTCGTCCGCCGCATGGGCTCGGCTCGTGCCGAGGATAAGGGGAGCGGCACATGAGCGAGACCCTTGACTTCGATCCCGATGCCCTGCGCGAGAAGTACCGTCACGAGCGCGACCGGCGGCTGCGCCCCGAGCCAATGACCAGTACGTCGAGATGACCGCCGACTTTCGCCACTATATCGACGATCCGCACGTCGAACCCGGCTTCACCGCAAGCCGCTAACCGACGCGGTCGACGTGGTGATCGTGGGCGGCGGCTTCGGCGGCCTCTTGGCCGCGGCGCGTCTGCGCAAGGTCGGGGTCAAGGATATTCGCATCATAGAGAAAGGCGGCGACTTCGGCGGCACTTGGTACTGGAATCGATATCCAGGCGCACAGTGCGACATCGAAAGCTACATCTACCTGCCACTGCTGGAAGAGACCGGCTACATCCCCAAGGAGAAATACAGCTTCGGCAACGAGATCCGTGCGCATGCGCGTCGGATTGGCGAGCACTTCGACCTCTATCGCCTGGCCTGCTTCCAGACCGAGATCAGCGAGATGCGCTGGCTGCAGGATGAGAGCCGATGGCTGATCACCACCAACCGCGGCGACGCCATGCACGCCCGCTTCGTGGTCATCTCCAGCGGTCCGCTGAACCGGCCGAAGCTGCCCGGCATCCCCGGCATAGAGACCTTCAAGGGCCATAGCTTCCACACCAGCCGCTGGGACTACGGCTACACTGGCGGCTCGACCGAGGGCGGGCTAACAAAGCTTGCCGACAAACGGGTGGCGATCATCGGCACCGGGGCCACGGCCATCCAGTGCGTCCCGCACCTGGGCCGTCATGCCAAGCACCTCTATGTTTTCCAGCGGACGCCCTCGTCGGTCGACGTGCGCGGCAACAAGCCCACCGACCCGGAATGGGTGAAAAAGCTGACGCCCGGTTGGCAGAAACGGCGGATGGAGAACTTCAACACCATGTTCTCGGGCCTCCCGCAAGATGAGGACCTCGTCAGCGACGGCTGGACCGACATCTTCCGCAACCTCGGCCCCGGCGCCGCGGCCCGCGCTGCCCGGGGCGGCGTGGCGCTCGAGGAACTGGGCCGGATGATAGAGAACTCAGATTTCAAGAAGATGAACCAGATACGCGCCCGGATCGACGCCACGGTAAAGGACCCCAAGACCGCAGAGGCACTGAAACCCTGGTACCGCCAATTCTGTAAGCGGCCGACCTTCAATGACGACTACCTGCCGACGTTCAACCGACCGAACGTGACCTTGGTGGATACGTTAGGCCGCGGCGTCGACCGAGTGAGCGAGACCGGGCTGGTGTTCGACGGCCTCGAATACGAGGTGGACTGCATCATCTTCGCCACTGGCTTCGAGGTGGGCACCGCTTACACTCGGCGGTCGGGCTTTGAGATCTATGGCCGCGACGGGCGCAAGCTCACCGATTACTGGTCCTCGGGCCTGCGCACGCTGCACGGCTTTTTCAGCCATGGTTTCCCGAACTGTTTCCACCTAGGCGTTACCCAAAACACCTTTACGCCGAACTTTCCGCACATGCTGGACGAACAGGCGCGCCACGTTGCCCATGTCGTGAAGGCAGCATCGGAGCAGCAGGCGCAGATGGTGGAGCCTACGCTCGAGGCGGAGTCCGGCTGGCTGGAGACCATTCGCGCTACCGCAATCGACAACCTCGCGTTCCGACAGGCCTGCACTCCGGGCTATTACAATGGTGAAGGGCGCGCCGGTGAAGGCCAGGGCCTGTTCGACGGCCTATACGGCCCCGGGTCGGATGCCTTCTTCGCGCTGATGAAGGCTTGGCGCGAGACCGGCGACATGTGCGGCCTTAAGGTGCGCTGATAAAAAGCCGCCACCGATGTCCCAGCGACGGCTATTCTCATTCACACGGCGACTACCAGAAGGTCACCGCGAAGATGCGCCCGGGAACGGTTAAATTGCAGGTTACGTTAAAATTCGAGCGAAATCCCAACCGGGTCTTTAAAAATTTATGCTTATTGATGACCCCGGAGACATTAGTGACAGTGTCGTGGGTTTGCTCGATGACCGAAGCCAGATCATTTTTGCAGGAAATTGATGAAGCGGTTTTGCACGGATCTCCCGAAAGTCGTGCACGAGCGCTGTGGCATGCAACCGATCTTTTGATAGCGGGCCGCTACACGGAAGATCAAATCTGGGTATTCGGTGAGGTGATCGGGCGACTAGCGGACGAAATTGAAGGGGCTGCCCGAGCCAAGCTCGCAAAGCGACTGGCCCACTCCGGCAATGCTCCGTTCAACGTAATCATGGTCCTCGCCTCTGATGATTTTATTGACGTCGCGGGCCCGTCCTTCAGCACTCCGAGCGGCTTGACGATAAGACGTTACTCGCCAATGCCAGAACCAAAAGCCAGGCACACCTTCTCGCGATCTCCAAGCGACGTTCGATTCCCGTCGTGGTGACGGACGAGCTCGTGACGCGCGGCAATCGGGAAGTAGTGCACTCGATTGCGGCAAACACTGGCGCGCGTTTCTCGGATTTCGGCTTTTTGCAAATGATTAAAAGGTCTGAGGGCGATTCGATCCTCGCCGAGCACATCGGACTTCGGAAGGAAATTCCGAGGCATATGTTCCAGCAACTGATCGCAAAGGCTTCGGACGACGTAAAACGGAAACTCGAGCAGGAGCGTCCCGATTTAGTGGACCAGATTCAGAACTCGGTTACCGAAGTCACAGGCGCGCTACAATCGAAGTTTGGTCCGGCATCAAAGAGCTATTTTAACGCAAAGAGGGTCGTAACTGCCCAGCATCAGTATGGCAATTTGAATGAGAACAGCATTCTGGATTACGCCCGAGCCCATAAGATCGAAGAGGCCACGGTTGGACTGTCTCTGTTGTGCTCATTACCAGTCGACGTCGTAGAGCGCGCGTTGGTGCATAACAGCGAGATGACACTGATCTTGGCAAAGGCCCTTGGCTTCGGCTGGGAGACCGCGATGTCGCTGCTGTTCCTTGGCGCAAAAGATCACCGCATTTCTGCACATGACCTAGATGGGAAGAGAGAAGAATTTGCTCGTCTCAATCACGAAACGTCTCGGAGTGTTCTAAAATTATATCAGTCGCGCAAGAGCGCAGCAGGCGCTGATTTAGACCAGCGCCGTTTGCCCCAACTCCATGCTGCAGGTTGATGCTG
>CAVRMY010000033.1:0-77738 GCA_963721935.1 uncultured Alphaproteobacteria bacterium
GAGCTTGGTCACCGCGCGCAGCGTCGCGATAATATCCTCTCGCAGCGCATCGTTGGGCGATGCGCATTCGCATCTGAGCATCATCGCGTCCTGCTCGTTTTCTCGCGTAACGACCAGCCGCAGCCGTCCAAGCTCGCCGTGACGCTTGCCGACCTCGGCAATCTGTTCTGGGCGAACGAACATGCCCTTGACCTTGGTGGTCTGGTCGGCGCGTCCCATCCAGCCCTTGATCCGCATATTGGTGCGGCCGCACGAACTGCGGCCGGGCAGGGCGGCTGTCAGGTCGCCGATCGCAAGACGTATCCAGGGGTGATCAGGATCGAGCGAGGTCACGACGATCTCGCCGACCTCGCCCTCGGCGACGGGATCGCCGGTGCCGGGCCGCACGATCTCCACGATCAGGTCTTCGTTGACCACCATCCCCTCACGCGCCGGCGTCTCATAGGCGATCAGGCCGAGATCGGCCGTGCCGAAGGACTGATAGGCGTCGATGCCGCGCGATTTGATTTCCTCCTGCAGCGACTTTGGAAACGCCGCGCCGGAAACAGCCGCACGCCTGATCGAGGAGACTTCTCGTCCACCGCTTGCGGCGGCATCGAGCAGGATCTTCAGGAAATCGGGGGTGCCGCAATAGCCAACCGGCGAATAAGCCTCGATCAGCTCGAATTGCGCCTCGAGGTTGCCAGGGCCGGCCGGAATCACCGCGCAGCCCAGCGCACGCGCCGAGGTATCAAAAATAAAACCGCCGGGGGTGAGATGATAGCTGAAGGTGTTGAGCACCACGTCGCCCCTGCGAAAACCGGCCGCATACAGCGCCCGCGCGCCGCGCCAGGGATCGGCATGGGCTGCTTCCGGCTCGAAGATTGGCCCGGGCGAGGTGAATAGCCGCCCAAACGAACCGGGGGCGCTTGGCACGAAACCGCCGAACGGCGGGGCCACCTTGTGCAGGGCGGGCAAGTCCGCTTTGCGCAGCACCGATAGGCCCGCCAGCGCCGATCGGCCGTTGATGCGCGCGGGATCGATACCCCTGAGGCGTTCGGCATAGGCAGGCGCCGCCAGCGCCTTCCGCAGCACGTCCGGCAGTCGCGAAAGCAGTTCCGCCTCGCGCTCGGCGGGGTCGCGGGTCTCACGGATGTCGTAGTGGTCGGTCATGGGCATGTTTCCCCAGTTTGCTCCGTCATGGCCGGGCTGGTCCTGGCTCGTCCCGGCCATCCACGTCTTTGCTGAAATCGGGAGTCAAAAGACGTGGATGCCCGGCACAATAGGCCTGTGCTCGGGCCGGCGAAGCCGGACCCGAGTGCCGGGCATGACCGTCGAGAAATCCAACCTCACAGCCACCGTTTCCGACGTTTGAAACTTTTCAGGTTCTTGAAACTCTTGCGCTGGTCGCCTGCGCCGCCGAGATAAAATTCCTTGACGTCCTCGTTGTCGCGCAATTCGTCGGCCGTGCCGTCGAGCACCACCTTGCCCTGCTCCATGATGTAGCCGTGACTTGCGACCGAGAGCGCCGCGCGCGCGTTCTGTTCCACCAGCAGGATGGTGACGCCGAGATCCCTGTTGATCGCCCTGATGATGGCGAATACCTCCTTCACAAGCAGCGGCGACAGGCCCATCGAAGGTTCATCCATCAGGATCATCTTGGGTCGCGCCATCAGCGCGCGGCCGATCGCCAGCATCTGCTGTTCGCCGCCGGATAGATAGCCGGCCAGCCCCGTGCGCTCCTTCAGGCGCGGGAAATAATTGAAGACCATGTCGATGTCGGCGGTGACTTCATTGTCGCTGCGGGTAAAGGCCCCGAGCCGCAAATTCTCCAGCGATGTCATGTCGGCGATGATCCGCCGGCCCTCCATCACCTGAAAGATGCCGCGGCGCACGATCCGATCGGGATCGATGCCGTCGATGCGCTCGCCGTCGAACATGATTTCGCCGCGGGTGACCTCGCCGTCTTCGGTCTTCAGAAGCCCCGAGATTGCTTTCAGCGTTGTCGATTTGCCTGCGCCATTGGCTCCCAACAGCGCCACGATCGCGCCCTTCGGCACTTCGAGGCTCAAGCCGCGCAGCACCAGGATGACGTCGTCATAGACCACCTCGATGTTGCGCACGGCAAGCAGGGGCGCTTTGCTGCCGGCGGCATGCGCGGGGCGCGCTGCTTCGAAGGTTTCGGTCATGGCCGTTGCGTTGCCCGTTGCACCGTCATGCCCGGCCTCGTGCCGGGCATCCGCGTCTTGTCGCTCGGTAAAAATCAGGCGTGGATGGCCCGGACAAGCCCGGCCATGACGCCAGAGGTAGACCTCACCACCCGAGCCATTCCGGTTTGCGCGGCAATTCGACGGTCTTGACCTTTTCGAGCTTGATGGTGCCCTTGGCCATCAGCTCGTTGAGATCGCCGTCGGTCGAACCGGAGACGTTCATGCGATAGAGATCGACCTTGAGCGTGCCGCGATGGTCCTTGTCGGTCCAGGTCGAGGGATTGCAGACGCCCTCCATGCCTGCCGGCACCCAGTTGGACTTCTGATAAAAGCCCTTGGCGACGTTCTCGCCGGTCGCGCCGCCATTCTTGGCCGCCCAGTCCAGCGCTTCCCTGGTGTATAATGCCGTGCAGACGCCGGCGATGTAATGCACGGGGCGATAGACCTTACCGGTCGGATCGGACATCCGGGAAATTTCCGCTACCGTCTTCATGCCCGGTGCATTGCCGCCCCAGGTGACCGCCGTGCGCAGCGGGAAGACGACGCCGTTGGCGGCATCGCTTGCAGTCTTGGCGCCATTCTCGTCCATGCCCCAGACGTTGCCGAGGAACTGGACATCGACGCCGGCTGCCTTGCACGCCTTCAGCACCGAAATATTGGAGCCGGCGGTATTGCCGAGATAGGCGTAGTTCGCGCCGGAGCTTTTCAGCGAAAGGCACTGCGCACTATAGTCCCCCGGTGCCAGCGCAAATACGATCGGCGGCAGCACCTCGAAGCCGAGTTCGGTCGCGAGCGCTTCGCCTGCCGCCTTCGGCGCGTTGGGGTAGGGATGATTGGCGCCCATATGGACGAACTTGGGCTTGCCCGGCTTGCCCTTGGCTTTCCAGTCCTCGGCCGCCCAGGTGATCAATGCCCGCATGGCATCGGAATAGCTCGGGCCGTAGAAGAAATTGTAGGGCGAGGGCTTGGCCTTGCCGCTGAGGCCTTCCGGGTCGGTGAGCGCCGCGGCGTAGGAGGCGGAGATATACGGAATCTTGTCCTGCGCAACGAAGCCGGTCAGCGCCTCGGTATCGGCCGTACCCCAGCCCATGATCGCCGCGACCTTGTTGTCGGGCGCCGACCACTTCTTGTAAAGCGCGACCGCGCGCGGCACCTGATAGCCGTAATCATTGCTGTCGACGTTGAGCTGCTTGCCGCCGACGCCGCCATTCTTGTTGACCCAGGCAAAGGTGTCCGCGACGCCCTGTCCATAGGGCGTACCGACGTCGGATGTGCCCCCCGACAAGTCCTCCAGGTGGCCGATGGCGATCTGGGCTTGCGCCGTCGACGCAGCGGCACCAAGCAGCAGCGCCAGCGAAACGGTACCAAGCAGGGATTTCAGGGTCATGGGTAATTCCTCCGGTTTTCCTTGTTAGGGTCTATTGTAGTCGGTTGCGTTCCAACCTCAATGTGAAAACGGGTAAAGTTTCCAGTAGGTCTTGATCTGGCGCCAGCGATGCGCGAGCCCGTCGGGTTCGAACATCAGGAACGCGATGATGATCAGCCCGATGGTGATCTCGCGCAGAAAAGTGATGTTGTTGTTGAGCGACAGCGCGTGATCGATCGCGCTGCCTTTCAGATGCAGGCTCATCCACTCCATCGTTTCCGGCAGCAGCACCACGAAGGCGGTACCCATCAGCGTGCCCATGATCGAACCGGTGCCGCCGATGATGATCATGGCCAGGAACAGGATCGAGCGGTCGATGCCAAAGCCCTCCTGCGAAATCACAAGCTGGTAGTGGGCGTAGAGCGCACCCGCAATGCCGGCGAAGAACGCCGCCAGGCCGAACGACAATGTCCGGTATTTGGTCAAGTTGATGCCCATGATTTCGGCCGAAAGATAGTGGTCGCGGATCGCGACCAGTGCGCGGCCGTCGCGGGTGCGCATCAGATTGGTGACGAGCAGAAAGCTGATCACCAGATACGCCAGCACCACGTAGAAATATTGCCGGTCGCCGCGCAGCGTGTAGCCGAAAATCGAGAATGGATTGGCGCTGGCCGGCACCGAGCCGCCGGAAAACCATTCGGCGCGCGAGAAGAAGTCGAGCAGGATATATTGCGCGGCCAACGTCGCGATGACGAGATAAAGCCCCTTCAACCGTGCCGCCGGCAAGCCGAAGATCAGACCCACCAGTGCCGTCACCACGCCGGCGAGCGGAATGGCGAAGAACACCGGGATCGGCGAATTGTTGGAGATATAGGCCGAGGTGAACGCGCCGAGCAGAAAAAACGCGGCGTGGCCGATCGAGATCTGGCCGGTGAAGCCGACAAGAATATTCAAACCCAGTGCTGCGATCGCGAAGATTCCGATCTGGATCGAGATGCTGAGCCAGTAGTTGCTCAGGATCATCGGCGCAAGGCAGGCGGCGATGACGCCAAGAATCGCGAAGTTGCGGCTGCTCGTGGTCGGAAAGATCGTGGTGTCGGCCGCGTAGGAAGTGCGGAAGTCGCCGGAGGGGATGAGGGAGGGGCTTGCCATCGGAAGTCAAATCCGCTCGATGTCCCTGGTGCCGAACAGGCCATAGGGCTTGATCATCAGGATGATGATCAACACGTAGAACGGCGCGATCTCATAGAGATTGCCCCAGTGCAAATATTCGCTGTCGACATATTGGGCGATGTTTTCGAGCAGCCCAATGATGATGCCGCCGAGCACTGCGCCTGCAATCGAATCGAGCCCGCCGAGAATTGCGGCCGGAAACACCTTGATGCCGTAGGCCGAGAGGCCTGACGACACGCCATTGACGACGGCTACCACGACGCCCGCAACGGCCGAAACCGTCGCCGAGATTGCCCAGGCCATCGCGAACACGTTCTTCACTGAAATGCCGAGCGACTGCGCCACCTGCTGGTTGAACGCGGTGGCGCGCATGGCAAGGCCATACTTCGAGGAACGGAAAAACCAGGCCATGCCGATCATCATGGCTAACGAAACGATCAGGCTCATGACATAGACGGTCTGGATTTGCAGGCCGAACAGGTTCACCGACTGGCTGTTGAAAACGCGAGGGAACGGTTGCGGGTTGACGCCAAAAATCCATTTCAGCGCGGCCTGGAACACCATCGACAACCCGATCGTCACCATGATCACCGAGATGATCGGCTCGCCGATCATCGGCCGCAGGATCACGATCTGGATCGCGATGCCGAAGATGAACATGAACAGCAGCGTCAGCGGCATGCCGAGCCAGAACGGCACCTCATATCTGGTGAGCAGCGCCCAGCACACCCAGGCGCCGATCAGGAGCAATTCTCCTTGCGCGAAGTTGACCACCTGCGTCGCCTTGTAGATCAGCACGAACGACATCGCGACCACGCCGTAGAGCGTGCCGACCACGAGGCCGTTGACCAGGAGCTCGATCAGGAAGTGCGTGTTCATGAGATTGCGCGAGGTGATAACCTCTCCCCGCGTGCGGGGAGAGGTCGGATTGCGAAGCAATCCGGGTGAGGGGGAGTTTCCATATGCGAGCTGCCAATGAGATCAAAACCCAGCGCGCTGGACGCCTGCGCAGAACTGCCACGAAAGCGGAAATAATCGCGACTGCACTCGCGGAGGCTCCCCCTCACCCGGATCGCTAACGCGATCCGACCTCTCCCCGCACGCGGGGAGAGGCGAAGCGCCGTCGTTCTCAGCGGCATCTTCCTCATTCCGCGGCCTCCGCGACGGTGGCTTCATGGGAAAGGTCGACCACTCTCAGCGTCGTTCGCACCCGCTGCGTGGTGCCGTCCTGGAAGCGAATGACGGTATCGACCGCGATCGCCTGTTTACCGTCATAGATGCCTTCGATGATGTCGGCGTATTTCTCGTTGATCACGCCACGACGGACCTTTCGCGTGCGCGTCAGTTCGCCGTCGTCGGCGTCGAGTTCCTTGTAGAGCAGAAGAAAGCGGGAAATGCGCTGCGCCGGCGGCAGCGTGGCGTTGACCGCCTCGACCTCCTTCTGCAGCAGCGCGTAGACCTCCGGACGCGAGGAAAGGTCGGTATAGGTCGTAAACGCGATCCGGTTCTTCTCCGCCCATTTCGAGATGATCGAGAAGCGGATGCAGATCATCGCCGCGAGCCGCTCGCGACCGGCGCCGAGCACCACGGTCTCGGCGATATAGGGCGAAAACTTCAGCTTGTTCTCCAGGTATTGGGGCGAGAAGCGCTCGCCGCGCGCGGTTTCCGCCAGATCCTTGATGCGGTCGATGACCACGAGCTGCTTCTTGTCGTTGAAATAGCCGGCGTCGCCGGAATGCAGCCAGCCGTCCTCGATGTCGGCCGCCGAGGCCTGCGGGTTCTTGTAGTAGCCAAGGAACATGTTGGGATGGCGCACCATGATCTCGCCGACACCGTGGATGTCCGGATTGTCGATGCGCAGTTCAATTGCCTCGGACATCGCAACGCCAGTGGTGTCCGGATCGACCTCTCCCTCCCTGTGCAGCGTATAGGCGCCCAAGGTCTCGGTCTGGCCGTAGAGCGTGCGCAGCGGCACGCCCATGGCCTGGAAGAATTTGAATGTGTCAGGGCCGAGCGCCGCGCCGCCGGTCGCCGCGGAGCGAAGACGGGTGAAGCCGAGGCGGTCGCGCAGCGCGCGGAACAACAGGGAGTTGGCGACGGCCGAGTGACGGTTGCGGTCAAGCGCCGAAAGGCCTGCCTTCATCCCGAGATAATAGAGGCTCTGCTTGAGCGCGGAAGAGTCCATCACGCGGGCGCGCACGTCGGCGGCGATCGCTTCCCAGACCCGCGGCGCGAACAACACGAAGGTCGGCGCGATCTCCCGGAAATCGTTCATCATCGTGTCGGGCTCCTCGACGAAGTTGACCTTCATCCGGCAGAGCAGCCCTTTGCCGAGCACATAAACCTGTTCCATGATCCAGGGCAGCGGCAGCACCGATACGTATTCGTCGTCCGGCCCCTTCGGATCGAAGGCAAGATAGGTCGCGCAATGCCGCAGTATTCTGCCCGCGGCAAGCATCGCCAGTTTCGGGTGGGCCGTGGTGCCCGAGGTGGTACAGAGGATGGCCACATCCTCGCCGCTCGTTGCATCCACGAGGCGATCGTAAAGGCCCGCCTCGCGGCCCGCGCGCTCGCGTCCCATGGCTGCAAGCTTGTCCGCCGGCATCAGGCGGGGATCGTCATATTTCCGCAGTCCCCGGGGATCGGAGTAGACGATGTGCTTCAGGTGCGGGGCGCGATCGGCGAGACTCAAGAGCTTGTCGACCTGCTCTTCGTCCTCGGCGAACACAAGTCTCGCTTCGCCATAATTGAGCAGGTAGGCCGCTTCCTCGTCGAGCACATCGCGATAGAGGCCAAGGCTCATCGCGCCGATGGCGTGGCTGGCGATTTCGGCCGCCACCCAGTCCGGCCGGTTGTCGCCGATGATGCCGATGACGTCGCCGCGGCCAAGACCAAGTTCGACCAGGCCGAGCGCGAAGTCGTGGACGCGGCTCTGGTAGTCGTTCCAGGCGAACACCTTCCACAGTCCGAGATCTTTTTCGCGCAGCGCGATCTCGCTGCCGAATTCCCTGGCGTTGAGGCGCAACAGCTTCGGGTAGGTATCGGCCTGTTCGACCCGGCCGGCGTAATCCATCATGCGGCAGTCTCCGCGGCTGCGGCGCCAGGCCGTTCGTCGGGATCGACCAGCACCTCATCCTCCTCGCCGAGATAGGCGCGCTTGACGTGGGGATCGGCCAGCACGTGTGCCGGATCGCCTTCGGCGATCTTGCGGCCGAAATCCAGCACCATGACCCTGTGCGAAATATCCATCACCACGCCCATGTCGTGCTCGATCATCATGACTGTCATGCCGAACTCTTCGTTGAGATCGACGATGTAGCGCGCCATGTCCTCCTTCTCTTCGAAATTCATGCCGGCCATGGGCTCGTCGAGCAGGATCAGTTGCGGTTCCAGCGCCATGGCGCGCGCCAGCTCCACCCGCTTGCGCAGCCCATAGGGAAGGGTGCCGGCGGTGGCCTTGCGCACCGACTGCAGGTCGAGAAAGTCGATGATCTCCTCGACCTTGCGGCGGTGCTCGAGCTCCTCCCGGCGGGCGCCGGTGAACCAGTACAGCGATCCCGTGATGAAATTGTTCTTCAAAAGGTGGTGCCGCCCGACCATGATGTTGTCGAGCACGCTCATATGGTGAAACAGGGCCAGGTTCTGGAAGGTACGGCCGATGCCAAGCCGCGGCCGCGCGTTCGGGTTCAGCGTCGTGATGTCCTGTCCGCGGTAGAACAGTTGGCCCTCGGTCGGCCGGTAGCGGCCCGAGATGCAGTTGACGATCGAGGTCTTGCCGGCGCCATTGGGTCCGATGATGGAAAACAATTCGCCCGCCTTGACGGCAAAGCTCACGTCGCTGAGCGCACGCACGCCGCCAAAGCGCAGTGATACCCCGCGCACTTCCAAAGCGTTTTCCACGCATCCCCTCCGTAGACGCACTTTTCGCAAAACAGCCGTTCGGCGCCTTGCGATCAGAATGCGCGCAAATGAACGATGGCGCCTGCGGCGCTCTTGGTCTTCGGTTTTGCGACCATCAGATCAACCCGGTTCATCGCGGCGGGTCAACCGGTTTCGGCGGGAAAATGTCGGCAAAGATTGCGGTTAACGCAGCCGGTCAGATCTGATCGACTTTGGTCTTACACTTCCAGCCATTCCTTGCGCACCGCCTCGTTCGCCTTTAGTTCGGCGGGCGTGCCCTCGAACACGATGCGGCCGTGGCCCATTACGTAGACGCGGTGCGAAATCCGCATCGCGATCGAGAGTTTCTGCTCCACCAGCAGAATGGCGAGGCCCCGTCTGGCGATTTCGGCAATGAGATCGCCGACCTGTTGCACGATGAGCGGGGCTAGTCCCTCGGTCGGTTCGTCGATCATGATGAGTTCGGGGTCACCCATCAGCGTGCGGCAAATTGTCAGCATCTGCTTTTCACCGCCGGACAGGACGCCGGCTGCGGTGTCGGCCCGCGCCGCAAGATTTGGGAACATTTCGAGCATGTCCTCCAGCCGCCACTTGCCTGGACGCCTGGTATCCTTGATGCCAAGGACGAGGTTTTGCCGCACCGTCAATCCGGGAAAGATGTCGCGATGCTCCGGCACGTAGCCGAGCCCGAGGCGGGCGATGCGGTAGCTCGGTAAGCCCGCGATGTCGGAGCCATTGAATATGATGGAGCCCTGCGGCGGCACTTCGCCCATGATCGCCTTGACGGTGGTGGAGCGTCCGACGCCGTTGCGCCCCAACAGGCTCACCACCTCTCCCGCGTCGATATGCATGTCTACGCCTTGCAGGATGTGGCTCTTGCCGTAATAGGCGTTCAGGCCCTGCACCTCGAGCATCATGCCGCTTCCTCGCCGAGATAGGCTTCCTTGACCTTCGGATTGCCGCGAATTTCTTCCGGCGTGCCGGAGGCGATGATCTGGCCATAGACCAGCACCGAAATCCGGTCGGCCAGCCCAAACACCACGCTCATGTCGTGTTCGACGATCAGGAGCGTGCGGCCTTCGGTCAGGCGGCGGATCAGCGTCACGGCGCGTTCGGTCTCCGCATGGCTCATGCCTGCTGTCGGTTCGTCAAGCAGGATGACATCGGCGCCGCCCGCAACCGTGATGCCGATTTCCAGCGCGCGCTGCTCGGCATAGGTCAGAAGGCCGGCCGGCACGTCGCGCCGGGCGGTGAGATGGATGTCGGCCAGAATCTGCGCGGTACGCTCACGCACCTCAGGCAGATTGTCGATATTCTTCCAGAACGCGTAGCGCTGGCCGGTCGACCACAGGACCGCGCAGCGCAGGTTCTCCCACACGCTCATATTGGCAAAGACGTTGGTGACCTGAAAGCTGCGCGACAGCCCGCGCCGGTTGATCTGGTAGGGCGGCAGGCCGGAAACCACCTCGCCGCGGAGCAGCACTGCGCCCGATGTCGGCGCCATGTATCCGCTGATCAGATTAAAGGTCGTCGATTTGCCGGCGCCGTTCGGGCCGATCAGCGCGTGACGTTCGCCCTGCGCCACGCTCAGATTGATATTTCTGATAATGGCGATGTTGCCAAAGCTCTTTTCGACCCCGCGCAGTTCGATTGCAGCGCTCATGCGGCGATTCCTTTTTCGCGCGCTGCGCTGGTGGCGTCGTTCCAGGCGTGAGCGACCCGGATCCAGGTCCTTCGCGCCACCAGAAATCCACCAACCGGGAGAATGACCGACATCGCCCATATCATGGGGCTCGCCGCATCGAAGCTGATGCCGAACGCCTTGATGTGGGAATCGTCACCGGGGTTGACCATGTAGTGCACGATCGTTTCCAGCGCCAGCACAAGGCCAGCGAGCATCGCCAGCGTCGGAATCAGAGCTTCCAGGTAGGTCGGCAATACCTTCTGCAGCGTGCCTGCCCTGAGCAGCGGGCGATGCATCATCAGGAGCCCGGTGATGCCGCCCGGCGCGAACAACACCACCGCGATGAAGATCAGTCCGAAGTAAAGCTGCCAAACCTGCGTCAGGTCGCTTAAGCCCAGTGAAAGCAACGTGACGAAGATCGCGCCGACAATGGGACCGATGAAAAAGCCGATGCCGCCGATGTAGGCAGCGAACAATACCGTCCCCGACTGTGCCGCTCCAAGATAGGCGGAGTTGGCGATCTCGAAATTGATCGCAGCCAAGGCGCCTGCAATTCCTGCGAAGAAGCCGGAGAAGCAGAAGGCCAGATAACGGACGACGTGCGGATTGTAGCCGACAAACTGGACGCGCTCCGGATTGTCGCGCACGGCGTTGCACATTCGTCCGAGCGGCGTGCGGGTCAGCGCGTACATCGCGATCACCGCGATCAGCGTCCATGCCGCGACCAGATAATAGATCTGGATCTGCGGGCCGAAACTCCAGCCGAACATTTTGAACAATTTGGTACGGTTGGCGGAGACGCCGGCTTCGCCGCCGAAGAAGGTACGCAGGATCAAGGCAGAGGAAGCGATCAATTCGGCAACGCCGAGCGAGATCATGGCGAAGGCCGTCCCCGAGCGCTGGGTGGAAACCCAGCCCAGCAGCGCGGCAAAGAACAACCCGGTCAACCCGCCGATCAGCGGCACTACCGGCAGCGGGATCGGTAGCTTGTTGCCGCCGATGATGTTGATGGCGTAAATCGCCAGAAAGCCGCCGAGGCCGTAATAGACGGCATGCCCGAAGGACAAGAGGCCGGTCTGGCCGAGCAGGATATTGTAGGACAGCGAGAAGATGATGGAGATGCCGATCAGGCTGAACGTCGTCAGCGCCCCGCCCGAACTGAAGATCTTCGGCAGCAGCAGAAGCGCGACGGCGGCCGCCAGCCAGATTCCGTAGAATTTGAGCCTCTCTGTCGCGTTCGGCAGCGGCGGCGCCACGCTTGATACGATTTCGCTCATGTGTCGCGGGTCCCGAGCAGGCCCATCGGGCGGAAAATCAGGATCAGCACCAGCAGCAGGTAGGGAATGATCGGCGCAATCTGCGCGATCGTGACCCCCCAGATGTCGGAAAGCCAGGTGGAGGCATAAGCGGGGCTGAGCGGACCGAATGCGCCGGACAGCGAACCGTTCATCGAGACCGCAAAAGTCTGTACCAGGCCGATCAAAAGCGAGGCGACGAAGGCGCCGGGCAGCGAGCCGAGACCGCCGAATACGACGACCACGAACAGGATCGGACCCAACAGTCCGGCCATGTTTGATTGGGTCACGAGCGCGGGACCTGCGATGACGCCTGCGACCGCGGCAAGCGCGGTGCCGACGCCGAACACCAGCATGAAGATGCGCCCGACATTGTGGCCGAGATGGGCCACCATATGCGGATGCGTCAGCGCGGCTTGCACGATCAGGCCGATCCGGGTCTTCTTCAGCACGATCAAGAGACCCGCGAAGATCGCGATCGACACCAGCAGCATGAACATCTTGTAGGCGGGGTAGTTGGTGGAGAAGATCGTGAATGCGGGAAAATCCAGCGACGGCGGAATTCGGAAATCGACCGGGCTCTTGCCCCAGATGATCTGCACCACTTCCTCGATCACGAAGGCGAGGCCAAACGTGAACAACAGCTCGGCGACGTGACCGTTCCTGTGAACAGGCCGCAGGCCAAAGCGCTCGACGGCTGTGCCGATCGCTCCCGCCAGCAACGGCGCGATCAACAGCGCCGGCCAGAAGCCGAACCATCGGCTGATCTGAAAACCGAAGAAGGCGCCGAGCATGTAGAAACTGGCATGGGCGAAATTGAGCACCCCCAGCATGCTGAAGATGACGGTCAGACCGCTGGCCATCAAAAACAGCAGCATGCCGAACAGGATGCCGTTGAGCGTGGATATGACGATCAGTTCAAGCACGACGGCCCCCGGCGAAATCCAGACGAAATCGAGAGACGCGTCCGCCCCGAAATCTTCAGGGCGGACCGCTCGCAGGCAAAACCGCTAGTTCGGCCGTTCCATCTTGCAGGTGGTCGGAAGTACCGTGTCAGCCGCATCGATCTTGTCGACGAGCCTCCAGCCCCAGCCGGTCTTCTCCTCGTCGAACGGCTCCTTCTCCGTGCGATCGCCGAACGAGGCGATGTAGATCGGCTGGAAGAACTGGTGATCCTCTTTGCGCATGAACCCCTTGCCGCCGTCGAACACTTCGAACTCCATGCCCTCGAGCGCATAGGCGACCTTGACGGGATCGACCGACTTGGCCTTGTCGGCGGCTGCCGCCAGCATCCGCATTTCGTTCACGGCGCGGGGATAAAACAGGCTCAAGTCGTATTTCGCCCGGAACGCCTTTTCGAATTCCTGCGAGGAGGGATGATCGAGGTTCGGGATACCTTCGCCGACGGCGAACACCTGGTGATTGAGGTTGGCCTGCTTGATGGCGGTCGGCCCGCCGGGGCCGCCGGCATAATAAGTGTACCAGTTCACCTTCAGTCCCGCATCGGCCGCGGCCTTCAACAGAAGCGCGAAATCCTGTCCCCAGTTGCCGGTGACGACGGTGTCGGCGCCGGAGGCCTTGATCTTGGCGATGTAGGGGGCGAAGTCGGTGATCTTCAAAAGCGGATGCAGCTCGTCGCCGACGATCTTGATGTCGGGCCGCTTGGCCGCCAGCATCGCCTTCGCGGTGGTTCGAACCGATTCCCCGAAGGAATAGTCCTGATTGATCAGGTAGACGTTTTTGATCGACGGCACCTTTTTCATGTAGTTGGTGAGCGCCTCCATCTTGATGTCGGAATTGGCATCCCAGCGGAAGTGCCAGAAGCTGCATTTGGCGTTGGTGAGAACAGGATCGACTGCGGCATAGTTGAAGTAGAGCGCCTCCTTGCCGGGGTTGCGCTCATTGTATTTGGTCACGAAATCCGACAGCGCGCCGGCGACCGAGGAGCCGTTTCCTTGCGTGATATAGCGCACGCCACCGTCGATCGCCTTCTGCGCCTGGATCAGGCTCTCCTGCGGATTGGTCTTGTTGTCGAGCGGAACGATCTCGACCTTCTTGCCCTGGATACCGCCCTTGGCGTTGGCCTCGTCGGCAAGATACTGGAACGTCTTCAGGCCGACCTCGCCGACGCTGGCGCCGCCGCCCGACAACGGGTCGACATAGCCGATTTTAAGCGTTTCCTGCGCGATAGCACCGCCGCCGAGCATCGGTAGCGCAAAGGCTGCGGCCATCATGAACTTTCGCATGTCATTCCTCCCTTGAGCTTGCTTTTTATTGGCAGTTCTTCCAGAAGCGGCCGGACGCTGGATCGGCTTTGATTTCGATGGTCTTTAACGGCCCTGTCGCGGATGATTGTGGGCCAAGGTTCCTAAACCCGCAAGCCCGATGCGCAGCCTCTACAAAAGCGGGCTTTGCGGCCTCATTTGCTTGAGTTAACAGGGTCATGGTAGGGATTTGCGAAAGCCCGGACCGGCTTGTCCAGCGCAATGTCTTTAGTTGGTCGCCGTCGCCTTCGGTTTGGGCAGTCGGCGCGCTGTCGGAGTGAAAATGGCGGTACAGGATTCGGAACGGCGCGTGGCGCTGATCACCGGCGTCACCGGTCAAGACGGCGCATACCTCGCCGAATTCCTGCTTGGCCTCGGCTACACCGTGCACGGCATCAAGCGGCGATCGTCGTCGTTCAACACGCAACGGGTCGATCACCTCTACAAGGACCCTCATCTGGGCAATGTACCGTTCCTGCTGCACTACGGCGACATGACGGATTCGACCAACCTGATCCGGCTGATGCAGCAGATCCGCCCCACCGAGATCTACAATCTGGCCGCGCAGAGCCACGTCGGCGTCAGCTTCGAGAGTCCGGAATATACCGCCAATGCGGATGCGATCGGCGTGTTGCGCCTGCTCGAGGCCATCCGGATTCTGGGCATGGAGAAGGAAACCCGCTTCTATCAGGCATCCACTTCGGAATTGTACGGCCTCGTGCAGGAGGTGCCGCAGAAGGAGACCACCCCGTTCTATCCGCGATCGCCCTACGGGGTCGCCAAGCTCTACGGTTACTGGATTACGGTGAACTACCGTGAGGCCTACGGTATATTCGCCTCCAACGGCATCCTGTTCAATCACGAGAGCCCGATCCGCGGCGAAACCTTCGTCACGCGCAAGATCACGCGCGCGGTTGCACGCATCGAGGCCGGCCTCGAGGATACGCTCTACCTTGGCAATCTCGACGCCAAGCGAGACTGGGGACATGCCAGGGATTATGTCGAGGGCATGTACAGGATCTTGCAGGCAGATCAGGCCGACGATTTCGTGCTGGCCACCGGCGAGACGCGCTCGGTGCGGGAGCTGGTCGAACTGGCGTTTGCCGAAGTAGGCCGCAGCATCGAATGGCGCGGCGAGGGTGTCGAGGAGACCGGTGTCGATGCGAAATCCGGCAACACCCTCGTGCGCGTCGATCCGGTCTATTTTCGCCCGACCGAGGTCGACCTCTTGATCGGCGATGCCAGCAAGGCGCGCCAAAAGCTGGGCTGGACGCCAAAGACAAGTTTTGCCCAACTCGTCAGCGAAATGGTGGCGCAGGATCTTGCGCTCGCCCGCCGCGAGGTTGCCGATGGCAAGAACCCCGTTTGAGCTCGAGGGAAAGTCGGTCTTCGTTGCCGGACACAAGGGGATGGTCGGGCGCGCGCTCGTGCGCCGGCTCGCCGGTGAGGATGTAAAGCTCCTGACGGTTGACCGCAGCGCGGTCGATTTGCGCGATCAGGCCGCGGTGTTCGACTGGTTTGCGAAAAAGCGTCCGCAAACGGTGTTCCTGGCGGCCGCGAAAGTCGGCGGCATTGTCGCCAACGACACGCTGCGCGGCGAATTCCTTTACGACAATCTGGTTATCGCCGCCAACGTGATCCACGCCGCGCACGTGAACCGCGCCGAGAAGCTGATGTTTCTCGGTTCTTCCTGCATCTACCCCAGGCTTGCGCCGCAGCCGCTGCGGGAAGATTCGATGTTGACCGGGCCGCTGGAAGCGACCAACGAACCCTATGCCATCGCCAAGATCGCCGGCATCAAGATGGTCGAGGCCTATCGTGCCCAGTATGGGTGCGATTTCATCAACGTGATGCCGACAAACCTCTATGGACCGGGCGACAACTACCACGTCGAATACAGCCATGTCGTGGCAGCCCTGATCCGAAGGTTTCATGAGGCCAAGGCATCCGGTAGCACGGATGTCGTGGTGTGGGGCACCGGCACGCCGCGGCGCGAATTCCTTTATGTGGACGATCTCGCGGACGCCTGCGTCTACCTGATGAAGAATTATTCGGGCGATGAGCTTGTCAACATCGGCACGGGCGAGGATGTAACCATCGCCGAGTTTGCCCGCATGGTAGCCGGTGTGGTCGGCTATACCGGAGCTATCGGCTTCGACCCTTCGCGGCCCGATGGCACGCCGCGCAAACTGCTTGACGTCAGCCGGCTCGCCAAACTCGGCTGGCGTGCGCGCACCTCGCTCGAGGATGGGCTCAAGCTGGCTTACCGCGCCTTTCTGAGCGAGACGGGGCAGGCGGCCGGGTGAATTCTTTGACCGCCCTTTGTCGTCGTTGCGAGGAGCGGCAGCGACGAAGCAATCCAGTTGTCTCATTAAAAGAAGCAACCCAGAGCCTGTTCTCGGTGAAATGCCGGATTGCTTCGCTTCGCTAGTAATGACGGGGTAAGAGTTCGCTCGCAATGATGGGGTGGACGGCCCGGAGCGCTACCTACCGTACTCCAGCCCGCGGCGGATTCTTCCCGAGCGCAGCCGCCATCGCCGAGATCAGCGGCTTCATGAAGTAGGCGTCGTTCGCCGGATAGATATCGGTGCGCAGGCCATGTGATTTGAGTTCGTCCGATACCGCCGGGCCGACGGAAGCGATCGGTGTCCGGGCCAGCCCTTCGCGCAGGCGCGCCTCACGGCCCTTTGCCCGCGCCACCTCGATCAGACGGCGCACCTGCCCGAGATTGGTCAGCGCGATTGCATCGATTTTCCCCTCTGCCATCTCCTCGATCGCGGCGGCGATGTTGGCATCCGCGGCCTGCGCGTCGTAGACATAGGGCGTCACGGCGTCGACTTCCGCGCCCTGCGCGGCGATCGGGCCGATCAGGGCAGCGTGGTCCTTGTCCGGATAGAGCTGCAGGCCGACACGATGTCCGCTCAGATCGAGACGCGCCAGCATCTCGATGACGCCTTCGCTGGTCGGCTTCTGCGTCGTCATCTGCGGCTCGAGACCGATCTCGCGCAGCGCCCGGCCGGGCTTTGGCCCGCGGGCAAATTTTCGCGGGACTTTGAGCGCGGCAACGAACTTCCGATCAAGCCCCGAATGCCGCGCGACTTTCATCAACCGGCGCAGCCCTTCGCCCGTCATCAGCACCAGATCGTCCAGCGGCCGCTCGATCGAGCGGGCAATCCAGGCCTCGACCGGTGCGGGGTCGGGGACATCGTGGATGGCAAACATCGGACATTGCAGGACGTCCGCGCCCTGTTCGGTGAGCAGGCGGGAAAATTGGGCTTCCTCGCGCGTTTCCAGGATCAGGATGCGGTAGCCGTTCAGTCGGTCAGCCATGATCCTCGCAAGCCTTGTCTTTTCTCTAACTTCGATCGCCGTCCGTCTGTTCATCTTGATCCTTCCAGCGGGATTGGCGCAAGGCGGTTGCAATGTTAGAGCAGGACGTTCCCGTGATTTTCCTTGCCCAAATCGTGGTCAAACCCGCGCCATGCCCGACCATCAATTCGTTCTGACGCTGTCCTGTCCCGATCGTCCGGGAATTGTGTCCGCGGTGTCGACATTCCTTGCCCATAACGGGCAGAACATCCTCGACGCCCAGCAGTTCGACAACGTCGAAACCGGCCATTTCTTCATGCGGGTGGTGTTCAATGCCGCCGACCTCGCGGTCACCCTGGAGGCGCTGCAAACCGGCTTTACCGCAATCGCCGATCGCTTCGGCATGGTCTGGCAAATGCGCGATCGCGCCACGCGGCGGCGGGTGATGCTTCTGGTCTCTAAGTCCGATCACTGCCTTGTCGACATTCTGTATCGCTGGCGCACCGGGGAGCTCGAGATGATCCCGACTGCGATCGTCTCCAACCATCCGCGCGAGAGCTACGCCGATCTCGATTTCGGCGATATCCCGTTTCATTATCTGCCGGTGACCAGGGAAACCAGGCGCGAACAGGAGGCGGCGATCTGGCAACTCGTCCAGCAAACCAGAACGGACCTCGTCGTTCTCGCGCGCTACATGCAAATCCTGTCGGACGAGATGTCGGCGAAGCTCTCAGGCCGCTGCATCAACATCCACCACTCGTTCCTGCCGGGTTTCAAGGGCGCGCGGCCCTATCACCAGGCGCACGAGCGTGGCGTCAAGCTGATCGGCGCCACCGCCCACTACGTCACCAGCGATCTTGACGAGGGGCCGATCATCGATCAGGACGTCGAGCGCATCAGCCATCGCGATACGCCGGAGAATCTGGTCCGCAAGGGCCGCGATATCGAACGGCGCGTGCTGGCGCGGGCGATCCGCCATCACCTGGAGGATCGCGTGATCCTCAATGGCCGCAAGACCGTGGTCTTCATGGATTGAGCGGTCTTAATGCACCGGGTCCAGCGGTTGGGCGGACGTGGCTGAGGCGCCCGGCGCAGGGGCGGCCGCGTTAGCATTGTTCGCTGCCGGTTCGAGGCGCTTCTTTTCGCGCTCCTTCATGTAGGCCTCATATTCCGGCGTGCCGCGTCTGGGCGGCACGTCGGGCGGCAGGCCGCCGGCCCATTTCGGCAGTGTATCGCCGACGCCGGCTCCAAGCTTTTCGTTGATGGACGAGCATCCGACCAAGGCAAGGCTGGCAAGCGCAAGCGCAGCGATCACGACGATATGGTGGGCGCGGACTGCCATCGGCGAAACGTTAAAACCCCTGGTCTTCAAAAAAGATGGATTTAGGGCTTAACGACGGTCCCCCTTGCTCGGAGCCTCGGATAACCGGCTCGCTGGTTCAGCCCGGCTTACGCGAACTGTGCGTAACACGGATCATCAGGGAAAATCGCGGCGCTTCTCGTTGACAGGACCATGGTATTTGTACATCTGTACAAATACCATTCAAGAGAGGTATCATGAAACTGATGGAGCCGGGCTTCTTATCCGGCGGACCCTGCGCGGGAAACGCGCCGTTCGTTCAATTGACGGCAGAGCCGTCCGGCGCTGCCATCAGCCTCGTTTACGGCGACCGAAAAATCTGGGCTAAGGTGAGGCAAGGCCGCTGGTTGCGCCACAATATCGATCAGGGAGAGACGTTCATGTTCGTTCGCAGTCAAATGTTGCTGGCCGCAGGCGCCGCTGCCGTCGCAGGCGCGCTTGCACTGGCGCCGGCGCGGGCCGAAGACGCCGTGAAGATCGGCCTGATCGTGCCGATGACTGGCGGGCAGGCTTCGACCGGCAGGCAGATCGATAACGCGGTCAAGCTGTACATGCAGCAGCATGGCGACACCGTCGCCGGCAGGAAGATCGAAGTCGTCCTCAAGGACGACGCAGCTATCCCCGACAACACCAAGCGCCTCGCGCAAGAGTTGATCGTCAATGACAAGGTGAATTTCATCGCCGGCTTCGGCGTCACGCCGGCGGCGCTCGCCGCGGCCCCGCTCGCAACCCAGGCGAAGGTGCCGGAAATAGTCATGGCGGCCGGCACCTCGATCATCACCGAGCGTTCGCCCTACATCGTGCGCACCAGTTTTACGCTGGCGCAGTCCTCCACCATCATCGCCGATTGGGCCGCCAAGAACGGCATCAAGAAGGTGGCAACCCTGACTTCGGATTATGCGCCAGGCAACGACGCGCTGAATTTCTTCAAGCAGCACTTCACCGCCGGCGGCGGGGAGATCGTCGAAGAGGTCAAGGTGCCGCTCGCCAATCCGGATTTCGCACCGTTCCTGCAGCGGATGAAGGATGCCAAGCCAGACGCCATGTTCGTGTTCGTGCCGGCGGGGCAGGGCGGCAATTTCATGAAGCAATATGCCGAGCGCGGCCTCGACAAGGCAGGCATCCGGGTGATCGGCCCCGGTGATGTGATGGACGACGATTTGTTGAACGGCATGGGCGACGCCGCACTTGGCACCGTCACCGCGCATCTCTACTCGGCGGCGCATCCGTCGGCGATGAACAAGGAGTTCGTCGCCGCCTACAGCAAGGCTTTCGGCCAGCGCCCCGGCTTCATGGCGGTTGGCGGTTATGACGGCATTCACCTGATTTACGAGGCGCTCAAGAAGACCGGCGGCAAGACCGATGGCGATGCGTTGGTCGAGGCCATGAAGGGGATGAAATGGGAAAGCCCGCGCGGACCGATCTCGATCGATCCGGAAACCCGCGACATCGTGCAGAACATCTACATCCGCAAGGTCGAAAAGGTCGATGGTGAACTCTACAACGTCGAATTCGCGACCTTCGAGGGCGTCAAGGACTCCGGCAAGACCAAGAAGTGAGGCCAAGCGTCGAGCCGGGCGCGGGCCCGATACTGGTTCTGTCATGGCCGGGCTCGTCCCGGCCATCCACGTCTTTCCGTGGAAAGGTACAAGAAAGACGTGGATGCCCGGCACAAGGCCGGGCATGACGATCATACCCAACGGCCGACCGCCCCATGACCTCGATCCTCACCAATCTGTTCGACGGTGTCGCCTACGGCATGTTGCTGTTCGTGCTGGCTTGCGGCCTTGCCGTGACGCTCGGGCTGATGAACTTCGTCAATCTCGCCCATGGCGCGTTTGCCATGACCGGGGGCTATGTCTGCGCGGTGCTGGTCAATCAATCCGGCTGGCCGTTCTTTGCCGCGTTGCCGCTCGCCTTTATCGCCAGTGCCGTGGTCGGCGCTGTACTGGAGCGCACGCTCTACCGCCACCTCTATGCGCGCAGCCATCTCGACCAGGTGCTGTTCAGCATCGGCCTCGTCTTCATGTCGGTGGCAGCCGTCGACTACATCATGGGATCGTCGCGCATTTTCATCAAACTCCCTGCTGCGCTCGAAGGTCAGTTCGATTTCTTCGGGGTCGGCATCGGCCGCTACCGATTGATGATCATCGTGATCTGCGGCCTTCTGACCGCGCTGCTGCAACTGATCCTGGCGCGCACGCGTTTCGGCAGCAGGCTTCGGGCAGCCGTGGATGATCCGCGGGCGGCGATCGGGCTGGGCATCAACGTGCCGCAGGTGTTTGCCTTCACCTTTGCATTCGGCTGCGGCCTTGCCGGTCTCGGCGGCGCGCTGAGTGCGGAGATCCTGGGGCTCGACCCGTATTTTCCGCTAAAATTCATGATCTACTTTTTGATCGTGGTGACCGTCGGCGGCTCCTCCAGCATCACCGGGCCGTTCCTGGCCTCGCTGCTGCTCGGCATCGGCGACGTCGCCGGCAAATACTACGTGCCGAAGATGGGGCCGTTCGTCATCTACACCATCATGATCGTGATCCTGATCTGGCGCCCGAACGGCCTGTTCGGCCGCACCGCTGCGCGTTGAGGCAGGGCAATGTCCACACTGACCGCGCAATCCGAGGTCGGACTTTCTGCAAGGGCGCACGCGCGCTGGCATTGGAGTGAGATCGCCTTCTGGGCCTTGCTGCTGACTTGCGGATTTTTGTTTCCATCCCGCTATCTGATCATGACCGAGATCGTGCGGCTTGGCTTGTTCGCGCTGTCGCTCGACCTGATCCTGGGCTATGCCGGCATCGTCTCGCTCGGGCACGCGGCTTTCTTCGGGGTCGGCGCCTATTGCGCAGGCCTGCTCGCACTGCATGGCATCGTCACCGAACCGGTGCTGGCGCTGGTGGTGGCCGGACTTGTCGCCATGGCGGTTGGATTCCTCACCAGCTTCCTGGTGATCAGGGGGGTAGATCTGACCCGTTTGATGGTGACGCTCGGAATCGCTCTTCTGCTGGAGGCGCTCGCCGAGCGTTACTCCGACATCACCGGCGGCACCGACGGGCTGCAGGGCATCGAGATGGCGCCGGTCCTCTCCCGCTTCGCTTTCGACATGTTCGGCAAGGTAGGTTTCTTCTATTCGCTGGCCGTCTTGTTCGTGCTGTTCCTGCTGGCGCGCCGCATCGTGCATTCGCCGTTCGGCCTGTCGCTGCGCGCGATCAGGAACAATCCGCTGCGCGCCGCCGCAGTCGGCGTCCCCGTCAACCGGCGCCTGATCGCGGTCTATACGCTCTCGGCCTTCTATGCCGGCATCGCCGGTGCGCTGTTCACCCAGACCACGGCGCTGGCCTCCCTCGACGTTTTCGCCTTCGAACGTTCGGCGGATCTGATGCTGGTTCTGGTGATCGGCGGCAGCGGTTATCTTTACGGCGGGCTGATCGGTGCCGTCGCATTCAAGATACTGCAGGAGTTCTTTTCCAGCATCACGCCGCAATACTGGCAGTTCTGGATCGGTCTCGTTTTCGTCGCGATCGTGCTGGTCGGGCGCGCGCGCATTCACCGCTGGGTGCTGTTTGTACCGAACCTGATCATACGCCAGTTCGGCGGGGGCAAGGCCGTCGTCACGGTTCCGGAGAGCGACGCCTCATGAGCATCGCGCTGGAAACCAGGGATCTGCAGAAACAGTTCGGCGGGCTGAAGGTGACGCGCGACCTCTCGCTCAGGATCGAGCGGGGCGCCCGCCATGCGCTGATCGGTCCGAACGGCGCCGGCAAGACCACCGTCATCAATCTCTTGACCGGCGTGCTCAAGCCCAATGGCGGGCGGATCATGCTGGAGGGAAACGATATCACCGATCTGCCGGTGCATGTCCGCGTGCTGCGCGGACTGTCGCGCACCTTCCAGATCAACCAGCTCTATCCTGATCTGACGCCGGTCGAAACCATCGGCCTTGCGGTGTCGGAACGGCTCGGCCGCGGCGGCGACTGGTGGCGCGTGATGGGCACGCGCGACGACGTCAACGGCGAGATCGCCGAAAATCTCGCCCGCTTCGGTTTGCTCGCCGTGATGAACGAACCGACCGCGACGCTTCCCTACGGCAAGCAGCGCCTTCTGGAGATTGCCGTCGCCATTGCCGCAAGACCCCGCGTGCTGCTGCTCGACGAGCCCGCCGCCGGCGTTCCCGAAAGCGAACGCCATGATATTCTCGCCGCCGTAGGCCTCCTGCCGCGCGATGTCACGGTGCTTCTGATCGAGCACGACATGGACCTGGTCTTTTCGTTCGCGGACCGGATTTCGGTGCTGGTCAACGGCGCGCTGTTCGTCGAGGGCACACCCGACGAAGTTGCGCGCGACAACCGCGTCAAGGCGGTCTATCTTGGCGAGGCTGCCGATGGCTGAACTTCTGAGCATCGAGAACCTGCGCGCCGGCTACGGCGAGGCGGTGGTGCTGCCGGGCCTGTCGCTGCGCCTGCCGGAAGGGCAGGTGCTGGCGCTGTTGGGGCGCAACGGCACCGGCAAGACGACGCTGATCAATTCGATTGTCGGGGTCACCCGCCGTTTCGGCGGCGCGATCAGGCTTGCCGGCCGCGACGTGACGCCGATGCGGCCCGACCAGCGGGCGCGCGCCGGCATCGGCTGGGTGCCGCAGGAGCGCAACATCTTCCGCTCGCTGACGGTCGAGGAAAACATGACGGCGGTTGCGCAAGCGGGGCCGTGGACGGTGGAGAAAGTCTACGAAATGTTTCCGCGGCTGAAAGAGCGACGCAACAATTTCGGCAACCAGCTTTCCGGCGGCGAACAGCAAATGCTCGCGGTCGGCCGCGCGCTCACGCTCAATCCGAAGGTGTTGCTGCTGGACGAGCCGACCGAGGGGCTGGCCCCGATCATCGTCGAGGAATTGCTGCGGGCGCTCGGTACCATCACCCGGGGGAGTGGCATCTGCTCCGTCATCGTCGAACAGAATGCGCAAAAGATTCTGGGGCTGGCCGACCGCGTCGTGATATTGGAGCGCGGCGCGATCGTCCACGATGCGGCAAGTCACGCACTGAAGGCGGATTCGGCGGTGCTGGAGCGTTTTCTCGGCGTGACGGCGAAGACGTGATGGCCCATCCATCGTCATCGCGAGGAGCGACAGCGACGAAGCAATCCACCTTCTTGCTAGCCATGGATTGCTTCGCTGGCGCTCGCAATGACGAGTCAAAACAGTTCCAATCACAACCACGACAAGTCTGCCAGGAGTGAAAAACCATGCAAAGAACAAAAGCCCCCTTCCGCGCCGACGAGGTCGGCAGCCTGTTGCGGCCGCCGCGCATCAAGGAGGCGCGCGCGAAGCTGGAGAAACGGGAGATTTCGCCCGAAGACCTGCGCAAGGTCGAGGACATGGAGATCGAGAAGGTCGTGCACCGGCAGGCATCGACCGGGCTGAAGCTCGCAACCGACGGCGAATTCCGCCGCTCCTGGTGGCATTTTGATTTTCTCTCGAAACTGACCGGCTGCGAATTGTTTCACCCGGAGGACGGTATCCAGTTCGCGGGGATCCAGACCCGGCATGAGTCGGTGCGCGTCATCGGCAAGCTCGATTTTCCGGACGATCATCCGATGCTCGAGCACTTCAGGTTCCTGAAAAAGAAGTGCGAGGTCGCCCATGTCACGCCGAAGATGACGATCCCTTCGCCCTCGGTTTTGCATTTCCGCGTCGGCCGCAAGTCGATTTCGAAACAGGCCTATCCCGATCTGGACGGGTTCTTCCAGGACCTCGCAAAAACCTACCGCAAGGCGATCAAGGCCTTCTACGACGCCGGCTGCCGCTATCTGCAGCTCGACGACACCGTGTGGGCCTATCTCTGCTCGCAGGACGAGCTTGCCAAATTGCGCGCGCGCGGCGAAGCAAGCGACGATCTGCAGGAGATCTACGCCCGCGTCATCAACTATGCGATCGCCGACCGTCCCTCCGACATGACCATCACCACGCATGTTTGCCGCGGCAATTTCCGCTCGACCTGGATATCGTCCGGCGGCTACGAGCCGGTGGCCGAAACCCTGCTGGCGGGAACCAACTACGACGGCTATTTCCTTGAATACGATTCCGAGCGCGCGGGTGGCTTCGAACCGCTGCGTTACCTGCCCAGAGGCAACAAGATCGTTGTAGTCGGCGTCATTACCTCCAAGAGCGGCCGGCTCGAAAAGAAGGACGATATCAAGCGGCGGCTGGAGGAGGCGTCGAAATATGCCCCGCTCGAACAGCTCGCGCTGTCGCCGCAATGCGGATTTGCCTCCACCGAAGAGGGCAACATCCTCACCGAGGAGGAGCAGTGGGCCAAGCTGCGCCTTGCTGTCGAGGTGGCGCAGGAGGTCTGGGGAAAATAGCGGTGGGCGAGTGGCGATCCCCTGACGCGATCGTCGTGGGAGCGGGTCCGGCAGGACTCGCATGCGCCACGACGATGCGCGCGGCAGGTCTGGACGTCACGATATTCGAGAAAGCCGATAATGTCGGCTCGGCGTGGCGGCGGCACTATGATCGCCTGCATCTGCACACCGACCGCAAGCATTCCGGCCTGCCCGGCATGGCCATACCGAAAACCTATCCGCTTTATCCATCGCGCATGGAGATGGTGAAGTATCTCGAAACCTACGCGGCGCGCCTGGATATCCAGCCGATGTTCGCAACCGAGGTCTCCTCCCTGCGTTACGACGGAGCGCGATGGTGCGCGACAACAGCTAGCGGCGCCGTCGCTGCTCCCGTCGCCGTCGTCGCAACCGGCATCGCCGGTTCACCTTACCGTCCAGCCTGGCCCGGCATGGAGACGTACCGGGGGATTACGGCTCACAGCAGCGACTACCGCAATCCGGCGCCCTGGCTCGGCAAGCGGGTGCTGGTCGTCGGATTTGGCAATTCGGGCGGTGAGATTGCGCTCGATCTGGCGGAGGCCGGAGTCGATGTCGCTCTTGCGGTTCGCGGCCCGGTTCAGATTTTGCCGCGCGATCTCCTTGGGCTGCCGATCCTGACATGGGCGATCCTATACCAGCATTTGCCGGCGCGTTTCGTCGATCTGGTCAACGCTCCGATCTTGCGTCTCGCACTCGGCTCGATGGAGAGACTGGGGTTGCGGCGGGCAGCCAAGGGACCGCGACAGATGGTCGAGGAAGACGGGCGCGTTCCGTTGATCGACATCGGTACGCTCGGCAGGATCAGGGACGGTTCGATCGCGATACGCGGCGGCATCGATCGCTTCGTGCCCGATGGCGTCGTTTTCGCAGACGGAGGAACCGAAAATTTCGACGCCGTCATTCTGGCGACCGGTTTCCGCCCCGACCTGCGCCGGCTGGTGCCCGACGTGGACGGCGTGTTCGACGACAAGGGGATGCCGCTTGCGGTCGGCCGTTCGACAGCAGCCCCCGGGCTCTATTTCTGCGGCCAGATCGCCTCCCCAACGGGACAGTTGCGCGAGATCGGCCTGGAGGCACGACGAATTGCAATTCTCGCCCGCTCCTATCTCGCAGCATCGCGCGGATTCGAGGCAAGGACGGGCGGTTACGGGAACAAAATGCTGGATCGGAGCTAAGTTGGGTATAGCCTGTGCGTTTCGGACAATTTTAGGGGTTGGCGATCATGGGAAGTATGGTTCTGCTCGACCTGATGGGGGGTGTGGCTCTGCTGTTGTGGGGCCTGCACATGGTTCAAAGTGGAATTTTGCGCGCATTCGGCGCGGACCTGCGGCAGTTGCTCGCAAAGGCCTTGCACAATCGTCTGGCCGCTTTCGCGGCCGGCATGGGACTTACGGCACTTCTGCAAAGCAGTACGGCAACCGCCCTGATCGCAAGCTCGTTTGCGGCGGCAGGGTTGGTTGGCCTGGTCCCGGCGCTTGCGGTCATGCTCGGAGCCAACGTCGGCACCACGCTGATCGTACAGGTTCTGTCGTTCAATATTGCCGGCATCGCGCCCGTCCTCTTCGTTCTTGGCCTGGTTGCCTTCCGCGCCGGGCCTCGCTCGCGGATCAAGGATTTGGGCCGCGTCTCAATCGGTCTTGGGCTGATGCTACTGTCGCTGCACATTCTGCTGGACACGCTGGCTCCCGCAGAAGACGCCCCCGCCGTCCGCGTCGTCATGCAGGCAATTACGGGAGATCCCGTGTTGTGCATCGTGATCGCCGCCGGCATCACCTGGGCGGTGCATTCCAGCGTGGCCAGCGTCCTCCTGATTATGTCGCTGGCTTACTCTCACTTCATTACACCCTCCGCCGCCTTGGCGCTGGTGCTCGGCGCCAATCTCGGCAGTGCGATCAATCCAGTGTTCGAGGGCGCGCGCCGCGATCACCCGGCAAGTTATCGGCTGCCGCTCGGCAACCTTCTGACCCGCGTCACCGGCATCATACTGGTCGCGCCCTTCCTGCGTCCGCTGGCGGGTCACCTGCAGTCCCTGCAGCCCGATCTCAGCAAACTCGTCGCTGAGTTTCACATCGCCTTCAACGTCGGGGTGGCAATTATCTTCATTGGCCTGCTGGACGGCGTGGCAAGGCTTTTGAAATGGCTGTTGCCGGACAAAGTGCAGGAAGACGATCCCGCCCGACCGCGCTATCTGGACGAAACTGCGTTGGAGACACCCTCGCTCGCGCTTTCGGACGCGGCCCGGGAAACTCTGCGGATCGGCGATTTGGTTGAAACCATGTTGCGCAAGGTGATGAACGCGATGATGTCGAACGACCGTGCGCTGGTCGATCAGGCGTCGCGGATGGACAATGCCGTCGACAAGGGTGCCGAGGCGATAAAGATGTATCTCACCAAGCTTACGCGCGGCAGTCTGGACGAGCGCGAGGGCAGGCGGGCCATGGAGATCATTTCCTTCGCCATCAACCTCGAGCACATCGGCGATATCATCGACAAGAATCTCAGTGAACTTGCGAGCAAGAAGATCAAGCGCCGGTTTCAATTTTCGGTCGAAGGCGCAGACGAACTGTCGGCGTTCTACAAGCGCATTCTGGATGGCCTGCGATGCTCCTTCGGAGTGTTCATGTCTGGCGACGCCAATGAAGCCCAGAAGCTGATTGCCGAGAAGACGGCCCTGCGCAGCGCCGAGCAGGAGGCGACGGAGCGCCATCTGGATCGTCTTCGCGAGGGACGGCCGGAGAGCATCGAGACCACCTCGCTGCATCTGGACGTGTTGCGTGATCTGCGCAGGGTCTACTCGCACATCTGCTCGGTAGCATACCCCGTGATGGATGCAGGCACTCGTCCGGAAGCACTCGAGAGCGACGACAAGGCCGCTTCAACTGCACCTTCTGCCCAGTCTTCCCCCACCACTCGCTGACTGTCGCGAGCGGAGGAAAGGCAACGCTCCGACGGGGCAATTTCGATCGACGGCTGCTTCCGACAGGATGACACGGCTTTGCGATTGTAATACCTATGTGATGCAGGGCCTGGCCCGCTCAGTTCCGCCGCCATGCGGTTCCCTGTCGGAGATTTTCAAACCGGCACGGTTAAGGACCTGGGAATTTTCAGCATTGTTTTTGAAAGAGTGAGTATGGCGCGCAACATTCTGATCCTTGGAGCCTCGTATGGCTCATTGCTGGCGACAAAGCTTTTGATGGCGGGTCACAACGTGACCCTGGTTTGCCGGACGAAGACGGCAGACCTCATCAATCGCGACGGTACGGTGGTTCGCATCAAGCTGCGTGACGAGGCGATGCACCGGGCGATTTCATCGCGCGATCTGCCCGGGAAACTGGATGCGACCCCGCCCGCGGATGTCGACCTTTCCCGTTATGATCTGGTTTGCCTTGCGATGCAGGAACCGCAATACACCAACCACACGATCCGGGTACTGATGATCAAGATCGCCGAGGCGAAGCTGCCTTGCCTATCGATCATGAACATGCCGCCCCTGCCTTATCTGAAGAGGATTCCAGCGCTGGCGGATATGGATTTGGAGGAAGCCTATACCAACGCCCGGGTTTGGGAACGCTTTGAGCCCGGGCTGGTGACGCTCTGCTCGCCCGATCCGCAGGCTTTCCGGCCACCGGAGGAGGCGCCGAACGTCCTTCATGTTGGTCTATCGACAAACTTCAAGGCAGCGACCTTTGCCGATGAGGCACACAACCGGCTGCTTCGCGAGCTCGAAGCAGACATCGACGCGGTGAAGCTGGATGGCCGCGATGTCCCGGTGAAGCTCAAGGTGTTCGATTCGCTGTTCGTCCCGCTGGCGAAATGGTCGATGCTGTTGACCGGGAATTACCGCTGCATCACGCTCTACGAGCCACAGTCGATCCGCGACGCGGTGCATGATGATCTGGAGCTCTCGGAGTCGATCTATGACCACGTCGATGCCATTGCACGCCGCCTTGGCGCAGACCCGGCCGATCAGGTGCCTTTCGAGAAATATGCCAAAGCGGCGGAAAGTCTTCTCAAGCCGTCATCGGCGGCCCGTGCGGTGGCCGGCGGAGCGCCTTTCATTGAGCGGGTCGACCTGCTGGTAAAGCTGATCTCGCACCAGCTTGGCGTGCCCAATGGCGAGATCGACCGCACGGTCGAGATCGTGGATCAAAAACTGAACGAGAGGATCGTGGCGGGCGGATCGGGCTCGCCGTGATTTGACCTATCGGGTCGTTGCCGGGTGGGCAGAAGGCGGTAGAAATCGCGTGCGCTGTCCGCTGCCCACCGCTGGTCTTACTGCGTCATAAGACCCTCATGGTGAGGAGGCGCCCTTGCGCCGTCTCGAACCATGAAGGCCACGTTGCCTGTTTCCGGGCCTCGTCCTTCGAGACGCTTGCTCGCGCAAGCTCCTCAGGATGAGGGGATAAGTCGGTTATGACGCGGTAAGACCAGTGGCATGCCTGAATTTATCCGGCCCCGCATTCTCTGACGCTCCAACTCGATCGCTCGGTTCGTTAGCTCAGCAAAGTGCGAACCTTGTTGGCAGCGTCATAGATTTCGATCTGAAGCATCGGATAAGCCGCCTTCAGTTTTCGACCCGATGTTTCAGCAGCGTCGACACTGTCAAATTCCGATTTGAAATGACCGTCAACAATCGTCACGAACCCTTCGGTTGGAGGCCGGTCGGCTCGAAGCGGTCTCTTCGGCGCGGGCTCGTCAATTGAGAGAACAGGTTTTTTCATCATTTGATCCTTTTACGATCGATCGCCGCGATAACTGATCGGGCTCAGTTCATCCTGTGGAACTCCGGCGGCAAAGGCTCGCGCACGAGTTCACTCAGATCCAGTTTCTCGCCGCTCTCCGTAATGTCGGAGAATAGAACCTCGACAAAGGGATGTTGGCGGTTGAAGGCCGCGCCTTGCTGGTATTTCGCACTCACGATCCGCTGGATCGCTGCAAGGTTCAGCTTGCCAAGCGCATTGTATTGATCACGGAACAGACTTCGTCTTCCTGCACGGTGCTCGACAGAATCGGCCCAAACGTCCATCACCTTGCGGCCTATGAACGCCTCAACCTGTTTAGAGCCATCCCGGGCGTAAAGCCGTAGCCCGTCCATGTTATGTGGTCCGTCATCAACTCTGGATTGTGTAAGTGGCATCGCAATTCCTCCCTCGTAGACATTTCTTCACATCGACGGTTCGTCGCGGACTGTGCCTCCCTCGTTGTCCCACCGCGACAACGCCGAGGCTCTCAACCTCGCATCGCGACGCACGACTTCCGAGGGTTTGTTGCAACCGGCATCATTCTTGTGCTTGTGAAGAAATCGGGCGATCTGCCCGCGGAGTGCCGCCGTCTCCAATAACTTGCCGACCGATCCGGCGGTGTCGAAGATCTCCCGTTGCAGCGTCGTCGGTAAGGCGTTCCATTGCATGATGATGGCCGCACCAAGACACCGCAAAACGTGCTCTTCTTCCGCCGCAAGTGCTGCGCCGCGGGATCGGTCCTGCTCCGCAGCTTGCACGGCACTGTCATAGTTGTCCGCTAGCCCCTGCTCATTATCCGCGAGGGAGGCGAGCCTCTCCTGCAATTCTTGAAGCTTACTGCTTTCGTCAGAGCCGGTCGAACCCTTAACCAGTTCGCCGTACTCAGCCGCTTTTGCACGATACTGCTGAGATTTGAACATGCCGGGCCCCTTTCGTTGGAAGTCTCGGCGCATTCCGGCCAGCCTCGATGGTTGATCCGGATACCCAGAGATATGGGATCAATGGTTTCGAATAACGAGCCCCAGGCCGCAAATAAGATGGCGCAAATAAGATGGCGCAAACAGGATGGCACGAAAGAGCGCGCGGCGTGACTTCGGCCGTTACCTGGCCATTCGCCAGCCGAACAGCACCACAGCAGCACCGGCTGCCGCTGCAATAACCGACGCGACGATCCCGCCGCCGAGCGCAAGCAACATGGCGACATGATAGCCAACGAAGGCACCGGCAACACCGACCAATGCGCTCGTGATCATTCCGCGGGTCGATCCGGAGAATTGACGGGCAAGCCACGACGGTCCGGCAAGCCGGTCGAATAAGAGCCCGGCGACGATGCCGATTGCGAGAACCAGAAGAAACGTGATGGCCGGGTCGGCGACTTGCATGGTTCATGCCGCCTTGAGCGGTTTCGATTTGAAGGTTGCATGCGTAATCGTGGTCGCAGTGCCCAGGGAATCGCTTTTGACCTCCACGGTGGCGTCAAGTTGCTTCGCCAGCGCCTTGACAAGACTGGTGCCAAGTCCACCTTTTTTCTGAACTGGACTCTGGTCCGGCTTTCCATCGCCATTGTCGGAAACCGTCAACTTCCAGTCGGAATCCGACACGTCGTAGGAAACAACGATCGCCGCCTTCATCCTTTCGCGGGGAAAGGCATGTTTCAGAGCGTTCATGACCAGTTCGGTAACGATCAAACCGATGCTGACGGCCTGATGGGACATGACGGTGGCGGTGTCGGCATCGGTTTCGACTTTTAGAGAGATCGGCCGGCTTTCACCGATCATTGATTGTGCCAGTGTCTCGCATAGTTTCGTCAGATAGGTGGCAATCACGATTGGAGTACCGCGACCCGTAACCTGCAAATGCTGTTGCACGGCGGCAACCGAGAGAACGCGCTGATGCGCATCCTCCAATTGCTGGCGTGTTTCCTCGGACTGAACGGTGCGCGCCTTCATGAGCAGGATACTTGCAATTATCTGAAGGCTGTTGGCGACACGGTGTTGCATTTCCTGCAGCAACAGGTCCTTCTCGCGCAGCAGTTCCTGAACCTGCTCCTCAATGGCGCGCCGGTCTGTTACGTCCTCGAAGGCCAGCAATGTGGTCGAATGTCCTGCCTCCGCGTAGAATACCTTGCGCGCATTCAGGAGCATGATGCGCCGCCCAACGCGAGGAAAATTGCGATCGACTTCGTATACTTCGACCGTTGCGTGATCTTTAGCGATCGTTTCGATAATTGTGCGAAGCTCCGGAATATTCCATTGACCACCTTCAATCTCATAAATCAGGCGTCCCCGGATATCTCGATCGATGATCTGGAAGATATGATAGAAACTCCGGCTCGCAGCAACGATGCGTAGCTCCTGGTCAAGCACCAAAAGAGGGTCGCGGACGGTATCGACGATCGCACGCGCGAGCGCGGCGGCGTCTGGAACGGCTAAGGACATATGACGGTCAGCCTCGGTATCGAGCGAGGGCGATCAGCGCGAACTTGGTTTAAGTCGCGACGAACACCGGGACGCCTGGTTTTGGCGTCGCATTGCGCAACTTGCGCTCAAACGATGCGCCTTTACGGCAGGGAAGTCGATCAGTAAGTCGCTGGCCGACATCAAAATTGAGGGCCGACATCAAGATTGAGTTGGAAGGTCGTCCGGTGGTTCATCAATCGTGGCCCGACCGAACAAAGTCGGCCAGAGCAAGGCTTAGCACATTATGTTGGTCCTGGCGGGACATTGGTCTTGGCGGGAGGACCCGAAGAGGTTCTGGGGTTCTCCTGCGAATTCAGTAACGCTCGGTGCCGATACCAATACTCAGCTGAGACGGCTTTGAAGGCTGGCAAGACTTGCATCAACTAACTCAGTTACGGCGCCAGCGCGCAGGCGGGTCTATTGGTTCGACAATTTTGAAAAACCATGAACCCGCCCCCGCCAACGGGTTTCGGACGGATAGCGGTGGGCGACGCGCGCAAAGGCGCGCTCCTCACCAAGCGATCGCCGTTTCCGCGGGTGGGCAGATGGTGGTAGATATCACGTGCTGCCGCCCGCTGCCCACCTGCGAATCCCAAAATCTGTCCCGCAACGCCTCCTGCGATGAAGAACGACCAGCTTCTCAGCCAGATTTCCGAATTCTGCCGCCAGGCAGATATGGCCGAATCGACCTTCGGCCGCCAGGCGGTCAATGACGGCAAACTGGTGCACCGCCTGCGCGAGGGCAAGCGCATCACCATCGACACGCTGGAGCGTATTCACTCCTACATCTCGGCCGCCATGCCGGGCGGCGTGCCGCCACCTCGGGGCCTCGAAGTCGCGCCGGAGAAGCGCGATCCAAGGGGCAATTTCCGCTTTTTCGAAAACCGCCAGAAATACCTGCTGTTCGTCCACACCTGCAGCGAAAAGCGGGTGACGGCAGCCAGAGTGGCGCTGGAACTCTCCAGCATTCATCCGCGCCCGCCGGCGCTGCGGGTATTCGACGCCGGCGTCGGCGACGGCACCGTGCTGGTGCGCCTGCTGCGGGCGATGCACAGCCGCTTTCCGCATATGCCCTTTTATGTTGCGGGCAAGGAACTGAGCCTGGAGGACGTTCGCCTGACACTCGAAAAGGTCGCCGACCGGCTGTTCGAGCACCCCGCTACCGTTTTCGTGCTGACCAACATGTATTACGCCGAGGCGCCCTGGCTGACGCCCGCTTCTCCGGCCGCGGCCGCGGGCATGATCTGGCACGAAGTACCCCTGAGGGGAGCGTCGGCGGGGGATTTTGAGACCCAGATCAGTGAGTTAAGTCCGTTTCTTGAACAAAACTGGCGGGCCAGCGTCAGCCCGCGCTCAGGGATGCCGGTTTATGAACGGCCGGTTGCGATCGTGCTTTACCGGGAAGATCATCAATTCCTGCTCAATTCGATCATTCCCCGCGCCGGCCGCACCGAAGCCAATTTCGACCTCGTCATCGCCTCGCAGCCCTACAGGGCCAAATCAAGCGTGAATTTCCGTGCAAAACGCATCATTGCGCCGCTGGCGCGGGCGTTACGGGCCGGTGGTCGCCTGATCGGAATTCACTCCCACGGTGAGGATCCGGGCATGGAGATCATCCAGGCGGTATGGCCTGGAGAAAATCCTTTCGCCGTGAGCCGTCATGAGCTATTGCGCGCGGTGAAATATGAGCTTGGCTCGGCCGGGCGCGACCTTAACTTTAATGCCTATGCCGATAACCGCTCGATCTTCCGTTATGATATGGAAGCGCTGCCGAACGAGGTCACCGGTTCGATCGGAACCTCGACGGCCTTTGCAGCCTGGAACGCGGCGGTGTATGTCGCACAGATCGAAGATGACCGGTTGACGGAAATGACCGAGAGTGGCCGCTATCTCGATGCCGTCAGAGAGGTTCTGCGCAAGCATAACGGGCTCTGGTTTTACGATAAATCCTACGTCATATCGCGCCGCCGCGACTGACGGTTCGGGACACGACAATTCAGGACACATTTGAAAAAAGGACCGCCGAGGTCCGGCGGAAAAGGGGCTGGTTGATGCGCGCGTCTTATTTGTTCACCTCAGAGTCGGTTTCCGAAGGCCATCCGGACAAGGTTTCCGACCAGATCTCGGATGCCATCCTCGACGCCTTCATCGAGAAGGACGTCAAGCTCGGCATCGCCGACGACAGCCTGGTCAACACCCGGCTCGGCTGCGAAACGCTGTGCACGACCAACAAGATCGTGATCGCAGGCGAAGGCCGCGGCCAGCTGTTCCGCACCATCAACGGCGTGCCGGTGGTTGACCGTGAACTGATCTGCGAGATCGCTCGCGGCGTGGTCAAGGATATCGGCTACGACCAGAACGGCTTCTCCTATCACGGCGCTGACATCGAGGTGCTGCTGCACGGCCAGTCGCCCGACATCGCGATGGGCGTCGACGCCAAGAAAAAGAAGAGCGGCGAAGAGGAGGGCGCGGGCGATCAGGGCATGATGTTCGGTTATGCCTGCACCGAAAGCGAGGTCTACGAGAAGGGCTCCTACATGCCCGCGCCGATTTTCTTCGCGCACAGGATTCTCAAGGTACTCTCCGAGCAGCGCCGCAATGGCCAGCTTGCCGACCTGCAGCCCGACGCCAAGAGCCAGGTCACCGTGAAATACGTCGAAGGCAAGCCGATCGGCTGCACCAAGGTCGTGGTCTCGACCCAGCACAACGAGAAAAGCCGCAACAACAAGAAATACACGCCCGGCCTGATCAAGGAGATGATCTCCACCGCGGTGGAATCGGCGCTGCCGAAAGGCTGGATGCCGCAGAAGGCAAGCGACTTCCTGGTCAACCCCACCGGCAACTTCGTGATCGGAGGGCCGGACGGCGACTGCGGCCTCACCGGCCGCAAGATCATCGTCGACACCTATGGCGGCTACGCGCCGCACGGCGGCGGCGCCTTCTCGGGCAAGGATGCGACCAAGGTCGACCGCTCGGCCGCCTATGCCGCGCGCTATCTTGCCAAGAACGTGGTCGCGGCAGGACTTGCCGAGCGCTGCACCATCCAGGTCGCTTACGCGATCGGCATAGCCGATCCGATGTCGATCCTCGTCGACACGCACGGCACCGGCAAGGTTGACGAGAAGAAGCTCGAGAAGGTCCTCCCCGAGATGTTCCGCCTGACGCCGACCAATATCCGCCGCACGCTGAAGCTGAATCGCCCGATCTATCGTCGTACCGCTGCCTACGGACACTTCGGCCGCGCGCCGGAAAAGGACGGCGGCTTCTCGTGGGAGAGAACCGACCTCGCCGACGCGCTCAAGCGCGCGGTGTGATTTCTCTTGCCTCTCCCCGCGCGCGGGGAGAGGCCGCCGCTTCTTCGCGGCGGGTGAGGGGGAGTTTCCGCATTCTCCGCTGCACGTCATTCGCGGCAGTAGCCCCTCACCCCAACCCTCTCCCCGCAAGAGCGGGGCGAGGGAGCAGGAAGCGTCATAATGCGTCCAGTTTAGTGCCGTATCGATGCGTCCGAATTCATCCGTTCGAGGAAATCACATGACCTCCGCCACCGCCAAGACGCCCGCCTTCACCGATTACATCGTCAAGGACATTGCGCTCGCCGAGTTCGGCCGCAAGGAGATTTCGCTGGCCGAGACCGAGATGCCCGGACTGATGGCCACGCGCGAGGAATATGGACCCAGGCAGCCCCTGAAAGGCGCGCGGATCGCCGGTTCCCTGCACATGACGATCCAGACCGCGGTGCTGATCGAGACGCTTGCGGCGCTCGGCGCCGACATCCGCTGGGTCTCCTGCAACATCTATTCGACGCAGGACCACGCCGCGGCGGCCATTGCGGCGGCGGGCATTCCCGTGTTCGCCGTGAAAGGCGAAACGCTGAAGGACTACTGGGACTACACCGCAAAACTGTTCGACTGGCATGGCGGCGGCACGCCGAACATGATCCTCGATGACGGCGGCGATGCCACCATGCTGGTGCACAACGGCTTGCGCGCCGAGCAGGGCGATGCGGCGTTTCTCGACAAGCCGGGTTCGGAGGAAGAGGAAGTCTTCTACGCGCTGATCAAGCGCCTGCTGAAGGAAAAGCCGAAGGGCTATTTCGCGGAGATCGCAGGGAACATCAGGGGCGTGTCGGAAGAAACCACGACAGGCGTGCATCGTCTCTACGAGATGGAAAAGAAGGGCACGCTGCTGTTTCCGGCGATTAACGTCAACGACAGCGTGACCAAGTCCAAGTTCGACAATCTCTATGGCTGCCGCGAATCGCTGGTCGACGGCATCCGTCGCGGCACCGACGTGATGATGTCGGGCAAGGTCGCGATGGTGGCGGGCTTCGGCGACGTCGGCAAGGGCTCGGCCGCTTCGCTGCGCCAGGCCGGTTGCCGCGTCATGGTGTCCGAGGTCGATCCGATCTGCGCGCTGCAGGCGGCGATGGAGGGCTATGAAGTCACGACCATGGAGGACGCCGCGCCTCTGGCCGACATCTTCGTCACCGCCACCGGCAACAAGGACATCATCACCATCGAGCACATGCGCGCGATGAAGGATCGCGCCATCGTCTGCAACATCGGTCACTTCGACAACGAGATCCAGATCGCGCATCTGAAGAATCTGAAATGGACCAACATCAAGCCGCAGGTCGACGAGATCACGTTCGCGGACGGCAAGCGGATGATCCTGTTGTCGGAAGGCCGCCTGGTGAACCTCGGCAATGCGATGGGTCATCCGAGCTTTGTGATGTCGGCTTCCTTCACCAATCAGACGCTGGCGCAGATCGAACTGTTCGCCAACAACAAGGATGGCAAATACGGCAAGAAGGTCTACGTGCTGCCGAAATCGCTCGACGAGAAGGTGGCGCGGCTGCACCTGGCCAAGATCGGCGTGAAACTGACCAAGCTGCGGCCCGACCAGGCCGACTATATCGGCGTCAAGGTCGAAGGCCCGTTCAAAGCGGATCATTACCGGTATTGAGTTTCGGCCGGGAAAGTCCTTGCGAGCGCGGAACTCGCTGGCAAGCCGGGCACTGCGGCCCGGTCGCCCTAAACGATCGCGTCGAGAGCGGCGATGAGGGCCTTTAGATCGGGACGGTTGCCGATACGCTGCGTGAGGGGTGCGTTGGTGTCAGCCTGCTGAGGCGAGCCGGTGGAGCGCAGCACGGCGCGCGCCTGGGCGGGCGTCAGCGGCTTCACTCCTCGCGCGCGCCGAATGCCCTGCAGGCAGGCGAGCGCGCCGACGACGATCGGAGAGGCGCTTGAAGTCCCCGCGAATTCGTCGGCATACCAGCGGTCCTCACTGCCGCCGTTCTGCAGATCGCCGTAGCCCAATGTCGTGACCTCGCGGCCCCATCCTTGCGCATCCAGCGCGCTGCCATAGTTCGAGAAGTCGAGCCGCGAGCGGTCGAGACCATAGAGGGTGCGGTTGTGGGTGCCCTGGGGCGGCGCACCGGCACCCACCAGGATTGCGCCAGAGTCCCGGTTGGCGCGGCGGAACGGATTTTTCCAGGTGGCTGGGAAGCCGGGATCGGGCGTCTCATAGAGGTCGTCGTCCAGGTCGACCGCACCATTGCCCGCTGCCTCGACGACGATAATGCCGCGCCCGACCGCATATTGGATCGAATCGAAATCGTCGGGCCACCACTCGACTGCGATATAGCCATCCTGATCCGCGCGCTCCTCATAGTTGTTTTTGGGGCCGGCAAGGTGCAGCTCGACGAGCAGGATGTCTCCGGCGTTCAACTTGTCCGCGGCTTCGCGTATCGCCACCGAAGTGGTCCGTTCCTCATCGCCGAAGATCGAGACCATACCGAGCTTCGCGTCGGCGCAAATGCCGGTGATACCCAGGCCATTGTTGGCCCCGATGCAGGTTCCGACCACGGCGGTGCCGTGGTTGCGCCAGCCGATATCTCCAGGCACGACCCCGCCGAGGACGCCATTGTTGTTTGCCGTCAGGTCCTCATGGGAGGTGCGCCACTCACCTTCGACATCGATGATGGTAACGTCCTGGCCTCTCCCGCCAGCAAGCGTCCATGCGTAGTGCGCATCGATTCCGCCGGGAGCCGCCCCGAGGTAATCTTGGCGAGGCGCGAAGTCGGGCGTCGTCGCGGCAGGCGCGCTAGGACCGCTCGGTGTCATGCGGTTGATTGGAGGTTCAGCGGCCGGCTTGACGTAGGCTGCTTCCACCGCAGGCACGTCGCGCAGCGCCTTCGCGATGTCGTCGAGCTGCGGGTCCTTCGCAACGATGCTGCAGTAGACGCCCGGTGCCGCCGGCGGCACGGGATAGGCCGCAGCACGCTTGGTTGTTCGCGCGCGCGCAGCGGCGCCTCCCGCCGGGAATAGCGGTACAAGGCTCGCGCCAAAGTTCTTCAGGATGTCCGATATTGCAGGCTGCGCTGGCGCAACAGCACCACCTCGCCGTCGTACGCTCGGTGGCGCGGCTCGCAAGGCGGCCCGGCGCGTGAGCACAATCAATTGCCGCTTTCCGCGTGGCGCGTTCAACTACCCCTCCTGTTGAAGCGCGGATCAAGCCTTTAGGGCATGGCGGCGCGTGGCTTCACAAAGGCTGCAGTGACTTCCGGAATATTGCGCAGCAACTCAACCAGCTCGTTGGCTTTGGTGTTGTCGACCTGTGCGGTAAACCAACTGGCGAGCTTCGGGTCCTGCGATTGCGGATGCATGGCGCGCAGCGAGGCACCGAACTTTTGCGCCTGTTTGAAGGCGGTATGCCGCTGCGCCTCGGCTTCGGAGGCCGGGGAGGACTCCAGTTGAACGACGACCTGGGTCATGATGGTTCCTCAACGCCGGATAACCGGCAGCAATCTCCAATATAACCATCGCCTGGTCTCAGTGCCACCAAAGCGTGACCCTTATTGCGCGAGTTTCAGAACAGACTTGAGAACAGATTACGCTTGTCGACCAGATAACCCAGCCAGATCTGTAAATCGCCTGCCAATATCGCCAACAGCCATTGCGGCATCTTGATGATCGCCTCGATCAACTTCGTCAGATCGTTCAAGTTGACGCCGGGCGCAGCGGGCGGCGCCGCACCGGCCTGAGCGCGCAACCCCATCTGCCTCAGGAGCTGGACCACGCCGAGCGCGAGAATGGAAATGCCAGTTAAAATAAGGATTAAACCGGTGATAACTAAAAGAATTCCCAGCCAGGACATAAACCACCCCACGTAGCAGGTCCAAACAACACTCGCACAAATAACAGGAATTTGCAAAGGATAAATATTCGCAGACAAATGTGCGCGGATGCGATTGCGACTCTTCGTTGCGGTTGGCGAGCCATATGGTCGAGGCGGCTGGGCGTCTCTCGAGATCAGGCAACGCGACAGGCAATCCGAGCTACGTGATATCGAGCAAATGAGGCCTGGGAGCGATCTGCGGACCATTTCGAGGTCATTGATTTTCGGCCGGCTTTACGGACTAATCAAACCATGGAAGCAACTGAACCAACCGAACACTTCGACATCCTGATCGTCGGCGCCGGGCTCTCCGGCATTGGTGCGGCCTATCACCTGCAGCACAAATGCCCGGCCAGGAGCTTTGTCATCCTGGAGGGGCGTGAGCGCAGCGGCGGCACCTGGGACCTGTTCCGTTACCCCGGCATCCGTTCCGACAGCGACATGTTCACGATGGGTTACTCGTTCAAGCCGTGGAACGAGCCGAAGGCGATCGCCGATGGGTCGAATATCCTGAACTACATCCGCGAGACCGCGGCAGAGAACGGCATCGACAACAAGATTCGGTTCCGACACAGGGTCAAGCGCGCGTCATGGTCGACCGGCGAGGCCTGCTGGAGCGTGGAAGCCGAGCGCACCTTTGGCGACGGCGTAACCGAAATCGTGCGCTTCACCTGCAATTTCCTGTTCATGTGCTCCGGCTATTACAGATATGAGGAAGGCTACACGCCGGAATTTCCGGGCCGCGAAGATTTCAAGGGCCCGATCGTGCATCCGCAAGCATGGCCCGAACATCTCGACTACGCGGGAAAGCGCGTGGTGGTGATCGGCTCGGGCGCGACCGCGGTGACGCTGGTGCCGGAGATGGCGAAGACCGCGAGCCACGTCACCATGCTGCAGCGATCTCCCACTTACGTGGTCTCGCGCCCGGCCGAGGATCAGCTTGCGATCAAGCTGCGGCGCAATTTCGGAGAAAAAATCGCCTATTCGGCGATACGCTGGCGCAACGTGTTGCTCGGCATGTATTTCTTCCAGCTTGCAAGACGCAAGCCCGAGCGGATGAGAAAGCTGATCCTTGGCGGGGTGCGGATGGCGCTCGGGCCCGACTACGACGTCGCGACCCATTTCAACCCGCGCTACAATCCGTGGGACCAGCGGCTTTGCCTGGTGCCCGACGGCGACCTGTTCAAGGCGATCAGGGCAAACCGCGCCTCCGTCGCCACCAGCGAGATCGACCGCTTCACCGAACGTGGCATCCGCCTGAAGGACGGCAGCGAACTTCCGGCCGACATCATCGTCACCGCGACCGGGCTCGTGCTGCAACTGCTCGGCGGCCTGGAAGTTGCCGTCGACGGCCGCGCGGTCGATTTTGCCAAAACGCTGGGCTACAAGGGCATGATGTATTCGGATGTGCCGAATCTCGCTTCCGCATTCGGCTACACCAACGCGTCATGGACGCTGAAATGCGACCTCACCTGCGATTACGTCTGCCGCCTGATCAATTACATGGACCGGCACGGTTACAAGAGCTGCGTGCCGCACAATGTCGATCCCTCGGTCACCGAAGTGCCGTGGCTGGATTTCTCCTCCGGCTACGTGAAGCGCGCGCTCGCCCAGATGCCAAAACAAGGCTCGAAGCGGCCATGGCGGCTCTATCAGAATTACGTGCTCGACATCCTCTCGCTCCGCTTCGGCAAGGTCGATGACGGTGTGATGAAGTATTCCTGAGGCCTGGGCGCGGCCGTCACTCCCGAACGGTTAACGCTTCATTAATCGGCGCGTTCGAAGATGAAGGCGGATGGTTTCGTTTCGCCGTCATCGCGAGACGTTCCTCGCCACGACGCACGCACGAGAGAGCCATGGACGCCCAGCGAATTGCCATCGATGCTTTGGTGGTGTTGACCGATTGCGATCGCGAGACGGTCGCAGCCTTCATCCGCCGTCTTTACCTCGCCGGCGTGAAGGACCCGAAACGGCTGACCTTCAAGGGGTTGCAGGCGCTGGCGCGGCCCTGACGATGCGCTGGCGCTTCGCTGTCATTGCGAGCGCAAGCGAAGCAATCCAAATCAATCCAAAAAAGAATGGATTGCCGCGTCGCTGCGCTCCTCGCAATGACGAACAAGACCGATAATTCAGCCTGCCGTTTGGCGGCTCCGCTATTCCGGTTTGCCGATCGTAACCTTCAGCGTGCCGACGCCGTCGACACCGCATTCGATTCTGTCGCCAGGGGCGAGCGCGGCAACGCCGGCCGGCGTGCCGGTCATGATGATGTCGCCGGCGCCGAGCGAGACCTGTTGCGACAACTGCCAGATGATTTCGGGCACGCTCCAGATCAGTTCGGTCAGGTCGCCCTTCTGCCGCTCGGTGCCGTTGACGGAGAGCCAGATCCTGCCCGCATTGGGATGGCCGATCTTTGCGGCAGGCTGAATTGCGCCGCAGGGCGCGGAATGGTCGAACGATTTGCCGACTTCCCACGGCCGCTCCTTCTTGCGTGCCGCAAGCTGCAGGTCGCGGCGCGTGAGATCGATGCCGACGCAATAGCCGTAGACGTGATCGAGCGCCTTGTCGGCCGGAATGTTCAATCCGCCGCTCTTCATGGCGACGATCAGTTCGACTTCGTGATGCAAGTCCTTGGTCAGCGGCGGGTAGGGGATCGTGGCGCCGTCCGGCTCGAGCATGTCGGCGTGCTTGGCGAAGAAGAACGGCGGCGCGCGCTCGTCATTTCCCATCTCGCGGATGTGCTCCAGATAGTTCCGCCCCACGCACCAGATGCGGCGAACCGGAAAGACCCCGGATTCGCCGACGACGGGAATGGAAGCCTGCGGCGGCGGCGGAATCACGAAGGAAGTGGCGCTCATGAACTTGTCTCGGTTTTGTTCGGGTTGAAACTCGAGGTCTTCAATCCAGCTTTACGCCGTTGCGCCGATCGGCGCCAGCGGTGGGGGACCGGCGTGACGCTGTTGCAGGCGGAAGAACGAGGCGTAACGGCCGCTGCGGCGCAGGAGATCGTCGTGCCGCCCGCGCTCGACGATCTCTCCGTTCTCGACGACCAGAATGGCATCGGCGTGCATGATGGTGTGGAGACGGTGGGCGATCACGATGGTGGTGCGGTTCCGGCAAAGATGCTCGATCGCTTCCTGAACCTGCCTTTCGAACTCCGAATCGAGCGCCGCGGTCGCCTCGTCGAGCAGGATGACCGGTGCATCCTTCAGCAGCGCGCGCGCCACCGCGATGCGCTGCCGCTGTCCGCCGGACAATTGCGTTCCGTGTTCGCCGACCGGCGTGTCATAGCCGAGCGGAAAGCCCATGATGAAGTCGTGCGCGCAGGCCGCTTTCGCGGCCGCGACGATCTCGGCCTGGGTGGCGCCGACCCTGCCAAAGGCGATGTTGGCCCCGATGGTGTCGCGGAACAGGAATACGTCCTGCCCGACATAAGCCGTCTGGTGGCGCAGCGACTTGCGCGAGACGCCTGCGATCGACTGGCCGTCGATCAGGATGTCGCCTCCGCTTGCTTCGTAAAACCGCAACAGCAGCGCCAGCACCGTTGATTTACCGCCGCCGGACGGGCCGACCAGCGCCGTAACCCTGCCGGGCTCGGCCACAAAGCTCATGCCCTTGAGCACGGGTTCGTTTGGCCGGTAGGCGAAGCTCACCCCGCGCAGCTCGACCCTTGCGTCAGTCAATTGCAGGGCCGGCTTGTAGTCATCATCGGGTTCGGTTGCGGGACTGTCCACGATCTCCAGTAGTTTGCGCGCACCGATCAGGCTGGAGTTCAATTCGATATTGAGCCGTGCCAGACGCTTGGCCGGCTCATAGGCCAACAGGAACGCGGCGAGAAAGGAAGCGAACTGGCCAGGCGTAGCGCCCAATGCGACCACGCTATAGCCGCCATACATGAGCCCGCCGGCTACCGCCAGGCCTCCGAGCGTCTCCATCAGCGGGCTCGCGCGGTTGGAAACCCGCGCCATCTTGTTGGCATTGTTCTCAACCGCCGAGATCCCCGCATCGATGCGCGTCCGCATCGTCTGTTCGAGGGTGAAGGCCTTGACGGTGCGGATACCCTGCAGCAATTCCTGCATGGTCTCCATGATGTCGGCGGTGCCAGTGAACTGGTTGTGGGCCAGACCCTTGATCCGCCGCACCAGCGTGCGCAGCACCAGCATCGCGGGCGGGGCCACCGCGAACCCCAACAGCGCCATGAAGGGATCCTGCGACACCATCACCGCCACGAGGGCGATCAGGGACAACACGTCGCGGCCGACGGCATTGATCAGCAGACTGAGGACCTGTGTGACGGAGTTGGCCCCTGCGGTGAGGCGGGCAAGGAATTCCGAGGAATGACGCTCGGAGAAAAAGCCGACGCTCTCGCTCATCAGTTTGGCGAACAGCGCCCGCTGGTTGTTGGCGAGGATGGCATTGGAGATTTTCGACAAGATCACCTGATGTCCGTAGGTCGCCGCTCCCTTGATGATGAAGATGACGACGGTTATGGCGGAAAGGATCGCAATGCCGCGTACGTTCCTGTCGACATAGGCCTGATTGATCACCTGACCGAGCAGCCAGGCGGAGCCTGCGGTGGTCGCAGCCGAAATCGCCATCAGCACAAACGCCATCAGATAGCGCCGCCAATAGGCTGCGCCCTGTTCCGCGACCAGACGGCGAATAAGGATCGCCGCCCCGTAGGGATCGTCGGTAATCTTCCTTGGGAGTTCGGTCATCCGCGTTCCATTGACAGGCTCAGGCAGGCCCATGCCCTCGCGTGTCAGGGTTGCTCCGAAACCAGCGTGGCGGTTCAGAAATCCGCATGACAAGCTCGCGGCAACAATGATGCAGATCTCTCAACCACCGCACCAGCGTCTCCTTGCCCGCAATGGCGGGGTTTTTCAAGCCAAAATCAGGGCGAATCACAGCCGGCGTGGCCGTTCCGAATTCCGCATTCGACGTGCGTATCAGGCCGACGCTGCGACCTCAACCTCGCTTTGGTGCTCGCGCAGCAGTTTCCTCTCCCAGGCGAGCGCATGGGCTGCGATCGTCTCAAGATTATCGAGCTGCGGCGTCCAGTCGAGTGCGCTGCGGATTCGGCTGGTATCGGCGACCATGGTCATGATGTCGCCGGCTCTGCGCGGGGCATATTGAACCGCCATATTGCGCCCTGAAACGCGCCGCACCGCCTCGATGGTCTCGAGCACGGAGTAGCCGCGGCCGTAGCCGCAATTCAGCGTCGTGGATGCGCCGCCATTGCGCAAATAGGAAAGCGCGCAGCGGTGCGCCTGCGCAAGATCGCTGACGTGAATGAAATCGCGGATGCAGCTGCCGTCCCTGGTTGGATAATCGGTTCCAAACACTTCGATACTGGCGCGCCGGCCCGTGGCCACCTCGACCGCTATTTTCAACAGATGCGTTGCGCCGACCGTGGCAAGACCGATGCGCGCCTCTGGGTCGGCGCCCGCGACGTTGAAATAGCGAAGCACGACGTAGTTCAGGCCATGCGCGGCGGCAACGTCATGCAGCATGATCTCCGCCATCAGCTTGGAGAAACCGTAGGGCGACAACGGCCGGGTTGGCGCATCTTCGCGAACCGGCACAGAATCGGGATTACCGTATACGGCCGCGGTCGACGAGAAAATGAAGCGATTGACGCCGCATTTGAGCGCCGCGTTCAGCAGGTTGCGCGTGGTCATGGTGTTGTTGCGGTAATAGGCAAGCGGGTCGCGAACCAATTCCGGCACCACCACGGAGCCTGCGAAATGGATGATGCTTTCGACCTTGTGCGTGGCGATCACGCCTTCGACGAGGTTTTCGTCGGCGGCGTCCCCAATGAACAGCGGCACGCCTGCAGGCAGATGAGCGGAAAAGCCGGTCGAGAGATTGTCGATCACGACTGCGCTCTCGCCCGCCTCCACCAGGGCGTAGACCATGTGGCTTCCGATATAGCCGGCACCGCCGGTGACAAGAACGGTCATGAACGCATCCGTCTTTCAAAATAAACGCGATGCTATCGGGGGCGCGGTGAAGAGGGGGTTTCGGTGCCGGCGAACTGGCCACTATGCTTAATGTTGCGTATAGGAGACGCGAAGCGGAGCAAGAAGTGGAACCCAGGGACATTTCCGCCGGCGATCTGCAGTTGGTCGTGCCCAACCTGCACATGCGCTACTCCGGCGTCACCGCGACCAACCGCATGGTGGCGCCGAGGCTTGCGAAATTGTTTCGCGCAGGCTGGCTCGGTCCAAACCGGCCGGAAGGCATCGGAAAAGTCGGATTTGGCGGCCTCATGAAATTGTGGCGGCGGCGCTCGCCTCTGATCTGGCACGCTCGGCGCAACAACGAGATGATCGCCGGCGTTCTGCTGCGCTTTCTCGGCTGGCCGTTCAAGCTGGTATTCACCTCCGCGGCACAACGGCACCACAGTTGGACCACGCGCTGGCTGATCGGGAGGATGGACGCGATCATTGCCACCAGCGAGGCTTCGGCGTCGTTTCTCGAGCGCAAGGCGATTGTCGTCCGGCACGGCGTCGACACCGACCGCTACTTGCCGCCGGCCGATCGCGCCAGCGCATTTGCTGCTACCGGATTGCCTGGCCGCCATGCGATCGGCTGTTTTGGCCGGGTGCGCGCCCAGAAGGGCACGGATGTGTTCGTGGAGGCGATGATCAGGTTGTTGCCGGACTATCCCGACTTTTCGGCAATCATGGTCGGAGCAATCACGCCCGAGCAACTGGGCTTTGCCAACGCGCTGAAGAGGCGCATCGAGGCCGCCGGCCTCGCTTCGCGTTTCCTCATTACCGGCGAACTGCCGATCGAGGAGGTGCCGCGCTGGTACCAGCGGCTTTCGATTTACGCCTTCACTTCGCGCAACGAGGGTTTCGGATTGACACTGCTGGAAGCGATGGCGGCCGGCAACGCGCTTGTTGCCTCGCGCGCGGGCGCCGCCGAGATCGTCGTCGAGGACGGCCTCACCGGCGTGCTGACGCCGCCCGGCGACGTCGACGCGCTCGTGGCAGCGCTCGAGCCCTTGATGCGCGATCCGGCCGCTGCAGCCGCAATGGGCGAGCGAGGGCGCGCCCGGGTGCTCGAGAAATTCAGCCTCGATGCGGAAGCAAACGCGATCGGAGCGGTTTATCGCACGCTGATTTGAGCCATGATCGCGGCCATGAACGCGTCGAGGTCGCCGCCTTCGAAAAGAAAGCCGGGAAGACCGGCGGCTTTCGCCGCATCGATGTCGCTCGCCCGGTCGCCGACCACAAAGCTGCCTTCGCGCCGCACCGGCCAATGCTCCATCAGGTCGTGGATCATTCCGGGACTGGGTTTTCGCCAGTGATGGTCTTCCAGATAGCCCTCGACCGATCCGTCGGGATGATGCGGACAATAACGGATATCGTCGATGCGCGCACCTTGTGCCTCAAGCGCCTCGCGCATCCAGTCGTGCAGGGCGTTGAGATCGTCCTCGGTGAAAAAGCCGCGCGCCACGCCGGATTGATTGGTGAAGAAGAAAACGAAATAGCCGGCCTCGTTGAGCCTGCGGATCGCCTTTGCCGCGTTCGGCATCCAGCGGATGCGTTCAGGCGTGCCCATGTAGCCGTCGTCGTGATTGACGACGCCGTCGCGGTCGAGGAAAGCGGCGGGCTTGTGCGCCGTCTGCACGGAACCGGAAGTGTTCATTTCCTGCCGGTCTCGCCCATCATGGCCTGTTCGATCGCGTCGCAGACGCCATGCGCCACGGCGAGGTGAAGTTGCTGGATGATCGCCGTGTCGTCGCTGGGTGCGACCAGCAAATGGTCGCAGAGGGGGCGAAGCGCCTCGCCCTTGCTGCCGGTGAAGCCGATGGTAACAAGTCCATGCTGGCGCGCAGTGCCGAGCGCGGCAAGGATGTTCGGCGAGCGGCCCGAGGTCGAAAGGGCGAGCAAGGCATCGCCGCGCCGGCCGAGACCTGCGACCTGCCGCGCGAATACCTGTTCGAAGCCGTAGTCGTTGCCGATGGCTGTCAACGCCGAAGTGTCGGTGGTGAGCGCGATCGCCGCGTGAGGGCGCCGATCCTGCTTGTAGCGGCCCATGATCTCGGCGGCGATGTGCTGGGCGTCGGCGGCGCTGCCGCCATTGCCGACGATCAGGAGCTTGTTGCCCTCGCGCAGCGTTGCAACGACGATATCGGCGATCTCGCGTGCTGTCGCGAGCAGCCTGGCGTCCTTCATCGCGCGCTCGAAGGCTGCGAGCGAGAGCTCCAAATGGGTGGCGATCCGGTCTTTGGAATCCTGGCTCAAGCGGCACCTTGAACGGTTGCGGTCACGTCTTGGTAATGATCGAGCGGAAGCTGTGCAAGCGCCGAAGCTCAGGGCGAGAGGCCGATTCCGACCTCTTCAAGCACGCGGGCAGCGACGGCAACGACATCGGAGGCGGGAATGTCTCGCATGCAGCGATGGTCGTTCATGGTGCAGATCGGGCGGTGGCAGGGCTGGCAGGGCACGACCGTCCTGGTCTGAACGGTTGCCGCCAGGCCGTTGAGCGGTGCCCAAAGATGGGGGCTGGTGGGCCCGAAAATGCCCATGGTCGGCGTGCCCAAAGCGGCTGCGATGTGCATCAGGCCCGAGTCGTTTGAAATCGCAAGCCTGGCTGCCGCCATCGCCAGAATGCCGTCTCGAAGGTCGGTGCCCGTGAGGTCGCGGACCTGCGCTCCTCCGGCTGCCACGATTTCGGCGGCCAGAGCCTTCTCGCCCGGCCCGCCTACCACCCAGACCTCGAGCCCGCGTTCGGCCAAAAGCCTCGCGGCCTGCGGGTAATAGGTCCAGCGCTTGGCGGGCCCTACCGAGCCCGGCGCCAAGGCGACCGCAGGGCCGTGGCCGAGCGTTCGGGTCTGCCGAAAGCGGGCCACCTCGTCGGCGGGCACTCTCAGTTGGGGGACCGGCCATTCCGGCGGCAAGGCGGCCCCGTCGGGCAGCGCCAGAGCCGCGTTCTTGTCGATAAAGCGGGGGAGGGCCTTCTCGCCCCAGCGCCACCGGTTGATCAGCCCAAATCTGGCTTCCCCGATAAAGCCTACCCGTTCCGGGATACCGGCCAGCGCGGGCGCAATTGCCGACTTCCACGTGCGCGGCAGCACGAGCGCAGTTGCGTAGTTCCCCGCGCGCAGTTGTTTCGCCAGGCCCCGCTGCCTGGCCACAGCCAGCCGGCTGCGCGGTAAATCCCAGACGATGCCCGACCGCACCCCGGGCATATAATCCACCAGGGGCGCGCAGAGGGTCGTGGTCAGAACATCGACGGGCCGATTGGGCCAGCGCTGCTTCAGCACCCTGACCACGCTATGGCCGCGCACGAAGTCCCCGATCCACATATAGGGGATGATCAGGATCGGCCTTCTGTCGGCGGCATCCTCGAGATACACGGTATTTTCCGAATTGATATTCATTCCTTGACCGCACGCGCCCCAAATCTGGCGTCAAGCTTGTCGGTAACTGCTCCTCGCGGCGCGGTAAAGTGGGTCCGGCCGTCTTCACCACGAGCGGTAAGTCTTCCTGCCAAACCGCTTACACTTTGGCGGATCATGGGCTAGGCAAGCCTGACCCGGAATGTCAGGGGCAGGGCGTAGAATGTTGCTGGTGACCGGCGGCGCCGGTTTTATCGGATCGAATATCGTGGCCGCGCTCAACGACGCCGGCCGCGGCGACGTGGTTGTATGCGATGAGCTCGGCCATGAGGGCAAGTGGCGCAACCTCGCCAAGCGCCAGCTCGCCGACATCGTGCCGCCCCGCAAATTGCCGGACTGGCTGAATGGCCGCAGGCTCGAGGCGATCGTCCACATGGGCGCCATTTCCGAAACCACGGCAACCGACGGCGATCTCGTGATCGAGGTCAATTTTCGCCTCTCGCTGCGGCTGCTCGACTGGTGCACCGCCACCGCCACGCCGTTCATCTACGCATCCTCGGCGGCGACCTATGGCGACGGCGCGCAGGGTTTTGCCGACGACCAGACGCTTCCTGCGCTGAAAGCGCTGCGGCCGATGAACCTGTACGGCTGGAGCAAGCATCTTTTCGACATGGCGCTGGCCGAGCGCGCCGGCAGGGGCGAGAAGCTGCCGCCGCAATGGGCCGGGCTCAAATTCTTCAACGTGTTCGGCCCCAACGAGTACCACAAGGGTACGATGATGAGCGTGCTGGCGCGGCGCTTCGACGACGTCAAGGCGGGCCGGGTCGTGGAGCTGTTCAAATCGCACCACGATGGCATCGCGGACGGCGAGCAGCAGCGCGATTTCATCTACGTCGACGATGCGGTGCGGGTGGTGATGTGGCTGCTTTCGGCGCCGTCGGTGTCGGGCATCTTCAACGTCGGCACCGGCAAGGCGCGCAGTTTCCGCGATCTGATGCTTGCAGCCTACGCGGCGCTCGGCAGCTTTCCGAATATCCGCTATGTCGACATGCCGCCATCGATCCGCGACAGCTACCAGTATTTCACGCAAGCCGATGTCGGCCGGTTGCAGCGCGCCGGCTATAACGGCGGCTTCACGGCGCTGGAGGAGGCGGTCGGCCAATACGTCAAGGGCTACCTCGATCGCGCCGATCGCTACCGCTGACAGCGAAACGGAAGACGGAACCGATGTTCGATTTCGAAGCCCTGATCCATGCGATGTCTCGCCAGACGGTGCTTTGCGTCGGCGATCTCATGCTCGACGAATTCGTCTATGGCGAGGTGTCGCGGATTTCACCGGAGGCGCCGGCGCCGGTGATTGCCGTGCAGCGGAGCGAGACCAGCATCGGTGGCGCCGGCAACGTTGCGCGCAACGTCGCCTCCCTCGGCGCGCGCTGCATCTTCGCGGGGCTGATCGGCGAGGACGACGCCGGGGCGCAGCTCAAGGCGGCGCTGGCGAAGCAGGATTTGATCGAGAGCGTTCTCATCTGCGATCCGGCCCGGCCGACGACGCGCAAGGTGCGCTTCGTCTCCGAGCATTTCTCCACCCACATGCTGCGCGCGGACTGGGAACTGGCGCAGCCGGCAGCAGCCGAGGCCGAGCAAAAGCTCATCGAGGCCGTCCTGCCCCTGCTGCCGCGTGCCGATATCGTGCTGTTGTCCGACTATGCCAAGGGCGCCCTGACGGCGCGGGTGATCCGCAATGTCATCGATGCCGCGCGCAAACTCGGCAAGCGCGTGATCGTCGATCCCAAGAGCCTCAACTTTGCGATCTATCGCGGCGCCACGCTGCTTACGCCGAACCGCAAGGAGTTCGCGGAGGCGACACGAAGCCGTGCGGATTCGGAACAGGCCATTGCGGACGCCGCGCAGGACGCGATGCAGCTCGCCGATTGCGAGGCCATTCTGGTGACCCGAAGCGAGCACGGCATGACGCTGGTGCCGCGCAACGGCGAGGCGATCCATGTGCCGGCCCATCCGGTCAAGGTGGGCAACGTCTCGGGAGCGGGCGACACGGTGGTAGCTGTGCTTGCGGTCGTGCTTGCGGCAGGGGCGCCCTGGGAGGCGGCCTTGCGGATGGCAAATGCGGCGGCCGCGGTCGCGGTGAGCAAGAAAGGCACCGCGAGCGTGAGTTCGGCCGAACTGCGCCGGAGAATTCTGCCGCACGCCTTCCTTGCGGCGGAGGAGAAGATCGTCGCTGCCGGCGGCGACCTGGAAACCCAGCTAACGGAATGGCGCAGGCAAGGTTTGCGAGTTGGCTTCACCAATGGCTGTTTTGACATCCTGCATCCGGGCCACGTCAAGGTTTTGACCGCCGCGCGTGCCGCCTGCGACCGGCTGATCGTGGGCCTGAACAGCGACGCCTCGGTAAAGCGGCTGAAGGGCGAGGGGCGGCCGGTCCAGAATGAGCGGGCACGCGCCGAGGTGCTCGCGGCGCTCGAGGCCGTCGATCTCATCGCGATTTTCGACGAAGACACGCCGATCGAGCTGATCGGCGCGATCCGGCCGAGCGTGCTGGCGAAGGGTGGCGACTATACCCGCGAGCAAGTGGTTGGGCACGAGATCGTCGAAGCCCATGGCGGGGAGATACTTCTGGTGGAGGTCCTGCCGGGCTTCAGCACGACGTCGCTGGTCGAGCGCGCGCGGGGAGGGCGGGCGTGAGCATGGCTGCACAGGAATTGGTGAGCGCGCAACTTCTGCGGCGCTGGCGCGATCCGGCGGCCTGGGTAGCGACCACCGATGTTTTTCTCATCCTGGTGGCCGTTTCGCTGCCCTGGTCGACATCGCTGGTGGCGATCTTTGCGGTCGCAGCCCTGATAACGATGGCGCCCTTCTTCGACGCGAAGGCGTTCCTGGAGATACTGAAGCGCCCGGTTTCGTTTCTGCCCGTTGCGCTGTTTCTGCTCGCGGCCGCAGGCACGCTGTGGTCGGACGCTCCCTGGGGCGAGCGACTCTACAGCGTCGGCCCTGCCGCGAAACTCCTGATGGTGCCGGTGCTGTTCTATCATTTCGGGCGCACGGCGCGGGGCCTGCAGGTATTCGTGGCATTCCTGGTGTCGTGCGTCCTGCTGATGGCGATGTCCTGGCTGGTCGCTTTCGATCCGCATCTGGCGCTGAAGCCTGGTGCGGAATACGGCGTGCCGGTCAAGAATTATATCGATCAGAGCCAGGAATTTGCCCTCTGTGCCGTGATACTCGCCTATCCCGTCATTTCGCTGTTACGCGCAGCAAGGCCGGTCGCGGCGTTGCTGCTGAGTGCAATTGTCCTGGGTTTTCTGGTCAACATGGCCTTCGTCGTTGTTTCGCGAACCGCACTGGTGACGATTCCGGTCATGCTTGCGGTCTTTGCACTTTTGCATCTCAGATGGAAAACCAGCGTCGTCATTTTTTGTGCGGCGCTCGCACTTTCCGCCCTGGCCTTTGCGGCGTCGCCGAAATTGCGCTGGACCATCGAAACCTTCTCGAGGGACTACACGCTCTACAAGGAGGAAAATCGCGCCACCTCGATGGGCTTGCGGCTGGAATATTGGCAAAAGTCGCTGCGGTTCTTTGCCAATGCTCCCGTGCTGGGCCACGGTACGGGATCGACCCAGCGCCTGTTCGAGCAGGCTGCGGTCGGACGGGTCGGCGCGGCCGCCGATGTCGTCAGAAATCCGCATAACCAGACCCTGAATGTCGCCATCCAGTGGGGTTTGCTCGGCATCATCCTGCTTTATGCAATGTGGTCTTCGCACCTGTGGCTTTTCCGCGGTGAGGGTCTGATGGCCTGGATCGGCCTGATGGTCGTGGTACAGAATTTTTTCACCTCGCTGTTCAACTCCCATATTTTCGACTTCAACGAGGGATGGATGTACGTTCTCGGCGTCGGCATTGCGGGTGCGGCGATGCTCAAGGCCACCCCAGCGCAATCGGCAGGAACCTCGAATGCCGTTCAATCGTAACGGCTGGCATGGCCCGGCTGGATCAGCTATCAGATATAAGCGACGAACCACGCCCGAAATCCCCAGTGAGCGGCCGCTCATATGATGCGTCTTTCAAACCTGACCAGGCGCAATGCGTTGATCGCCGCGCATGACGCGCTGGCGACCGCGCTGGCGTTGCTGGCAAGTTTCCTTCTGCGCTTCGAAGGCGAACTCCTGACCGACCGTCTGCCGCTGTTGCTTCGCATCCTGCCCTATTTCATCGCGTTCAGCGTCGTCGTTTGTTTCCTCTTCCATCTGACCACGACCAAATGGCGGTTCATTTCGCTGCCCGACGCGCTGAACATCCTGCGCGTAGCCACCGTACTTTCCCTCGCGCTGCTCGTGCTGGACTATATTTTCGTCGCGCCCAACGTGCAGGGCGCGTTCTTTTTCGGCAAGGTCACGATCATCCTGTTCTGGTTTCTCGAGGTGTTCTTTCTCGGCGGCGCGCGCTTTGCCTATCGCTATTTCCGGTATACGCGCGTGCGGCATCACGCCAGGGTGGAGGACGCAGCGCCGACGCTGCTGGTCGGTCGCGCGGCCGACGCCGAAATCCTGTTGCGCGCCATTGAAAGCGGCGCCGTCAGGCGGATCTGGCCGGTCGGCCTGTTGTCGCCGTCGCCGGCCGACCGCGGTCAACTGATCCGCAACATGCCCGTGCTTGGCGGCGTCGACGACATCGAAGACGTGATCGCCGACTTTGCCAAGCGCGACAAGCCGATCGCCCGGATGGTCATGACGCCATCGGCCTTCGATGCCGAGTTCGAGGCCCGATTCCGTCCTGATGCGGGCACGTCGTCTCGGACTGATCGTCAGCCGCCTGCCGTCGCTGGAAAGTGGAGACGTGCCGCGATTGACGGCGGTTGCGGTGGAAGATCTCCTGCTGCGGCCCAGCGAAAAGATCGACTATGCGCGTCTCGAGGCGTTGGTGAGAAGCAAGGCAGTCATTGTCACCGGCGGGGGCGGTTCGATCGGGTCGGAAATCTGCGACCGTGTCGTAACCTTCGGTGCGGCAAGGCTGCTCGTGATCGAGAATTCCGAGCCCGCGCTCTATGCCGTAACCGAATCGCTCTCGGCCCACGGAACCGGCGCGACGATCGAAGGGCGGGTGGCCGATATCCGCGACCGCGATCGTATCCTGCGTCTGATGAACGAGTTCAAGCCGGACATCGTCTTCCACGCCGCGGCGCTCAAGCACGTGCCTATCCTGGAGCGCGACTGGAGCGAGGGTGTCAAAACCAATATTTTCGGCACCGTGAACGTCGCCGATGCGGCACTGGCAGCCGGTGCCGAGGCGATGGTGATGATCTCGACCGACAAGGCGATCGAGCCTGTATCGATGCTCGGCCTGACCAAGCGGTTCGCCGAGATGTATTGCCAGGCGCTCGATCACGATCTGGCTGCATCGCCGGACGGCAAGCCGCGGATGCGGCTGATTTCCGTCAGGTTCGGCAATGTGCTTGCTTCCAACGGATCGGTGGTACCGAAGTTCAAGGCCCAGATCGAGGCAGGCGGCCCGGTTACCGTAACCCATCCCGACATGGTCAGATATTTCATGACTATTCGGGAAGCCTGCGACCTGGTGGTTACGGCCGCGGCGCACGCGCTCTCACCGGAGCGAACCGACGTTTCAGTCTACGTTCTCAACATGGGGCAGCCGGTCAAGATCGTCGAACTTGCCGAACGCATGATCCGCCTTTCCGGCCTGCAGCCGGGCCACGATATCGATATCGTCTTCACGGGAATGCGCCCGGGGGAACGCTTGAACGAAATTCTGTTCGCACATGAAGAGCCGCCCGAGGAAATCGGCGTGGCCGGTATCATGGCGGCCAAGCCCAACGAGCCGCCGATGCAGTCGATGCGGAAATGGATCGCAGCGCTGCAGCAGGCGATGATCAGGGATGACAGGGCAGCCATCAAGGCGGTGCTCAGGGATGCCGTCCCGGAATTCGGATCGAACGCCGCTTAAGCCCTCGAGACCTCATCGCGCCGGGACCTGCTGCCGTCCGCGTCGCTCACGCCATTCCGAGAGCCCTTGATGCAGAAACGTCGAAAAATCGTCGTCGCCAGCCAGCATTATCCCCCCGACCATAGCACGACCGCGGCGATCATGTCGGCGATCGCAAACCATCTCGCCACTGAAGCGCCGGTACTGGTGCTCTCCGGAATAGCTGGCTCGGCAACGCACAAGCCCGGCGAGCCCGGGCAACTGGAAGTCGTCGAAATCAGGAACTGGCTGCCGGGAAAGGCCGCGCTGATCAGGCGAGCGGCGGCCGAGCTGCTTTTTGCGGCGCGAATGTTCTTCGCACTCGTCAGGCGACTGCGGCGCGGAGACGTCGTGCTCACGGTGACTGCCCCGTTCCTGTTGCCTCATGCCGTGGTTGCCGCCGCCAAATTCAAGCGCGCCAGATCGGTGCTGATCATGCACGATCTTTTTCCGGACGTGCTCGTGATGGCCGGTCTGTTGAGGCCGGCCTCGGTCGCGACCTCCGCAATACGCGCCATCAACGCACCGATGTTTCGCTGGCTCGATGCCATCATCACCATCGGCCGCGACAGCGGGCGACTTCTGTTGCGCTACCGGGAGGTGAGGCCCGACAAGATCTGCTTCATCCCGAATTGGGCCACGCTTGCCCCCGGCGTCAGGCCGATTCCACGCGACAATCCATATCGCCGCCCGCATGCCGCCCGCTTCCTGGTCGGCCTTTCCGGCAATCTCGGCTTTACCCATGATCCGGTCATCGTGTTCGAGGCGGCGCGGTTGCTGCGGGACGATCCGGATATCCATTTTCTCTTGTCGGGCTGGGGTATCGGTTTCGAACGGCTGAAGGCAATGCAGGAAGAGACGGGGCTTGCCAATGTCAGCTTGATCGATCGCGTGCCGGAGGAGGACCTCGAGGCGCTTCTTTCGGCCGCCGACGTCTGGATCATTCCATACCGCAAGAACGTCGCCGGCGTCTCCGTCCCCAGCCGGTTTTACAATCTGCTTGCCGTCGGCCGGCCCGTGCTGATCGTGTCCGAGCCCGATGCCGAGGCAGCCGTGACCGTTGCCGAGCACGGCGTTGGCTGGGTGGTGCGGCCGGGCGAGGCCGGCGAACTGGCAGCGGCGATACGCCTGGCCGCCTCGTCCGACAATCGCGAGCGGGCCGAACGCGCCTGCGCCGTCGCCCGGCGCTTCGACTTTTCAAGCGCCATGGCAGCTTATTCGGAACTGGCGCGCAGGCTGCTGCGAGAAGATTGACGGCGCAAGCCGTCGGCGATCAGGCCTGCCGCCGCGAAAACCGGTACATCGAAATTGCCACCGCCGCGGCACCGATCGCCGCGAGCGAAACGTCGATTGCGTAAGATTTCACCCGCGTAGAGGCGATCGCCAGAATGCCAAGAACGATGTTGAGAAGGAAAACCTCGCTCACCACACGCAGTACCGAAAAGCCGTTGTCGGTGGCGCGCTGATAGAAATGCGAGCGATGCGCCGTCCAGAACGGTTCGCCCCGCACCACCCGGCTTGACAGGGTCACGGTGGCGTCCGACAAATAATAAAGCGGCAGCAGCAATGCGGCGGCGATATGCTGTTGCCATGCAAGCTGCAACAGGCACCAGCCGAGCAGCAAACCGATCGGCAGGCTGCCGACATCCCCGAGAAAGATCCTCGCCACCGGGCGGTTGAACGGCGCAAATCCGATAATCGCGCCGCAAAGTGCGGCGGCGACGATCGCAGGGGCAGGCGGAAGCTCGCCGAGCAATCCCAAAATGATCATCGCGACCGTGATCGGCACGACCTCGGCAACGGTCATCCAGTCCAGTCCGTCCATGAAGTTGACGAGATTGACGAACCATAAGCCGGCGAGCAGGAGGAGGGCGCGTTCGATCCAGAGTGGAAGCGCCGGAACGATCCGAAGCTCACCCGGAGCGGTGACAAGGATCGCAGCCACGGCGATCGCCTGCAGCGAAAGCCGCGTCGGTACGGGAATCGATTTGAGATCGTCGGCGAATCCGACTGCCGCAATGAACAGCGTCGCGCCGAAGACCGCGTCGGGTAGCTGCGAAAATGACGTATCGATGCCAAAGAGGACGACGCCGGCGATCACGAGCGTCGCTGTGACCACCGCCATGCCCGCTCCCTGCGGCGTCGGGATGCGGTGCGAAGACCTTGCGTTCGGCTCGGCGAGCGCGTGTTTGAGAAGCAGCGGCCGGATGGCCGACGTGAGGCCAGCCGACAGCAACGCTGCGGCACCCCCTGCCAGAAGTGGCAGCCACAATCCGGAAAATGCCATCCTGTCCAAGCTGCGATTACTCCGGCGCCCCGATCGGTATCGGGCCTTTCGCTGCCTTTTCGGCAGAAAACACCCATACCAATCCGCCGAACGCGCCGACAATGAAGGACACCGCGCCATACAGCAAAGATATGTTGATGCCTTCATTGGTCATCAGCCCGGCATAGCCGAAGGCGAGCCCCATGGTTGCCTCGCGCACGCCCCAGCCGGCGATCGAAATCGGCAACATCGTGATCAGCATGACCGGTGGAATCAGCAGGAAGGTCTGGCCGAACGTCACCGGTGCGGTGATCGATTGAACGACGCACCAGGCGATCACGACGGCAAGAACGTGCACCAGCAACGACAGGACGGCAATCCTGGGTCCGGTCCGCCTGCTGAAAATGACCTGGTTTGCGATGACGGCACAGGCATGAAGATGGTGCGTTCCCCACCAGCGCTTCAGCCACGGCCAGGGCAATACGCCAAGCAGGAGAAAGCCCGCGCCGCCGGCAAGCGCGGCGAGATCGACCAGCAGCAATGCAGATCTGCCGTAAGCGTTGCTGATCAACCGATAGCTCCACGGCAGGCTGGCGACGATAATGATCGCAAGCGCGATGAGACCGATGGCACGGTCGACGAAGATGGAGTAGGTCGCAGCCCTCCATCCCGCTCCGGCGCGCGCCACCAGCCAGAGCCGCACCGCGTCGCCGCCGATCGAGGAGGGCAGCGTCTGGTTGAAGAACGTCCCGATCAGATTGTAGCGCATCGCCTGCCTGGTCGAGAGCGGCGCGCCGCATTGGCTGCTTACGATACGCCACCGCAAAACGCCGATGAAAATCTGAAAGAACGTCACCGCGATCGCAAGCGCGATCCAGCCAAGGCTCCGAACGTCGATACGCGAAGCAAGATCGGCAAAATTGGCCTTGCGGAGCGCCAGGTAAAGCAGCGCGACCGAGACCAGTATCTTTAGTGCTGGAAACAGGATTCGGCGCATTTCCGCCCGCGTTGGCCAAGGTCGGTGGGACTGAAAAAAACAGCGCAAGGCAACGTCGTGCGCCGAACTTTGGCGCCTTGGTATGGTCTTGGAGCCGATCTGGCAATAGGCGCCTCGCCGGGTATTGCCGCCCCGCCGGTAGTGCGGTTAAAGAGGTAAATCGGCAAGCGTGGCCGGATTTTACCCATTTGAACCGTTGGGGCGGGCGGCGGGGCTTTCAAGTAAGGTGCCGGTAATCACCCGGAAGGGAAGTTTCGTTACGAGACGTCGCCTTCCCGTCGAAGCAGTTGGGTTGGACGGGGACAATCGCTATGTTGCCGGTACAGTTGGCGGAAAGTCATCTGTTAATTGTTGTGTTGGTTGTTGCTGTTGCTGGTTTGATGCGAGCCGCCGGGATTTTACCCGAGAATTCGCCAACGTCAGTGACCGGTTTTACGCGATGTGGCAATCGCCGGAGCGTGTGAGGTGTCGATGGGCCGAAGGATTGTTCCACTGGTCATGAGCGGCGGTGCCGGCACGCGACTGTGGCCGGCCTCGCGCGAGGTCCGTCCGAAACAGTTTCTTCCCCTGTTCGGGCGGCGCTCGACATTCCAGGACACGATGCTGAGGGTGTCGGAGCCGACACTGTTTGAGCGTCCCATCGTCATCACCAATGCCGCCTATCGCTTCATGGTGCTGGAGCAGCTCAACGAAATCGGAATGGAGGCCGATATCCTTCTCGAGCCGATGCGGCGGGATTCGGGGCCCGCGATCGCCGCCGGCGCCGCATTTGCGCAAACGCGCGACGCCGATGCATTGGTCCTGGCACTTGCCGCCGACCACGTCGTCCGCGACACCGCGGCGTTTGTCGCAGCTTGCCGCGAAGGCCTTGTCGCAGCAAATTCGGGGCGCATCGTGACATTCGGCGTCGAACCCGAACGCGCCGCCACCGAATACGGCTATGTCAGTCCGGGAGAGGTGGTTTCCGGCAAGGTCAACGCGGTGAGGAAATTCGTCGAAAAGCCCGATCGGGCGACCGCGGCCGAATATGTCAAGGCCGGCTATTTCTGGAACAGCGGAAACTTCATGTTTCGTGCCGCCGTCCTGCTCGACGAATATCGCAATGTGGATGAGCAGAGCGTGACGGCGGTCTGCGACGCCGTCGCCAAAGCGGGCCGCGATCTCGGATTTGTGACCCTCGATGCGACAGCGTTCGCGGCGGCGAAGGCGATTTCGATCGACTACGCCGTGATGGAGAAGACTTCGCGCGCCGCCGTCGTGCCGGTCGCCTGCGGATGGTCCGATGTCGGTTCCTGGCACGCGGTCTGGGAATTGTCGAACAAGGACGGCCAGGGCAACGCCGCACAGGGTATGGCGGTGTTCGAGAACTCCCGTAACTGCAACGTTTCGACCGACAAGGCCCTGGTCGCGCTGGAAGGTGTCGACGATCTGGTCGTGGTGGCGACGCAGGATGCGGTGCTGGTGTCGCGCCAGAAGGATGCCAATGGATTGAAACGGCTGGTCGCACAACTGAAGACCGTCGCACCGCAAGTGACGGAGGAACACCTCAAGGTACATCGCCCCTGGGGTTCGTATCAGTCGGTCGACATGGGAGACCGTCACCAGGTCAAGCGGATCGTCGTAAAACCGGGCGGCAGGCTTTCGCTGCAGAAGCATCACCACCGCTCCGAGCACTGGATCGTCGTGCACGGCACCGCGCGCGTCACCGTCAACGAGGCCATCAGCATCGTACACGAGAACGAATCAATCTATATTCCGATCGGCGCGGTCCACCGGCTCGAAAATCCGGGGAAGATCTCGCTGGAACTGATCGAAGTGCAGACCGGCAGCTATCTTGGCGAGGACGACATCATCCGCATCGAGGATGACTACCGGCGCTCGTGAGGCGGCCGTAAGGAGAACCGCAACGGGGGTTTGATGCGGCGCCCGCCAGTGGCGCTTTTTAATACGAATCGATATTCCAGGCCGCGTCCGGAGTATGTAATCCTTTGAATCAAAACGTGTTTGGGTTCGTTCCGGCAATTGTTCGCCACTGCCGTGGCTACGTGCTAGACAACCGTCCGGGCACAGGCGTCGAAGTTCGTTCCGCCGGGGGGATTGGGGTTGAATTTAATGGTTTCCAGGCAATCGGGGATTGGCCGAAGGAGCGAGGCTAAAGCTGCGCTTCGCATCGGCGTGATCGGCGCGGGCATCATGGGCAGCAACCATGCCCGGGTATTGGCGGGTCTGCCCGATACGACGCTGGTTGGTATCGTCGATCCCCTGCCGGAGCATCGCTCGCGGGCCACCGAGTTTGCCGGTTGCCCCGCCTTCGCGAGCCTCGACGAATTGATCGCGGAAGGCGTCGATGCCGTGACTGTCGCGGCGCCGACCCATCTCCATCACGAGATCGCGCTCATCTGCATCGAACGCAACATCCATATCCTCGTCGAAAAGCCGATCGCCTCCTCCGTGGAGGAGGGAGAGGCCATCGTCGCCGCCGCCCGCCGTGCCGGCGTGACCTTGATGGTGGGTCATGTCGAACGCTTCAATCCCGCCGTCGCTGCGATCAAGCAGGCCATCTCGGGCGAGGACATTCTTTCGATCGCCATCACCCGTGTCGGTCCGTTTCCGCCGCGGATGTCGAATGTCGGCGTGGTCATCGATCTTGCCGTGCACGATATCGATCTGATCCGCTGGTTCACGGAATCGGACATTGTCGAAGTCCAGCCGCAGCTCTCCAGCGCCGTGGCCGAGCGCGAGGATATCGCGCTGTTGCAGTTTCGGACCGCCTCCGGCGTGCTCGCCCACATCAACACCAACTGGCTGACGCCGTTCAAGGCGCGCAGCGTCACGGTAGCGACCCGCGGCAAATACGTGATGGGCGATCTGCTTACCCGCCAAGTGACCGAATGCTTCGGCTTCAAGCCGGACGGCAGCTATTCGATGCGCCATTTGCCGGTCGGCCATGACGAGCCGCTGCGCGCCGAGCTGATCGCGTTCCTTCACGCCGTGCGAAGTGGCAGCGCGCCCGCGGTTTCCGGCGATGAGGGTGTAGCCAGCCTCGAAATCGCGATCCGCTGCCTCGAAACCCCTGCAAGGCCGGCCGCGGCCACCGCCCGCAAGGGGCCGCGGCGCGTCGTCGGCTAGCGAGCCGTTCCAACTTTGCATCCCGCTGCAGCAGACGAAGGCCCCATGAACCAGCACCTGCGTCCCGACCCTGTTCCCTTCATCGATATCGCCGCGCAACGTCGCCGGCTCGGCAATTCCGTCGACCAGGCGGTCGCTCGTGTGCTCGCCCATTGCCAGTTCATCAACGGACCGGAAGTGGCAGAGCTTGAGGCCGCGCTCGCCGCCTTCTGCGGCGCAAGGCATGTCGTGACCTGCGCGAGTGGCACCGATGCGCTTCTGATGGTGCTGATGGCCAAGGGGGTCGGCCGGGGCGATGCGGTCCTCTGTCCATCGTTTACATTTTGCGCAACCGGCGAGGCCGTTGCCTTGACCGGCGCGACGCCGGTATTCGTCGATGTCGACGCTGCGACCTTCAACATCGATGCGGCTTCCCTCAAGCGCGGCATCGCGACGGCAAGGAGGCTCGGCCTCAAGCCGCGAGGCGTCATCGCGGTCGATCTGTTCGGCCAGAGCGCCGACTATGACGCGATCTGCGCCGTTGCCGAGGCCGATGGCCTGTTCGTGCTCGATGACGCGGCGCAGTCGTTTGGCGCAAGCTACAAGGGCCGTCGCCTTGGCGGCTTCGGCGTCATCACGGCAACCAGTTTTTTCCCGGCCAAGCCGCTCGGCTGCTACGGCGATGGCGGGGCGATTTTCACCGACGATGCCGGCTTTGCCGAAACGCTGCGAAGTATCCGCGTCCATGGCCAGGGTCTCGACAAATACGACAATGTCCGCATCGGCCTGACCGCTCGGCTCGATACGGTTCAGGCGGCGGTACTGCTCGAGAAGCTGAAAATTTTCGACGACGAAATCGCCGCGCGCAACGAGGCGGCCGCGCGCTACGCGAAGGGCCTCGGCAATGCTGTCACGGTTCCGCGCCTTGCCGGCGCAACGACCTCGGTCTGGGCGCAGTACACCATCCGCCTGCCCGACGGTGCCGACCGTGATGAATTTGCCTCGGCGCTGAAGGCGCAGGGCATTCCGACGGCAGTCTACTATCCGAAGTCGATGCACCAGCAGGCCGCCTACCGGGATTTCCCGGTCGCCGACGGCGGCCTGCCGGTGTGTGAGCGCCTGTCTTCCGACGTCATCAGCCTGCCAATGCATGCCTATCTCGATCAACCCACCCAGGATCGGATCATCAAGGCCGTGCGCGGCTACTTTTCAACCTGATTTTCGCCGTCTTGAAGTGTGAGCTTCGCGATCCGTGGATCCGGTTCGCCTCGCCCGCAGGCGGCAGCGCGTAGGGCCCTGCCAATGCGGCTATCCCTCGAGACGGCGCTCACGCGCCTCCTCGGGATGAGGCCGTCACTTTGGCAGGAGTTTGAACCCTCATGGTGAGGAGCCACGCTCCTGGCGTGGCGTCTCGAACCATGAGGCCGCACGCGACTGGTCGCTGATATGCGATTGCCCTGCCGCAGGCGGGAACAGGGAGAATTTCCGTTCTTTGCTTCAAAGTGAGCGCAGCATGCTTTAGAAGCGGCGCATGCTCGGTCGTATCTTCACCGTTGGCGGCTACACGCTCCTTTCGCGGCTGACCGGATTTGCCCGCGACATCATGCTCGCGGCGATCCTTGGCGCAGGTCCGATGGCGGATGCGTTCTTTGTGGCGCTGCGCCTGCCGAATCATTTTCGTGCCATCTTTGCCGAAGGCGCCTTCAACGCCGCATTTGTTCCGGCCTATGCCCATGTCCACGGCGAGCGTGGCGAAGCCTCTGCCAAGCTGTTCGCGGACCGCATCTTCACGCTGCTGTTTGTCTCGCAGCTCATGCTCCTTGCCCTTGCCTGGCTGTTCACGCCGCAGGCCATGAGCGTTCTTGCGCCGGGCTTCACCGACGACGCCGAACAGCGGCGGCAGGCGATCGAACTGACGCGCATCACCTTTCCCTATCTCCTGCTGATCACGCTGGTCACCCTCTATGGCGGCATCCTCAACGTCATGCAGCGTTTTGCCAGCGCCGCGGCCGCCTCGATCTTTCTCAACATCTCGATGATGGCAACGCTGGCGCTCGCCGCGTTCTTTCCTGACGCCGGCCACGCGGCTGCGTGGGGCGTTTTGATCTCCGGCTTCCTGCAGTACTTCCTGCTTGCCGGCGATCTTGCCAGCCACGGCGGCTTGCCGCGTTTTGCGGCTCCGAGACTCGATCGCGATGTGCGCGATTTCTTCCGCGCCCTTGGTCCTGCGACCATCGGTTCGATGGGCACGCAGGTAGCGCTGTTCGCCGACACCATCATTGCAACCTTCCTGCCGGCGGGCGCGCTGTCGGCGCTGTATTATGCCGACCGGCTCAATCAGCTCCCGATCGGGGTGATCGGGATTGCGATCGGCACGGTGTTGCTGCCGGAAATGTCGGCGCGGCTGACTTCGGAGGATCACGCCGGCGCGCTGGCCGCGCAGCGGCGCGCTTTCGATTTCACCTTGCTGTTTTCGATACCGTTCGTCACCGCGTTCCTGATCGTTCCGGATGTCATCATGCGCGCAATGTTCGCGCGCGGGGCGTTCACGAAAGGCGACGCCCTGGCAGCCGGTGCGACGCTTGCGGCCTATGCGGTCGGATTGATTCCGTTCGTGCTGATCCGAAGTGCGGTCGCGACTTTCTATGCCCGCAAGGATACGGCAACGCCCGTGAAGGCGGCATTGATCGGCGTAGCCGTCAATGTCGGACTGAAAATCGCGCTGGTTGCACCTCTCGCGCAGGTCGGGCTTGCCTTTGCGACCGCGGTCGGAGCGTGGATCAATCTGTCGCTGGTCATCGTCTTTGCGGTGCGCGCCGGCTATCTCCATCTCGATCGCTCGCTGTGGCGATCGCTCTCGAAATTCGCAGCCGCCGGCGTACTGCTGGGCGTGGCCCTTTGGCTGTCCGCACGGTTCTCGACCGCGTATTTTGCGGGGCTGGCGCTGCGCGACGAGGCTACGTTTCTGGTTTTGATCGTCGTCGGCACGCTGGTCTATGCCGCGGCCATCTTCGCGCTGTTCGGGGGGAACTGGCTGCGCTTGCTGCTGCGCGGCTAGCGGACAGAGCCATTTCGGTTTTGATTGAATCAAAACCGGCTCCACTTTTTTTTGACGCGTTTTCTTCACGCGAACCGGTACACCCTCGGATCAAGTCCGAGGGCATGCTTCGCTCGAAAACGCTCTAATTCACCTGGTCCGGGATGGACACGCCTTCGTGTCAAGACAAAGAGACGTTTGCGCTGTCCGGCGATCCGCTGCAATATGGCCATATATTCAGCCTGTGATCGGGCTTTTTGAGCACGCCAGCGTAGCGCGAGCGGTAAACGGAGATACGATGGCTCCCATCAAGTTTGGTGTCGGTCAAAGCGTCCTTCGCAAGGAGGACGACGCGCTCATTCGCGGCAAAGGCCAATATACCGACGATTTCGCGCCACAGGCTGCGCTGCACGCGCTGGTGTTGCGCTCGCCGCATGCGCACGCCAAGTACAGCATCGACACCAGCCGCGCCCGTGGGCTGCCCGGGGTCGCGCTGATCCTGACGGCGGAGGATGTCGGCGACCTCGGAGACCTGCCATGCCTGTTCAATCTCGAGGTCGATCCCTTCACCGGTCCGCCATATCCGATCCTTCCAAGAGATGAGGTGCGCCATGTTGGCGATGCGGTGGCGTTCGTCGTCGCCGACACCGTCGAGTCCGCACGCGATGCGATCGAGGCGATCGAGGTCAACTGGACTCCGCTGCCGGCCGTCGTCGGCGTGCTCAACGCGGTGAAAAGCGGTGCGCCTCAGGTCTGGCCCCAGCATCCCGGCAACGTGTTGTTCAACGTCTCGATAGGCGACAAGCAGGCTGTCGAAGCCGCCTTCGCCAAGGCCGAATCGGTCGCCGAGATATCCGTCGTCAATCCGCGCGTCGTCACCAACTTCATGGAGACGCGTTCGGTGGTCTGTGAATACGACCAGAAACGCGATCATCTGACGCTGACGGTCGGCAGCCAGGGCAGTCATCGGCTGCGCGAAATCCTCTGCGGAATGGTTTTGAAAATTCCGCAGGAAAAAATGCGCGTAATCTGTCCGGATGTCGGCGGCGGCTTCGGCACCAAACTGTTTCCCTATCGCGAATATGCGCTTGTCGCGGTTGCCGCGCGCAAGTTGCGCAAGAGCGTGAAATGGACCGCCGACCGCGCCGACCATTTCATGGGCGATGCGCAAGGCCGCGACAATGCCACCACCGCAAGGATGGCGCTTGCCGCCGACGGCAAATTCCTCGGCATGGATGTCGATCTCATCGGCGACATGGGCGCCTACCTGTCGACGTTCGGCCCTTACATTCCGCATGGCGGCGCCGGCATGCTTCCGGGCCTCTACGACATCCAGGCGTTCCATTGCCGGGTGCGAACCGTGTTCACCAACACCGTGCCGGTCGATGCCTATCGCGGCGCCGGACGGCCCGAGGCGGCCTACGTGGTGGAACGGCTGGTGGACGCGGCCGCGCGCAAGCTCGGCATGACGGCAGATGCAATCCGCCGCAAGAATTTCATTGCCCCGCGGGCGATGCCCTACAAGACGGCAACAGGGAAGGTCTACGATTCCGGCGACTTCAACGCGCACATGAAGCGGGCGATGGAAATCGCCCAATGGAAGGAATTTCCAAAGCGTGCCAAGGCCGCGAAGAAGCAAGGCTTTGTGCGCGGCATAGGCCTTGCGAGCTATGTCGAGGTTTGCGGCACGATGGGCGAGGAGACCGCTAATGTGCGCCTCGATTCCGACGGCGACGTAACGGTCCTGATCGGGACGCAATCGAGCGGGCAGGGACACCAGACCGCTTACGCCCAGATCGTCGCCGAGCAGTTCGGCTTGCCGAGCGAACGCGTGCATGTTCTGCAGGGGGACACCGACAAGATCGCCACCGGGCTTGGCACCGGCGGCTCGTCGTCGATTCCGACCGGGGGCGTCAGTGTCGAACGCGCTATCCGCGAACTCGGCAACAAGCTGCGCGAGATCGCCGCCGAGGTTTTGGAGACGAGCGCAGATGACCTCGAGATCAGCGAAGGAACGATACGCGTTGCGGGTACGGATCGCTCGATCGGCTTTGCCGATCTTGCTAAGCGGCCAGGCCTCGATCCGGCCAAGCTCAAGGGAAGCGCGACGTTCACCGCTGCTGACGGCACATATCCGAACGGAACCCACCTTGCCGAGGTCGAAATCGATCCTGCTACCGGCATGATCAAAATCATCAATTATGTGATCGTCGACGATTTCGGGGTAACGCTCAATCCGATGCTGCTCGAAGGCCAGGTACATGGTGGCGCGATGCAGGGCATCGGTCAGGCGCTGATGGAGCAGGCGGTCTACAGCCCGAGGGACGGCCAACTCGTTACGGGCACGTTCATGGATTACGCGCTGCCGCGGGCGGCGGACGGTCCGTCGTTCGTGTTCGAGACCCACAACGTGCCCTGCAAGACCAATCCGCTGGGCGTCAAGGGTGCTGGCGAAGCCGGGGCAATCGGGTCATGTCCGGCAGTCGTCAACGCGATCGTCGATGCGCTGTGGCGCGAATACAGGATCGATCACATCGACATGCCGGCAACCCCGGAACGGGTCTGGATCGCAATCCGCGAACACCAGCGCCGGCACAGCCTGTGATCGGCAACATCGGAATGAAGGGCGGCTTGCGGTGTTGGAACTGTCGTCGGGCTTGAGGGATAGCACTCTCATAGTTGGTTGTGCACTCGTAAACATAGGGAAACATGCTGATGATACGAACTGCCTTGGTCGTTGGAACGTTATTGCTTGGCGTTGGCGTGGTGGCTGCTCAACAGGATCAGGTCAAGCAGACCCAGGCCGTGATGAAGGGCAACGGAAAGAACGCGGGAGCGTTGGCGGCGATGGTCAAAGGCGAAAAGCCCTATGATCAGGCCACAGTCGATGCTGCGATGGCGCAGTTCGAAGACACCGTCAAGAAGTTTCCGACCCTGTTTCCGGACAGCATCAAGGGCATGAAGCCGGAGGGGGATTACAGTGCCACTCTAAAAGTCTGGGAAGATCGGGCGGGCTTCGACGAGCACATCGCAAGCTTCTCAAAGGCTGTGTCGGACGCCAAGGGAAAGATCACAAATCTGGATACATTGAAGGCTGTGTTGCCCGTAATCGCCAAGCAATGCGGCGGTTGTCACGAGACTTACCGGGTCAAGAACGGTTAAATCCGGGCCGCTGACCCCCTTTTATGCTGACCCCCTTTTAATAAAGGGTCAGATTTAATAAAGGGTCAGATTTAGTAAAGGGTCAGATTTAGTAAAGGGCCATAAAGGGCGGATGCCGAGGCGTCCGCCCTTATTGTTCGTGATTTCCTGCGCCGATTTACGGCGTCGGGGATTTACTTGGTCACCTGACCACGGATTTCGCCGCCCGGATTGGCCGCGGTGTGGATGTTGATATAGTACTTGCCGGCGAGCAAATCGGCCGCCTGCGCGTCCGTCAGCGTCGCGCTGCCTTCGGCGGGGCTCGACGTCGCGTTGGGGATTGCTACGGCGACGCCGCCGTTCTTGCCGGCCTCGGCGGGCCCGTGGAAATGCGCGGCGGTAGGGGGGCCGGAGAGCCCCGAATAGGTCAGTTTCCAGCTCAGTTTCTTTGAGGCTGCATCGTAATCGATGTCGGCGGTGCCCGTGCCGGCGCTGGTGTTCGGGGGTACTTCGGATTTGCCGTCCAGCGTCGCCTTCATCTTCTCGGCGAAAGCCGGTCCTGCGAACGCAACGGCCGCTCCCAGAGCCAGCGTTGCAATCATGATCCTGGTATTCGACATGGTTTGTTTTCTCCCTGTGGGCGTCACGTGACGCTGCCGATTTTTCTAACAGCGGATATTTAATCTTATTCCCGTTCGGGGCCGAAATCGCGAGAAATTTTCCGGCTGCTTCGGCCTCCAATGGCTGCCATGCTAGCTTGAAGCTGGATCGGGAAGTGACGGATTGGTGAATGCTGCGACGAAGTATTTTCGGTCTCATTATCGCTGCGGTGGCTGGCCTTTCGGTTTTCTGGTGGCTGACAATACCGGCCGTGGTCTTGCCGGAGTCGCTGCCCCCCCATACGCCCGATCTCGCCAACGGCCTTACAATGTTCAACGCGGGCGGTTGTTCCTCCTGCCACGCGGTGCCGGATCAGCCCGATCGGTTGAAACTTGGCGGCGGGCTTGCCCTGAAATCGCCGTTCGGGACCTTCTACGTTCCCAACATTTCGCCGGATCGCGCTGACGGTATCGGAAACTGGACCGAGGCCAATTTCGTCACCGCCCTGATCAAGGGCACCTCGCCATCCTCCACGCATTATTTTCCCGCCCTGCCGTACACTTCCTACCAGCGCGCCAAGATCGCGGACATCAGGGATCTGTTCGCCTACCTGAAGACGCTCGAGGCCGTGCCCGGCAAGGTGCGCGACCACGACCTGCCGTTCCCGTTCAACCTCCGCCGCAACGTCGGCATCTGGAAATTGCTGTTCATGGACGGCAAACCGTTCATGCCGGACGCCGGCCGTCCGGCGGCGTGGAATCGCGGCGCCTATCTCGTCAACGGGCTCGGCCATTGCGCCGAGTGCCATTCCCCGCGAAATTTTCTCGGCGGCATCATCACCGCCCAACGCTTCGCCGGCGGCCCCAATCCGGAAGGCGAGGGATGGGTGCCCAACATCACGCAGAAGGGACTGGGTGAATGGAGCGTGAAAGACTTCGACTACTTCCTCGAAACCGGGAATTTGCCCGATGGCGACAATGCCGGTGGCTTGATGGCGCGCGTGATCAAGAACACTTCGCAATTGCCGGCAGACGACCGTGCCGCGATGGCGCAATATCTGAAATCGCTGCCGCCGGTCGCCGGACCGCCGCGGCCGCCCAAGGCGCCGAAAAGCGGCGACAAGTCGTGACAAGCCGTGATCTTGAACGAGCGACGCCTGTCTTCGCAGGCTGGATTGCTTCGCTTGCGCTCGCAATGATGGGACCGCAGCGCCCCGCCGTCATTGCGAGGAGCGTAAGCTCCGAAGCAATCCAGTCGTGATGAAATAAAATCGCCTGATACAAGGCTGGCGATGTCTAGCCCGAGCCGAAAGCCTTGAAGGTGATGATGGTGTGGGTGTCCTGGATGCCCGGAATGATCTGCACCTTCTCGTTGACGAAGTGGCCGATGTCGGTCTCCTTGTCGACATAGAACTTCACGAGCAGGTCGTAGTGGCCCGCGGTCGAATAGATTTCCGAGGCGATCTCGGCCTCCGCAAGCGCGTTGGCGACAACGTAGGACTGGCCGAGCCTGCATTTGATCTGAACAAAGAAGGGAACCATCGCTGTCGTCTCCGCTATAGCGTTTTCGAGCGAAGCATGCCCTCGGACTTGATCCGAGGGTGTACCGGTTCGCGTGAAGAAAACGCGTCAAAATAAAAGATCAGAGCCTCGGTCAATCAGAACCGAGAAGGCTCCAGGACGTTCGCCGCGCCCCTGCTCCGGCCCGGCGCACGGCATCCTCGTTCAATATAGCGCGGTGGAACTTGCTGGCAACAACTCGAGGGGCTAGTAGAAGAACATGCGCAAGACGCAACAGCCACTTTCCCCGCGAGCGATGCGATGACCATACCCATCGCACTCACCATCGCAGGCTCGGATTCCTCCGGCGGCGCCGGCATTCAGGCGGACCTCAAGACATTTGCCGCGCTCGGCGTCTACGGCGCTTCCGCCATAACCGCTCTCACCGCGCAGAACACGCACAGCGTCAGCGGCATTTGCCTGGTACCGCCTGAATTCGTCACTGCACAGATTGAAGCCGTGTTCGGCGATCTCAACGTCAAGGCCGTCAAGATCGGCATGGTGGCGCAGATTGCGACGATCGATGCGATCGCGGCGGCGCTCGCGCGATGGCCGGGCCCGGATGTCGTGCTCGACCCAGTCATGATCGCAACCTCCGGCGACCGGCTGCTGCCGGCAGACGCGGTTGGGCTTCTGCGCGCAAAACTCATTCCGCGTGCGCGGCTGATCACCCCGAATTTGCCCGAAGCCGCTGCCCTTCTCGATGAGCCGGTCGCCTCGGACGAGGCGACGATCGTAAAGCAGGGCAGGCGCCTGCTGGCGATGGGCTGCCCGCTCGTATTGATCAAGGGCGGCCACGGGGAGGGCAGTGAGAGCATCGACTATCTCATCAGCGACAGCGAGATCATTGCGCTGTCCGCACCGCGCCTCGCCGGCAGAAATACGCATGGCACCGGATGCTCCCTGTCTTCGGCGATTGCCGCCGGCCTTGCCAGGGGGGAGGCAATCGAGGCCGCCGTGCGCGACGCCAAGGCTTTTGTCAGCGCGGCGATTGCCGCGGCAGATCGTCTTGGGGTCGGCCACGGGCACGGCCCCGTGCATCATTTTCACCGGTATTATTGATCTTACGCATCATTTTCAGTGCCGCCGATCATGGTCGAATGCAAGCGACGATCGGTCCCATCGTCTGCCCATAAAGGCGTCGCAATGGATCGGTAAACGCTCGGGCCGGCGCGGGCAATGCGGCCCGCGACCTGGCAAGCGCCACGATTTTTTGGCGAACGCCGTTCATCATGGAGGATGAAAATGCCGTCAATCAGCACGAGGGATGGAATCGAAATCTTCTACAAGGATTGGGGCAAGGGTCAGCCCATCGTGTTCAGCCATGGCTGGCCGCTGTCGGCCGATGACTGGGACGCGCAGATGATGTACTTCCTCAATCGCGGCTATCGCGTCATCGCCCACGACCGCCGCGGCCACGGCCGCTCCAGCCAGACCGCCGACGGCCACGACATGGATCACTACGCCGACGATCTTGCGGCTTTGACGTCACATCTCGACTTGAAAAACGCCATTCACGTCGGCCATTCCACCGGCGGTGGCGAGGTCGTGCATTATCTGGCACGCCACGGCGAAAGCCGTGTGGCGAAGGCCGCCATCATCAGTGCGGTGCCGCCCCTGATGCTGAAGACGCCGGCCAATCCAGATGGCCTTCCCAAGGAGGTGTTTGACGGATTTCAGGCGCAACTCGCGGCCAGTCGCTCGCAATTCTATCGCGATGTCGCCGCGGGCCCGTTCTATAACTACAACCGGCCCGGCGCGAAACCGTCGGAAGCGGTGATCGATAACTGGTGGCGCCAGGGCATGATGGGCGGTGCGAAAGCGCATTACGATGGTATCGTCGCCTTCTCGCAGACCGATTTCACCGAAGACCTCAAGAAGATCGCCGTGCCGGTGCTGGTGATGCATAGTGAGGACGATCAGATCGTTCCCTATGTCGCCGCCGGGCCTTTGTCGGCAAAGCTTTTGAAGAACGGCACGCTGAAGACCTACAAGGGTTTTCCGCACGGCATGCCGACGACCGAAGCGGCCACGATCAACGAGGACCTGCTGGCATTTCTCAGGAAATAGTTCGCCGGGCGTAGCCCCGGTTTTTCCGGGATCGCCGGCGAGGCCGACCAGCGAGCAAGGGTAGCAAGGGTAGCCCGGATGAGCAAAGCGATATCCGGGAAGAATCGCGGAATTTATTCCGTGCGATCGCAGCGATTTCTCGCTTGAGGCACTGTTCCCGCATGTCGCTCACGCGGGCTACGCTTGCTGGCCGTCATCGCGAGGAGCGAATGCGACGAAGCGATCCAGTTCTTTTTTACAACTCTGGATCGCTTCGCTATCGCTCGCGATGACGAATTCTGGACGAAGATTGCCTCTCCGGACAAATCAATGGATCATTTTTCCGCGCGGCATCCCTTCAGGCCCGGTAGGGCGGATTAGCGTCAGCGTAATCCGCCGCTAAAGCCGCCGAGATGGCGGATTACGCCTTCGGCTAATCCGCCCTACGATTGGCGGCACTGATTTGCCCGTCGTGTCCAGCCTGCGGCAAAAAATATTTCGCTTTTTCGTTTGGTAGAAACAGCGATAGAGCCATTGCCGTCCCGCGCTCATCAGGAGGGGCGTTACGCGTCGTCACGAACGTGGAGTGCGGGATGCGATGGACGCTTTGGGTGCGCAAGACGGGCGCCTTTTCGAAGCGGACGGCGAAGTCGTGTGGTCCTGATCCCCCGACGCTGGGATCAAGTCGGTGGAAGACAAATCCGCCAGGCGACGGTGGCAACAAAGCCCGGTCACCGGGGAGAGTACGAAGGAAACCGTAAAACCATCGCGCGGGGAATGCCGGAATGTCTCGGCGTACCTGTGGTGACTACGCTTGTGTGCTTTCACCCTTTGCACACAAGGCTGCGGGTGCATCGTGCACCCGGCATTCCCTGCGCCCTCCAATTTCCGGGTGGCGTGTCGGCATTCGCAACTCGGGCGCGCGGCGCCGCGAGAAGGCACAGCTATGCCTCTCAACTGCCTCGTCGATGTCGCCTGCTTGTCGTAACGCCCTGCTAACCGCCAATCCAACGTGGGCGGGTGCGATTCGTGGTTGATGGCAGCGTGGACGATCGGCTTGCGAGAAGTCATCCCACCGTCATGGGAATCTGTTAGGGGCGCGCATGGTCAGTGACGCGATCAGTGAAGAGCCGCCGGAACGGCGGTTTCGCACCTTGTTCATCTCCGACGTTCACCTCGGAGCCCGCGGCTCGCAGGCCGACCGGCTGCTTGATTTCCTGCGCAGCCACGATGCCGACACCATCTATCTCGTCGGCGACATCGTCGACGGCTGGGCGCTGAAATCCAACTGGTACTGGCCGCAGTCGCACAACGATTTCGTGCAAAAGCTGCTGCGCAAGGCGCGCAAGGGCGCCAAGGTCGTCTACGTGCCGGGCAACCATGACGAGTTCCTGAGGAATTATTACGGCACCCATTTCGGCGGCATCGACGTGGTGGAAAACACCGTTCATGTCGGAGCCGACGGCAGGCGCTATCTCGTCATTCATGGCGATATCTTCGACCTCGTGGTGCAGAACGCGCGCTGGCTCGCCCATCTCGGCGACAAGGCCTACGACTTCGCGATCCAGATGAACCGGCTCGTCAACTTCTTTCGCCGCGCTTTCGGCGTGCCGTATTGGTCGCTGTCGCAATGGGCGAAGCTGAAGGTCAAGAATGCAGTGAACTACATCGGCGCCTTCGAGACGACGCTCGCCGCGGAGGCGCGGCGTCACGGTGCCGATGGCGTGATCTGCGGTCACATTCACTACGCCACCATCCGCGACGAACACGGCATTCGCTACATGAACTGCGGCGACTGGGTGGAAAGCTGCACTGCGCTTGTCGAGCATGATGACGGCCGGTTCGAAATCATCACCTGGACCGATCCGCTGCGCCGGCCGGTTGCTGTCGTCACGGTGGCGGCGCGCGCCGCGGCCTGATGCGCATCCTGGTCGCGACCGACGCGTGGCATCCTCAAATCAACGGGGTCGTGCGCACGCTTTCGATGACTGCCGAAGCGGCAAGGGCGCTCGGCGCCGATATCGCCTTCCTGACGCCGCAGTCGTTCCGCACCGTGGCGATGCCGAGTTATCCCGACCTCCGCCTGGCGTTGCCCTACCGTGCGAAGATCGCACGCCTGATCGACGAGGCGCGTCCCGACAGCATTCATATTGCGACCGAAGGACCGATCGGGCTTCTGGTGCGGCACCATTGCCGCAGGCATCGCGTGCCGTTCACGACCAGTTTTCACACCCGCTTTCCCGAATACGTCTCCGCGCGTCTGCCCCTTCGCAAATCCTGGATCTGGAACGCGTTGCGCAGGTTCCATCATGGCAGCCAGGCGGTGTTGGCCGCGACGCCGGCTCTGGCCGACGAATTGCGTGCGCGCGGCTTTTACAATGTCGTGTTGTGGCCGCGCGGCGTCGACACCAGCCTGTTCCATCCGCGTATCGCCGACCTCGGCCTGCCGCGTCCGGTCTTTCTCTGCGTCGGCCGCGTGGCGGTGGAGAAAAATCTGCAAGCCTTTCTCGACCTCGAGTTGCCCGGTACCAAGGCGATCGTCGGCGACGGACCTGCGAAAGCCAATCTGGTCCGAAAATATCCGCAAGCCGTTTTCCTGGGTGCAAAACAGGGTGAGGAATTGGCGGCAATCTACGCGGCGGCCGACGTCTTTGTGTTTCCAAGCAAGACCGACACATTCGGTCTTGTACTGCTGGAGGCGCTTGCAAGCGGCGTTCCGGTTGCTGCCTTTCCGGTAGCGGGCCCTCGCGATGTCCTGGGCTCGGCGGCGGTCGGCGCATTGAACCACGATCTCCGGCAGGCCTGTCTCGCGGCCTTGCAAATCTCGCCGCAGGACTGCCTGGATTTTGCCGCCCGCCACACCTGGGCCGCCTCGGCGGGGACCTTCATCGAACATATGGCGGTAATCCCCGCCACCGGACCGGAACGAGACAGGATGGCATTGGCCGGCCGACAGCCGCGCTTCGTCGCTTGAAGAACCTTGCCCGCCCGTCGCCCTACGCGATACAAGTCGCGCATGACTCGATCGTCCTCTCCTCTGCCGGTAGGTCCCGCCGATGTCGATGCCGCCGCGGCCGTGCTGGCGCGCGTTGCCGTTCGAACGCCGCTGTTGTCGCCCCCTGTGCTCTCCGAGCGAGTGGGTGCCAAGGTCTTCCTGAAGCCGGAGGTGCTGCAGCGGACCGGATCGTTCAAGTTTCGCGGCGCGTTCAACAAGCTGTCGTCGATCCCGCTGGACGCGCGCGGCGGCGGCGTGGTCGCCTTCTCCTCCGGCAATCATGCCCAGGGCGTGGCGGCGGCGGCACAAATCCTCAACATGCGGGCCACCATCGTGATGCCTTCCGATGCGCCGCTCTCCAAGCGCGAGCGCACCAAAGCCTTTGGTGCGGAGGTCGTATTGTATGACCGCGACCGCGAGGATCGCGAGGCGATCGCCAAAGACATCGCCGCAAAGCGCGGCGCAACGCTGGTGCCGCCTTATGACGACCCCAAGGTGATCGCGGGCCAGGGCACGGTGGGCAGGGAAATCGCCGAGGACATGGCCGCGCTTGGCCTCGCGCCGGATATCGTGGTGGCGCCGGTTTCCGGTGGTGGCCTGATCGCGGGCGTCGCAACCGCGGTCAAGGCACGCTTTCCCAAGGCGATGCTGATGTCGGCCGAGCCCGATGCGTTCGACGACCACGCCCGTTCCCTGCGCGCCGGCAGGCGCGAGCCGCACAAGGCCGAGGGCCGCACGATCTGCGATGCGCTGATGGCATCGATCCCCGGCGAGATCACCTTCGCCATCAACAGCCGGCTGCTCACCAAGGGCGTCACCGCGTCGGACGCGGAAGTCGGAGTGGCGGTCGGTTACGCGTTTCGCGAGCTGAAACTGGTGGTCGAGCCGGGCGGGGCGGTTGGCCTGGCCGCACTTCTTTCAGGTCAAATCGATGCCCGCGGCAAGAACGTCGTGATCGTGCTGTCCGGCGGAAACGTGGACGCGGATTTGTACGCCAAATTGATTGGCTGACCGCCGCTGACCGGCCGCGACTGTTTCCGTAGCGTTTTCGAGCGCCTCGGTTCTGATTGCATCAGAACCGAGGTTCTACGAAAAGAACGCGATCCTTTCGCTCTGGCTCATGCGCCGGATCGGGGCCAACGGATCGGGCTTTGCGCTGCGCGGCCGTTGCACGATTCCGTTGGCTATCAGGCTTGAACCAAGACTTGAGCCAGGATTTGACTCTCGGCTCGAGTTCGGGACTTGCGCCAACGCTCGAGGCAAGCGAAGGCTCAGGAGAAGGTCCGGTAGAAGATTCCGGCGCAGCGCCGGGCGAAGGCGCGACGGTGTCGGGCGGGAGTTGATCGGGTATTGCCGCCGGCAAGGTCCGCTCGGCGGCGGCGACGGGTTCAGCCTTGTCGTTAGCCTTGTCGTTAGCCTCGGGCAGCTCGGCGGCTTCGTCTTCGTCGAGCTTCATGCCTGGCGGAACATAGGCCTCGTCCGCATCGGGTGCGGCCATTTCGGCCGCGATCATGTCCAGCACGGCCTCGTCTCGCGCATCGTAGGCGTCGGCGGAATCGGCGAATGCTTCCGCCGTCTCAACGAAGGCTTCCGCCTCCTGGCTCGGGGCGGCAGGATCGCCAGCTGCGTCCTCGTCTTCGCCGGCGACGCTGTCGGCCTGCGCCTCGGCCATATCTTTGGCGATGTCCTTCACCGCTTCGTCATCGGCCAAATCGCCGCGAGCAACGGGCGCGGGAGACGCGGTCGTTTCCGCCTCGGCCGCAGGTGCAAACGCGTAGGTCTCTGCAGCGGATTGCGGCGAAGAGGTTTGCGCTTCCTCAACCGCTTCAGCGGCCGTGACTGACGCTTCGTTCGCATCGAAGGCGACGATGCGGCTTTCGATCAGTTGGAACGCGGCACTGAGGGCGAGGGCCGGATCGATCGCAGCCAATTTTCCGGAAGCCTCTTCGATGGCGCCGACCTGGGAATCGATCAGGTCGCAAATCCGGCCATCGGCGCCGATTTCGCGCAGGCGCCAGGAGATTTCCCGGATGACCCGGACGCCCTTGCGCACCGGCGCCAGATTTTCGCCAAGCGGCAGGTCACCAAGGGCTGCCGAGGCGGCAATCCGCGCCGCATCGAGGGCGGCCCGGATTGCCGCCAGCGCCTCGTCGAGCGCCGGATCGCGGGCTGGCTTGTTCTGCGCGGCGAGCGTTTCCTCGATCCGCGCTACCGCATCGAGCACCATGCTGGTATCTGCATTGCGGTTGCGCTTGGCATACTCGCCGAGAAACCAGCGGCCGCGCGAGGTCTCCATGAACGCTTCCCTGATCGCGTCGTAGTCCGCCTCGCTCGGCTGGACCGCGCGCGCGGAAATCGGGGACAGGGCGAATGCTTCGTCGGCCATGGCAAACTCATCGCGCAAATCATCGCGCGCTACGTTAACGATCACCACGATATCGACCGAATCGCAATTGAATTGATGCCTTCCGAATCACAAATCCCCATGCCATCGACACGCGGCTCGAACCGATTCGCCAGCCGCCTTGCGCTGTTCTATGGCGCAGTCTTCAGCCTGGTCGGCTGCCATCTGCCGTTTTTCCCGGTGTGGCTGCGATCGGTGGGGATCGATGCGGCCTGGATCGGGGTCATCACGGCAGTGCCCGCGCTGACGCGATTTACGGCCCTTCCATTGGTGACCGGCCTTGCCGAACGGAACGCCGCGCTGCGCGGCGCCATGATCGTGACGGCGTTGCTGACCACGCTTGGCTTTGCCATGGTGGGCACGCAAGTCCAGCCGCTCCCGGTATTCCTTGCCTATGTTGTCACGGCCTCGATGTGGACGCCGATGGTTCCACTGACGGACGCCTATGCGTTGCGCGGCGTCGCGCGATATGGCCTCGACTACGGGCCGCTGCGGCTGTGGGGCTCGGCGGCCTTTGTCGTGGGTGCGCTGTCATGCGGGCTGTTGGCCGATGTCATCGCGGCAGAGCATTTGATCTGGGCGATCGCCGCCGTGGCTGCCGTTGGCGCCGCCACCAGCCTCGGCCTTCAGCCGCTTGACGGGCCAAAGCCGGCCGCTTCGGCTCCGCAGCGCCCGACGGCGTTATTACGCAGGCCCGGCTTTGCCGCCATCATCGTGGCCTCGGCGCTGATTCAGGGTAGCCACGCCGCCTACTATACCTTCGCCTCGATCGCCTGGCAGCTATCCGGGCTTGGCGGACTGACGATTGCCGGTTTGTGGGCGCTGGGCGTGCTGGCGGAAATCGTGGTGTTTGCTGTTTCGCCGCGCCTCACGCTGCAACCCGCTGTTCTGGTCATGATCGGGGGGTTGAGCGCGGTCGTGCGCTGGCTCGTTACCGCGCAGGCTCCTTC
>CAVRMY010000034.1:0-65769 GCA_963721935.1 uncultured Alphaproteobacteria bacterium
CCTTGCGAAAGGGCCGCTTCGACGCCGCTCCGGTGCCAAATTCCTTCTATAAGCTCACCCATAGATGCGACCCTTCGACTGCTCGAGATGATCAGCGTCTATATCGGCGGCAAGAAAAGTAGACTTGACTTCGAAGCCTCAGCCAATGCTTCCGCGGAACTTCTCGCCGCGCACTCCGGATTGACGTTTTCTCACGGTTAGAATGATCCGAATAGCTGGCATCTTTCGAACTAACCCATCGGAGTTGGCAATGGATCGCGTACTCGACGGTTTATCCTTGGATAACCGACAGTCGATAGTTTGCGAATGTCCGCGCCTGAAGCAGCCGTTGCCAATAGAGGAATGCGACGTCACCATTGTTCGCGGGACACTACCCCAGCTCAAAGGTGGTGACGCCGAATACCCGCTCCAGCCGCAACGGCGGGATTGCGCCCATATACATGCGCGCAGTCTCGAACACTGGCACGAGCCCCCGGTCTTGCGCCAACGCGACCGCGTCGCGGTTGATGCTGGGAACGTCGAGGAAGATTCCCGCCGCCGACGCTGGCCAGCAAAGCCGACAGGATCACCTCGGCGGTGGCGCGGTCGTCCGCCACCAGCGGGCCGATCTTGCGGCCCTTGCGGCATGGACGGATCACGCCCCAGCCGACAAGCCCGCCATCGCGCACAAGGGCGCAACCGACATGCCCGGGCGAGCCGATCCAGGCGCGCAGGAACGCCGGGCGCGGAGCCGGAAACACCGTCGCGTCGTACGCCTCTACAGCCGCCAACGGGACTTCGGCCAGCGCCAAGACGCCAGCCTGCGGTGCATCCGGGGCCGCGACGATGCCGCCGTAACGGACGTTGGCATACGGCGAAGCAGGCATCGTCGGCGAGGCCGGGGTTCCAGCCTTCGGCCGCCGCCCAGTTCACGGCTATCGAGATTTCGTCCGGCCGCATCGTTCGGATGCTTAGATCATTCATGGCGGGCGATCGTACAAATGGACTCATTGAAACCCAGATTACCGCCAGCGAGCCGTTGCCGGCAAACAATAGAACGCTCTGGCGCGGCGCTGTCGTTGAGAATATTTTCTTCATTCCAAGAAACACTCGAAACCAAACACGAGGAACGCTCATGACTGGCGCAAGGCTGAAACATTACGGCTGGGGGCGCGAAGGCGAAGGCATGAGCGCGGAGGAGCGGAGTTTTGTCCTCGGCCGCTACCGAGCGAAATTTGCAACTGACGAATTCGACACGATCGTTGTCCCGAGCCTCGACGATCTCTCCTTGCGGGAACCGCGCGTGGCGCCGCCGGCCTCACTCACCCCGTTTTGCACGACCGACCGCTACGATCGCGCCGCACACACCTACGGCAAGTCCTACCCGGATTACGTCAGAGCCACGCTTGGCGACTACAATTGTGCACCCGACGTTGTGGCTTATCCGAGCAACGAGGCCGAGATTTCGGCCGTGATGGACTGGGCAAGTTCTGTCGGGGCTTCCCTGACGCCTTTTGGAGGCGGCTCGAGCGTCTGCGGCGGCGTCGAGCCGCGCGTTGACGGCATCAAGCACAAGGCTGCCGTCACCCTCGATCTGCGCAATCTCTCCAAAGTCATTGAAGTGGACCCGGTATCGCGTGCTGCATCGATCGAAGCCGGCACTTATGGTCCGTCCCTGGAAAACCAGCTCAAGCCGCATGGCTTTACGTTGCGGCACTTCCCGCAGAGTTTTGAATTTTCGACGCTTGGCGGCTGGATTGCGACGCGATCGGGCGGCCATTTTGCCAGTCTTCATACCCATATCGACGATTTCGTCGAAAGCCTGCGCGTCGTGACGCCCGTTGGCGTGGTGGAGACGCGCCGACTTCCCGGATCGGGTGCCGGGCCTAGTCCCGACCGCATGTTCATCGGCTCGGAAGGAATTCTGGGCGTGATTTCGCGCGCCTGGATGCGATTGCAGCCGCGTCCAAGCTTCCGCGCCGGCGCATCGCTTCGTTTCCCCTCGTTCTTCGATGCCGCGCGCGCCGTGCGTTCGGTCGCGCAAGCCGGCCTCTATCCGTCAAATTGTCGCATCCTGGACCCGCAGGAGGCCTTCAACACCGGTGCAGCGGACGGCAGTGCCGCCATCATGGTGCTCGCGTTCGAGTCGGGCGATCATCCGCTCGACGCCTGGATGGCACGCGCGCTCGAGTGCTGCGCCGACCATCGCGGAACGCCGGAGCCCGCGAAGGCCAGCGACGCGCATCTGCAAGGCGCGGCGGGCATCTGGCGCAACGCCTTCATTCGCATGCCCTATGCGCGCGAATTTCTGACGCCCGCGGGCCTCATCAACGATACGTTCGAGACTGCCATCACCTGGGATCGGTTCGAAAGCTTTCACGACAAAGTCAAAGCGGCAACCGAGCGCGCCATTCTGGAAGCGACAGGCGTGAAGGGTGAAGTCACCTGCCGCTTCACCCACGTCTACCCGGACGGGCCTGCACCCTACTTTTCTTTCCACGCACTTGGTCGACACGGCGCGCTTCTCGAGCAGTGGCAGGCGATCAAGAATGCGGCGAGCGACACGCTGATCGCGGCAGGCGGCACCATCACGCATCATCATGCCGTCGGTCGCGATCACAGACCTTGGTACGACCGGCAGCGGCCGGAGCTTTTCGCCGCCGCACTACGGGCAGCCAAGCGCGAATTAGATCCGCGAGGCATGCTCAACCCGGGCGTTCTCATTGATCCCTAAGCGCATACTGCAAAAAAATCTTCCGTCTCGACGCGCTCCGTCTCGTCGTCGCCTTCAGACCGCTTTGCGCCAACTGCAGCTCATTCCATAATCGCCCATTGCGCGAACTGCTTGAGCCCGCCCTTTGTGATTTTTATGAAGCGCCAGGCGCTCCTCTCCAGATTCCGTTCGGCCAAGATTCGCGGGTTCAAATCACGGACTAGCACCCACCGAAACCGACATTTGCTGATATTGGCCGTTTGACGAGTTCGCGCCCCTTGGGGGCGGCGAAGCACGTGGTGGCAGATCGGCATTCAGCCGTGATACGCAAACAGCTCAATTCGGTCGTTGAAGCCGCGCACCGGATATTCGCCGACGCGTTCGAGATCGAAATCGCTTTCGACGAAGTCGGCGAAAGCGCGGGACAGCAGCACCGTTCTGCCCAATTGTCTGGTAAGGGTTTCGAGACGCGAAGCCATGTTGACCGCAGGACGATGACCGTGAAGTCGAGCCGGGTGCGCGACCCGATATTGCCGTACATAACGTCTCCGACGTGGACGCCGATGCCGTAATTCAGCGGCGCACGACCGGTTTCGCTGTTCTTTTCGTTCAGGGCGACCATGGCCTGACGGGCTTCGGCCACGGCACGCAGCAGATTTACGCAGGCCGACGGCTGGCTGAGCGGAAAAATGGCGAGCAGACCGTCACCGATGAATTTCAATATTTCCCCGCCATGTCGCGCAATCGGCTCCGACATCGCGTCGAAATAGCCGTTCAGAAGATCAATAACGTCATCGCGCGGCCGCGGTTCTTGATACGGATTTCGCTGACCAGCGCCAGAACCGGCAACAGTTTCAACAGGCCGGCGATATGCGCGTCGTCGAAACCTCCCGACCGGTCGGTTGCAAAGGTCACGATATGCCGCTTGCCGAGCGTATGGTACAACGGCCATGCCACATAGTCGGTCAGGCCTTTTGCCCGCATCTCGCCATAGACGGCGTGCTTGCGGCCAAGCGAGGGATCGCGTTCGAGATTCTCGCGCACCTCGGTGGCACCGTCACGGATTTCGTTGGCGGGACTATCGATGTATTCGGATCGCTCCCTGACATCGTAGTCAAATCTCGCAAGCTCGGCCTCGCGCATCCCGTCGGCCCACATGATCCGGGCGCCAAGCCATTGCGGATGGTAGACCATGACATGAAGCGACGCCCGCTTGACGGGAATGCCCGCTCGCTGGAGCCGGACACACAGCTCAGGCGAAAATATTGTCAATGAAGCGCTCATCGCGCGTGTCGTTTGCCAGCCAATGCACAACGTCGCTGTCAGAATGCGCGGTGACGGGATCGATGTTTGGCGGTGCGTTCATATCTCGCTCCTGAGCAGTGACCTCGATCGACGGTACAGGATATGTCGTGTCCCGGCTCGACGGCGTCAACGGAGAGTCCGCCGAAATGCTTGCGCGCATCGGGGACGACCGGAATCATCAGCTCACTTAGCGGGCTGCTAAACGATACTCGCTTTCTGCAAATAAGCGCTGCGGTCCAACCAGGGAATAGCGGAGGCCCTCTGCTGGACTCGAAGGGACAAGTGGTTGGTATTGTGGCTGCAAAAATCAATGCTCTCAGGTTCGCAAAGGCAACCGGTGACATCCCCGAAAATATTAACTTCGCAATCAAGCCGGGAGCGCTGAGAGACTTTTTGGATAACAGCGTTGTGCCATATCAAACCTCGGACACCAAGGCAGACCTAGGAACTGCGGATATTGCCAAGAATGCGCGGGATTTTACGCTCCTAATTTCTTGCATGGCCCCGAGCGAGCAATCTAAGAATTAAAGGCTTGCCGGTGCGCTCCGTCCTGTCACTCGCCCTCAGAGGCGGCGTATGGTTAGCACATCACCTCCGAGCCCGGCACGGGTCCTATCCCGGTTCAAAAGTGACGGCGGACCTGTTCAAGCTATTAGGCCAGCACCTTTAGCGCATCAGAAGGCAGCGATCCGTAGGGGGCTTTTCCTACACCTCATCCGCTGAGTAGAAGCGAGTGTCCGGGAAGACAATTTATGTCGGTTCTGTTCTGAATTCCTCGACGAATATTTTTTCGGGCTCGGACAGCCTGATTGTCAGCCAGTCGCGCGCAAGTCCTAGCCTTGGATGGAGAACTATGCGTGCCTCCGATTGTGCTGCAAAACGCCTTTCTTTGACGAAGGGCGAAGGTGGTTCGGCAACGCCCGCCGAGTGATGGTGCACAATTTCTCTGTAGGTAACTTGGTCGCACTCCTTCTCGACGAAGAGCCGCCTAACTGGTTCGTTGTTCAACTCTTCGACAACGCCACGGTAGAACATCCTATGGGCTAGAAGCCCAAGAGGAACAGAAATTCGAACCGCCGCGTCGTAGGGGTCACAGGCATCTACGCACATTGCCTGGATTAGTGCTTTCTTCTCGCCAAAGGACAGACAGAAAATATAGCAATCGGGGAACCTGTAGGACAATTTCGCGTCGTCAGTAAAGCAGATCGTGCCACCATCCCGTGATGCTGCACTCGTGCCGAAACCTGGCGGCGTCCAAGTGTCAGAAATCGTCTGGCCTGGACCACTGGTGATTGTTGCGCCCGAAGCGTCCACAATCGTAGTTGCCTCATTCGGGTCTGCAATCCAAGGCTTCCTTTCGAGTTTTCGAAAATGCGAGAGCGTCGAGATTTTAATTGTCCCAAGCTTTAGAACTTCATCGATGTATGTCGATTTTACACTGCGCTCGTTCTTTCTTCCCTGTTCGCAGGGCATGAAGCGAACGCCACGGGCGGATGCGGTGCCGGTTTGTATCGGGACGCCTATGGCAGATGTCACTTCTATCAATGGCCCGAGCGCTTGCTCCAGTCTGCCCGCCCTTTGTGATCAGCCGCACCCGATCGCCGTCGCGTTCCAGGCGCAGCCGATAGCCGTCGTACTTGATTTCGTGGATCCAATCGGGGGTGTGGGGAACCTTGGTTCCCCGCGTGGGAATGCAAAAATCGAACGCCTTGCTCATGCCCGCAAAGATAGGAAACGCGCCACGAAATGGCTACCGGTCAAAAGGCAGCCGGAGCGTCAATTGACGGTCGGGACCGTGGTGCTCGTCGACGAAATCCGCGAGCGATGGCGACAGCTCGCCACCGATAAGACCGACCCGGCGCATGATCTCGCGCGCAACGTCTTCTGAGACATCCTGCGACGATCCCTCTGCCGTGTTGAAGGCGACGACGCTGACCGGGTTGTCGTATTGTCCGGAAAGGAGATCGGTGATCGTGGTTTCCAGATCGGCCCGCTCAGGGCTGGTCTCGCAGTAGGCTTGACCCAATGGCCCGAAATCGCAGAGCACGATATAGACGGTTTGGTCAGTGCCGTTTGGCACAATCGAGGGGGTCCAACTCCGGGCCATAAGCAACTCCACGCAACGAACACGGGCAAATCTAAGCACAAAATCGCAGGTCGCTTCCACCCGGAATCAGGGCCGGGACAATGCACCAAAGGCCCTTGTTGCGTTGCCGGCGAGGCTTGCGTTCCAGCCTGTGCCGAGGTCTTACAGCCTAACTGTGCCTTTGCTGGCGGCGTCCACGGCAATGCGGAGGTGCCAAGAGGCGCAATGAATTCGCCGCGCCTCTATGCTGGCTTTTGGACGCCGGCAACGACGAGACGCTCGGCAGTCTGAGCTGGCCGGCGTCCAAAACAAGCACAATAGGCGACATCATTCCATCACCCGTCAGCGGACGCGATCCCGCTGCACACCTTATTCGGCACCGATGTGAGCGCCCTTCTCAGCCACCGAACGTTTCATCAGCAACACGATGGGTGCCAGCACCAGCGTCACCACGGCCAAGATAAAAAACACATCGAAATACGAGAGTTAAACGACTTGACGGATCAAAGGCTTAACCGAGATAGAGTTAAGTCATTGAATCTTAATACTGAATCTCTTATGTGTAGTGGGCGCGTGACACGGTGAATCTCCAGGCCGTAGCTTTCGCGGGGGTGAGCTGAAGGCAAGGAGCTTATCCCGCGATGTGCGCCATGTGGGGGAATTGGAGTCCCCACCGCGTAAGCGGGCGGCATTGCCGCCCGTTTCTATTTGTAGGCGCGCAACACTTTTCCGGACTTCGTATGGCGCGCCACTTCGCTCGGTTTGGTCATGTGAAACGACGAAACCCAAAGCTCGCTGCAGGCGATGTTAGGCTTGACCACTGCGTGGAACCACTTTCCGAAGATGACTTCTTCGAAATAGAAGAACTGAAGATGGCCGCGCGAATCTAGCACTGCCCTACCGAGGTCAATGGCGATGCCGACCATGGGCAAGCGATATGCGTCGATACCGTGCTTTATGTGAGCCTTTACCGCGTATGCGTGGTGCATCTGCACCAACCGACTTGAACAACCGAGAGCATGACTCAAAGTCGCAGGAATCCGGGTAACTGAAACGGATTGCGGGGCGCCGGTTGCTAGAAACTCAACCCATTCTTGCTCGGTCACAACTGGCGCCAAAAAGTCGGGTGACCAAGTTCAATCAACCTGCAATCGCGCGCAAGCGAAAAGCGGCCGTGAGGGCTTGGCACTTATTGTTTTGCAGCGGGATTTGCTTCTGGGGTGGGCGCCGTCGCGGCGGGCTCGGCCGGGGGCAGGGTACCTCGAACCTCTGACGCGCTCGCACAGTCTCCCGCCCAAATTTTGATACCCTTGACTGTTCCTACCGGTTTGCAATCCATCGGCACCGCCGGCTTTACCTGTTTCACCGGCTTGCCGCTCTTGGGCGCCGCTGTTTGAGAAAAGGCATCTCCCGAAAGACTAATGATCGCGGCAAGGATGAGTAGCGTCCGCATCTTAATTTTCCCTTCGCCTTCGGCCCGCTAATTGCCCTTCTTCTTGGTCTTGGCTTTCTCGGCCGCAACCCGCGTTCCAGTGGCCTCCCGCGCCAGCCGCTCGGCCTTGAGTTGCTCGCGGTTGGCAGAAAATGCCTTCTGTGCAATCTCGTGCTCAGTCATTGCCTTTTCGGCATCGACTTTGCGAAATACCGTCCGCGCTTCGCGTTCCGCTTTAGTGATTGGCTTGGGTCGGTTAAACTCGCCCGGCGTCTTTGTCATTTCTTCGCCCTCAGCCCGAGCTCGACCAGGCGGCTTTCGCCTTACTTTCTCGGCTTTGGCCGAACGGCCTTCTCGCGTCGTGTCAATTCGCGCTCGACGGCGTCGCGTATGAACGCGGCCATACCCCGCTTGCCCTCCAGGGCCTCGATGCGCTTGCGCGTTTCGGCCGATAGCCGGATCACGGTTTTATCGAGATTTAACGGTGGCCGCCCCATGCGTGGGGGACTATACGACATCCTTTTGTTCATCCAAGACCCTCGATGCGTGGATGCCTCTGACCTTATTGAAAGCTTTGCAGTGTCGCTCAAGAATATCGGTCCAGTATGAACGAGGCGGACAAGGAAGATCGGCGAGCCCGAAAGCGGCCCGTGAGGGCTTGCCACTTATTGTCTTGCAGCTGGATTTACTTCTGGGGTGGGCGCTGTCGCGGCGGGCTCGGCCGTGGTGGGGATTCCCACCGCGCTCGCACAGTCTCCCGCCCAAATTTTGGTACCCTTGACTGTTCCAACCAGCTTGCAGCCCATTGGTCCCGACGGCTTTACCTGTTTCACCGGCTTGGCGCTCTTGGGCGCCGCTGTTTGAGCCAAGGCATATCCCGAAAAGCCATGTCTCCAGGGCACGCTCAGACGACGCTCTAATGGAGCTGCCGTAGATCGAACTCGCGGGATTTGGTGCCCATGACCGGGAGCATGGGCCGGTCAGCCGCGGGCCGCCTGAATAACTGGCAATAACATTCGGCCGGTTGCCCTCAGTCCCGTTAAAGCGTGCAAGGAAGCGGACTGTCTTGCCTGCGATGCTTGGAACCAACGCACGCTAGGGTACAAAGGACCGGCGCAGCCATCGCCGACGCTGGGCGATGCGCTCAATGCAGGCTACGGGTTGCCGGTTCTCGAGCTGGAGCGATACATGCGCTGCAAGGACTGCTCTAATGTGCGGGGATAGCCGAGGGTTTAGCCCTTGTCCTGGCCATACGGTTGGACGAGCCGCACCTTTTTGGAAACAAGCGCTCGGTCGATAGCGCGCTCTGCCATAGACACAGCTTGCGCTTTAGTCATCGCCTGACCTGTAGACGACAAACCTTCATCGAAGTGGATCGTCCACTTCCAAACGTTATGCCCAAGCGCTTGTACTATGCTGAATTCAATGCCTCGATGTTTCATACCTCTAGAAGAACGAACTCAACGGCTTGTTCCTCCCGAAAAGGGGAGCTGCCAAACAGGGTGAGATCGCAGATAGCAAGGACAAGCACTGTTCCTGACGTCGCCGCGCTTTGCATTCGCTCCGCTGATTTAAACGGTATGGAAGCTCTCGGTCAAGCAAAGAACCAGAAACATCCCGCAATGAACGTTCCCCGCACACCTCACGTTCGGTTGAATTGGGGTACCAGCACTCCCGGCGTCGTTCGCGCCACTTGGAGCATAAGATGCGGCCGCAACCAGTGTTGGGTTTCACGCGGCTTCATTCTTGCGAAAGCAGGAACGGCAAGGACGCCTACATCTCGGCGACAAATGATAGGCCCATCAAGTTGGGTAATGTACATCGCGTCTTGCGACGGTCGAGAGCGTGATGATCTGGGCCGACGTGCTAACTCGACAGAATGCGTCGGATCGGCGCGGCGACCACATCAGGTGCCCGAATCGCAGTCAAACGTCGATGCGCTCCTCAAATCAATCATCTCAGAAAGAATTTTGTGACTGGCCGATCGACATGAAGTTAATATCGAGATGGGGCCGGAAACGGGCGCTCCGGTGCAACTAATCACCGGCATTGAGGTTCTTCCCTAGATTGCAGGCAACGGCGCATGGGAAGCGCGACATGAAAAACCGGATCTCTGGTTACCATCGGCGGGAATTTATCCAGGTCGCTGCCGCGGGTGCGGCTTTAGTCGGAGCAAGCGGCACGGCGGCAACGGCTGACCAACCCACGGAAACCAACTCTGCCATCTCCGCCCAGCCTGCTCCGGCGTTCGGGAGCGATCAGACCACCGCCGATATTCTTGTGGAGACGTTGATCGCCTGGGGCGCCACGCATGCGTTCGGCGTCGTGGGCGATGGCATCAATTCGATCATTGAAGCGCTGCGCAAGCGCCAAGACAGGATTCGCTATGTTGGCGTCCGGCACGAAGAGGCTGCAGCCTTCATGGCCTCCGGCTTTGCCAAGCACACGGGGCATCTGGGCGTGTGCCTGGGAACCACAGGTCCCGGCGCCATCCACCTCCTCAACGGGCTCTATGATGCGGCTCTCGATGGCTCGCCGGTGATCGCCCTCACTGGGCTGACTTTCCACGATTTGATCGGCATGCGTTATCAGCAGGGTGTCGACACCACCAAGTTGATGCAGGATTTGGCCTTGTACAACGAGCAGGTGACTGGCCCCGAGCATGCGGTCATCGTCGGCAATCGCGCCTGCCGGGCCGCGCTGGGCGACCGCGGCGTGGCCCATCTGACCATCTCAAAAAACGTCCAGATGATGAAGCGCTCGGCCGACAAGAAGTCGATGCGCAATCCCGGAGCCCGATCATCGTCTTCGTGGACCAGCGCGCTCTACGCACCGCCAGCCGATCAGCTCCAGGCGGCAGCGGACATTCTCAACTCGGGGGATCGGGTAGCTATTCTGGCGGGGCAGGGGGCATTGCCTGCACGCGATGAGCTTACCAAACTGGCGGATACGCGGGGCGCCCCGGTGGCGAAGTCTCTTCTCGGCAAGGCGGTATTTTCGGACGACTCGCCCTTTACGACAGGCGGTATTGGGGATCTCGGCACTGCCCCATCGTCCTGGGCGATGAAAAACTGCGACACCGTCTTGATCCTGGGATCGACCATGCCTTGGGAAGAATATTACCCCACGCCGGGTCAGGCTCGGGGCATTCAGGTCGATTTAAAACCCGACCGGATCGGGCTGCGTTACCCGGTCGAGGTCGGCCTGATCGGGGATGTCAAAGCGACTCTGCAGGGTTTGTTGCCCATGCTGCAACGAAAGAGTGACCGGTCGTTCCTCTCCGAGGCTCAGCGGCAGATGGCCGAGTGGAACGTGCTGCTCGAAAAGGTCGAGACGACACCGCGCTCGCCGTTGCGGCCGCAGATGGTGATCCGGGCCCTGAGCGATCTGATGGCCGACGATGCCGTGATATCGCTGGACTGCGGCGCCAACACCCATTTCGCCGCGCGCAACATCAGGCTGCGCGAGAAGCAGCGGATGACCGGCACCGGAATGCTTGCGACGATGGCGCCCGGATTGCCCTTCGCAATGGCCGCCCAGCTGGCCTATCCCGGCCGTCAATCGGTGGCCGTTGTAGGCGACGGCGGTTTCGCCATGTTGATGGCTGAACTTTCGACCGCTGTCGCCCATAACCTGCCGGTCAAAATAATTCTGCTCAAAAACAATAGTCTTGCGGAAGTCAAATTCGAGCAGAAGGAACTCGGCAATCCGGAATATGGCTGCGATTTGCCTGCGATCGATTTCGTGGCTTTCGCCAAAGCTTGTGGCGCGGATGCGTTCCGCTGCGAGTATCCCAACGAAGTACGCGCCGCCATCAGCGCTGCGCTGAATTCTTCGAAGGCGGCGCTGGTCGAGGCAGTCGTGGATGCGGAAGAGAAGCCCACCAAGCCAAACGAACTGAAAGCCTAGATGCTGACGGATGCCCTGAGGGCCGACCATGAGACGCCACGGCGCGATTCGCCATCGCCCACCCGTTCACGATTTTTGACGTCGCGATCAATCGTGCGAATAGACAGCGCCTCGCCGCGGGCACAGATCCGGATAAGTAAATTAGCTAACGTGACGGCTGCTTTGCAGGTGGACCACTCTTGTTTTTCTTCGAGAAATCCCGTTTGGCTCGGTATTTGCAAGCAGCTTTTTGATCATGCGGCAGGGTATTTGACGCCATGGAACTGAAAGTTCTCGCTGCGGTTAAGGTTCCACAAATTGTGGAGGATCGAAATGGCGCCTCGTGCCTATTGGAAGGGCTCGCTTAAACTCTCGCTCGTGACCTGTCCCATCGCACTCTATCCGGCTTCGAGCCAGGCCGAGAAAACCCATTTCCACCAGATCAACACCAGGACCGGCCACAGATTGAAACAGCAGATGGTTGACGAACAGACGGGTCGGGTCGTCGACAAGGATCACAAGGGCAGGGGTTACGAACTCTCGAAGGGTCGATACGTCGAGATCGATGAAGAAGAGCTCGAGGCCGTGAAGCTCGAGAGCACGCATACCATCGAGATCGACGATTTCGTTCCCGCCGACGATATCGATGAGCGATATCTCGACAAGCCATATTACATCGTGCCCAGCGGCAAGGCGGGCGCCGATGCGTTCGTGGTTATCCGCGACGCGATGAAGCGAAAGGACAAGGTGGCGCTCGCGCGCGTCGTACTCTCGAACAGGGAACATGTCATTGCGCTGAAGCCGCTGGGCAAAGGGCTGCTTGGAATGACGCTGCGCTATCCCTACGAATTGAGGGACGAGGACGATTATTTCGGCGATATCCCCAATCCGAGGATATCGAAGGACATGGTCGATCTCGCGGCGCACATCCTCGATACGAAGGCGTCGAAATTCGATCCGCACAAATTCAAGGACAAGTACGAGACCGCCCTGAAGGCGCTAGTGAAGCGCAAGGCCGCGGGCAAGACGATCGAGGTCAGTGAGAAAAACGAAGAGGAAAGCAACGTCATCGATTTGATGGATGCTCTTAAGCAGAGCTTGGTCCGCAAGAAAGCCGTGATATCGTCGGCGAAAGCCAGGAGGCGGGCGCCGGTTCACCGCAGCCGGAAGCGCAGGGCCGCGTGAGGGCAGGCCGCCTCCACATTGAGGCGATGGAGGCGCGTTCGGTTGAAGCCATCCCGATCGGCCAGGAATGGCAGTACGAACCTAAATGGGACGGATTCCGTTGCCTTTTGACGCGGAATGTCGATTGGGTGGCCATGTATTCGAAGTCGGGCCAGGACCTGAGCCGCTACTTCCCTGAAGTGGTTGCCGCTGCACTAACCTTTCGCGAAAAAAGCTATGTGCTCGACGGCGAACTCGTCGTTCCGAAAGGCGGGCGATTTTCGTTCGACCAGCTACTACAACGCATCCATCCTGCTGCGAGCCGCGTGAAGAAATTGGCTAAGGAAACTCCGGCCATGTACCTCGCGTTTGACCTTTTGAAGAAGGGCACGACCAAAGTGGCGGCCGAGCCTCTCGCAAAGCGGCGGCGGCTGCTCAAAGACTTCGCTATCCGTCACTTTACGGGCGCAAGCCTCTTTAGACTCTCCCCGGCCAGCCTGAAACTCCGCGACGCCCAGCGCTGGCTTGCGTCGGCAGGGGGTGGAAGCGACGGCGTGATCGCGAAACGCATCGATCTTCCTTACCAGGCCGGAAACCGCGACGGCATGCTAAAGATAAAGCGCTATCGAAGTGCAGACTGCGTCATCGGCGGCTTCCGCTACGGAGAGAACAGGCAAAAGGGCCGCAGGCTTGTCGCATCCCTGCTTCTAGGGCTTTATGATGCCGACGGTTTGCTTCATCACGTGGGATTCTCGTCAGGCATCAAAGCCAAGGATAAGCCGGCTCTTACCGACAAGCTCGAAGCCGTAAGGCGGGATCGAAGCTTTACGGGGAATGCTCCAGGGGGTCCAAGTCGGTGGTCGACGAAACGGTCTTCGGAATGGCAGCCGGTGAAACTAGAGTACGTGGTCGAAGTGTCCTACGATCATTTCACCGGCGGCCGATTCCGCCACGGCACGTCTATCCTCAGGTGGAGGCCGGATAAAAAGCCGGCCCAATGCACCTTTGAGCAGGTCAACCAGGAGACCGTTCGCACTCTCTCAGCGAAGCTGCGGGTCGATGGAGGAGCGCTCGACTGGTAACGGTACTTGTCCGAAGGCCCCGCCAAACAAGCGGCCGTTTGCTATAACGCTCGTGGCCGTCACACAGTGTGAGGTGCTGCCTTGGGCTCCATCCACAGCGTGGCGTCGAGATCATCTCCTGACGATACAGCCGGCGCCGCGCACCTATCCCCCGTCTAACTGTTCGTGAACAAAATCGAACAGTCACCGCGCGAAGTTCGAATATTTGTCAATGATATCGAGCCTCGCGCAAACAGCGCCGAGTATCGTTTTACGAACAGTTAACTATTCAGCGGGCGGGTTGAGCAGCTTCATTGGCGCCGGCAACGCCTCGCGCGGATCCAACGTCACGCCAGCGCGGCGCCGGCGAAACCTGGCAAGGATCCGACGCCGCGCTGACCACGCCAAGGGATGGAGCCCAAGGCGCGGCCGGCTGCAGCATACACTGGATTTCTCGGCGTCATTTGAACATTCCGAGCGCGGCGGAGTCTCATAACAGTGGCCCTCACCGGTGCGTTCGCGGATCAAGTCGCGCTCGACCGGGCTAAAACCCTTGATCTGCATCAATACTGTCCAACGACGTTCGCTGATTGATTGACCAAACTGCCAAAACCTAATCGGAGCGGCGATATGCGGAAACAGTTCCTAGTTGCTGTAGTGTGCTTAATATCGAGTATTGCGTCCGCGCAGGAATGGAAGCCGGTCCTTGAGAAATGGCGAGCCTGTGCCGATGCGGCAGCGGTACGGTACGCAAAAAGTACAGAAAGCGCTCCGGTGGTTGCGCGGTTAGCAATCCTGTCTTGCGTAGCCGAGAAAAAAGCAGCGCTGGAAGCTGTCAAAAACGTTGAAAGCGCCAGTTTTACTGCGGATTACATCGAGACGTTGGAGCGTAACTATACGGATATTCTTGCTATCAGGATCATAGAAATGCGATTACGTTGACCCCCGCCACACACGACAGTCAGAAGAGACGCAGCCATCAATTCCGTTCAGTTAAACCCTGCGCTGCACGACACAGCAACCAAAACAAGCAGCTAACTGTGGTTTTCCTTTTTAAAAAGGGCAGGTCGTCTCTTCATTGCGCTGTGAATATCGCCACTGTCGGAGCGGTCATTGCATGGCTATCAAAGCAGTGATTATTGGCGAGCATTTTAGCAACCGCGACAAACACCCTTGACCACGCGGTCAATCTTCGCGTTTTCCTCATCTAGGATTGGCTCGCGCGAAGACTTGGTTTGCGGTACATCGGTCATTTGTGGCTGCCGATGACCAACTGGCGCCGACCACGGTATGGTCGATGTTTCGCACCCAGGAGGTAACCAATCGGCGGACGGGGCGGGTGCTCGGCCGTCGCCAGAAGCTAAACTCGGGCAAGCGCCCACCTGATGCGTGACGGCCTGGGCCGGCGGTGGTGATAGGAACATAGTCGACAAGACAGCGGCAGCGACTAGAAGTGTAATTTTGCTCATTGTCAGTCTCCGGTTTGGGCGTTCCTCGCGAACGCTGCTACCGAATGGACCGATCCTTAAGCCTTGACATTCCCTCGAACGCGCGAAGTCGCGAGATGTTGAAGCGCTTCAGGAAGCCCTGGCTGTCAATCGGCGTCCAAATTTGACCCTTGGTCGGCGGCCAATTTAAAATCGCACGCCGAAACACAGCCGGGCTGACGATGTCCGTTCATCGGGACAAAAGATGGGGTAATCGGGTCGTTGACCTATCGCGCCACTGTTGACGTTCCAGCTCGCCAATTGACGGCCTCCGAGAGACGACAGAGAAATACAAAAAAGAGGATGAGGATCGTTGGATCGCTGGAAATCGTCCGCAAGTCCATCGTAGGCAGCAAGCAGCTCGCTAACGCCGTGTGTGATTGCTAACGCTGCCGTTTCGCCGTTAGCGGCAATCTAGGGCGTGTACTCATTAACTCGAAGCCATAGCCGTATTGACGCGAGCTGGACAAAGGCGAGGAAATTGGCGGCGAGCTTGTCGTGCCGCGTTGCGACTCGACGACACTGTTTGATCCTGTTGAAGAACCGTTCGACGAGGTTGCGGGCTCGATAAAGGTACTGACTGAAGCAGACCGGTTTATTACGATTGCTTTTCGGCGGGATGTTGGCCCACGCTCCTTTGTTGACGGCGAGGTCTCTGATCCAGTCGGCGTCGTAGCCACGATCGGCAAGCAGCATCGATCCCGACTTCAGGCGAGACAGAAGCTTGCCGGCAAGCCGAATGTCGTGGGCCTCACCGGCCGTCAGCGCGAGCCGACGGGCAGGCCATTTGTGTCAACCACCGCATGGATCTTGCTCGTTAACCCGCCCCGTGATCGGCCATGGACTGTCTTCTATTCCGAGTGATACATGCACCGTGCTGATGTACTCGGACAATCGAGGCGTCGATCATTTGGACAGCGGCATCATGGGCTGCGGCGAGTGCATCTATGATGCGACTCCACACACCGGCCCGTCGCCAGCGAACGAAGCGGTTGTAGCAAGTGGTGTAAGGACCGAACGCATCCGGCAGATCGCGCCATGGTGCTCCGGATCGCAAGACCCAGAAAATGCCGTTGAGAACACGACGGTCGTTTGCTCGAGGAACGCCACGCGGCTTATTGGGTAGCATCGGTTTGATGGCAGCCCATTCATGGTCAGCGAGTTCATAGCGCATGATTTTGAGCCCCCAGTTTGGGAGTTGGAACCACAGGCGTCCAACCAATCTCAATTAGCCCTTTAGTTCGCCAGCGCTAGGTCCGCTTACTGGGAAGCGGATATGAACAGGCAACCAAACCTGCTGAAAGGGTCGAAATGCCCCGAGCCGATATTGAGCCGTAGCCAATAGCGGCGCGTGCGATGTTGGCGTGATCACGCTCCCGCAATCATGGCGACAATCCGGTCGATGGTCCAAAAGGCGCCCACGCAGCCAACGACATAGGCCGGGACCATCCGCGCGGGCTGCGGCCAATGGATCTTGAGCAGCTCGAAGCAGCGCGCCAGTAGCAGCATGACCGCTACGAAGGAGAGTTGGCCGGCCTCGACGCCGATATTGAACATCAACAGGGCGAGGGGAATGTCCCCCGGTGGCAACGCAAGGCTGGCAAGCCCGCTGGCAAATCCGAGCCCATGCACCAATCCGAACGCCAACGCGACGAGCCAGGGCTGGCGCAACGTGAGGCTTGTCTCGCCTCGCCAGGAACGCAGAACCTCGACGCCGACGAACATGATCGAAAGTGCAATTGCAGCCTCCAACGGAGGCGACGGAACGTGCACGTAACCCAAGGTCGCCGCCGCCAGCGTAATGCTGTGCGCGAGTGTAAAGGCCGTGATCGTCTTCAGGAGCATCCATAAGTCGCGCACCATCAGCATCAGGCCGAGCACGAACAGCAAGTGGTCAGTTCCGAACATAATGTGCTCGAAACCGTGCACGAGATAGGCGGCTGCAACGGCGGCGATCCCCTGCGAGGCAGCGATCTCCACCCATGGCTGCGATGGATGCACGAGCGTAGTGGTGTGGGTGCCATCGAGCGCTTGCACCCGCACCAGAACATCTGTGATGGTTGCCTGCTGCCCCACGAATTCGATGCGCTTGCCGGCAAGGCCGGTCTTGCCGGCGTCGATCCATCGACGCTCAAGCAGCAGGCCGGTAAACTCTTTCAGCGATGGCGCGGTGATGTTGCGCGTATCGTCGGGGAATTTGAGCACCACGGGCAGTCGCATCCCGGCATTGATCGGCGTGCGCCACAGCACCTCATAGCGCCCCGGGGCCGTCTCGTTAATCTCGAAATAGGCCGGGCGTGAATCGTGTGCCTGCGCAACCGGGCCGTGGCCCAGCACTCCAATCAGGATCGAGAGAAACAGCAGGCGAGTGAACACCAGCGCACCTGTGGTGGTGGTTCAGCGGGAAGCCGCGGCAGCGTGGGCCGCCACGGCGTCGCCCGAGGTCGTGGGCGAGGCTTGCGGCAGCACGATCTCATAACGGGCCTTCATATGATCGAACATCTTGTGCTTCGCTTCGGCACGTTGCTCATCGCTCCATTCGGATTTGACCCTTGCCTCGACTTCTTCAAAGGTCGGTACTTTGCCAGGAATCGTCGATTCAACCCACACCAGATGCCAACCCAAGCCGGACTCGATGGGTCCCTGCCACTTTCCCTGCTCCAGCCCTGGCAACGCCTGCGCAAAATTCGCCCCGAAGATGCTGGCGATCTGGTCGGGCGAGCGCTCGGCATAGAAGTCTTGGAACATGAAGGCATCGGACAGCCCCTGGACCTCCGGCGTTTCTTCCGGCTTGCCGGCAATCTTTCGCAACCCCTCCATGGCGTCGTCGCGCGCGCGGACGCCGCGCAAATCGGGCGAGAAATACAGGTGACGAAACGTCACCAGAACTGGCGCGGCAAAGCGTTGTGCCTTCTGCGCGAACCATTGCCTCAACTCGTCGCCTGACGGCTCGCGCAGCGCCGATGCGTCCTCCATGACGAACTCCATCTTTTGCGCGAGCCGGCGCTTAACGATGGTGTCATCCTTGTCGAGGCCGAGCGCCATCGCCTCACGGAAGAGGACCTCCTCGCGGATCTTGCCGTCGAGGAGATTGCGCATCTCCTCCGGAGTGGGCGGGCGCTGCCACTGTGCCATCCAGGCCAGCCGGATCTGCGCGAGGTCATCAGCCGTAATCGCAATGCGGTTGGAATCCTGGCGCCGACTGGCACCGGGATTGAGCGCGTAGTAGACAACGAACAGCGTTGCGCCGATCAGCAAGACGTGCAGCAACGGTTCGCGCAGCCATCGACGCAGCAGCGATAGCACTGGCTTGGCCAATGCGGGATCACGGGAATCCATGGCGGCGTTCTGTCTGAGGTCCGCTCACGGGCTTACCCCTTCGACCTCATAGTTGGCATAGCCGAACTCGTTGCTGCGCGCAGCCATAAGCTTGTCGCCAAGACGATAGACGGTCACCTCGAACGGTGTCCCCTCGATCATCGTGACGATGCGACCGTCGCGGATCTCGTATTCCGCTGTGCCCGGCGAGTTGGGATGCATCACCTCGCCCATCTGCTCCGGATCAGGCATCTTGCCGTTGATGCTCGAGACCATGCGCCGGCCACCGGCCGCGTAGGTGATCTCAAACCGCTGATCCGTCACCGTGTTGCGAACCTTGAAGGTCTTGCCGACGATCAGGTCGCGCAACTGCGCATCGTCGAGCGTTGCCGCGCCTCGCTGCGTGAGATCGGCGACGGTCGGGCCGTGCGGCGCCTTGGCGCGCATGTCCGCCGTCGGCGTGTACCAGATCGGCGAGGTCCAGGCGCGCTCCTGGAGCGTCGCCGGCACGTTGCTCGGGGGCGGAACGCCCAGGGTCTTGGCGTCGTAGGTGGTCCAACGCGGGGTCGGGATCTGCAGCACCCGCGCGTAATAGAAGGCATGCAGGCTCGGATCGAAGTCCGGGTCCGTCCACACGGTTTTCAATTCCACGGCGCCGATCGTGTTCGTGTAGTTCGCGTTCTTGATGTCGACCGTGCTGCCGACCAGTGGCAGCGTCATGTCGTTGCCGCCATAGAGAACATTCTGAATCGGAGCGCGCGTGAGCTTCCGATTGCCCGACCATGCGACGTCATAGACCTTTTCGAAGATCTGGCCGCTCTTGGTCCAGCCCTTGACGATCTGGATGCGGTCCAGATTCGCCTCGTCCGGGTCTTTGACGGCCCACACGACGAATGTCGGTGCCTTGCCCTTTGGCGCCGCCAGGTCGCCACCCATCGGCACGCCGTTGGCATAGCCGGCCTTGACCCAGTCCTTCTGCTTCAGCACGTCCGGGTCAAAGCTCCAGCCGCCGAACAGGCGCACTTTGATGCGCGGGCCGCTGGTGCCGAACGTCTCCTTGCGCTGCATGGCGGCGAAGATCAACTCGCGTGTATTCTCCTCCGCCCAGACGCCGCCGAGGCCCGAGACGCTGAGCAAATCCATCATCGCTCCGGCTGTCTCCTTTCCGCTCAAGCGAGTCTGCGGTGTGGCGTCGAGGAGCCCATGGCCGCCGAAATAGTTGGACTGCAAGTAGGCGACAGCGGTGTCGTGCGAGTCACTCGCGCCCACTACCCCGAACTTATATGGGTTGTAACCGCGGGCGTCCTGCATCCCGAGGCCATTCTGGTAGGCCTCCCGAATATAACTGCCGTGGATTTTGGGCGCGCGCGTGGCGCCGCCCAGCAGATAGGTGAAAATCTCGAAATTCGCGAACTCGTCGTTGGGCGAAAGGCTCGGATGGGTCTCCGACGTACCCTTGAGTTGGGTGATTTCCGACAGTGGCTCGTTGTTCATCCGATCCTGCGCCCAAGCCGCGTCGATCGGACGCCCTTTGCTGTCGAACGTCCAACGGAAACATGATGCCGTCAGACAGATTGGCGTTGTGCGAGATCGCCAGCAGCTCATCGCCCGCTCGGCGCTGCGCGTCCATCCAGGACCAGAGATCCTCAGGATGGGTCGAATCGATGGAGGTATAGGGAACCTCCGGTACTTTCTTCGTGTCTTTGAAGATCACGTTGCGATGCATATTGCTGTTGTTCGGCGTCGAGGTCCATTCATAGGCCGCAAAGGTCGTGAACTTTCCCGGTTGATAATACTTGTCTGCGATCGCGATGGTCTGTCGCCAGACGCTGCCGGCCACTTGGGGGTCGGTGAGCTCCTTGATCGGCTCGTTCTTCAGCAAGGAGGCTCCGAGGAAAAGGTAGATCTTCTGAATATCCTCCTGGTTGCGGACTTTCAGTTTGTCGGCGATGGGCAGCTTGCTCAACGTTGAGCTGGGATCATTGGCGAGCCTGACTGTACCGACGTATTCCGCATGATCGGTCACCGCCTGGAAGTCGAGCGGGTGCTTGAGCTGCACCATGTAGCCACCCGGGTGCTTGATCGGCTGGCCGAGCGCGTATTTGTAAGCTTCTTCGGGCCCGGTGATGGTGTTGCCGAACACGTAGGCGTCGAACGACCAGCTTGTATGGACATGGGTCTGGCCGAAATAGACATTCCGCTCAGGGTTACCTTGGGCGGACCCCGGCGAGGTGGCAAAAAGGCCAAGGCCAAATCCGAGCACCGTCATCGCGACGCCGCAGCCAACGGATCTTCGCAATGTCATGACGTTATTCCAGCGTTGAGTTTGAATTCATGGCCTTTTGATATGTCCGGAATGCTGCTCAAGGCAAAATTGGCTCCGGTCAGCTTTGCGTAACCGCCGCGCGGATTATCGCCCAAAAATGCGAATCTTCAATCTGACAAGCGTGTGTTCTGGACGTTCCCGTAAACATCGCGATCTATGTATTCGGCGGCTTCATGCTGTTCGCCTCTTTGCGGCGCCAGTTTGAGTTGCGAACAGCCTGTTGCCGGGGCCGGTGGCCTAATTTGAATCCAACTCCGGACATAAGGGGAATCTACTTCTCTTATCGCCGCCCGGCCTTCGGCTTCTACCGGTGACTGAGTCTGACACGGTCGGCTGGCTAGCCGGTGAATCGAAGCCGCCAAAGTAGCTCCCAAAATGGAACTGAACGTTTTCGCCGCTCCGTCGTCTTATTTAGACGGAGTGCGCGAATGCCTTCAAAAAACGAGCGCGTAGAGCTTGAGATGAAGATCGTGAAAGCCCGGCAACTCGCCCGGGCCGTTGACGATAACACGCGGAAACGACTTGAGGTGCTAGCCGGTGAATTGGAACAGAAACTCAAAGAGATCGATCAGTAAGGCCGCCTCAGTTGGCGGCCTCTTTCATTGCGCCGTGACTCTAGGAAGGCCGCTGGTGAGTCCGGGATGCGCAGGCCTCATGGGCCGACCCATCGTCTATTTAACCTCCACGGTGGCCTGATTTGTTCCTGGAATAATGTTCCTTCTGTGGAACTCTCACGTGCTCAAGCCGTTTTTGAATTGACGAGATTTCGGAACCTGCGGCACGATTTATCATGGGCCAAGCACGGCGACCGACTTGCCCTGATTGCGGGGCGCATCTCATTCTAGCGCTGCCTCCCGGCGGCAAAGGTTCGCGCACGTTTCAGTGCTTCGATTGCGAGCGCCCCGATCCCATCAAGAGTCCTCACGCAATAGGCTGGCTTGCCGGCGAGCTGGGCAGGACTGAATCCCCCGGGACAGAGTAAGGCCGTCTCAATTGGCAGAGAGGAGCCTCTCTTGAAGCATCGCGGCATTGATTTTGACGTTGAGGAGAAGCCGCCCTCTTGGTGGCACTGGAACATTTATCCCAAGTTAGAAGCCGGTCCAAAAGTGGTCGGCAATATGAAATTCCAGACGCGGGCGGCCGCGATCGCCGCCTGCATTGTAGAGATCGATAGCGGACCCAACCCCCTGGACAGCAGCAGTATGAAGTAAGCCCGCTCACCTTGTATTCTCATGCGAAGAGCGCGGGGACCGAAGCCCCTCGGGTCCGAAGGGGAGTCAAAAAGCTGGAGCACGAATGAGCAAGCCCATAGGCAGAAGCGAACCTGCGCCAGAAGGCGCCAGGGCGAACAGGCAGCGCCTTGCGCCAGTGGAGCGCCCGGCGATCTTGGGAGAGATCGACAAAAAGGCGGCTGATGTCCGTATGAACATGGAGCGCCTCCGGGAACTAAGACTGGCGAAGGAAGCGCAAGAAGTGCGGACAGAAATCTCAAGGGGAAACCAGCCAGCAAAGCCAAAACCGAAAAAGCGATTCAGATAGGCCGCCCGGCACGAAGCGAGGCGGCCCGGATAATCCGATCTCTAACCAGCTGCAATTCTGGAAGGCGGAGACGAGTGGTGGTAGCATACGTGTCGCGATCAAAGGCAGGCAACCCCTATGATCCACGTAACCCATTTCATATTCTGGATCCGACCCGGCTTCATAACCCGGGTTTGGCTTGCCATTGCCATTTCGTTGTTTTCTTGTGCAGCTTCAACACAGACCTATCCGGTCAGCGGCGTATGGGTGGCAAGAGACGATAGCTTTCCCGGTTCGACGAACGGGGCGTGTTTTATTCTCAAAAAGATCGGTATCGATGCTGTCTCGTCTCAGCCGTTTCCGAGTTTAATGATCTTTTCCGACAACAAGCGATTTGAAGTGCGAGGAGATTTTCGTGCCGAGAGAACAGTCCGATCTGTACAGAGCGCAAAGGACGGCCGGTTTCGAATCATTGAATCACCTGCCAAGCGCTGGTCGCTTTTGTTCAAACGGCCTTTTTTCACGTTGAAGATTGTTGACGCTACGACCATCGAAGTTGCTGAAGGGCATATCAGCACTCAATTCTTTCAGTGTTCACACACCCCTTCACTTTGAGTGCGGCGCATCCTTGACACGCGCTGAGGCAATACGGGCCAGGATGGAGACGATGCTGCACATCCTGGCGAAAGGCCCGGGCGAGAAGCCGGTGAAGAAGGCGAGGACCCGATGAAGGAAAGCACGCTGTCCAAAATCACGGCGGCCGGCGCGGTCGCTAAAGGGATGGCACAAAAGGCGCTTGCTCCAAATCCAAACCCGCAATGGACTGAGTACGAAATGCAGTCAATTGACGAATGGATCGCCCGTCAGGATGTGAAACTGGATCGTCCAGAAGCCATTCGCCGCCTGGTCGAGGTCGGGCTGAAGGTGAAGGCGAAGTGAAGGGCTGGAAATGGGCGGGAGATTTAAGGGTTCAAGTTTGCATCATCGCCGCTCTGATCTTCGTCATCTGGATAGTTTTGCAGCAGCAATATTACTGAAGTACCCGCTGCCTGGTATCGAGCTGGGGCTGAGGGCGAAGAAGTGAGCGAGCCGCACGAGTGGCCCAACAGACGGACGATCGTCGTCATTATTCTGGCGCTGATCGCGGCAGCAGCCCTCACAATCGAAGGCAGCTATCTGGTCCTAAAGACCTTTGTGCTCCACGATCCGAGTGACCCGCTAACTCGGGCCGGCGGATTGTCACCCGAGCAGAAGGCGAAGGGGAAATAATGACGCCACGGGGTCCCGAAATTCCCAACCATCACGAGCGGCAGTTCATGCAGCATTTGGAGGGCTCTGGCTGGGTAAAGGCATTCACGATGCGTTCGAGCCCCAAAGTCGTTGAAAAGCTGCTCACAAAGGGTTGGATTGAAAAGAACCTCATTGAAGGCCGGCTATGCTACCGCGTCACCGACCAGGGCCTCGCTGCGAAGAAGATGCGGGTCTGACGTGTCGCGGCCTTGCTCTTAGCTTGCCAAACCCTCGCGGGCGACTTTCGCGCGCTGGGCCGCGCTGAAACACCCGTGGCCCGGTACGGCCCCGTCTCTAGTGATGCGGGACGGGACCGTACCTTGGGCGCGAAGCGTCTCGCCGACGCAGGCCGCGCCAGGCGGGGCTGCCCACCGCGCTGAAATCTGGGCGGCCCCTTGCCGACCCGCTTCAAATTGCCCAGCCCAGGCGACAGAGGCTGAAGTCAGCGACACACCTTCACGCTCAGCGTCGGAGGCCGTCGTTGATATTCATCACATTCGCGCAAATTTAATCCGTCAGAAAACCACCCTTGCCGAGATGCGCGCCTCAGGCTTTCGTGCCAGGGGTGGCGCAGATGCGGCGGAGGCTTTCGCCCTGCTCCATCCGCCGGCAAATTTCAAGCCCGGCCTCGAGGGAGTATCGAGTCGGGCGGCCAGGACTCCTTGCTTTGGTGACGGTGCTCAATTCAGCCTCACGACAGGGAACACGCGAAACATGTAGGCGACCGCATCCTCGCCCGGCTGCCGCTCATACCAATCCGGCGGGTTCTTCGGCACGCCCTCTAAGACGACGTACCACTCGCCAGGCGGCTTCCAGGGCATATTCGGGTTTTGGGGCAACGGCCTATCTCCACGGCTTGGAAAAATAGTCAGACATCAAAATTCCTTGTGAAAAGTGTTTGGGATTTGCAGTGCATGAGACTTCGGAATCGGAGGCTCTCGACACCTCGGACGCCTGCTGCAAGCAGCGTAGCCGCTCACTTAATCTCAATGCGAGTTACGTCCGAAACCGCTTTCGTCGTCGTATCAGAAAAATCCTTCGATTTCTCAGTCAATGCTTTTAGTTGAGTTTGAAAGAACTCTGTTTGGATGCGCACGACATCCTGGAAGTCTTTTGCTCGTAGCAGTTGGTCCGAAAGCCCAAAACTTGCCGCGACACTGCGCTCCACATAGTTTCTGAAGGTCTTGGTCTGATCTGCCGCGCCCAATGGCGATGCCGATATGCTCTTTTCGACCAGCCGAAAATAGTTAGCAATCGCCTCGTGAGCTTGCTCAAGATTTTTGGTCATCATTGAACGTGCCAGGTCAGCGGGTTTTTGATTTTCAGCCATGATCGCCTCTTGGGAGAATTAGAGCCGTGACGATACACCTCCCTGCTTGATATTTCACGCAAGGTTTTGCCCGTCAGTGCTTTGCGGTGCAACAATGGTGGGGTTTCTATAGAGAGCGTAATGGCTTAGAAAAAGTGGAATCACTTTTCGTTGTCTAAGTCCCACTTTCTGTGTCGACTATCCCTGCGCCAAGTACGCCAATGGGTCGGATGAACTTCAATCTGTATATTCGTCAATGCGTTGAACCATTTCGTTCCGCTTTTTCGGCATGGAAACTTTAGAGAATGGATACTGTCGTTGTCGATTACGCTCACCTCAAGATCGCAACCGTTCGGTGCGATTGAAATGGGCAACCAGTTGCCCGTGATGCGTCGAACTCTATCCATTTGACAAGTATAAGTCCGATGTTCTCGAGTGGGGTTTGATTTGCGTCAACTACTATCCTCTGGGACCTTAGTCGCAATCGGCAAATTAAGACAGCGGAGTTTTACCAGTTCGCTTTCTTGACCTTGGTAGAGGATCATACCAGCGCCTACTGCCACTTTGCTCGATCGCCCAGGTCCAAGCAAAATCGAACGACTGTTTCGAGACCTTGAACCTCTCGATAGCCTCCGCCCGAAGATCCTCCTTAGTCCGCATTTTTACGGACGACTTGCTCATAATGAAGAGCAACCAATCGAGACACAGTTTCCGCTGTGCTGCAGCAGTTTCGGAAGCTGCCTTCTGTCTCGGCGAGAGCTTGTTCATCGGAAACTCGGTTTCATTAGATTCTTGAATCAAGCAGCTTCCGCAATCTTTCTAAATCAAGCCATGGTCGTTTCGCGTGAACCATGCGGTGACAATTGGAACACAGAAGAGCAAGGTCTTCTAACCGCGTCTTGTCTCCAGGCTTCAAGGTGTGAACTGGTTTGACGTGATAAGCCTCAATGAAGCCTCTTCCACGAGTTCCGTAATGAGCCTCGAAGTCGAATGAACAAACCTCACAGGAAAGCTTTCTATCCTTCTTAAGTGCCGCCGCTTTCTTTTGCTCCACGAGTTTGCGGTTGCGCTCTCGAGAAAAATGAAGACGGGTAAGCACCTTTCCCTCTTCTGCTTCGAACTCTTCGTCATCTTCGGAACTAGAAGGTTCGAATGGTACGCCCCTCGTCACATTGAGCCGAATGGCGTTGGCTGTTTCCGCTAAAAGCTGTGGACGGCTTATGAAGTCTGACCACACTTCGGCTTCGAGCCGACCACCACGCTCAAGACCTTTCTTGCCTTGCGACGTGTACACAGGGTCGAACCGTCTGAAGTTCATGGCTTTCATGTAGACGCCATTTGGATTGCGGAAATCCGCTTTGCGATTGGCAATCTGGGCGCCCATCTTGTTCAGAAGCTCAGAAAGCTCCACGATATTCTTGCTAGTCTTGCCAGGCGGATTTCCCTTAAATTGGACATACAGATCGAGCGTGAGAATTAGCTCATCACGTGACCATGTTGGGTTTCTGGCTTCTTGACCTTCGGGCATTGCTTAGCACCGCTATTAACAGAGCCACTACGCCCTACGGCACAATCGCCCAAAGCAAGGCGGCGCTTAGGGTTTTGGTCCGTCTGATGCCAACACCTTCCGAACATCCGATTGAGATATTCCGAACTGCTTGGCAATCTTTGAAGGTCTAACACCAGCTTTGAAGGCGGCGCGAACCGCATTCAACTTGCCAGGCGTCAGAGAAACTGATTGAGCCTCCACCCGCTTGCTCGGAGCTTTATCAGGCGCGGCTGGCTTCTTACCGCGCCGCTGCTGTTCTGCCGTCACCGCAGTTAGCAACTGCTCGAGCTCTTGATCGCTGAGATGTTTGATCGCCGCTGGCAAATTGCTTGGCAGAACATGACGCGGAACAGCATTGGCAGTTGGATTTGGCGACCGCGTAGCAGTCTCTTGATCAGGTATCATCGGTGTAATTCGCCCGCTACCCATGCGGTGATCATGCAGCTATCCCATTATAGTGGCAATGGGCTTGTGGAACGAGCGGCTTCCAGCTTCGGTGCTTCTTGATCGCCCAAAGCAAGGTAGCGCTTAGGTTTCTGGCTCGCCCGCGGCTAGCCTCCACCTGCGACGGGACCGAGCCGTACGACCGTTTCCCGTCGTTTATGCATTGGGTAAATCGTTTGGCAGGCGTGCCGCGGATCAAGCGATGAGCCATCGCCCGCTGTGAATATCGAATTTCACCAAACCTTCGTCGCGCATTTTCAATAGGAGGATTTGGCAAGCTTCCTCATTCGCGATATTGGCGCGCTTCATGATCTCGCGCACCTTCATCGCCCTCTCGCGGAGCGCGCTTAGAATGTTTTCTCTATCATTGAGCATGATTACACTCCCACCGTCGATGTTCGTGGTTGTTTGTGGCGGCAACGGTCCTTGATCCAAATCAAAGACGCCGCCGCGGATACAGTTATGATATTTAAACATTGAGGAAGCTCTCTCTCTGAGAGACACAAAGAACTCTCTCGATGCAAAGCGGACGCTTTTGGGTCTCCGTTCCCGAGAGCGTCCGTTTGCGTTTGTCAGGATCAATTGAAACCCAATTTAGTTCGCTGCTTTGGGTCTCGTGGTCTGCTTTATTAACCGTCACACAGCTATCATAACTGCATGCCAATAGGCTGGCGATAACAGAACCGATTTGTTCGACCTGTCGGTTTCAAAACTCACAATCTTACGACTTGCTTGCGTCGATGTTGACTGCAGTAAAACGGCGTATGCTTTCAAACGAAGGAAAATAAAATGAATAACGTTGAACGACTTCAGCAGGCTACTAAGGACTTCGAAGATACCGCAACGGCATCGGCAAATTCCTTCGCAACTTCTCTTCAAGCAATTGCGCGCGCCCACGCGTACTTCGCCAAGAGGTTAATGCAACATGGTTCTGAGTTCATTTCTCAGCTAAGCAGCGTTAAGGAGCCCGCCAAGCTAATTGAGGTTCAGAGCGAATACCTGAAGAACGCACATGAAACGTTTGTAGCGGAATCGAAGAGACTCGCTGATCTCTACGCTGACCTCTTCAAGCAAACGACGAAGCCGTTCGAAGCTTTGATTGATAAAAACAAAGCGGCTTGATTGCCCACACCATGGGGGGAGCGGCAGAGAGTCGCTCCCCAAACGGCACATAGAGCAAAAAAATGACCCCAGACGGAGGGGACACAACGCTGGGGTCACTATTCGCTGGACGAATTGGGGGCTACATCGTCTAGCTGCACTTAGAAATATGTAAGGTCGACTGGCTCAACCCGGTCGCGAATGACCCCAACCGGACATTGCCCAGGGTTGGCGCTGAAAGATAACAATCTTGTGTCCGATGCTTTAGCGATTTGCTATCCCCCCTTCTGATCTGAAATTCTTCCTTTCCCTTGTCCGAGGGCGATCCGCATCTTTGAAATGTTAGCGAACGCATCCCGCCAAGATCTCACGGCGCGAATGCGATGGGGGCGCGTAGTTTTTCTCATGGCATCGAAAAGCGGAAATCGTCGCCTAGTCGTTTTAGAGCGGGACTCAATCTGCGGTTCATTCAACCCAAAAAACTTCGCGATATGGTCCGTCGAAGAGATGCCCGCCTCGATCATGCAAGGTCCGGCAATCCCGCTCCCTAAGGATGAAAGAGGGGTGCCATGTCCCATGTCTGCAATTGCGAAGGATTCGATCACCGTCTTTCCATCAGTATCCCACCAGACTTGCCGAGATTGCCCGTCTACGAGTTGCTCTGACATCGGCGTCAACGAAAGTCCGTGAACATCCAGCCATTGCTTGATGATCTCGCCCGCGTTCGAGGGCTTCACTGTTCGGTCGGCGCTACCGTGCCAAACAGATAGCCTCGGCCAGTCCGCTGTATTTGGCGACGCTTCTCTTACAAGATCGCCCAACTCGCGGGAAGATTTTGGCGGGGCTTGAAACATGTCGCGCAGCGCCTGCTGAGCGTTGGTTGCTGTCCCATAAGGAAGGCCCGCGATGACCGCGCCGGCAGCGAATGCCTCAGGATACCTAGCGAGCATTGCTAACGTCATAGCTCCGCCAGCGGACAGCCCTGTCACGAAGATACGGGTACGATCAATGTGATAATCGGACACCATCTTCTCGACCATTTGCATTATGGAATGTGCCTCTCCTCCCTCCCGCTGGGTATCGGCGGGTTCGAACCAATTGAAGGAGCGGGTCAGATTGTTTTGCCTACTCTGCTCCGGCATCAACAGCGCGAAACCATATTGGTCTGCAAGCGTCGACCAACCAGCACCACGGTCGTAATCGGCTGCCGACTGCATTGAGCCATGAAGAACGACAACGAGAGCAGGCCTTGGCGAGAGATTATCCGGCAGGAAGGTCAACATACGTAACGCCCCAGGATTCGATCCGAAGTCCGCCATTTCTTGCAGACGGGAAAAAGACGGACGCCACGCATTCACGATGGTCAGTACTAATGACATGACAACTCCTTGTCAGGCGCTCCTCGTTGAGCGCCAACCGTACGATATGGGGACTCATTGCTGCGCCGCACCACAATTTAATGTGCAAGGTCGCAACAGACCGGCATTAACGCCATCTTTTTCGAAAGATTGTGTCGCCTCTCTGCCTGCTGCGCTAATAAAGATATTCTCTAATTTTTTGAGTGGACGCGCCGGTCCTGCAAGCAAGACACCTCACGTTCAAGCGCGGTATCTCAGGGCATCGACAAGGACGCCGAAAGTCGGTGACGGATGCCTTCGGCAAGGAGCTCGGCATTTTGAAACCTGAGCAAATGACAAGGCGCTGAATGGGTGAGGCGTCACTTCCGACCGAAGCGGACATCGGAATCGCCCATCATGAGAAATCCTGTCTCAAGGTGGCACCAATTCTCTCGAGCGCCCAATCAACTTGATCGTTGGTGATCACAAGCGGCGGGGCAATGCGGATCGTGTGTCCATGCGTGTCCTTGGCAAGGATGTTCCTGCCCTGCAGTGCCTCACAGTAACGACGTGCAGCGCCTGCTTCTGGGTGAAGTTCAACTGCCAGCATTAGGCCGCGTCCGCGCACCTCGCGGATCGTGTTGGCCCGGATGCTCCTGAAGCCATCGAGAAACCGCGCGCCCTGGATGGCGGCGTTCTCAATCATTCCTTCCTCGACAAGCGCGCGCAAAGCTGCCCGCGCCACCGCGCAGGCGAGCGGGTTGCCGCCAAAGGTAGAGCCATGCTGACCGGGTTTTAAGGTGCCCAGCACTTCGTTATTCGAAAGGACAGCCGACACTGGATAAAAGCCCCCGGACAACGCTTTGCCGAGTAACGTGACATCTGCCTCGATACCGTCGTGTTGCTCAGCGAGCAACTTGCCAGTACGGCCGAGTCCGGTTTGGATCTCATCAAGGACCAGCATCACGTCGTGCGCAGTGCAGAGCTCGCGTACCTTTTTGAAATAGCCGGGCGACGGGAGGATCACGCCAGCTTCTCCCTGGATTGGCTCGACGAGGAAGCCGACCGTATTCGGCGTTATCGCCTCCTCCAACGCCTTGGCGTCGCCGAAGGGTATGATCTTGAAGCCCGGCGCGAATGGTCCGAAATGCTCACGTGCGGCCGTGTCGGTGCTGAAGCCGATGATACCGAGGGTGCGTCCGTGGAAGTTGTCAGCGCAGACGATGATCTCGGCTTGCCCATCCGGCACGCCCTTCACTTCATATCCCCATTTGCGCACGACCTTGATGGCGCTCTCCACCGCCTCGGCACCGCTATTCATGGGTAGTATCTTGTGGGAACCGGTGAGCTCTGCGATCTGCTCGTAGAAGGAGGCCAGTTGGTCGTTGTGGAATGCGCGGGAAGTCAAAGTCAGCTTGCCCGCCTGTTCCACTATTGCGGCCAGAATCTTCGGATGGCAGTGCCCCTGGTTCACCGCCGAATAGGCTGAGAGGCAATCGAGATAACGGTTGCCTTGCGTATCCCAAACCCAGACGCCTTCGCCGCGCGACAGAACAACGCCTAGCGGTTCGTAATTCTGAGCGCCAAAACGCGCTTCCGTTGCGATGAAATCATTTGCGGATCGACCCATCTTTCGACGCTTTAGTTGGAGCGAGCAACCACCAATTGGGTCACCTTCGTATTTATCATAACCTCGGCCTGCGCCATAGGCCAGGATCAGTGGCATCGCACTGCATGCTTTGGGCTTGGGGAATTTCTGCCAATGATCCCGAGCCGACTTCGGCGCGCAAGACTACGAACTCGTACGCGAATAGCTGATCCTCCCACGAAGGCCGTCATCAATACCAAGAAGCGCATGTGCCTGACGATGTCCGTTCATAGGGGTAGACCCGAAGTGCCCGGACCACGCTCGAAATGACGCGATTGACCCAACCGGACATCGGCCTGACCAAACTCTGTTTGCCGTTTCCAGCTCACCGCCCGGTCGAATCAAGTTTTGCATAGGTCGCTACTGCGAAAAAGGCCCGGCTTTTCTGCCGGGCCTTTCCTGATGGTCGAGACAAAACCGTTGGACTTAGAAGTCCATACCACCCATACCGCCCATTCCGCCGCCGCCCGCAGGCATGCCGCCGGCGCCTGCGTTCTTCTTCGGCACTTCGGCCACCATAGCTTCGGTGGTGATCAGCAGCGCCGCAACGGAGGCCGCGTTCTGGATCGCAACACGGACTACCTTGGTCGGGTCGATGATGCCCTTGGAGATCAAGTTGACATATTCGCCGGTCTGCGAGTCGAAACCGTAGGAATACTGGTCCTTCTCGAGAATCTTGCCGACGATCACTGAACCATCTTCGCCTGCGTTGATGGCGATCTGGCGGGCCGGCCAGGACAGCGCCTTGCGCACGATCTCAACGCCGGTCTTCTGGTCGTCGTTCTTGGTGCGCAGGCCCTTGAGATGCTCGGAGGCGCGCAGCAAGGCGACGCCGCCGCCCGGCAGAATGCCTTCTTCTACGGCCGCGCGGGTCGCATGCATCGCGTCATCAACACGATCCTTGCGCTCCTTGACCTCGACCTCAGTCGCGCCGCCGACGCGGATCACCGCGACGCCGCCAGCAAGCTTGGCCAGACGCTCCTGCAGCTTCTCGCGGTCGTAGTCCGAGGTGGTTTCCTCGATCTGCGCCTTGATTTGCGCGACGCGGGCTTCGATGTCGGCCTTCTTGCCATGACCGCTGACGATGGTGGTGTTCTCCTTGTCGATCATCACCTTCTTGGCGCGACCGAGCATCGCGAGTGTGACGTTCTCGAGCTTGATGCCGAGATCTTCGCTGATGGCCTGGCCGCCGGTCAGGATGGCGATGTCCTGCAGCATGGCCTTGCGACGATCACCGAAGCCCGGCGCCTTCACGGCCGCAACCTTCAGGCCGCCCCGCAGACGGTTGACGACGAGGGTTGCGAGAGCCTCGCCTTCGACGTCTTCCGCGACGATGACCAGCGGCTTGCCGGACTGCACCACGGCCTCGAGCAGCGGGAGCAGTTCGTTCAGGTTGGAGAGCTTCTTCTCGTTGATCAGGATGTAGGCGTCTTCAAATTCCGCACGCATCTTGTCGGCGTTGGTGACGAAATAGGGCGAAATGTAGCCGCGGTCGAACTGCATGCCCTCGACTACCTCGAGTTCGGTCTCGAGCGACTTGGCTTCCTCAACCGTGATGACGCCCTCGTTGCCGACCTTCTTCATGGCGTCGGAGAGGAACTTGCCGATCTCGGCGTCGCCGTTGGACGAAATTGTGCCGACCTGGGCGATTTCCTCGTTCGAGGTAACTTTCTTGGAGTTTTTCACGAGATCGGCGACCACGGCGTCCACCGCGAGATCGATACCGCGCTTCAGATCCATCGGGTTCATGCCGGCAGCAACCGACTTGGCCCCTTCTCTGATAATGGCCGCGGCTAGCACGGTCGCGGTGGTGGTGCCGTCGCCGGCCGCATCCGCCGACTTGGAGGCGACTTCGCGCACCATCTGGGCGCCCATGTTCTCGAACTTGTCCTCAAGCTCGATTTCCTTGGCGACGGTGACACCGTCCTTGGTCATGCGGGGTGCGCCGAATGACTTGTCGAGGACGACGTTGCGGCCCTTGGGGCCCAGCGTGATCTTCACCGCGTTGTTGAGAATATCGACGCCGCGCAGCATCCTGTCGCGAGCATCGACGCCGAATTTGACTTCCTTGGCTGACATAATGATCTCCCTTTGGGATCGGTCTGCAACAGTCCCCCGAGCAGGGACGTGATGGATGGACTATGACCTGGCGCATCATCCATCGACACGCAGGCGGCGCCGGCTTATCAGGATGAGCAAAAGACTTCGCCGCGCTTAAGCGGCCTTCTTCTTAGTGGCGGGAATGTCGGTAATGACACCCATGATGTCGCTCTCCTTCATGATCAGGAGTTCTTCGCCATCGAGCTTGACTTCGGTGCCAGACCATTTGCCGAACAGCACGCGGTCGCCGACCTTCAGATCGATCGGGATAAGCTTGCCGGCTTCGTCACGGCCGCCCGGACCAACCGCGGTGATTTCGCCCTGCGAGGGCTTTTCCTTGGCGGTGTCGGGAATGATAATGCCGCCAGTGGTCTTCTCTTCGGCGTCGATGCGCTTAACCACGACGCGGTCGTGGAGCGGACGGAATTTCATGCTGTCCTCCTAAACCTGTTTTCATTCGAGATTGGCACTCAAAGTTCGAGAGTGCTAATCATCCATATAGGCCAGCCAAAGACCCCGCACAAGACTTCACTGCAAAATGGCGAGCGCACGGCGTCGATTAGCGTCGAGGCCCAACGCCGTTGTATGACGCTGAAATACAGAAGCCGCTCTTCGGGCGAAAATTGGAGCGACGTAGAGCAATTGATCCCCATTGCGTGGACACCATGCCGGTTTGGTGGGGAGCGGCCTTGGTTTAGCTGTCCTTCGGCCGCCTCTAACGGCGTTCGATGTCGCCGCCGAGTTACCATGCTCTACGGCGCGGGCTGCCTGTTCGCCTGTCGGCACTGCTGTGGGCTTGCGTATGCGAGCCAACAGGAATCGTCCCATGCACGGGGGCTTAGGAAATCACAGAAAATCCGAATGAAATTGGGTGGCAGCGGAAACAACTTTCCAAGCAAACCGAAGGGTATGCATCAACGCACCTATGACCGCCTACGCAGTGTTCGTGATGAAGTTGAAGAAAGCAGAATGATCGGTTTGGCGCGCTTAGTTGAGGGATTGAGCCGGCAAGCAACCCCCGCTTAACGCCTTCGTTCGCATCGACCGGTTGAGCCCGCAGACACTCGCCGGACATTCTTATGAGTATGCAGCCTACTAGCAGGCCAGCCATCGCCAGCGACCTTGAACGCAAAGCGCAACGCCAGTTACGCAAAGGCATCGGTATCCTGAAGGTTGCCAAGCTGGTGGGGCTTGGCACCGGGAGGGTTCATCGCATTAAGCGGGAAATGGATGGCGGATGGAAGGGCTGGAACAGGACCGGTTCTGGGCGCTTATTGGATTTATGGACACTCCCAAAATCCTGCTGTTTCCCGAGCGCGGCAAGACCGGCGCCTGGAAGTGGGAGATTTGGCAAGAAGACAAAATCGTCTCAAACGGCATGTTCTCAGGCTCTGCGGAGCACGCCTACACAGCAGCCTACGAGGCTATGCTTAGATATGAAATAACGCGCCGAAGCCCATGGGTGCAGGCCTCGACGCGTTTTTGGCTTCGGAGGGGTACATCCGCCCTCCTATAGCCCATAGTACCAAATTACCGGATGAAATGGAAATTCGAGAGACGGACCGAGGCGGACCCTGACAAGATAGGGGTATCCAATCTTATGCTGCCGTCTACGAACCGCCTCGGCCCGGCTACTTCGGGGGTGATGGCATTGCCGAAGAATGGTGATCGACGATCATCCAGTGGTCGCCATTCTTGACGAGCGACATCAGTTTCGAGGCTTTGCCCCCAACGTCGCGCGGACATCTAGCGGCATCGCGCTCTATTGTTTTGTTGCTGTTGACAGGTTCGAGCCCGAGCTCGTCTGACTGCCAGGGCCTGCGAAACCCACTGGCTGGGCAATGAAACCATTTTTCCAAGCCTACGAAGCAATCCTGAAATCGACCGATCTGTAAAAGGCGGCCGCCAAATTAGGGGGACGTCAAAATGGTTATTCTCAAAGAACTGTTCATTGGGTTAGCCGCAATCGTTTTATTGCTGTTGGTCAGCAATGCTTTTCTTGCCCCCGACCAGCTGACGACGACCAGCGTGGCGGCAGCCCCAGCGCAGGAACGAGCGAATGTAACGCCGCAAGAGAGGATCAACGCCGTGTTCGATCAATTCGCCGGCAAGAAGAGCCGCGCGAGAATTAACTAGGCGCTCAATCCCTTGGGGCCCGGCCCGAACCGCCCAGGAGCGACCACCTTCCGTTGCACCGCATTTGTCTGGGATCGCATCAGACCCTCCAACTCGGCGCGTTTCCAAGCGATCAACAGTTGAGCGGATGCGCTGTCCAGCCGACATCGCCGCGCCGACAGCGGGTCGCATAAACTGGGACTCCTCAAATCCCGTCATCCTCGTCACCGTAAATCCTGGTCATCCGCTCTTCATTGTCCATCTCGGGGGCCATCTCCCAAATTAGAGGCCTAAGAGAATCGACAACAAACCCCACGCAAGTCCAACTGTATCCGTGATGAAGACTGGTTATCAAAATTCAGAACGAACAAAACCGCCAACACGCACGCTGGCGATGACGGTCGAGGAACTTTGGCAGCAATCTCCGCCAGACGCTTGATTTCCGCCCGTCCATTCACCAAGTGTCGGAGGCCTTGCAGGCGGCGAAACAGGAGCGCCTGATTAGGTACACCGACCGCGTTGAGTCTATCGCCAAGAATCGGGATGAACGGGGCCGGCGACCACATCGGATAGAGCGATGACGGTTAAGACGTTACAGGCCAATGACAGGCTCCGCGCTGCGCTGGCGGCCCGAGCGGGCAGTCTACCGCTAAAACCGAAGCCAACACCGAAGCCAGAACTTAAGGCTGCACTTAAATCAGTCCCGGCACCGATTGCCCCGGCCAAGACGGCACCACCTGAGTTGAATGCAACCGAGATAGCCGGCCGTGCCAGAAGTGCAGGCATTACCGCTACCCGCCGGGCGTTGCTGAACCGCTGGCCGAATTGTTTCAAGGGTTATATACGGCCTAAGCTGCCACTGAAGGTTGGTATCGACAAAGACATCCTCGCCGCCGATCCCGAACTTAATCCCGACATAGTCAAGATCGTTTTGCGCATTTACGCGGATCATCTGTCCTACCACGAGGCGATGACTGAAGGGGCGGCCCGTGTTGATCTGAATGGTAACCCTGCCGGAGTTGTTACCGACAATGAAGCAAGGTGGGCCGCCAATCGGTTAAATCGAAAGAGTAGAAGTCAGTCTTGAAATGGCCAGGGTGTTTTTCCCTTTCTGTACAGGGGGGAGAACGGGCAGCTGCGCCATCAATCAAACGGAGAACAATTATGTGGCTATGCTTACGAGACGGCTTCTTGTCAATCGTGGCCAAGGACTGTGCTGACGATGAGTTGCTGGTCAGGGCAAGACGGGCCGGAGATATCGAGAAGGTCTGGCCGGACGCCAAGGTCACGAAATCCACCACCACCGATTATCTGTATCGGGCCGTCGTGTCCCGTGCCGCGGTGAAACAAGCCGTAGCCAAAATGATCGACCATATCGATTACCCGAACTTCAAGGACAGCGTTGAGGACAGGTCATTGCATGCTGCCTATGTCAGTGTCTGGTGTGCAATGGCTGGACTACAACATCCGCCGCCAAACATAGAGCCGGCGACCCGTGCAAGGTCAGCTCTAACCTCGAAACACACACTGTAGCGCCTCTGGCGACCCAGCCGAGTCCGCTGGTGCTTTATTTTGAGGGTCATGTCTTTTGAGAAGCCGATCCCGTATGCCGGCTGGACGGCGTAGGCGGCGCCGAAGATCGTAGCGGCCACCGCGATGACATTCACTAGGGCCATTCAGATGACCCGCAGTATGTCCAGGCGACTGTGAGGGCTTCTACGATCGGCGACCCCGGGATCTCGCCATGCGCGCAGTCTTCAGCGAAAGCAGGCGTTTCATTAACGTCGCGCCGGATGATAAAGCCCGCAACGAGGTTGCAGGTTAGGCGACAGATACCGTAAACTCGGCTGAAAACGGTCGGGGGGAACGTAGGTAGCGCTCCCCCGCTACCATGGAAATCGGGTCTTTATCGCATCCGCCTTTCCGTCGTACCGCAATCTTAACGCCGCACGGATGAAGGGCGAGAACTTCTCAGGGTGTGATTGGCAACATTTCGAAACCGCCGAAGATCGAGGCGTAATAGCGATGAAAACCATCGCAAGCCCGGTATCGACAAGGCGCTTCGCAAAATTCACGCGCCCCGCCAAATTCAGGGAACCAGCCATGTCCGACAGTTTTGGGGTAAGATTGCTGCCGGTCCTGGGCTTGATACTAGCTGTGATGATCTCGCCGCGCCTTGCTTACGCACAAGTCACTAACGGTGATAGCACGTGGGCCGTGATTGATGTGATCTCGGCGATAGATAGCGCAATAGAAAAAAGCAAGGATGGCGTCGAACTGCGTGAAAAGGTAGTGCGTCGCTTCTCTGAGTGCTCGCTTATGTATGGAGCTCTTTTCAAATTGGCGTCCAACACGGAGGCCAAGAAGAACTACTTTCACGCGCAAGAAGCGACCATGGAAGTTCAATCGACTATTGCCCATCCGTTGCAATTGGAAAGATTCAAGGAGATTGAAGAGGGCGCCAAAAAATCCGTGGCGAAGATGCTGGATGTCATGAAGAGAAATGGCGAAAAAGAGCTGGCTCCCTTTTTCAGGAGCTGCAAATCGCTCAATGAATTGAAAGAAATTAATAATGCTTTGCGGGAGCTTTCACACGAGTAAAGGCGAAGCGGGCATTTTCCAGAAATAGAGGCCGCGAGACCGATTACAGCGCCGCGCCTTTGTTCTTGGCTGCAGTGATGCACCAGTCGACTTTTTACACAGAACGATCAGAGGCTACTTTAGCCGAGCTTTCCCGATAGGCGGTTCCTGAAAGTGTGGGGTCAAATGACTCCGTCTTTCCCTCTTGCGGCCTTGCTTTGGTCACAAGAGGATCGGGGAGTCTCGTTGCGAAAATCAGAGACGATCGAACTTGGGGGCATCCATGGATCCCACGACGGACGTCAAGCAAAGGCACGATGCCTTCTCACGCGTCGACGAACAGCTTGCCCACGCTTATGAACAAATCAAGAGCGCGGATGAACAGCTCGCGCAAATGGAAGCTCAGTTGTCCAGACAGCAGCGAGAGATCCCGCGTTCTCTTCCTCAGCAGTCGCGGGACAGGCCGTGGCTGCGCGGTATCCTGGGCTTGCTACTTGCAGGATACATCGTCGCTGCTGCTTTCGTTTCGCAATCATCCTATGGCGATGCGCTTGCGCAATCGGCGCCGCAGCTCGTTTCAGCCTTGACGCTGCCGCTGGAAAAATTGATGCTCTTCACGCAACCGAATCCGTCTTCCGTTCGGTTGACCGCAGCAGAGACGCCGACAGCCGGCCCGGTGTCTCCCGAGCCGGCGAAGTCACTGCAGACGATGGCGCGCGATCTCGACAACGTGGAACGAGAGATCGAGCAGCTGAAGGCTGGTCAGCAACAATTGGCCAGCGACAATGCAAAGGCCATAGAGCAGATTAAGGCGAGCCAGGACCAGGCGGCCCGCGATATCGCGAGGAACATCGAACTCCTCAAAGCGAGTCAGGAACAGGTGGCACAACTTGTCGCCAGGGCTTCTCAGCAAAACCTGCGGCCCAAGACGCCGGCGCCGCAGGCACAGGCCGCGATCGGCACGCGTAAGCCCGTGCAGACGCCCGCGTCATCCAACGCACAACCCCAAGCCCCCTTGCACTCGCAGCCCGAAGCACGGCAGTAGATCGCGGGTCCAATGACGCCCGAGCGGCCGCGCAGGCCGGACTGTTACGCGCGTTTGCGGCGATGCCCAGAGACCATGGGCGTTTTTTCAGTTCCTGGGCGGCGGACCACCCGACACGAATGCAAAACGCGCAAGAGCATTCCCGCAAGGACGGGCGGCTATCGGCAGCAACCCGCGCAGGATGCCAAATTGCCAAAACGAGACTACAGGTCGTGCCGCGAGATTGGACGCGGATCGCAGGCGGAAGCTCCAGTTCGGTGGTGCCGTTCGTGGTCATCCTCGAATCTTCCAGATGGCTCTTGTATAATTTTTAGCTCGAAGCCCGAACCCTGAGGTCGCGGTCATGCGGCAGATTTGGATCACGAAGATTGGCCCACCCGAAGTTCTCGAGGTGAAAGAAGCGCCTGACCCGGAGCCCAAAGCCGGTGAAGTCCGGATTCGCGTCGAAGCAAGCGGTATTAATTTCGCCGACATTCTGGGCCGCTTGGGTCTTTATCCCGACCTGCCCCCGATCCCGATCGTGCCTGGTTATGAGGTCAGCGGCCACGTCGATGCTGTTGGTGCGGGTGTCGCAGCGAATTGGGTTGGCCGTGATGTTTTGGCGGCGACCCGATTTGGCGGCTACGCCGATACTGTATGCGTCCCGATCAAGCAGGTTTTCGTACGCCCGCCTGGCATGTCGGCGCTGGAAGCAGCCTCGATCCCGGTCAATTATTTCACCGCTTGGCAGCTTATCGTGGTCATGGGCAGCCTCAAGGCGAACGAGACGGTCCTGATCCATTCGGCCGGCGGCGGCGTCGGCATTGCTGCAACCCAGATCGCAAAACACATCGGTGCCCGGGTTATCGGCACCGCGTCCGCGGCCAAACACGCCGAATTACGCGCGCTCGGCGCCGACCACCTCATCGATTACCGAACGGAAGACTTCGAGACCCGCACGAGGGAAATCACCGACGGCCGCGGCGTCGAACTCATTCTCGACGCCGTCGGCGGCAAGTCATGGAAGAAAGGATATCGCGTTCTCGCACCCACGGGACGGCTTGGCGTCTTCGGCATTTCCGCGGCGGTGAGCGGCAAGGAACGCAACCTGCTCGGAATGCTGGCTACGCTTGCCCGCGTCCCCTGGTTTCAGTTCAACCCGCTGTCGCTGATGAATGCGAACAAGGGCGTCTTCGGCGTCAACCTCGGCCATATGTGGGGTGAGATCGATCGCCAGCGCCAGTGGGCCGATCAGCTATTGAACTTGTGGACACAGGGCGCCATCAAGCCGAAGGTCGCCAGCACCTTCCCGTTCGCCGAAGCTCCGCAGGCGCATCATTTCGTCCAGGATCGCAGGAATATCGGCAAAGTCCTTTTGGTGCCGTAGCCGACATGACTGAGCGCACCGCCCCCCCTGCAGCACCAAAGCGACGCACTCAAACGGAAGCCGTCATTCCGTGGTGACGTGCGGACCCTGGCATTTCAAGTCGACCTGTGGAGCGCGCGCGGCGAGTTCCCGCGCCACATGCTCGAGGTCATGTGGCCGCGATTGATCGGCCGCGGGCGCGCCCCCGACAGTTACGCGACAGTTACGGCAGGGCATGGTAACGCGCGGTGTCCCCTGCGGCACCGCTTTACCAGGTGAACGAGTTTAGTCCGAAAGACAACGCTATCGGGTTGGATGTCCGCCATGGTCGAAGTGAATGACGCCACACCGCTCCTCGGCAGGCATGACGCGGTGTCATAGTGTTATTGCCGTCGAAACGCGCGGGTCTCAGGACGCCGCTCCCGGCTCCAGCGCTTCGCCGATTTCCAGCGGATGTGCCATCGCCTCATGCAGCGCGTCCGTGTCGAGCTCACCTTCGGAAAGGCTGATGACGATGCAGGCAACGCCATTGCCAATCAGGTTGGTCAGCGCACGGCACTCGCTCATGAACTTGTCGATGCCGACCAGGATCGCGATCGACTGGATCGGAATGTCAGGCACGATCGAGAGCGTCGCCGCGAGCGTGATGAATCCGGCGCCGGTCACGCCGGAGGCTCCCTTCGAGGTGATCATGGCGACGCCAAGAATACCGAGTTCCTGCCAGATTGTGAGCGATGTATTGGTCGCCTGCGCCAGGAATAGCGTGGCCAGCGTCATGTAGATGTTGGTTCCGTCGAGATTGAAGCTGTAGCCGGTCGGAATGACAAGACCGACCACCGAGCGCGAGGCGCCAAGATGCTCCATCTTCTGGATCATTTGCGGCAGCACCGTCTCCGACGATGAGGTGCCGAGCACGATCAGGAGCTCGTCCTTGATATAAGCGATGAAGCGGATGATCGAAAAGCCGGAAAGCCGCGCGATCGCACCCAGCACGATCAGTACGAACAGGATGCTGGTCAGATAGAACGTGCCGATCAGCGCAACGAGATTGAGCAGCGAGCCCAAGCCGTAGGCGCCGACCGTGAACGCTATCGCGCCTAACGCTCCAAGCGGAGCGACGCGCACGATGATGCGGATGATGCCGAAAAACATCTTCGCGGCCTTGTCGACTGCTTCAGCGATCGGTTCGCCGGCCTTGCCGAGTAGGGCGATCGCAAAACCGGACAAGATCGAGATCAGCAGCACCTGCAGCAGATCGCCGCGCGCGATCGCCCCGAAATAGCTGTCGGGGATGATCGCCATCAGATGGGCGACGATGCCCTCCTCCTTCGCCTTGGTGACGTAGGTGGCGACGGACTTCGGATCGATCGTAGTTGGATCGATATTGAAGCCGTGCCCCGGCTGCAGCAGTTCCCCGACGAGAAGGCCGACGGCAAGCGCGACCGTCGAGACCGTCTCGAAATAGATCAGTGTCTTCAGCCCGACCCTGCCGACACGTTTGAGGTCGCCCATCGAGGAGATGCCATGCACCACTGTGCAGAAGATCACGGGCGCGATCATCATTTTGATCAGCGCGATAAAGCCGTCGCCAAGAGGCTTCAATTCCTTGCCGAGATCGGGAAAGAAATAACCGATCAAGATTCCGAGCGCGATCGCGATCAGGACCTGGACATAGAGAACCCGATACCAGGGTTGATGGCGGCGATGGCTGGCCGGCTGGATCGTATTTGATATCATGCGGGTACCCCCGATCAATCGATGGCGCTCGGCCCCATCATTGGACGGTCTCGGCACCTCGGCAATCACGATTTTCGTCGTTACGCAGACGCAGATCTGAAATTTTGCAATTCGCGCTTCAGGATCCCGATCCCGCCTGTCGTTCGCCGGCGTTATTCCCGCAAGCCGCCTTGAGCGTGGGACGACCAATCCGGTGCCCCGCATTGTGGAGGCATCGGCAGGACGGTCCCTCCTCGCCACTATCCGATCCGGCTTGGCCGGATTACCTGCATTCGACCTACTACTTCCCGGTCGACCTTCCGACCCGGAACCAGGCGGCACCGTTTGATTCTTGCGTTGCAGCCTGACAACATGGGTCAAGCAATTCGGCGGGCAGTTTTGAGTTGTGCATGCTAATATTTTCCAGCGCACAGCCTGTTGCCATTGGCGGGAGAAAATCCGCATGAGAGGCAGGCCGGCTGCTGGGATAAGTTGAGGGTTCATGGTCTCGGCTCTCACCTTGGATCAGGCCAGGTAATTTGGTGCGGACGGAGGAGGGCCGATTGCCGATGCTCCCAGGCTTTGGGTACCGCGTGTAGATAATCACCTTATCCCCAGGGTTGCTCGGGTTCGAGTCCACCGAGATAAACAGCTGCATGCCGCTGTCGGCTAAGAGGATTTCGGGTTCGAGCTGATATCGTCACCGCTTCGAGGGAGATTGGCTATGCGCGAATCTGTCTACTACGGCGACTACCTGCAGCTCGGTCGGCTTTTGGCTTCGCAGGAACCCGAAAGTGCCAAGATTGGTGTCACTGCCCATGACGAGCTGCTGTTCATCATCGTCCACCAGGCCTACGAGCTGTGGTTCAAGCAGATCCTGCACGAGCTCGATCGGATCGAGTCGGATTTCGGCGCGATCCCGGTCACCGACGATGCGATGGCCCGCATCGTTCATGGGCTTAACCGCATTCATGAAATTCTCAAGCTGCTCGTCGTCCAACTCGACGTGTTGGAAACCATGACGCCATTCGATTTTCTGGACTTCCGCGATCTGCTGATGCCAGCCTCCGGCTTTCAGTCGCTGCAGTTTCGGTTGATCGAGACGCGGCTGGGGTTACTGGCAGAAACGCGCATGCCGTTCGACGACAAGGCGATTGACGAGCGGCTGTCGGAGTCCGACCGCGCCGCGCTTCGCGCCGTCAGCAACAGACCGTCGCTGTTCGATTTGCTCGACCGGTGGCTTGCGCGCACGCCCTTCCTCAATTGGGGAGGAGAGACGTTCCGCAACGTCTATCGGGCAGCCGTCGAGAAGCATCTCGCCCGCGATGCGGAGTTAGTACGCCGCGATCCGGCGATCCCACCGGAAAAACGGCAACGCGAGCTCAAGAGCATCGAGCAGGCGATTGCCTCGTTCTCGGCGATCTTTTCGATGTCCGAGGACAATGGCGGATGGCGCCTTTCGCCGCAGTCGGTTCAGGCGGCTTTGTTCATCACGCTTTATCGCGACAAGCCAGCAGTGCAGCCGGCGTTCCGCCTTTTGACGGCGCTTATCGACATCGACGAGACCTTGACGCTGTGGCGTTACCGGCATGCGCTGATGGTGGAACGCATGATCGGTTTGAAGATCGGTACGGGCGGCTCGTCGGGCCACACTTACCTGCGGACCACGACCGAACGGCATCGGATTTTCCCGGACCTCTTCCGTCTTTCCACTTTCCTCATTCCGCGCTCGGCAGTCCCAGAGCTTCCGCCCGCGATCCAGGCGCAGATGAGCTTCGTGTATGCGTCATGACCATGCTCGATCTTACGACCCATTTTTCAAAGTTTCGCGCTGCGGCGCCGAAGCGGATCAACCTTGCGGCTCACAGTCATCATGACTGGCCGGACGTGACTTTCGCGGCGCAAGAAGAGTGCTGGCTCGACGCGGCACGGCTCGCCGGCGACAAATGGAATCTCGTATTCGGAGTACTTATTCCGCGCGTCCAGGCGGGAATTGCACGGCAGCTGCACCTGCCTGATCCTTCGACCATCGCGGTCGGGCCCAACACGCATGAATTCCTGCGTCGGCTGTTATCCTGTTTTCCAGGCGATCGGCCGACCCATATACTGACCAGCGATGCTGAATTCCACACCGCAAGGCGCCAGTTGGAACGACTGGAAGAGGATGGGCTGGTCGCCGTTACGCGGATATCCGCCGAACCATTCGATACGTTCGCCGAGCGGTTTCATGCGGCATGCGCCAAAGGCGGATATGACCTTGTCTTTGTCAGCCAGGTGTTCTTCACCTCGTCCGCGACATCTGGAAATCTCAAGACATTGGTCGAAGCGGTAGCATCGCCGGATACCTTCGTCGTAATCGATGGCTATCACGGCTTCATGGCGCGACCAACCGATCTTTCGGCTGTCGCCGGCCGCCTCTTCTATCTCGCTGGAGGCTACAAATATGCCATGGCAGGTGAGGGATGCTGTTTCCTGCATTGCCCGCCCGGTTATGGACCAAGACCGCGTGATACCGGCTGGTTCGCCGATTTTGGCTCGCTCGCAGGCCCGCATGGCAAATCGGTCGGTTATCCCGAACACGGCGGGCGCTTCCTCGGTGCGACCTTCGATCCCTCAGGACTCTATCGGCTTGCGGCCGTTTTCGACTGGCTGACCCGTGAAAGCATCACCGTCGAACAAATCCATCTACACGCGCGGGCAGCGATGAAACGCTTTCTCGACGGGGTCGAGGCCATGCAGATCGAGCCGATAGGCGTTTCGGATTTGGTCACCCCGATTGGCAGCCAAGCCGAGCATGGTAATTTTCTTACCTTCCGGACGCCGCGCGCCGCCGAAATCGAAGCAAAGCTTGCCGGCGTTCACGTGCATTGCGATCACCGTGGTGATCGGCTTCGTTTCGGCTTCGGCATATGCACGAACGCCGGGGACGTTGACCAGGCTCTGGCAAGAGCCGGGCAGGCGATTGCCGACTGATTCCAGCGATCGAGAAGGAGTTGGACACTATTTGGGCGAACGCCCTCGCGCCGCCAGATCACGGGACAATGAACGTCCTGGCGTTAGTGTCTTGGCCGTTCGGTCGATGAGGGCGAAGCCGAGACCTCAAAGTCGAACCCGTTCCGATGAAATGGCTCATCGATAAGTTCAAAGTGCCACCACTCCCTGGCATAGGGACGAAAGCCTGCTCCCCGCATGAAGGACTTTAGTGTTTGACGGTTGCGTAGCGCTGTGCCGCCCGCGCGAGCGTTTGATGTGTATGCCAGCACATCCAGACAGTCGTAGCCGGTGCCAAAATCGATTGTTCCATCCTCGAATCTTTCGCCCTTTGGCGAGGTGCATGCCTTGGGGGACTGCGAGGGATTTGGCGGCGGCGCGGATAAGAAAGTGGCCGGTACTATGCCCAGGTCCACCGCGCTGCCCCGCGAGTGAGCTGATCGTCTTGCCAGATACCCGAGAGCGAACAGCTTTTCCTTATCGGCGCGTGGGTAGAATTCGGTCTTCATTTCGGAGTGCGTTGGGTCGTTGCTCCACTCAAGAAAATCATAGACAGCCCGCTTCGGCCGATAGCAATCCCAGACGACGAGCGAGAGTTTTTTCTCGGCCAGCTTTCTCTGCACGGCCTCAAGAGCCTTTGCCGCGGGCTCGCTGAGGATACACTCGGCGGCGAGATAACCCCTTATCGGTCGACCCACGAAGTTATGGGATCCTGCGTAGCGAATGTCTTGAACAATGGTGGGATCCATATCACGCAAATAAACGAAACCTTTGGGCAAGGCGGAGCCCGCCATAGCCATCGCTGGCAGCATGAAGTTTATCGAGGCAACGCCAACGCAGATGAGCGTGCTGAACGGGTTCACCCTCCGTCTCGCCGCGACGGGTCTCATCTCACAAAAGGTCAGTGGCATCAGTGCCAAGAGCCGGGGAGGGATACGAGGCCGTGTCGTCGCCGCACCATCAGAGCGGACCGAGGAAGAGGTCTTGCGGACTACAGAAATCCTTCGCTGCCGCTGTGACAGCATCGCTGATGATGTCCCTGCGTTCAGGCGAGTCCATTTTGAGCTCTTCGTCCCGGTTTATGATAGAGCCAGCCTCCAGCAGGACGGCAGGCATCCGGGTCGATTTCAGCACGACGAGCTTGTCGTAACTATAGACGCCGGTTTCCCTGTCCAGCAGCGGGTGCTGGTACCGACCCATGATGGCCAGGGTATATTGCTGAGCATATTGCAAGCCCTTCGCCCTCATTTCCTTGCCGATCAATTCGGCGAATGAGAGGCTCGTCTTGAAATCCGGGTTGTTGCGGGAGACGAAGACGGAGTAGCCGCTGAAGCGGTCGCTGAAATGGCTTTTCTTGCCTTCGAATTCCCAATTCTCGAGCATTGAGTCGGGCACGGAGTCGTGGTGGATCGAAAGGAAAAGGTTCGCGTGTAGATTGTTCGCAGCAGCGACTCGTTTGGCGAGGCTGGGCCTGGCCTTGCCTTCGGTCACGAGCACTCTGGTCTCGGCAAAGCCTTCGGCCTTCAATTTCTCCTCGATCCGCCGCGCAAGACGCAGGTTGAAGACGAACTCTGCGACTTTCCGGGAGCTGATCGCGCCTTCAGATTCGGCGGTATGTCCCACATCCACAACGATCCGGAATTTTGCGGGATCGCATATTGATGGGACCGGCTTTGGACCGGAAGGGTTCAAATTGGCCGGCCCCAGGGCAGCAAGCTTTACATTGTGGGGTAATGGCGAGGCGGCGCGCTTGGTCGAGGTAGCGCGCTTTGAGGAGGCGACGTGCTTTGACGAGGCAACGTGCGGACGGGATTTGCTGAGCTTGGGCGTGCCCTCGAAAATGTCCGACAACCGGCCGGCTTTGCTGACCCCGATCGGCAGAAGCACCAATGCGGCCATCGCGGCGATGACGGTACGGCAGCGCGGCAAGACCAGGCCTGAGGGTGCGATTTTTCTACCTGACGACGGCAATCCCTATTTTCCCCAGAATGATTTTCCGTTCGTGCTTGGTGGCAGAAGGCTACATTAACAGGAATTTTGAATCAGGAGTTACTCAAGAAGATATTACAGTTCGATCGGGACGTGCGCAATAAAACTCCTTGAGTGTAGCAGCTTATCGCTGCCTTACCTTGCCTTGATCTCGTCAAATTTGAAACGCGCCTGTTCGAATTTGGCATTGAAAAGCCACATCGCATCCAGGATTTCCCGGAAGGTTGCGGACGTTCTTGCCCTGTCAGTCTGTCCAAAGGCGAAGATGCTGTTGTTTCGCAGATATCTCATGATCGTCGGGTCGGAAATTCCGTAGTTGAGAAGGTTGCCCGACTTTATCGCGGCCCTGGTCGGGGTGGGAACGATTTGCATAAGTTCGAAAAGTTTCATTTGATCGATCGGGTCTGGCAGCACCCTTGCGATTGCGGCGACCTCTGGGAAAATATCGGCGTGGGTGCTCATAAGGGCATCTCGCACGGCCGTCCAGTGGTTGAGTTGATGATCCAGATTACCAACTCGCGCCTCTTCCCTTCCGTCGCGAAGGCTCAGCGCAGGATCGAAGGCCGCCACCGACTTTTTTATCGCTGCCCACTTCTTTTGGCCGATTTGATCTTCGGACAGGCCCGTTTGCAAACTTCCCTTGTATCTGTTCGAGCGCGCATTCCCGGCGTTTTGACTGCCATTTGTCTCTGCGAAGAAGAGCCCCAGGCTGATACGGCCTGCCGCTTCGGCACTGGCCGCATCAAGGCCTTTGGCTCGCGCAATCGCAATTCCCAAATCGACGACATCCTTGAACGGGGTATCGGATTTTTGCGCATTGGCGGGCGGTGCCTCCATCAAGTCGAAAAGCTTCCTGTACTCATCGAGCAGCGGCTCGCTGTCGGCATCAAGGTACGCCGCAGGGATTGCGAATTTATTGGGCCTTCCGATCCTGGACGGAACAGCATCGGTAAGATCTTTGTACGCGCTTATCATGTCGTTGCGTGCAAGGTAGAGTGCTTGTCCCGGCAGGTTCGGTAGCCGCTGATTTGAACCGATCTGTGCTCGCCGCTGGCCCAAGATTGACTCGAATTTGCTCAACGCGTTGCTGTACGCATGGAGTGTATCCGATTGCTTTTTCGTGCGAGTGCCCTGCTGAGCCATTGCAGGGAACATGAAACTGAGATTGCCGATGGCGGGCGGGACGAGCCATGCGACCGTGTCGATGGACGCATCGACAGCGACGGAAACGAGCGGCGCGAAGAAAAGTCCAAGACCAAGAGCAGCCGTGGGTGCAGCGTTGTAACTAATTATCCCCAAGGTGTCCCCCCAAGGCCAAGGCCCAAGTTTCACCGGATACAACTCATTGGATCGTAAACAGGGAACGCACCGCTTGGCGAGACCGAATTCCTCGCGCAATCTCGCCCTTTCACCGCCCGCAAGCTTGATGAATTTCCGCCGTCGCATGTGCCGTCCAAAAAGGACCACGCGTCCGTTGGGGATCCTGGGGAGAGGATATCGGTAATCCTGGCCTCAGGTCCGACTAAAGCGCGATGAGATTTGATTAAATCGTCATCGCGCTTCAGCTCCCTGATCGAGCATGATCTCCGCGCAAACGCGTTTCGCGTTGGTCGCGAGGGAAAACCGCTGCACACTTTTCCGGATCAAGCTCTATTCTTACTGCGTCAAAAGACCCTCATGGTTGGTGAGGAGGCGCCCTTGCGCCGTCTCGAACCATGAAGGCCACGTTGCCTGTTTCCGGGCCTCTCCTTCGAGAAGCTTGCTCGCGCAAGCTCCTCAGGATGAGGGGATAAGTCGGTTAGGACGCAGGAAGATCAGGCGTCGCCGAGATAATCAGGCCCGCCGAGTTTCCCCGGCGATAGGGGTCTCTGCCCAGGGGGCCTTGATCGATCTAGGAGACAGGAACGACGGCCAGCACAGCGGCGGCGGCGCAGCAAATCATCCCGACAAACCAGGCCAGCGACCGTATGAGCGGGATCTTGAGCCAATAGGAGAACCCATAGACGACGCGCGCCCCGATATATGTTTCGGCGGCCAAATGCGACATCCAGCTTGTGTGATGCAGCATGAGGATGACGACCACAGGCGGCACCCACATCAAGGCCAATTCGATGTTGTTGGCAAGCGTTCGCGTTGCCCGGCCGAAGAAGCCCTCCAGCGACGGCGGAGTGGACCGGTCGCCGATGACATAAGGCGTTCCCCGCTCCAGGACGTTGGTCAGGTGCTGAACCAGCGCGGCCAACCACACCAAAGCTGCGGCGAAAACCACGGAAAACGCTTCAATCGACGCCATATCTATGGCGGTGGATTGGCCTTGCATTGTCAAATCTCCCCACGAATTTCGTTCATCTCGGTGGCCGACGCCCCAAGTGGCGGAAGGCTGCCCAAATGGAGACAGCGGTCCGGCACTCGACAGAGTAGACTGTCTGGGCTGCGTAATGAGCATATGGGAAACTGGACTGTCAAGTCCATTCTAGGAGTGCTGGATGTCGAATCGAACTTCCAAGCCAAGGAGTCATTTGACCCCGAAGGGCCGCGCCATGCGCGACCGCATCGTTCAGACTTCGGCGGAGCTGATATTTGCGACAGGTGCGCGCGAAACAACGCTTGACCAGGTCAAGTCGGCGGTGGGAGCGAGCAAATCCCAGCTTTATCATTACTTTTCCGACAAGGACGAACTTTTGCGCGGGGTGATCGACTTTCAGGGGAAAAGGATCATCGAGGCGCAGCAGCCCGAACTCGGCGCAATCAACTCGATCGCGTCGCTCAAGCGCTGGAGAGACAAGCTTGTCCAGCTCACTGACGCTTTCGGCAGAATCGGCGGCTGCCCGATTGGATCGCTCGCTAACGAGATCGCTGGCCTTTCCGAAAATCACCGGCGTGCACTGGCTCTGCACTTCGATCACTGGGCGGCTTTGATCGAGGTCGGTTTGCTGAGGATGCAGGCAAGCGGCCGCCTCGGGCCCTCGCTAAACCCAAAAACACTCAGCATTACCTTTCTAACGGCAGTCGAGGGTGGATTGCTTATGGCGAAGTTGCAGCGCTCGTCGAAGGCGCTGGCAATTGTGCTCGATGAGATCATCCGGTCCATTGAGCGCAATTCGAAGCAACCCAAGTCGCGGCCGCAACGTCTGCAACGGGACAAAGACAAGCGATAGCGCGTTGAACCTTACGAGGCTAAAGGATGGCGCCAAATTGCCGATCCACTGTTGCGGACGCAAAAAAGAAGCAACATGGCGGCTGATATGCTATCCGAGTCTCTCGCGCGGTGGCAATTTCGACATTGTCGGTTGCGGCAATTCTGCCCCCTTCAAGCCGGCACGCAGGCTGGCGATGATCTCGCGCTGCCAATTTATGATCTCTATCGCCTGTGCAGCTTCATCTTCGCGCGTCTGTACGGTTTGGGCTGGGTCTTCAGGCGTTGTCGCTGGCTCCGGTAAATTGGTGGTTTTGGCTATTGGCTCGCTTGCCGGTCCGGGCTCGGATTTTGCGCGGCGTGGCGCACCAGCGCTCCGGCCAGCCAACCAGGCCGCGAGCTGGGCGATTTGCAGCCGCTGCTCATCGGCAATTTTGCCCAGTTCTCTGATGTCTCCTTCGCGACGCAGTGTAAGAACTATTGTTAGCGCTTGCGCGATTGCGAGCAGGACTATGGCGATAGTAAAAATATTCTCCAAGCAATGATCTCCGGTGGAATGCTCCGCTGGTTGATGTGGCCGCGACCGGCCCACGGCGAACAGCCTCCGCCAGTCAAAAAAGCGCAAAATATACTGAAAAATACACTGATTTTCACGGAGGCTCCATACAAGGCCGCGGATAATTTGAGTTCCTGAGGCGGAACAGGCGGTCGCCGGCCCCCGTCATGGCGGCTCCGCCATGCCGGTGTCGGTTGAGGCCGTGGACGCACTCAACCTTGACGATCGGGAGTGGCGGTGCGATTGCGCCGGGGGGTTATTTTTCATTTTGAGCGGTCGGCCAGCGTATAGGGTTTCGCCACGGAAAATGCGTCCGAAAATAAACGAGCATCTTGATTCGATCTGAGCGGTTCGCTGCGTGCTCTCACAACGAGAAAGGCCGCCTTCGAGGCGGCCTTTATAAATTCAAATTCCGCAAGATCAGACCGGGGCGGCAGGCCACGACGATCGATGCATGAGGTCGTCCAAGATCTGGGCTAATCAAGCAGCTACAGCAACAGCCTTTCGTTTCCTACGCCAGCCAAGAAGCCCCAAGGCACCGAGGCCACCAACGAACAGCGGAAGTGCGGCAGGAAGCGGAGTCGCAGAAACATCGGCGGTCAATTTTCCGGAGAAGTAGTCGGGGACTGGTAGCCCGCCTTCTATGAAATATGAGAAGGCGGGATTGATGCTCACTGAGGAGGGACTATTCCAAGAGGATCCCTTATAGCCCAAAACCAGCGCCAAGAAGCCATTACGGTCGTCAGCGACTAAAACCCATCCACTTGAATTGGGGGCGGAATTGGTGATGGCATTTGTGAAAGTATGAGAAGCACCAAAAAAGAAAGGTTCAGAAATCTTGATGTCCTCGCTCGTGATTTTGCCGGTAGCGTCGAGTGTGACGGTTCCCGTCATCGACCCTCCCAATATCCCATTCGCGCTAATGTCATAGGTCATAGCGGTAGCGTTCGCGGCGAATAAAAACATCGAAGTAGCGGCCGCTACGCACAAAATCTCGTTTCTAATAAACATGAATCAATTTCCCGAAAACATACCAGCGATTAAACTCGAAAATTCGCCACGTCACAAGCGCTATCTCGCCGCATTCCGGCGCCTTATGGTTAAGAACCGAGAGGCGGGGAGGGAACAAAGTCATGAAAGGCACCCAAAACCGCAGACTAAACCAAGGCACTAGGCCCCTAGTTCCTGCGCTTCAGTCACCCTTGCCGATTTGAGCTTAACCTTTTTCTAGGCGATTCGCCCTCGGCGCCATTGGGCCTCTATTCTCAGATTTGGAGGCATAAATATCGAAACCCGCAATCTCTATCATTGACGATGATCCTTCGATGCGGGAACCAACCGCGGTTTTCCTAAACTCGGAGGCATTTGTTGCCGAGACCTTCGTAAATGTCGGCGAAATTCGCATTTCGCCGCTGGACCAGCTTTCAGGTAACGAAATTCACACTCGACGCCCTGGCTTCAGCTGCCTCGATTTCCTGAGCGGCTTCGAATTCGACGCTGATCGGATTTTATCGTAGCGGCGCTGGCGTTGGTGACTTCATCTGCAACCAGCCTGACTTCCGCCTGGCTAACGATGATGTGGGCCGGGTAGGTGGGACCGATGGTGCTCATACGACCGCTCCTTTCTGGAGAGCTCCAATTTTGCAGGGATTTGTTCACGGTTTCTTAAGAGGTTCGGTTAACGCCGCCACCGGCGATGCGGAATTCCTTAACCATCCGTTTACCATAAATGTTCATCATCATCGGATACTCGTCGCATGGGGGCTCGAGAAAGATGGCACCGCGCAATCTGAGAGTATCAGCGGGCAGGGACGACAATGTCCTGCGCCTTGTCCACCCATCGGATCAGGATTGTGGCGCGAAGGCGCTCGATCTTGTTTACCAGGCGGCGGAAGTCTTCACCGGCATGGAGGATCATGCTCGGGAAATCGAGGCTCGCGCCAAATCGATGTGCAAGAGTGCCGCCGAAAAATTAAGGCAGGCCGAAAAGCAAATCGAGGTCGCTGAGCGTTTGCAGAGGGAAATCATCACGGAGGCCGATTGCAAGCTTCAGGACGCCTCAAGGGCCTTGAAGCAAGCCCAATCTCGCATCGCGGATGCCGAAGATCGGCTGACAGCGATGGAGTTCCGCGCGCAGGCGGCCGAGGCCGAAGCACACGAGGCGAAGCAGGCGCTCGCACTCGTCGAGGAGGCGATCCGAAGGCGCCTGCTTTGTGCCAACCCGGAAGCCGATAGCCTGGGCGTGGCCGTCGAAGGCGCGACGGCGTAGCCTCGAAATTCGATCGCACGCAGGTTTGGACCGTCGGGGGATTGGCAAGACAATGCCATTTGTGTGCTGGTCCCTGTTTGGCTGGTGCCCTCATCGATTGTTGTCGAGCGGACGTGTCGCCGCCTTTTTGACGTCGTTCGACCCTAGCTTGCAGGGTGAGGGGTGGAGGGCGTCGGCATGCAATATGTCCGGGGCGTCTCCAGGCGCCGAAGGACAGCCAAGGCATGCAATCAGCATCAAAGCTCAAGTCGCTATCAAGACAATGTGGCCTGCCCGCAGTTGCGGCCTTCTCTGTGCTCGTCTGCACCGATGCCTCCGCCCAAAACCTTGATGCCGGTAAATCCGCCGTGCGGTTGTTTGCTGACAGCTGCGTGACATGCCACCGCAGTCCGCGTGGTTTGGCAAAAGGCCGCTATCGTGTAACGCTTTTCGCGTTTCTGCGTGACCATTACTCGGCCACTTCGGGCGCGGCGTGGGAGCTTGCTTCTTACCTGGCGTCGGTGGATACGCCACAACGCGGCAAGATCGCGCGACCGCAGCGGCGAATTCATCAGCCGCTGCGAGTTCGACACGGAAGTCCTCAATTCGACCGCCAGCGCCGGTCCCGCAGCGCTACATCTTCGCCCCAGCCGGATATGTAAATCGGGTCTGGGTCAGCCCGTCACGCGATACAGTCAACCCGCGTCAGGTTGAACGCTGCGAGGCGGGCGTTGTGCTGCTGGTCAGGCTCGGGACCACGACAAGGCGGTTGAACTCGCCGTCGTTGTAGGCCTTGAGAAACCGGTCGTAATCCCTGATCGAGACGCAGCCGTTTGAGTCGCCTGCAGGGCCGAGCATGAAACTGTGAACCAGCAATCCCGAACGGCCGGACACGTCGCTTCCCTCGGTGGGGATCATGCGCACCGCCTGAACGCCGTGAAACAGCTTTTCGCGCGGTTTCAGATCATAGACGGCAGGCGGCGTCGCGCCGGCCATGTGCACGGAGATATGCTCCGGATCGTCTCTCAAGGCACCCATTCCGGAATGCGCTTCGAGGCTCAAGCCGTTTGGCAGATAAACGGCATGTGCCGTGATGTCGTAGACTGCCGTCGAACTATCGTAGCCAAGCGCCGCAAGATCCGGCCCCCGGCGTAGCAGGCCGCCACCGGTCACCAGCGAGGCCAGCGTGACCCGACCCGGTAGCAGATCGGAAAGCTTTTGCATCAGCGTGCGGTCGTCGGCTCGAGCAGCGCTGTCCTGCGCCGGGGCTGTTTCCGGCCGTACCGCCACGTCCGCGACGACGGGACGGGCCCTCGGCATTGGAATACCAGTCGGAGCGGTCTTAGGCTCTTCCTTAAGGTCTTCCTTAGGCTCTTCCACCCTGGCTTCCTCGATGATGCCAGTGCGCAAATCCTGGGACATCAGCCGCCGGGCAAGCAGGTCTCTGGCCGCCCGGATTCTCATTTCTGCCGCGGCCAACGCGGAGCGGTCGAGCGGCTGCAGGACGGTCGCGCCCTCGCGCAACGCGGAAGGAGTCGAGGCGTGGAAAAAACGGTTCTCGAAGGAGGCGAAATCAATGTCGCTGTCAGGTGCTACAGCCGATGCCAGCGCCGCCTGACCGGAATTGGTGATCCAGGCGGCCGCGTAAAGCGACACCGCCATCGCGGTGAAGGCAACCGCTATCGTGTCGAACCACCGCGTGCGGCGGCGTGACAACAGCCTACAAGCAACCGCTGCGTCGAAACCCATCGAGCCCCCGAATAACCTCGACGAACATGCGACTGTCCCCCAAAGACTAGCCGAACGCCGGACATAGAAAGCTAAAAGTGAGGCATAATCGAGACATAACCTCAGCAAATCGTCGTCGGCGCAGCCGCAGTATGGCGGGCGGATGGGGGTATGGCTAGGGGCCATGATCCTTTCGGTTCTCGGGGGTTAGAACCGAGGCTCCAGTCCCATGTATTGAGGCGTTTTCCTCAATAGAACCGCAGTGCGTTCCGCTCAAAAACGCCATGGCGGCAGAACCGGCGGTCGGTACCGCCCTCAACTCGCCCAAATCGCAGTCGTTGTCTCGCCTTTATCGGCGTGGCGGAGCCGAGGACTTAAGGACCTCGCCCCATCCGGATGAAGGCGAACCCCAGACTGGATGGGGCGATTTCTCCGAGCGTGCTGGACAGGCCTTCGGAAGCAAACGGAGGAATGATGTCGATGGCGAAGGAATATCGGACCGCCGGCGAATTGTCCGGCATGGTCATGTCTGCGCTGGCGGTGAAGGACGTAGCCGTCCAGGTTCGCAAGGATCACGCTTACGGGTGGCAGCCGATCGTCGTTGCATCTCCCGGGGATCTGACAGGCTATCAAAGACGAGTCGAAGAAATCGCCAATCGTCTCCGCCTTCAATTCTCTCTTCGCGAATGAGATCTTGCGGGATTTAATTACGCCGCGCCGGGTCCGAGCCGGAAGGTAACCGCGAAATCGATACCTTTTGCAGGCTCGCCGAAGCGAAGCGAGCCTCGGCCTTGCGAACTTCGTCACGAAGCCGCTGCAAATCGAGATAACGAGTAGCAAGGATGGCGGCGGAAAGTTTGCCGGCGGTTTTTGCCGGTGTCGAACCTTGGCGCTTCATGACAATCTCCTTTAACGTTCTGGTTCTTCGCTAAAGAAGCCGCCGCTCCCTGGTCATCACGACGCCAGCAGGCTGCGCGAACCGAAACGAACGGGTTCGCTGTCAAACTTCGCCTCCAGATTGGCTCGCCCGATGCCCCGCAGTGCAGATTTACACCGCCGAGCCGCCGTAGCCACGAAAAACAACGGTTTCCACGAAGGAACAACGGACCTGTTGCCGGGCCGACACAAGCCGGCTTTCAAGACAACTCGACGAACGCCTTGTAAATCCAGTGACGGCCGTCGTGGCGCCGCCACACCTTCCCGTAGACGAGGCGGCCGGTGATCGACCGGCGCGGAATTATCACCGTCCACAGGTGCCATGTCTGAGCCCATGCGGGCTTCGAACTCAGGCCCAGCATCTGCATATTACCGGGGCTGTCCGTCGTCATCTTTTGGTTCCCGCAACGGCTGCCCGTACGCGGCACTTGCGCGGACGGAATTCACCTTTCATTCGTCGTTCAAGTTCGCGGACTTTTCTGCGCAGCCGCTGCAGGTCGAGAAATTGACCGGCGAGATCGACCGTTGCCGTGCGAGGCTTTGGCGTTGCGAACTTCGATCCACGCGGCGCATCCGAAGTGATCATGTGAGAGACCGCAGCAACTCTTCGTTCGAACAAATTGATTGACCTGAAAATTAGCCTGAAGGTTTCGCCTGGTGTTTCAAAGTAAGCAGGAGCAGCGCCAGCGCGGTTATTGATAGCCCGCGCAAATAATGCTGCAATGAAACTTGGCTATTAAGCTTGATGGCTTAGCTGCCGGTTAATTCGCGAACCGGCAGAAGCACGGATGATCCGCACTCGAGATGCGACTGCAATTGAATGAGAAGGGACGGCGTGCAGCACGACAGAAATTTCGTGCCAGCCGTAAGAGTTACGATGCGGGAAAAGCGCCCGAGAAGCAGCAAGGGCAATCAGTTCGACCGTCTCCGGCCGGGCTGATTGCGTTCCTTCTCCGACAACGCCTTCAAGACGGCTCGACGCAATCTCAGTAGTTCGGCGTAGCGAACGCCGAGCGGCTTTCTTTTGGAAGGCCCGTAAATCTTGGCTTTGTTAGGTTTTTGGCGTTTCACGCTCGTTCCGCACGATACTAACGAAGACGAATCTATCGCTTCGTAAATGAACAATTCCTGTATCCGCAAACACCCTAGATGTTTTCCAAGCGGCAGCAACGAGCGTTCATTGTTAATCTTGATGGCGGCTCAAATGGTTAAATCGGGAACTGCGACCGATTTCCCGCTACCGACGACGCGCGGGATGATTCCGATTAAATCGGAATTTTCCGACGACCGACATTTTCGCGCTTGTCGAAAAAAGTCTCCCTCAATTGCTTCGACGGCTGACGACGATGCCGAGTGACACAATGACCACAAGGAAGCCGGACGTAATTAAGGATGGTCAGTGCTTCGCGCACCCGTAGCAATTTTTCAGTATTCTCGAATCACCAGGTGCAATAGTGAACAAAGGCGTTCACAAGCGTCTGGCTGTCTGGAGATAAATTACTGAATGTGCGGCATCGTTTTCTCGGGCGCGGAGCGGTCGCAGGGCAATTGTTGGATTCGCTCAAACGTCTCGAACATCGGGGATACAATTCCGCCGGTGTTGGTCGCGGCGGCGCCGATTTCCGCAGGACGATGTCAGCCAAACCAGTGAGGCCAAACGGCAAGGCGCTGGGTTTGAAGGTCAAGGACCAGTACACAATCGTCGACTTCGCCACCCTCGCTGTAGATCCACCTGAAGCGGCCGGGCGGGAACTCATTCATTCTTGAAACGCCGCTCTCGTAGTTAAGCCCATGGGCTCTAAAGGCCAGCTCAGCCAATTCAAGGGCAATATTGATGCCCCCAAGAGTTCTTCCTTCCCCTTTTATCCATGGGGCTTCGTGAACGACGTTGTTGCACCACACAACGTAGCTCTTAGCTCTTCCACGTCTGATTTGTGGTTCGTGTTTGACCATGGGACAGTTCAATTCATTCCAGCGCGTCGAGTTTGTCATTCATCAAAAAGAAACGCGGGCCTGCAGCGTCGCCCCGCTGATAGCCTTATTGTTTTCTGCCCAATTCCTGCAGCCTTTCATTGACGATTTTCTGCAGCTCGGGGTTTAGGGAGTGGTACCACTCTATAAAATCCTTTGCGGTGATATCGGGGGGTGGCGCTCCCACATGGGGAAAATCCATAACTCGCCCTAGCGGTGGTTGCGGGCCTTCTTCGCGCGAACAGATCAGCGCATACTCAGGCCATCTCGTTTGATTGTACCAGCCGGCTAGTCGTTGCCCGCATTCGACGCAGTCTTTATGATCCGTGCTGGGCGCAGGGCTGTCGTGCCACCTCACTTCGTACACTGCACCGCATTTGCAGGTTTCTTGTGCCATGATTGGAATATGCGCCGCCAATCAGCGATTCTCCAGCCCTTGCCGGGTGCTTTCAGGATTCTCTGGAGCGTTTCCGGCGCGGATATTCTTAGCCGACGCAGATGATGCCGCAACCAAACTCGCTCATTAAGCTTGACGGGATTGCTGGGGTTAATTCGGGTCTGCAGCCTTTTTGGGCGCAAATGCTACGCAATCAGCAATGCGTTAAGCCTCCCTAGCGTGACGTTCCTGCTCACGGCAAAGCGGCACAGCCTCTTTTAACCGAGTGGAAATTCTTTGCTACGATCTCGCGTGCCAGATGGTGAAATCAAATATACTCCCGCTCAGCGCATGAGATTGACCGTGTAGACCGATGTTAATCCGAAAGGTACTTAACAATCTGGAAGCACGTTCGCCGCTGATCAAGTTCCTGGCGGGATCAATTTGAATATAGCAAGGATCCGGCCCTGCTCTGAAAGGCCAATTATGAACCAGCCCTCGCTTCATCGAACTGCGGCTGCAGCCTTGGTCGAGCAGTTGCAGATCAACGGCGTCGACCACGTATTCTGTGTTCCCGGAGAGAGCTTTCTGCCCGTGCTGGACGCGCTTCGCGATAGCAACAATCACCGTCACAGTTTGCCGCCATGAAGGTGGCGCGGCGATGATGGCGGAAGCTGTTGGGAAGACCACCGGACGGCCGGGCATCTGCTTTGTTACGCGCGCCCCTGGCGCGACCAACGCTTCGGCCGGGATCTATATCGCCCAGCAGGATTCTTCGCCAGTGATCATGTTCGTTGGTCAAGTGGAAACCACGGTACGGGAGCGCGAGGCCTTTCAGGAGCTCGATTACCGAGCGGTTTTTGGGAGCATAACCAAATGGACCGTCGAAATCGACGACCCCAACCGCATCACGGAATTTGTTTCGCGCGCGTTTTACATGGCATGCAGCGGGCGACCAGGACCTGTGGTCGTGGCGCTGCCTAAGGATATGTTGAGCGAGTACGTCGATATACCCAGTGCGCCACCATTTGAGCCGGTCGAGACGTCACCGGGCGAAGAGGAATTGGCAAGGCTCGGCGATCTTTTGCAGGAAGCAAAGAATCCGCTATTCGTGCTCGGCGGCAGCCGTTGGACCGAGACTGCGCGCCACCAAGTTCACGAATTCGCCGATCGCACGGGGTTGCCGATCGCGACCAGCTATCGGCGGTCGACGCTATTCGACCCACTGCATCCGCTTTATGCGGGCGATCTCGGGCTCGGTCCAAATCCAAAGCTCGTGGCCCGCGCCAAGGCGGCCGATTTGCTGGTGCTAGTTGGCGGCCGTCTCGGCGAAATCCCATCCCAGGGCTATTCGATTCTTTCAAGCCCCTCGCCAAAAACCAAACTCGTCCACATCCATCCTGGTGCGGAAGAGATCGGCCGGGTGTACCGGCCGCATCTCGCCATTCACGCCTCTCCGAACCGCTTTGTCGCTGCGCTCAAACATCTAAACGTCACGGCAAACCCTGCCTGGCGCGAGAGCGCCGCTGCCGCCCATGAAGAATTTCTCGCCTGGACCAGCACCGCGACACCGCAACCCGGCAATGTCAACCTCGGCGAGATCATGATCTGGCTGCGCGAACACGTGCCGACTGATACGATCTTGTGTAACGGCGCGGGCAATTATGCGTCGTGGATCCACCGGTTCTATCGCTTCCGCGAATTCATGACCCATGTCGCACCGGCCTCTGCCTCGATGGGTTACGGGATGCCTGCCGCAATTGCGATGCAGCGGCTGCATCCCGACAGGCTTGTCTTGTCCGTCAATGGCGACGGCGATTTCCTGATGAGCGGCCAGGAATTTGCGCTCGCGGTTCAATATCATCTGCCGATCATTGTCGTGGTCTGCGACAATGGAATGTACGGAACCATCCGCATGCATCAGGAGCGCGAATTCCCCGGCCGTGTCAGTGCCACCGAGCTGCTCAATCCGGATTTTGACGCCTACGCGCGCGCGTTCGGCGGTTTTGGCGCGGTGGTGAACAAGACCTCGGAATTTCCGGCGGCTTTTCAGGCCGCGCGTGAATCAGGCCTGCCCTCGATCATTCATCTTAAGATCGATCCAGATGCAATCCTGCCTTCGATAACGCTCAGCCGTATCCGCGAACAGGCGCTGCGGAGGCGCAACTGATCATCATCGTCGGTTAGGCGTGCGCGAATTCCCAATATAGCTTTCGGGCACGGCTGTAGAACGGCCCGGGCTGCAGCGAACGGTCGTCGATCCGAATGACCGGTGCGACTTTGGCGAAATTGCCGCTGGAGAAAATTTCGTCCGCGCCCTGAAAATCGGGGTAGGTGAGGGTCTTCTCGACGACATTGACGCCGTCAGCGCGCAAAAGACTGATCACGCGTTGCCGCGTGATACCGTTGAGGAAGGTTCCGTTCGGCACCGGCGTATAAATTACGCCGTCTTTTGCCATGAACACGTTCGAGTTGGCGAATTCGGTCACATTACCGAGCATATCGAGCATCAGGCAATTGTTGAATCCCCGCGCCTGGGCCTCGATCAGAGCGCGTGAACCATTGGGATAGAGACAGCCGGCCTTGCAGTCGACCGGCGCGGTTTCCATGGTGGGACGCCGGAACGGCGAAAGGGTGATCGCCGAACCTGATGTCGGCGGCATCGGCGCAACATAGATGCACAGGCACCAGTTCGTGGTTTCGGGGTCGAACAATACGCCGCCGCCGCTGCCGGTCTGGGCCCAATACATCGGCCGGATGTAAAGTTCCGCATCGGCATCGAAGCGGCCAATCCCCTCGCGCGCAAGTGCAAGCCAGGTTTCGGTATCAACGACGGGCTTGAGCCTGAAATTGATCGCGGACTGATTGACCCGCTCGCAGTGCCGGTCGAGATCAGGCGCCACGCCTTCGAAGGCGCGCGCACCGTCGAAGACAACCGATGCCAGCCACGCCCCATGCGTGCGGGCGCCCATAATGGGCACGTTGCCTTGGTGCCATTTGCCTTCAAAGAAAGTCCAGCTTTCTGAGAAGCTGACGGGCTTTACGATCGGGGTTGTAATGGCCATCTGAGCTTTCGCGTTGGCGATCCGTGCAGCATGATGGTCCGTATTCATTAGATGTTTTTCCGGGCAGGGGCAACGAGCCCAGCTCGTTAAGCTTGACGTCCGCATAGAGCTCGATTGGGACCGTAACTTGCGCAGCAAAATCACGGTTAGGTACCTGCAACTATCGCCTGTTGACCCCGCAAGTCGAGGGCGAACCTTTGCGCCAACTAGGCAACGTCGCAGGCTGGAGCTGAGCAATGATCATCTGCTGCAGCGTTTTGACCGACTGGAAATTCTCCGGTGTGATTTCAGCTTGCGGGATGGTGAGATCGAACTCTGCCTCAACGCTGAGCATTAAATTGACCATGTCCATCAACGTCAGTCCGGCATCGACCAAGAGCGATTCCACACTAACCTCGGCCTTGATCGCGTTCTGCTCGAGGATCGACCTGACAACAGCAAGGATCCTATTCTGAATATCGAGATCGGAGGGTTGCATTTCGGCTTTAATCCTTGCGGGCGCGCGTCGACCTAGTCGGCACCAATTAAAACGCTATTTATATTTTAGAAGACACGCGTGTAATTGCAAGCTTTGATGCTTAAAACCATTAATCTGCTATTATTCCAGTTCGATTGGGCAAGGGAGCACATATCGAAACTGGGGCAAATAATTCTCGACATCGAAACGGGGGCATCATAAGATACCTCCAAATACCTTAGCATTTAAAGCAAAGATTTAATATTAATTAAATAATCCTGGGAATCGATCGCAGATGGCTCAGTCGATTGATATAGTGGCTCTGCGATACTCGACGTGGCGCTTTAGTCAGACAAATCCTTAAAGGTAGATCGGTCATGAACGTGCAGGAATCCATTATCCGCGCGACGGTCGCGGACGACACCAGCAAACATATTCTCGATCGAAAGTCCTTTTCGGAGCGGACCATGCTAGTCGCCGCGGCCGCGGCTGCAGAAGCCGATCTAGTGGACCGCGACGCTTGCTTCCCGAAAAAGGCCTTCGACGCCGCCCGCGAGCAGAAATTGCTCGGAGTTCAGATCCCGCGTGAGTTCGGCGGCAGCGGTGCCTCGATGTTTGACATCACCGACATGTGCTACGGGCTTGGCCGTGCCTGTTCGTCGACAGGAATGATTTTCGCGATGCATCAGACCAAGGTCGCGTGTCTGGTTCGTCACGGTGCGGGCAGCCCCTACCACGAAACGCTGATGCGTCGGGTAGCGTCCGAACAACTCCTTCTAGCCTCCTCGACCACGGAAGGACAGAACGGCGGAAACATACGCTTTTCGACCGCTGCGGTCGAACACGAACGGCAGCGAGATCTCGCTGGTTCGCAATGCGACCGTGATTTCCTACGGCGCAGAGGCGGACGGCATCGTCAGCATCGCTCGCCGTGCCAATGATGCTGCCGGCTCCGATCAGGTATTGCTTGCGATGACCAAGGATGATTACACGCTGGAACGCAGCGTCGAATGGGAAACGCTTGGCATGCGCGGAACATGCAGCGCGGGCTTCGAACTGAAGTTCAAGGGCTCGAGCAAACAGATTTTCCCGGAAGCTTACGACAAAATCCACGCGCAGACGATGACGCCGGTCGCGCATCTCTGCTGGTCTTCGGTCTGGGCTGGAATTGCGGCCGCGGCTGTCGAGCGCGCGCAGCTATTTATCCGCAAGGCGGCCCGCGGTGCAGGCGGCCAGATGCCCCCCGGGGCCGCGCACTATACCGCCGCCAAGATGAACCTCGCCAAGCTGCGCGCTGTGATCACGGCCAATCTCGACACTTTCGCCGCCCATGGGCATGACGATCGAGCACTGTCTTCGCTCGACTTCCAGTCATCGATCAATCTGCTCAAGGTGGAAGCCTCCGAGCTTGCGGTGGCGACCGTCATGAGCGCGATGCGGGCGTGCGGGCTTGCGGGTTATCGCAACGATGGCGACTTCAGCATCGGGCGCTACCTACGCGACGTGCTTTCGGCGCCGATCATGATTAACAACGAACGCATTCTCACCAACATCGCTTCTGCCAGCCTGATGAGCGGTGTGCCCGCTACCTTGCGCGATTGAGCATCGGCATTCGACAGAACCCATGGAAAAGCCGAACATGAACGTCGTCGCCCGAAACGCAGCCCCGGAAACGTTCGCAGCCGGTCGATCCGTTGGACCATCTCGCCGATATCCTGTTCCACAAGATGGGTACCGATGGCGTTTATGCCCGCACCGCGCTTTATGAGGACATGATCGAGCGGCTCGCAGCATTGATCACGCAGCACCGCGAGGCCGATACCGAAGTGATGCGTTTCCCGCCGGTGATGAACCGCGGACAACTGGAGAAATCCGGTTATCTGAAAAGCTTCCCCAACCTGCTGGGCTGTGTCTGCGCGTTGCACGGCACGGAACGCGAGATTCATTCAGCGGTCAGCCGATATGATGCCGGCGGCGACTGGACCACGTCGCTGTCGCCCGCCGATCTCGTGCTCTCGCCGGCGGCCTGCTATCCGGTTTATCCGATCGCGGCCGCCAGAGGCCCGCTGCCGTCAGGGGGCTTGCGTTTCGACGTCGCGGCCGACTGCTTCCGCCACGAGCCGTCGCGCCATCTCGACCGCCTGCAATCGTTCCGGATGCGCGAATATGTCTGCATCGGCAGTCCCGAAGACGTATCCGACTTTCGCGAGCGCTGGATGGTGCGGGCGCAGGCCATCGCGCGCGACCTCGGCCTGACCTTCAGGGTCGATTATGCGAGCGATCCGTTCTTCGGCCGGGTCGGCCAGATGAAGGCGGTCAGCCAAGTGCAGCAATCGCTGAAATTCGAGCTGCTGGTTCCGCTGCGCTCGGAAGAGCAGCCGACCGCATGCATGAGCTTCAACTATCACCGCGACCACTTCGGCACGACCTGGGACATCAAGGACGCGAACGGCGCAGCCGGCCCACACCGGTTGCGTCGCGTTCGGAATGGATCGTCTGGCGGTCGCCATGTTCCATACCCATGGCACGGACCTTGCGAAATGGCCGGCCACGGTGCGGGAGACGCTCGGCCTCCACTAGTCAGACCGATTGGTCCGCGGAGAATTTTTGAGATAGGAACCCGCTCCTTTGCCCGTTTTAGTCAATTTAGACTCCCATGACCACCACCTCTTTACAAGGGCGAGGAACGATGGTGCCAAAGCGCTATCGGGAAACCATGCGGCGTTTGTCAATTGCGTCGACATCGGACTTATCAACAATATGCCGGATTCGGCTCTGGTATCCACCGAGCGCCAAGTGTTTGACTTGCTTAGTGCAGCAGCTGGAAAGCTCATCGTCAGACTGCATCTTTATTCGATGGAGACAACTCCGCGCACCGATTGGGGGCGCGATTATGTGCGCCGTTTCTATCGTGGTACCAATGATCTCTTGAACACTAGCCTCGACGGGCTCATCGTCACTGGGGCTGAACCAAAGGCCGCCAGCCTCACGGAAGAGCCATATTGGGCTTCGTTCGGGCAAACGATCGATTGGGCCAAAGAGAATACGTCGTCTTCAATTTATTCTTGTTTGGCGGTTCATGGGGCCGTCCTGCACTTGGACGGAGTTGAGCGCCACCCTCTGCCTGACAAATGCATTGGGGTCTTTACTCAAACGAAAACAACGGATCACCCCTTGATGCTGGACGTTCCATCGAGCTTAAGAATCCCGCATTCTCGGTGGAATGAGGTGCGTGAAGGTCCTCTTGTAGAAAGCGGTTACACCATTCTTACCAAATCGGCCGAGGTGGGCGTTGACAGCTTTGTCAAGCAGCACAAAAGGAGCCTTTTCGTCTATTTTCAGGGTCATCCGGAGTATGAGGCTCAAAGCTTGTTGGGTGAATATAGGAGGGACATAGGCCGTTTCCTCCGGCGAGAGAGCGAAATTACCCCGCTATGCCGAAGGGCTATTTCAATAGAGATGCGGAAGAAACATTGATCACCTTTAAGCGCGAAGCACTTTCGGACAGACGCCCGGAGTTCTTCGCTAGTTTCCCTGTCGATCGACTAGCACAGGATTTGAGGAATACTTGGCATTCAGCGGCCAAGCGCATATACCGCAATTGGATTCTGTATCTGTCGTCGCAAAAGACTCAACGATCTAAGTCATTGGCCGTCACTAGTTTTGTTTGATTTTGTTTATGACGGCGAGCCCGCGTTGATCCGCTAGCCTTGCGGCTTGGCAGGGCCCGCACAGGTCCGCTTGCTCCTCTTGAGAACTATTTGTTCGCCGGGTCCGACCGTGGGGCGAGCGAACCGCGAAAACGTACTCGTTGATCGCAAGCGCCAAACTCAACGGCCTCGACCGCGAGGCTTACCTGCGCGATGTCCTCACCGCATCGCCGACCGGCTGCCCTGGAATTGGCAATCCACAGCCCCAGTCGCTGGAACAGGGCCCCAACCGAGCGATTACCTACCGCAAATCGGAGAGTGCCATCCCACTTTCTGAATACCAGCGAACGCTTGGGAACTTATGGAAGAATGCAGAGTTAGCCGCCGAGCAGGGATTATTGCTTAAGCGGAGGGATTGCATGCTTACGAATTCTTGTCAGGCACTTATTGAAGGTGCCCACCCGGCGGCCGCGCGTTTAACGCCAAGCCCAATTGAGCCGACTTGGATTATTGAAGGCAATCCTGTGGCCGCCGGGTGGGCACCTTCAATAAGTGCCTGACAAGAATTCGTAAGCATGCAATCCCTCCGCTTAAGCAATCATCCTTGCTCGGCGGGCTTAGTTTATTATTCCATAAGTTCCCAAGCGTTCACTCGTATTCAGAAAGTGGGATGGCACTCTCCGATTTGCGGCAGCATAAGAAATAGCTCGGTTGGGGCCCTGTTGCCACGAGACTGGGGCTGTGGATTGCCAATTCCAGGGCAGCCGGTCGGCGATGCGGTGAGGACATCGCGCAGGTAAGCCTCGCGGT